>NC_007912.1:3830843-4444187 GCF_000013665.1 Saccharophagus degradans 2-40
ACTGGATAGAAATAAAACCGGCGACCACTCAACCACCCGAGCCAATCAACCCGTTAAAACTTCAAGCTGAAGATTACATCAACTTTAACGACACCACCCCCGGTAACGAAGGCGGTGCACACAGAAGCGATGATGTAGATATTCAAGCAACTACCGATACCGGTGGCGGTTTTAATGTTGGCTGGGTAGACGCTGGCGAATGGCTAGAGTATGAGTTCTTTTTAGAGTCTCCTGATTTTTATGCAGCTGATGTACGGGTTGCTTCAGACCAAACTGGCGGCGCACTGCAACTACAAATAGATGGCCAAAACGTTGGCCAAGCCATTACCGTTGGCAACACCGGTGGCTGGCAAGCGTGGACAACCAAAAACACACTCATTGGCGACCTAAGTGCAGGCACCCACACGTTGCGTGTATACGCGCAAAGCGGCCCATTAAATTTAAACTGGGTAGAGCTAAAGCGTACAACGCCCGCACCAGCCACTTCGTGTTTTAATATTGCCGAAGACCGCTTAAACGTTCACCTAGATGCGCACTGTACTGCAGGCAGCAACCTGCAATACAATTGGGATTTTGGTGACGGCAACAGCGCAACCGGCGTAGCCACTAGCCACAGCTACTACACTAGCGGCACTTACACCATTACCTTAACCGTTAGTGATACCCGCACCACAGACACCTCTAGCCAACAGGTAACGGTAGATTTTTCTGCCCCTGCAGGCCCTGTGGATTTTTACGGCGAACTAATGGTGAATGGCAACCGCATTCACGGCGAAAAAACCGGCGAACCCGCACAAGTACGCGGCATGAGCTTTTTTTGGAGCAACACCGGTTGGGGCCAAGAAAAATGGTGGAACGCCAGCACCGTGGACCGCATGGTTGATGAGTTCAAAGTAGAACTTGTGCGCGGCGCAATGGGCACTGATGAAGGCGGCGGTTATTTACACGACGCGTCTAATAAGGCTCGCTTACAAGCAGTTGTTGAACAAGCCATTGCACGCAATGTGTATGTAATTATCGACTGGCACACCCACCATGCCGAAGATAACATTGCCGAAGCCATTACATTCTTTAGCGAAATGGCGCAGCTTTATGGCCACCACGACAACGTGATTTTCGAGATTTACAACGAGCCATTAAACACCACAAGCTGGGGCACTATTAAGCACTACGCTGAACAAGTTATTCCTGCTATTCGCGCTCATTCCGATAATTTAATTGTTGTGGGCACGCGCACCTGGTCGCAAAACGTAGACGAAGCCGCGTTCGATAAAATTAACGACAGCAACACCGCCTACGCCCTGCACTTTTATGTTGGCTCGCACGGCAACCACGTTCGCAACCTAGCACAAACCGCACTAAACAACGGCGCGGCTATTTTTGCTAGCGAATGGGGAATTTGGCCAAACAACAACTACGATGGCATGAACGCCGACGATTGGATGAACTTTTTAGACCAAAACAAAATATCTTGGGCTAACTGGGCCATATCCGACAAAGTAGACCCCAACACAGGCCAACTAGAACCACCCAGCATGTTCAACCCAGACGGCAGCCTAAGCAGTAATGGTCAATATGTAGTGAACAAACTAAATGAATACGCAGCACAAGCACCGTGGAGGGAGGCAATCGCTAATTGATAATGATTAGTTGCTAGTTTTGGATGATTGAAAATGGACTTGCACCTTCCATAAAAAATTTAAGTTCCCTCGTTGTTTAGCAACACCTACCGTGGTTAGGCCTTCGCCTAACCACGCTTTTTATTATTTATTTTCACAAACAATTATTTATCTACCGGCGGTAAAACAGTACTCCACGCCGCTGCCAACGTATTAATACCAATAACCGTTGCAGCCTGATAGATCACATTCGCCTGCTGCTGCGCGTACACCGCATTCGCGGCCGCCATAGCAACAGAGCTACCAATAGTGTGATACAAATTCCCCATAGCCACAGCTGGCGCCTCACCAAGCACCTTCACATTCTCCTGGGTAACCGCATCGGTAATTTGCCCATTAACAGACGTTGGGTAGTTCATTTCCTTCACCTTTTTACTCCACATAAAATCATTAATTCGTGCTGAATTTCACACACCGAGCGAGACTGCTGCCTGCCTCCTGTAAGCTGTCTCTCCTGTAAGCTGTCCCCTATCCCTTAAACAATATTAACCCTATTACGTCCCCTCTCCTTCGCCTGATACAATGCCGCATCTGCACGCTTAATTAAATCTTCAGCGCTCGCCAACCCAGACGACAACGCCACACCTATACTCACGGTTAAAAAACTTTTAACCGGGGACGTTAAGTGGGGTATAGCTTCGTCGCGAATAGCTTCTAATATTCTATCGCCAACAGTCATAGCACCTTCCATACCTGTGCAGGGCAATAGTACTGCAAATTCCTCACCGCCATAGCGAGCGGCAATATCAATGGGGCGCATTAAAGCTTTTTCTATTGAATGCGCCACAGCACTTAACGTTTCATCCCCGCGCACATGACCGTAGGTATCGTTGTAAGCTTTAAAATGATCGATATCAATTAACAGCAAGCCTATTTCACTTTGGTCGCGCCGCGCTTGGCGCCAGTATCTATCCATCACCTCATCGAAGCCGCGCCGGTTCAAAATTTTGGTAAGCCCATCGTGATTGGCAAGCTTCATTAACTCTTTATTTGCCCGCGCTAATTGGTTTTTCATATGGGCGATGCGCCCCATGGCTTTTAAAATAGCCTCTAGCACAGTGTGGTTTACAGGCTTGGTTACATAAGCATCACCGCCGGCTTCTAGCCCTTCTACAATATATTCATCGGAGTGTGTGGCACTAAGGTAAATAACGGGCAGCCAATCATCGCCGCTGGCTTCGCGAATTTTGCGGCAGGTTTCAAAACCATCCATGCCCGGCAGCTGCACATCCAGCACCACAATATCTACCGCATTCGTAGCAAACAGCTCTAGCCCAGCCTCGCCACTTTCGGCCTGCAATGCCCGGTAACCAATTTTCTCTACCACTCCCACCAAAACCTTGCGTGTGGGTAGGCTATCTTCAATAACTAAAATATTCGTGGCCATTCCATTCCCCCTCTGTGCATCCTTTTAAGTGTAGCAGCTATATAAAAAGGGGGCAGTTTGCCCTAAATACTCCGTAGGCCCGATAAAGCGTAGCTGCCATTGGGCAAAACGGCTGCGAATAAACTATGGCGCAATAGAGCGGTAAAAAAGCCTGATGGGGGCAGCGCCTTAGCTGGCCTACTTGTGAATCGTGGGCCCAATAAAGCAGAGCTGCCATTGGGCGGGAGGGGATAATGGGAGGCTAACTATTCCATACTGTTACGCAAGCTGCGTCGCATTTGACTAAACTGCTGCGATTCGTATTCCACCAAAGCGTTATACTGCTCCTGGGTAAGAACCGATTTAGCCTCGGCAAAGTAATTTTGTGAATAGCTATCTAGCGCGCTCATTATTAATTGCTTACCGTCATTGGCAGCGGCACCCCCATCTTGAGCTAGCTGATTGGCAAGACTTAACTGATTATTAAAAGAATCTTTGCTTTTAAGCTTGGCAAGTAACAAGCTACGCTGTTGAATATTATCTAATTGCGACTCTGGCGCTAGCGCACGATTAAATTGCTTTTGTTGGTACTGCTCAAAGCCAGAATCTTTTAGCAACCTATAGTTCTCGTACTCCTCTTGCGGCAACACTGCTGCTACTTCTTTATCTATGCTCTCAAGGGCTTGTTGCTGTTGCTCTACATTTCGCGCCAACTCTTCTTCCGTAGTGTAATAACTCGCCGTGGTTTTATTTAATACCGCTTCACGAGCGGCCAATAACTTTTTAAGCGTTTCCATCTCGCTTTGCGGCAATGTTAAATCCGGCAAAAAAAGCGCATATTTTTTATCTACTATCACATCGGGGGTTACCCCTGTCATTGCGGCTAGCTCGTTATTACTAACAACATCACTCTCACAATGTGTGGCCACTAACCCTTGCTGCATCGCGCCCGACGCTAAATCTGGCTGCGATAAAATATAATTCTGTAGTTCATCAATATCCGCCTGATACTGTGAACGCACTTGCGTTAATGCATTAGCATTCTCTGTACGTAAATTCGCTAACTGTTGCTTGGTGCCTTCAAGCTGTAAATAAACATTACTGGCAACAACCATGCTACAAACCCATGCAACCGCCAAAATAACCAAAATTAATTTAGTGGCTCTAAGCTTACCAACAGTATTTTCTCTGTTCATCACATTCTCCATACCACAAGTAATACACGGCTACCTAAAGCGCTACAGTAACTAACATATAACCCCAAAAAGTAAAAACCGAGCTCTATAAAAGCAGCTCGGTTTATTGTATTTATAAAAAATTAAAAGCTGCTGATATTGGAAGATTTACAACTTTTCCAAGCCCCAATACAAATATCCCCAGCGTTGCGTAAACGGCTGTTAGTAATAACCGCTGTAGCGTTCGGGCTGTCTGAACGGAAGATACCTTCACCCATATTAGATATATCGCAGTTATCTACACTTACCGACATGGCAAATGTTTTACCACCATTCTGACGAAGAAACTTACCCATTTTATTCACAATACAGTTAGAAACTTTTAAGTTAGTCACTGCGTTTACCTGAATAAACTTATCTTCGCCGTCATAGCCTTCAACATTGGTTACCGTCACGTTACCTTCAGACTTAACGGTCATGGCATCTTCACCTACGTTAGTCCAAAGAATATTATTTAACGTACCGCCGTTGTAAACGTGAATACCATCCACACCGTTATTGCCAATAATTACATTCTTTAACGTTGCACCGTTTTCTACACGGAAAGCAGGTTTTTGGCTTTCAGATTGGCTACCATCACCCAAAGCACTGGTAGGGTTAAATGTTTTACAACCACCATCGTAAGTACCGCTGGTTACCTTAATAGTAGAAGACACAGATTGGCTACCAGTAGAGCTACAACTAGAACCTTTTCCACCAGAACTGCTAGAAGTGCTGGAAGAACTTGAACTACTAGAGCTAGAAGAACCGCGCACCGCAGAAGCAACACCCGAGTTGTAAGCAGTACCATTTACATAATATTTAACCCAGTAGTAATAAGTGGTGCCCGATGCCGCGCCGGTATCACTAAAGCTAGTAGTAGAGCTAGATACACTAGCAATACGCGTGCGACCGCTTGGGTTTGAATCGGTATCGCGATAAAGCTGCACGGAAGATATAGAACCAGATACAGACCAACTTAAATTGATACCATTGCTAGAACCCGAGGCCGATAAGCACACCGTAGAACCACCACCGCTGCCACAGCCACCACCAGAAGAGCTACCGGAAGAGCTGCTAGACGAAGATGAAGACGAGCCAGAAGAGCTAGAGCCGTTTGATGGGATTGAACATTCTTTTACAGATTTAGAAGGAATAGGGTCACTACCAAACGTAGAAACACTACAAGAAAAGCTACCGTTTAATACTTTATACACAAACTGCCCAGACGCGCCAAAGGCTACATTCGTAGACTGACTTACCGAGCATGTTTCACCAACCTTACAAATTGTTGTATAACCACTTGGGCGGTTTGTTGCGGCGTGCACAGAAAGGCTAGCCGCAAGTAATCCTACTGCAACGAGTATCTTGTTAAACATTATTTGTCTCCATTATTTTTTGTTCTGGCATCACTCTGTAAAAAATTACAAAGACTACAGATAGAGAACGCAAACATGAGTTGTTAAGAATGGGTGAAACTACTTTTATTGTTTTGCCAACACTCACCCTGCTAGAACCTTAAAAAGCGATTAGGTTTCGCCCATAAAGGTCTGGCCAAATTATCAATACAGCCAACCATAATAGCAATATTTTGGCTATACCATTTTGTAATATGACGGCATTTTGGTAAACCATTAACATATTTATAAAGATTTACGCGCCATTAATGTATACCTTCGGTTACCTTCACCAAAATCCGCGTAACTCAATAGGTGACAAAAGAATAGAGATTTAAGAAGAAAGGAAAAGAACAAGAATGGGCGACCACATTTGGTAAGGCCAAATCTAACAAAGTTAAATATAATTAAGTGCTAAGAATATACACACTTACATTAAGTGCAATTATCTGAGACTGGCTATTAATCGATGCAACGGCAGGTTGAATAGAAATACGTTATGCGGGTTATGGGAATTTATGCCCGGCCCAAGAAGCCCGATGGCGGCTTTGCCTTATCGGGCCTACGTTAGATTCTGTAGGCCCGATAAAGTGCAGCTGCCATCGGGCAGTTTCTAACCGGTAGCACAAAGGCTTAATTACGTGCCTAAAGCTATCAGTTAGCTACAAATGCAAAAGCCCTAAGGAGGTATATAGCCCTAAGAAAAACACGCACCTACATTAAATACAATTATTTAAAATAGACTGTTAATCGGCGTAAAGGCACGTTGAAGAAAAATACGTTTACCGGTAGCGGGCGTACTCTCGACCTTAGAAGCCCGATGGTGGCTTCGCCTTATCGGGCCTACGTTAGAATTTGTAGGCCCGATAAAGCGCAGCTGCCATCGGGCGGTTTACACTTTATAGCACAGCGCTATCCTCAAGCTTACCTTTTATAGTTATTGGTATTTAATGTATATATTAAAAACAGCGACTGCCGAGGCTCTATCTTGGTGATAAAAGCTCCATTGTTTATGTACTCTGCAAATAGCTGATAAAACTCTTATGGAAAAAGGGTCATAGCTATCATGCATAATTAGAAGCGAAAGAACATAACTTGGCTTTTATTTTGTGACGCGTGATAAAAATGATAATATTTTTAAATTAACGAAATACTGAACAATGTGAGAAAGGGCTTTTTTGGCATTCGCCCACAACAGACAGATTTAAAGGACTTAACGAATGAGATTTATTATTATTTTCATAGCTTCAATATTTTCTGCGGCTGTATATTCAGAGACACTTAATGAGACCCGCACCGTAAAGCGCATATTTGCGGAAGGTACAGCGTCAGGAGGGTTCTATACTAACGAAGGGCTACCGCAATGCCTCTATCATATAATGTACCTTAAGTTGGATACAGATGCTGGCAAGGCTCAGTTTTCTATGCTGTTAGCAGCTAAAGCTTCAGGTCAAAAAATAGTACGTATTGATTACACCGTTAACCCTAGTAATGGCAAGTGCAATTTAACAGGCTTTCATGTTGAATAGAATCTAACAAACGCTAACAAGTATCGCCGTCGAAAAGTATCTTGCTTTATGTGCAAATTCGCTGTCAGTTCATCTCGATAAATCCTGCCAGCGATATGAGTATAATTAAATTCTGCGATGAGCTTAGCGTTTAAGAATAACCCCATTCAATATATCACGCCCCCAATCATCACAGCCTCCAATGCTTGGTAGTACCTGCATACCAGAAGCTTTTGCCATCATCATATTAGATAAAATAAGCTCACCTTTTTTGGTATTGGGATAAATTCGTTTATAACCAGAAGCACTTGAACACCCAGAAGGCGTAAAGTTTTCAGCAAAGGCAACGTAAGCCCGACTGCCATCCGCCTCCCCTTCAATAACTATAAACTCGACAGTTGTGTAAGTTTGCCATGCAGCGCTGCTTATCGAACTAAAGCACATCACCACAAGTATCAACATTAATTTAAATTTGAACATACTCTAACCTATCACTTAGCTGTAAATATTATATTTACGCTACTTATTTAGAAACAAACCATTAGTTGGTATGCACCCAACGAAAAGAAGGAAAGTCCATAAAGCACGTCTCTCCCGCACCACCGAACGTAACTTTTTTATCTTGCGCTTGCGAGGCCAAAAGAAATGCCATTATAGAAGCAGCATTATTATCGTTCATCCCATCCCAGCGTATTGAACCGTCATTTCGCGTACAATTAGTTTCAATAGGCCTACCCAAATCGATATATGCGAAGCATACGTTCGTATCTTTATGGCACCCCAGTTTACTAATTTTAACAGTGATATTTTCTGCGTAGCTAAGTGACGAAAAAAACATCAAAACAATTACTATAAATTGGTACTTGCTCAAGCTCATATCCCCATAAATATTCATTTATCTCTGCTTGCACATCTGCAACCGAAGCGCCCTAAAAGATAGTTAGATTATACACCGCATCTTCTGGCGTAACCCAACTGCCTACTGCAAGGCAAGTTTCTTCTGAAGTGCCCTTACCTGTTGAATCACGGTAGAACATTCTAATTTGGCGATCGGAAGCCTTTGCCATCATCACTAAAGACATTCAAGCCTTACATTTTTCTAAATTTTCTTCATCTTTCAAACTACAAATTGAATGAATTCCGTACCCATTATTAACGTGCAACCTGTCGTCGACTCCTAAATATGCGACCTTGCCAGTGCAAGAATAATTAGCATGCGCAACAACAGGAACTAACAACAAGCCTATTACAAGTAGTTTCACTAAAACCTCTCTCACCATTCTGAACAAAAAAAAAGTGCTTCACAATTACCCCAATTGCCTTAGCCACCACACGTCACGGCTAGTGAATTTCGCCAAAGCTGAACAGCCGCTTCACCATCTGATTTAACTACATTAAAAGGAATACTTGGCAATGCCGTATCTAGCTCATCAAAATCGGCAGGGAAGTTAATTGTAGCTTCTGCATTATTATTTAAAGCTATCGAGAACCATGCAACCACAGATTCGGAATCGCCTTTTGAGACCCTGAAGCCATATTTTTCAACAGAAACTGTCTCTAGCTGAGTACTACTTAGCTTAGAATCGAATTTGGCACACCCCATACCCAACTGACGTTGAAGTAACTGCTCAAAGGTAACACTTGTAGTATTTACGGCTTTTTCAATTTCCTTAGCTATACCTACATCAATCGCAACACCTATGGCAATACCGGCAGGCCCCATTGAGGACATAAGCATCATGCCCGCGCCTGCGCCTCGGCCTTCGAAGCTTAGGGCTGATGAAGTAGAATTAACAATAACTTCATTGTTACGATACGAGTGCTGAGCACAAGAAGTTAATACAACTAAAAAAACAAAACCTAAAGCTCTACATACATTCATAGCATCCTCCTACCCAACACATCTAACTATATAGCACTTATCAGCTCACACCTTATAGGCTGAGCTTAACGTGCTCCATAACTGGATACCCATGATCATCACAATCAAGCACATAATAACTAAGCTCTTTTCCAGCATAACTCGCACTCAGAATCATCGAGTATATTTCTGAAGCCAATTTATTGCTTTTTTTAAGCGCAATTAACGTATCATACGTACAATCAGCTGGGTTAATCATTTTCTCAAATCTTACGTAAACAGTACCATCAGTATTATTCTTCGAATGAGGATAGATTAAAGTAATCGCAGTAGATCCACTCCAGCCGGCGAAACTACTAGTAGCAAATAAAGTTACAAACAGAGCTATCAAATATTTCATAAATTTCCTTTATACCCTTAATAATATTCAACTAACTTTCTGCAGGATCGAACTGTGTAACCGGACAATAACCAGTATCGCTCGCAGATGTGTGCACTGTTGCGCTCAGCCCCATAGCCCAGGAAGTTATCACCAAAGAAATCATCGCAGTGTTATCTTGCTTAATAAACATCCAGTAATACCCGCTCGTTCAATTCTGCGGAACCTCAGGGTCAGAACCGCTCACACCAATCCTCATTAACAATCCAGATGACAAGCTTGTAATGTTGACAATCTCCCCAGTGACATAACTTGGCCCAGAGTAAGAGGAGGATAGCGAAGACACCGAAAGACAAACCAACATCAACGCAGCACAATAAAAACGTTTAACCATAACAACCCCCTGTTGCTTCATATATAACTTTAAAAGCCATCAGAAAGACTATTTCTGGTCTTGAAAGATAGCGATATTTGTAACATAAATACGACCGTCAACCGCCAAAGAAAATCACCGAATAACAATATAAGTTGCTTCAAAGTAGTTAATATTTGAACCACACTCACCATGAAACATAACCTCCTTTCCCGCCATATGAGCTGCTAACCCGATAGATAACATTTTATCCCTACCTAGCACGCTTTTGGTCACCTGAATATAAGTGGGTTCACACGTAATATTATCCCCGCTTTTCACCTCCCACTTACCAGTTGTTATAAAAAACAAAAAATCTGCCGTAGCGCTATAGTTCATTTGCCGAATCTTAGCCCAGCTTGTTTGGTCTGCATTGACCACATTAGAAAAAACAAGAAACATTATTAAAAACAATATTTTCATAGAACAAATTAACACTCTGTTAGTTAACAATAAAATAACATTCACCTAACACTAACTCTTAACCAATTGTACTGAATTAGGTATCAATCTATCAGCTGAAGCCTGCGGACAAGTATCCGCAGCCCAAAAACGTATTCTCACTTTGTAGCCAGCTAACATAGCGGTTTGAATAAGGGAAAAACGCATTTTCATTGCGTCGTCGCTCGGTAGGCCCAAGCGATAATCATAACCGTTAACGCGTACAATAGCGTAAGGCTCTTGCCCACCAAACTCACCCATTTTCACAGCTACTGGAACACCGTCGCAATCAGCAGCACTAAAAGCATTAACAGAAAGTACACAACCCAAAAGCGCTACCACTATTTTCCACATATTCTTACCAATGAATTCTCTAAAACAATATCTAAACGAACTAGCTTTTAAACGTTTCAGCTATACGAACATGTTCAACTAATTAACGATTAAAACTTTCCCCTACAATACTTCACCCAAACCTCGTTACCGCCACAACCACCATCTACTACACAATCTAAACTTTGCTTTTGTGCTGCAGTGTAAAGCAATAACGAATAAAACTCTTTAAAGTGAGAATGACTCATATTCAGTCTAATATAGCTAGGTGTAACACCCGCGCACGCCCCGTGATTATCGCCATGCAAGTACAACACTCCTTCCGTACCCTGATGAAAGGACTCTGGCACGCCAACAGAGATCCAATCTCCTTTTTTTTGTGCGTCTAGGGCCTTCGCGGTGGAGCTTAGAACCAAAAACGCACATATAAACAACAACTTATTCATAAAAACCTCGTCAACACGATTCACGAAGCACTAGCACCAATTAAGCTGCTAGCGTCATTTATTCAGCACTACTTAAAACCCTTAAAACCCTTAAAACCCTTAAAACCCTTAAAACCCTTAAAACCCTTAAAAGGTAATGAAAAGCCGATTAATAAAACAGCGCTCGTCTGTAATATCGAAATTAATATCTACTTCTTTACCCATTGCTGCGGCAGCTAAAGCTACGGACAACATGTTTCTCGCCCCTTCGCTAGTCACATCGTTTTGGCCTACTCGCACATAATGGTACTTACCGGTATTGTCTACTGGGCAAAGTAACGAATCCGTGTTGAAGATAAGTACAAAATCCCCATTTGCTAATGGGTATATTGTCTTTATCGTAGACTGGTGCCATTTATTCTCTGCAAAGACATTACCTACAACAGAAAACATAAACAGAAATATAACTGCTTGAAAATAATATTTAATAACTAAATCCTCCCAAAAACCCAAAAACCCAAAAACTATTATTATGCATCTAAGCGAAGCATATAAGCTGGCGTTGAGGTTTCATAAGCAGAGCAATCAAACGCCCCCAAAAATCGAATAATTACCGGTTTATCTTGCGCCTGAGCAGCAAGAGCTAAAGCGAACATTTCTTTAACGCCAGGGTCTTTAGAATTACCAAGAAGATGCCAATTCTGATTCTCTATAAAAATCAGAATATTTCCACCAGCCTCAGGCTGCAGCCGTTTAACTTTACCTGCAGCGCAATCAACTGCATAAACCTCAAGCGGAAACATCATTAGCACCATCACACACAAAAACTTCATCAATCACCTTAACATTTACTTTAGGAATAGGGCTCTTATATTCGTCACTTCATTTCCCCATTAGCAGAACCTTACTAAACTAGTGCCTGTCTCGATTATCAGATCCAACTTGATCACAGAAAAATTTGGCACCAGTCTTTATCGTACAGTGCCCGTCTCGATTGCCCTTGGACACTCAACACCCAAACCTAATCAAGATATAAAACGAAAAAAATCATAAAACAGAAACTAATCAAATCTCTTTAACCAGTGCCTGCCTCGATTACCGAGCGTTTATCTCTAATTAAGCCCAGAGGTTATCTGAATATTAGAGATCTTACAGCTAGTGCCATCATTATTGGTATAAACCGTGACCTTCTTCTTTGAAAGGGCCATAGCGAGCGCAGTAGAGTACAACCACTGCTGCTCTTGGGTTGAGCCTTTGAACTGGAGCCATCCATAAGTACCGCCATCACAATTACCGGGAACAAGCCTATCGCCTATCCTTATTGCTGGATTTGTTCCAGCCCCTTTCAAAGAAGTAATTTGGCCACTCACATAATTCTCGCCGGCGCCACAAACAGGCGAGACCATAACAAACAAAAACAGAATATTTTTTAGCATACACGAGCCTTTTAAATTAAATACAGGTTCAACAATTGCAGATTTCATTGCGCACCATTTATTCTAACTAGTAGGTAAAACTTCCAAAATCCCAAGAATTTTCCCTAACTGTACATTTATCGATATACGCCATTTCAATGGGCTCACCCGTAGTACGAGCGAGCAGAGCAACAGATACTACTGTTTCAAATAGCGGATGCTCGTGAGAGATGGCAATTCTTCCCATTCCATCTCCACAAGCGTTAGGCAAGTCCTCCATAAAAATAAAAAACACGCCTTTTTCACTCTCGGTATAAGTGGTAAACGAAGATGTATGCCCAGATACTCTCGTTACTTTCGCTTTTATGGGAACAAGGTTTCCAGCAAAACACCAATTCGAAAAGCAAGCCAACAACACTAAGAAAAACACTTTCATAACAGTCTTGATTACCTTTAATTTATTATTTACCCGGAATTCAGCTACTCGATAAATAACATTTTTACCAAGCTAGCTACTTTGTATAATTTACCAACTCGCATTGACAGCCACCGCACACAACTGTATAAAACACTGTATAAGCATGACAGGAGGTCGCTATGCCTAAGCCCCGTAAAATGCAAGTGTGTTTAGATGCCACACCCTACTACCATTGCACCTCTCGATGTGTGCGCCGCGCTTTTTTGTGCGGGGTAGACAAAATAACTGGCGCCAATTATGAGCATCGTAGGCAGTGGGTAGAGGAACGTATCCATTTACTTAGCCAAGTATTCTGCATAGATATTTGCGCCTACGCCGTTATGTCTAACCACTTACACATTGTTTTACACATCAACGCAGCGAAAGCAGAGCAATTATCCTTTAGTGATATTGCAGACCGCTGGCATGCCATTTACAAGGGCACGCTACTTACTCAAAAATTTGCTGCTGGCCTACCTTTAAGTAAAGTTGAGTTAGACGCCGTAGCCGAAAAGCTAGAGCAATGGCGCGAGCAACTTACGAGTATTAGCTGGTTTATGCGGGCATTAAACGAACCTATTGCGCGACAGGCAAACGCCGAAGACCACTGCACTGGAAGCTTTTGGGAATCGCGCTTTAGTTCGCAAGCGTTATTGGATGAGAAAGCGCTAGCTGCATGCTTGGCTTATGTAGACTTGAATCCCGTCCGTGCGAAAATGGCCGATACGCCAGAAAACTCCGATTTTACCTCTATAAAACTTCGCGCTGAGCAATTAAAAGAGAAGAAATCTCAACCTAATTGCCTTTACCCTTTTGTAGGTAACCCGAGGGAACCAATGCCACAAGGTTTACCTTTTAAGCTTAATGACTACTTAAATTTAGTTGATTGGACCGGTCGTATTTTACGTAAAAATAAATGCGGCACCATCGACAAAAACTTGCCGCCTATTTTACACCGAATAGGCATAGAGGCCAACGAATGGCTTACATTAACTGCACAATTCGAGCAGAAAACATCTACTTTTGCGGGCGCGGAAAACAAAATAAGAATAGCGGCCGAATTACTTGGTTATAAAAAGCCTCCCGGAATCGCTAACGCGAAAGCTTTATTCGCTTAAACACAGCTACAACTACTTTCTTTCGATCTCCTTGAGGCTCCCGCTCGCCTTAAATCTGGCTAAACAGCCAGTATTCAGGGGTATTGGACATTCAAAATCTAAACTTAACAAAAAGATAAAACTAACGAAAATTAAAACAGGCACTAATTAAATTTCTTTAACTAGTGCCTGTCTCGATTATTCTTTCTGTCTCGATTATTCTTTCTTTAACTAGTGCCTGCCCTATAAACAACAACAAAATTTCTTTAACTAGTGCCTGTCTCGATTATTTTATTTTATTTAACATCCTTTACTCAACAAGACTAACATTCCGCACTAACGCAATACCCGATATGCAGCGTTGATTAACCTGTACCGTAATCTTTTTCCCGGCTAATTTCGCGGCTAATAGCAAAGAATACTGATATTGCCCCGGCGCTCGAGAAAGATCTATAACGAAAGATTTATTGTAGTATGTGGAATCTCCAATACAATCAGGCTGCCAACTCATCCCATCGACCATTTTTACATGCACCCTGCCCGCGTAATCACTTTCACCATTATCATGCACCAACACTTCCGCAACATCGGCGTCTACCCATGCGTTTCCACTTTGAGCGAGGCAAGAAATACTCAACCCCATTAGTGCCACCAATATAATATATTTCATTTAAATCGTCTTACCTTAAAAAGTTAAAAGTAATATTCAGCATCGCTAATGCAATTTAGCCGTTGATCTTCAAGGTGATCTAAGTGCCTGTCTTGATTATTTCCGATTCCTTGCCTATTCCTTGCCTGTCTTGATTATTCCTTCTATTGTTTTTAGTCGAGTGCCTGTCTTGATTACTGTTGATTACTGTTGCGTGTCCAGCTTTGTGAAAAAATTTTTAGCCACAATCAAAGGCACCTTCTCCTTAACCACACGCCCCCTCGACATCTCACTCTCATCCAATTTAAAAGTTACGATATATCGATCGATATACTTGTCGTTTTTTGATTTCAAATCGTAATAAACAAGCGTAACTGTCTGAAGCATATCCGAAGGCTGAAAAGGAAACACCCCCTCTTCAACCAGCTCTACGCTATAAATTTTTGCTTCCACATTTGAACTGGAACCCTCCTCAATCAATGTTAACCCAGCATTAATATAGGCTTCGAACTCTCGACCATCATTACTTTCGTAATGACACCCCACAATAAAAAAAAACGATAATATTAAAATGAAACTTTTCATATAAAATAATCACCACTGTTCATATTTAACACTATATTGAGTAAATGTATCTCCCAACCCCTGAAAAGTTGTATCCTCTAATCTTTTCCCTGTTGGAACAACAGTAGATTTCCCCCTATCCCAGTCATAAATATCCCACCAAAGATGAGTAACACTTCCACTAACTTTTGGTATTCCACCACTGTCTAAATCTATCGTAAGATTCACTTGAGTTTGTAAAGTAGTGGTCCCAGCAGTGTAATACCAGTCCTCACTAACTGAGGCTCCATCAATATGCGAGCTATACACGCCGGCATAACTCGCAGAATCACCAGGAGCTAAAGAATTAATTATATTTTCAACTTCGTAATAGAACACATCAATATTATGATCAATTCCTCTCAGGACACCAAATTCAGTCCAAAGCTCAGACTCTCCACTATAAACAACAGCTGCTCCATTACCATCTAAATAATGATTAAATGCCTTTCGAGCATTAGGATAGTCGTTAAACCAACCACCAACATTCATTGCAACCCTATAATAAGCTCGCTTGGCCGTCCGTCCCGCCCCCCCCTCAGCATTAAACAAATGCCCAAGAGCCGCAGTAATCGCTCCATTAGCAAACTTTCCACCGCTAATCCTAGATGTGGTACCACCAACTAGAGCGGCAATTGAAGTACGTGCAAATACATTTCCAAAATTTGGTCCAATGCTTCCCATTACACCTTTGGTCAAGCCAGCGCTAATAAAACCGTGCCCAAATTTTCCGCCCTGTAAATCAGCAGTTACACCACCAATTACTGCATGAGCAGTTATTTGCTTTGCAATTTGCGACCCTCTAAGCAGGTTGCCCCCAAACGAATGAAATGCGGAGTTAGCTCGACCAAACATTGTTATGGACATATCATTCAATGCTTCGTTCGTTCTACCTAACGCGTTGAAATGATTGCCCACAGCATGAAATGCGATACTCGACCAAGCTGAAACAATTCCCGCACCTATTGCATCGCCGGGGCTCGCTCCAGCAGCATATGCCTGTAAGGTTGTCATAACTGCCACCACTGCAATCTGAATAGCTATATGCACTTCCATTGCAGTCATAACAATCGCTGCCAACGTTACTGCAAAATAACCACTAGGGTCCGTCGCATTCAGCGGGTTATTCATTACATAACTATACCTATTCAGCGATTGCGTATTATCCGGAGCTTGAACATGTGGGTCAGCCTGCAAAAAACGCCCCAAACGAGGATAGTAAATACGACCATTCATATGGATAACGCCAACCGAATCTAGCATCTCGTGGCCGGTAAAACCTTTAGGTGTTATAGAGCTATTAAATAAAGCAGCGGCAGATAAACTCAAGTTTTCCAGGCTGTCCGCCGAGCGCCGAAAGCCCCAAGCATCAAAACTCATTAAGCTAGTAGCAGTGCCGCTTGCATCTAAAATGATATCAGTCGAGCCCAAATGATCTTTTAATATGTAGTGAACATCTACCGTACTAACTAGTGAAGACTGCCCGTCTGATGTAATTTCATTACCATCTGCATCGGTATAATAGGTATGTAATGTACCTCCCATTAAGTGCCTTCGCCATTTAATATTTCCGTTAGCAAGTTTTACTTTTTCTACGTTCCCTAAGTACCACGTTTCCTCTGTACTTAAGACAGCCCCTCCTGCACTTTTTTTCTCATCTTTGCGGTAATAGCGCTTACGATCTGGGCCATATGAAAAATTGATTTCAGTCTGCCCCTTCGTGATTTTGCTTACCATATCGTAGGTGGTGTAGTCGAATACTCTCGCCCCGTCTCCCAGCATATTCCCGTTGGCATCGTAACGATAATTAATTGTGCCATTTGATTCGATTGTAGAAGTAACCGCATTAGGACCCGCTCTCATCCCACCCGACAACAAATCGTATTTATATGTGCCTACATCCTGCTTGTACGTAATATTACCTCGGAAATCATATTTGACATCATGAGTGCGGTCGCTCGATGGGCACGTGTAGTCTGGGGCATGATGAATGCCGTATTGATAATCAGTATTTTGAAGCAGATCGGTTTTTACCAGACGATTTAAACGATCGTAACAATAGCTTTCACGCCAATGACTTTCTGTACCGAGAGCACCGCTAGTATTGTAGCGCCGAATTAAATTACCTACATCATCCCACTTATATGTAATACTTTGAGCATACATACCCGAATTCGCAGATTGCGAATTGAGTAGACCCGACGCGACATTATAGGACTTATTAATAGTTACCAAATTTGCCAGTTTAGCCTGCTCAAGTTGACCCCTTGCATCCATTTGAGTTACTTCATAGAGCAATGCATTGTCTTCTATGTTGTAAATTTGCGTTAAGAAACCATCTTCGTTGTATTCATTCCTAACGCCACTTTCAATAGCTTCACCATTCCTTAGTACAAAATCCCCCAGAGCATTGTATTGAGCCAATACACGACCATTAGTGTAATCGTACTTTGTGCGAGTCTCATAAATATCACCATCACCAATCTGCTGGGTAGTAGACACCTGCTGCCCAAACTCGTCATACAACGTTTTAACAAGATAATCAGTGGGATCACCGGGTTCATATAAGCGCCCTTTGGTGTATACAACAGCAGTAGGTTTTAGCAGCGCGTTATCAACCTTCTGCATACCTAAATTGTCATATTCATCGTAATACCACCGAGTATTACCTTCGATTGTGCTATCGGCAAAATAATCTACACGTGAGACTGGGCGACCAAGCAAATCATACTGATTAGAGACATATGTATTGTTAGCGCTAGTTTGCCTAATTAATTCACCAAATGCGTTATATGCATACTGCCAAAAGCCTTTGTTCGGATCCCACATGGCAGTTTTTCGACCCAAGCCATCGTAACAAATTACCACCTGGAAATCGGAGGTAGGCTGACGACATAAGCCCTCAATGGTGCCGTATGAGATCTCAATATCACCGGCATTATTTGGACCTTGACCTGCAGACAACAACTCTGTAGATAATAACTCTCCCTTAACACCGTACTCATAAATAAGGGTTGACCCAATAGTATCCTGTATACTTTTTAGCTCTCCGGCTGCGTTTTTCACTTCAATTTTGTGTTGATTTAGTGCATTTATATATGTCGTAGTGTTACCAGAATAAGATAACCTTGTTGTTGCACCACCAGGCTCCAACACCAAGGTCGCGCGCCCCATTAAGTCGAAGTAAGTTCTCGTCCAGTAACCAGGGCCTTCATCTGCAAAATACGGATTACTTACCCGAACCAAGCGCCCAAGAACATCGTATTGTTTATCTACATTGACATAACCGTTTAAGCCTAACGTAGTAGTTCGCACCTCTCTTCCAGCGATATCCATAAAAGAAGCGGCTTTAACTTTGCTATAACCTGCACCATTATCATAATTAAGCACTACAGTTTTAGCCGAGGAAGGACAAGCAATAGGCGAACTATTACAATTTTTGTATTGGGTTGCAGTCCACCTTCCCAAGCTAACAATCTCCTCTCTTGTTTCACGCCCCCAAACATCGTAATACTTTAACGTATTAACACCGTTGATCCCTTTTATTGATTTTGGCGCCCCGTATTCATTCCGAGATTCTACAATATCAAACTCATGCCCCAATGGGTCTCGCACACTTTCAACAAATCGACCTGTTGAATCAAAGCGTGTGACAGTTTCTCGCACCTCAAGCTCATCTGAAAACCCATTCCAACCACTTACAGCTTTAGTGCTGACATTCCCAAGGCCATCATATTCGTACGTAGTGGTCAAAATTTCACTAATTAACGCCTCCTCCCCTTCTTGATAAGGCAAGGATGTTTCTGATTTAAGTAAACCAGGATGCCCAAGGCCATCAGACGACGTGTAATAATCGAACTCTACAAACTCAGTTTTAGTTTCTCCATTTCTATCATGAGTGACCGTTGATTTTGTAAGTCGTCCCAAGTCACCAAAACTAAATGTTTCGCCATGTAAATTAAAGGTCCTGCCTGTGCCATACTCATTTAGCGTAGTTGTTGTAATATGGACATCTTCTCCAATCAGATGCTGCACCGAACTTGTTGGGTTATTATTAATATCAACGTCATTTAGTGTTACCGTTTGATTTGCTATTTTTTGTAGCGAACTTGCAGCAGTAAACTGCGGGCAGTCTCCCTGAGTATTAGATGTGCATTCATAAAGAGCATTAACTCCTTCACTCAAACTCACAACGCTTAGATTTTGATTCGGGCCCGATTGAGTCTCGTAAGTTAACTGATAAGTCGCACTTAGATATGGGACGATTGGTCCCAACACCTGCGTACCAGACGTTTTAGCGCTTACACCTACACTAGTTTTAGAAATTTTTGCTGCTCCTGCGCCAGCGCTAAATTTCTTAGAACTATAGACGTTATAGGCTTCACTCAACACACCGCCATCAGGAGCGTATACAATTGTCGAGAGTGGACTGCCAATATAGGGGAAATCTTGACGGTATGTGGTAGCGGTTTCTATACCAGTTTGCTCATCTTTGGTGACTAAGCGGTGAAAACCAAGAAAGCCCCGACCACCGGCTTGCATTTTAGCTTCACCATAAAAATATGAAACTGCAGCACGGCTATATTGATCGATACTACGAATACCTTTGTTTCCTGATGGGGATAGAGGATCATTCGTTATCTGAACACTTGGTGCAGGAGAGCTTACTTGTGTAACGACATAATAAGGTGCTGCGTACTGTAAAATAGGAGCAGCCGTTTGAATCTTATTTTGAGTCTCAATATTTAGCCCCTCATTAACCGCCCTATAAAAATCCTCCACCTCATCGACATCAAACGTATTACAAACTCTATAAGTACCAGTCTGCCATGAGTCCACTACACAGCTCAAAAACTCCTCTTCTTCGACCGCAGTTTTAAGATTCAACGCCGAATAATTGCCAGAAGTACTAATAGGTTCATAAGTGACATTCGTTACCGCCCCAGCGTTATCTATTGATTTTATAGACTCAAAGCTTTCATGCGAGCTTTCAAAATAATGAATAGAAAGCCTTTCATCATAAAATGTGATTAAATCAGTATGCGAATCACCGTTGACATCTGAAAAGACATAATTAGCCCCCCCTTTCCATATAACCTTTTGTTTCGATTCGCTAACGAATTGATCTGCTGTTCTATCCCAATGATAGACATTAAATTTGGTAGTAGAGTCAGATTTAGACTCGCTAACTAGATCCAATAACCCGTCACCATTAACGTCTAAAAGCCTAATAACCTTATCTTCAGGTAGTGCAAGTATGGAATCCGGATCGGAATTAAATCCAACCCCTCTGCTAAGGTATACTTCAACTTGCCCATTGTTATGATACAAAACATCAGTCAGCCCATCCGCATTGATATCTCCAACCGATATGCCGGACTCAGGAAAATAATCCGAGTCTTCATGATCATAATCGCCAGAGACTCTAACCCCTAAATCTAACCATGATTCAAAGCCACTATCTGTGGCTACTACAATTTGTAGTTTCTCGCGCATATAAGAAACGTCTAGTATTTTTCCATTACTTTCTCGGCGCTCTTGACGCTCAATGTAGTCACCGACTAACAAATCAAGCCTGCCGTCTCCATTAAAATCACCAAAGCCATGAAATCGAAATTCTTGATCATCAGTAAGATAGGACGCACCATATGGACAACTCCAGCACACTAAGGGCATATCATCCCGTCGCTCTAAGCGCTCAACTCCCGAATAGACAAGTTCCTCCCCGTTGGGTTTGAACCTATAGTAGCGATCCGAAGTTATTTCTTCTTCTGGATTTTGCTCCATTAGATATACACGACTTTCTGTTAGTGCATCGGTAAGACCGTCACCATTCACATCAATAAAAATTGCTTCTTTATCAAGGATACCCGTGTGAATTGAATTTGAAGATAACCTCCAGTTACCATTTTTTGACGGTTTTGCTAAATGAATATTCCACCCCTTAGCCCCTCTTGACCGATAAATAGCAACGTCCGCATGGCCATCGGCATTATAGTCGAGCGATTGCAAACCTACGAAGGACCGCTCGTTTTCATCAAACTCTACAACCATGCCGTCAAGATCTCCATTCTCGTCGACAAATCCTTGCTTTGTTAACGTACCAAATACTGAGATTGCGTAATGAAGCTCGTGATCGTAATTTTTACCTATGACATCAGAAGAGTTATTGGTCAACACCAACCAAGCAACATCCAATTCTCCGTCGCCATTTATATCTATTGGTTGAAACTGTGTTGTAGGACTGATGCTCGATCCTAGCCTCAAATCGATATCTGGGCTACCGCCAGCCTGAGCCAGCAAATCACCATCGACGACCCCCCAAGAAAACTTGGTTGCCTCCTTGCACGAAGTACCAACACATTCTTGAATCGCTGTGACTAATGAGCGGTCTTTCTCTGCTACAGGGGATGTGTCTCGGTTATAATAGATATGATAGTTGCGAACATTTTTGTTACTAGTTACATTATTATCAACATTAACGCTGCTTAGTCGAACACTTCGCTCTGTGTATATTCCGGCTAAATACCCCTTTTGCACATCGGGCCGTCCTTCGTACCCGAAACTAATTACTGTATTCGCAGCTCCCCCTGAACCAAAAGCATACTCTATGCGATCGACCCTAAAATTATTTCCATTCTCTTGTATGTAATAATACTTAATTGCATTACCGATGCTATCTTCTGAACGAGATAGCCCCCAAGTTAGAACCTTTCCTCCGGGAAATATTTGAGATGCTTGAGAATCGATAAACTCATTTGGCACACGACCAAAATATTGAATCGTTCCATCTTTTTTTACTGCCGTAAAATAACTACCAGAAGAGCTGGCGTTACCGTGTAAAGTAACAACAACCTGAGAATCTATTTCTGTTCTGTATTTTGAACCCGACTCACCATATACTCCGCTAATTTTTAGAAGCCTCATTCCATCGAAACAAAAGCGATCTTCATTGGTAAATGTTAACGGCCTAGATACACCATCAATAAATTTAGTTTGACGACAGCGAGTTATAGCCGATGAAGCATTTAGGCTCCAACCAGTCCCCATAATCCCATTCGCAGCTTGACTAGAATAAGAAAAAGAAACAGAAGGGGTTACACCTGCCGTACCGGCCGGCGTAAACACCGAGATAGTGTAAGTAGCGGCACCAGTTTCACTTACCTTGAATTCACCACCTAATGTTCCAAATGCGTTTGCAGTACGCGTATTTACAGATAACATCTCATCAATTGAATTAGCCGTATAATAACCTTCATCCACCACCCCGCCAGAATTACTATAAATCACATCAACAACATACCCACCAACTCCAGATAACAACACCAAATCCATGCGGCCATCAAGGTTGTAGTCCTGTAACGCAATTGTGTTTCTTCTATCAGAAGGATCGAAGCGTGTTTCTGTATCGATGTTAGCTACAATAAACTGAGGGAACCCGATTTCTGTCTGCAGTGCAGTTAACGCAGGCTCACCTGCTTGATAACCACGGATAAAGTAGTCTTCCTCTCGATCTCCATTCATATCGCCAGAGAAGTAATCTGCGTTCAATGTTGCCCGAGTAAAACTACCCAAATACCCTTCATCTAAATCTAGAAGTTCCGGCTGGGAGTAACCAAAGTTAGATGGCAAACGATTTAGAACAAAACTTGGGGGACCTTGGATATTGAGCGGAATTGATATATCACCTGCAATAAGAACAAATACATCCCTACCGTAAAAGTAAATGTCTCCGCTTACCCCATCGCCATTAAAATCTCCGTAATAAATATCGTAGTCTGAGAGGTCTAATCTTTCGTCTGGGCTATCATCTAGCGGAATATCTACCTTTACGACAGTGGATTGAAAATCGTTTTGAGCATTTGAATCGGTTGCGGAACAAATCGTTCTGGGATATGAGAGCCCACCACTGGTTGTCTCCATATAATCTGAGCAGACTTTTAAAATGTACTTGTATGTTCCGTTCTCACTTTTAAATATTGAGTAATTAAGCGTGCCTTTTGATAATTCAGGAACAATTAGTATCTCTTCGCTGAAGACTGGATCATTTGCAACCAAATCGGCCCTGGCCTCGTAGAGGCTAAGCGTTTTCTTTTCATCGGTATCTTCATTTTCTACCCAAGCAGCCGGATCAATCACTAGGTTAAAGCTTCCGTCATAGCTATGGGTCTCATCACTACTTAAATACCCTGCAAACACAGGAGTACAAATAGCGCAAAGCGCAGTTAAAACAGTAATGCGCACAAAAGCGCCCAATTGCTTTTTAGTGAATGCAATCATCTTTGGCCTTTACGGGTAGAAGCGAATTTAGAGGTTAATCACGGAGACAAGCGGAAAATAGAAGTGCGAATTCCTTTGCAATATGCATGCGTCCCAGCGCGCGGCGATATTACCAGTCAAATCCGTCGCGCTCAACAAACCAACGCCACCAACTTAATAAATAGACACAAAAACCAAACTTATAAACTAGTAACAAGCCAAATAAACCAGACTAAATTACCAGAAATAAATATGCATTAATAACAGATACCACTAGCACAACAGGTAAATTAATCTGGCAACTTGGTTTGCATGCAACCCAAGTTTATGCAGCACACACATGACATAAAGATTAACCGCCCCACAAATAGCAGCGCCACAATAACGACATAAACGCCAAAGCAGCCGCATAACTTACAGTCCCACACGAATTTGGAAAAACTAGAATATTTTTATTTAGCCAACTGTTTTCACCCTATAATGCCCCCCACTTTAACTAGGAGTTAACACAACAATGAATAAATACACGTGTAAATTAATTTTCATTTTCTGTGCAGTTGTTTGCTTACCTGTTGTAGCCAACACCACATGTACCGGCACAGTACAATTTGCCGGTTTAAACCCCGCTTCAGGGCTGCTGCTAGTAAATTACGGCTACGGGGTGCAATATCATTGCAAGGTGGGTGAAACATGGAACGATGTACCGGCAGAATCCTGTCGGGCTTTTTACAGTATGCTGCTTTCTGCACAGCTAGCGGGTAAGCGACTACAAGCAAGTTACAATGACGATTTCACCTGTTCACGAGAAAACCTAGGTGATAACGAACCGACTAAGCACGTGCTGTATAGGGCGATTATTGTGGATTGATATTTTTCACCTGCAGCCTAAGGTTTTTAACATTGGGTTTGAAATATTTGTAGGTTGCGAGGCAAATAATTTTTGAAAGTGCTCGAGGGGGTAAGGCAGTGCCATTTAACTGGGCTTACCAGATGGCGGCACTGCCTTATCTGGCCTACGGGCTGCAGGCCTGACAAGTGTGGTTAACTAACTAATTTAGCTAACACGACGCGTTGTGTAACCAAACCAAACAACACCATCAAGAAAAGAAAAACAACACCATCCATTCTGCCGCTACCGCTCGAAGCAGGTTCACTGCCGCCAGAGCTAGAACTTGAAGATGAACTAGAAGAGCTTGAGGAAGAGCTACTCGAAGAAGTGGATGAGCTAGAAGAACTAGAGGTTGTACTGTTTGAAGAACTAGACGAGCTGCTACTTGCGTTTTGATCTTGCGTGTATGCGTATAGCACTATATCCCAAATGGAATAGCCCCAATCATTACCCGCGCTTCTTTCGGTTGCGTTTATTCGCAGGTGTGAGTAGCTGCCAGTGAGTGATAGCTCATCGGCGCGGTCGCCAAAGGTGCCATTCGTTACGCTTGCGAGTACTGTCCAATTTTCGCCATCGTTAGAGCCTTCTAGGGTGTACGCTTTTGCGTTTGCGGCTTCCCAGTTTATGAGTATGGAGTGCAAATCTACGGCTGTGCCTAAATCTAACTCTAGCCACGTAGCCTCTATACCGTGGCGCGATTCCCAGCGGGTTGCGTAGTCGCCATCGATTGCTCTGCTCGCAACACTAAGTGAACTGCTCGCAGTGGCGGCTACAGGGGTAAGTATCTCGGTACCTTCGGGGGGCGGCAGTGCAACAAACTGCACTTCTATTTCGTGGTCGCCTTGTATATTGTCGAACGTATATTCGGCAACAGGGCCAACGCTTACGCCATCGATAAACACATCGCCAATAGCATGGGTTACATTTGCAGTAATTGTAAAGTGGCTACTGTAACCGCTTACGGTTTTTACTGTAGGCCCAGGAGGGTTTATTGAACCACCAGCATTGGTAACAACCGTTGTTGAGTACAAGGTGGAATGCTCGGTAAGCACTATATTTTTAAACAACAACTCACCGTTACCCAGTGCTGCAGTGCCGGATTGAAACGCTATAACCGCATCGTTAAAGGTTTGTTCTGACGTGAAGTTTAAACTTACGAATTGCCATGCGTCTGCATTTGCAACCACAACTTCTTGATCTAATATACCCTGCGAGGCTTCGGCACTAGCCGCCACAAATGCACGAAAGGCGCGGCCGGCAGTATTGGATCGCACATCAAACGCTAAGGTATATTCTTTACCGGCTGTGATGTTTTGCCCTGCTTGGTAAATCATAGGGTCTGATGCATTTTCGCCGAAAGCGCTTGTTTCAAACGCAATGGCTCCGCTATTTTGCGCTGCATTGGCAAGCGTGGCGGTAGCATTTACTGTGCTTAACACCCACGATGTGCTGGGCTCACCTTGCAATGCAGCGGGTGTTGTTTCATCACAGCTTGCGTAGTCGTTAGCATTGGTAGCTGTGCAGTAGCCTACGTAATCCACTTCTAATGTTGCGAGCGATAAATTGGGGTCGATAGTACCACCTAGATTCCCGCCAACGGCCAAGTTGAGTAGTACAAACATTTTCTCTTTGTACTGCGGGCACGAAGACACATCAAACGAGGTAATCAGGCTGCCATCTATAAAAAAGCTAATGTTATTTGCATCCCACTCCATGGCATAGTTATGCCAATTTAGTACATCACTGCCGCCATTTGGGTAAACGTAATCGTGCCTATCGCCGCAGTTATTAGCATTAAAGAAGTTTATGATGTAAATATTAGGGCCGTTCGAAAACCACTCCCACACATCTATTTCACCGGCACCGGGGTTGGGCCATTGCTCGTAATCATCATCGTATTTACGCGGGGTTTCGGATATGCGGTTTTCGAGCATCCAAAATGCCGGCCACGTGCCGCCCTCTAGGTTGTGGAAGCGAATGCGGGATTCTATACGGCCATACAAGAACTCTTGTTTATCTTTGCTGTTTAATCGCCCTGATGTCCATGTTTTGTTTTGGCCACCTAGGCCTGCACACTCGACGGATTGCTTTCTTGCTATTATTTTTAGCGTACCGTCAGATACGTCGTAGTTTTTATTAGCGGATGTTTCATCTGCGGTATAACACTGCACTTCGTTGTTATAATTTGCTTCTACTTGGGCTGTCCAGTTGGTCCAATCTACGCTATCCCCATCGAATGTATCTATCCACTGTCTCTCCCACCCTGCCCACACGGGCAGAGATAGGCTTAACCCTATTATTAAACTGAATACTTTTTTCATGGCACACCTTTATTGATAATATTATTTATTTTTATGGATACAAATTAGATAAGTCCCTAACTCACAGGCTTTTTTATTCAAGTAAGGGAAGGGTATAGTAACTAAGAAAGGAATTCGTTCTGCTAAAGGAAAAACACGTAGGGATAATCCTGAGGCGTGTTCACCTACAATAATAAAGTGGAACACACAGCAATTAGCCGAGTGCCACTTTTATTTATTCGCGTAGAAAAAGAAATAAATGAACGAAAGGACTCCCATTACCGTCATTAGGCGGGTAATGGGAAGTTAAACCCAAATATTTACCACACTAAAATGGTGAATACACTGACAAACTCCAAATTCCTTTTACGAGAGCCAACAAGTGTTTGGGTTAACCTAAGGCTCTTTTAACTATTCCAACTATTAGCAGTAATTGACAGCACCCAGCGCTACAACCGCTGAGCGCCACCAATAAGACTGTAAATTAATTCACAACATCTAATTTCCAAATTTGGTTATTAGCATTACTGCACGCCCACTGCTGTACATTATTAGAGCCCTGATCTTCATCGAGGCATTTGTTTGAATGCGCAGCAGAAAGCGTTACTTCCATGGTAGCCCAGTTCTTAACATCAACCTTCCACGTCTGATTATTGCCACCATTACACGTCCACTGATGTACATTAGCGCCATTAGCTTGACTTACATCAGAAACATCTATGCAGACGTTAGTATTACTTAGCGGCCGAAGTAGAAGCCTATAGCCACCAAGATCAACAATTTTAAAACGCTGTGCACTGGAACCATTGCAAGACCATGTTTGTGCATTCGCCTCGGTATCGGGTGAACCGCCCGCTATATCTAAACAACGATTAGTTGCAGTATTTTTTAGCTCGTAGATACCGCTAATGCTTGGCGGATCTAATTGAACCGGTGCGTTAGGGGTTGTTTTTAAAAACCAGCGTTGGTTTATGTTTGAGTAACACTGCCACTGCTGAACATTAGATGAAGCCATATCTAGATCTAAACACTTCTCTGAGTTTTCTGCAGAAAGCTCTACTTCCATCGTAGACCAATTAATAACATTCATCACCCAAACTTGGGCCTTACTCGCATTACAACTATACTGCTGGATGTTGGCACCATCACCGGAAGCTGCGCCAGCCACATCTACACACTTATCGCTGTTAAGCGCCCGAAGCTCCAGTTTAAAGTCGCCCAGATCCGTTACAGTAAACACTTGGTTTGCAGCACCATTACAATCTGCAGCTTCAACATTGGCAGTGTTTGAATTGCTGTTAGCGGCAATTGCGAGGCATTTATTGTTTGCTTTATTTTTAATAAATACCGAACCAAACGAGCCAACAAAACGAGGGTCGGTCATTAATTGATTGAAATGAGGCCCGGCATTACCTGACTCTATATGGTAATTGGCCTCGTTATTTACCCACCCCTTATCAATATCAAACCAGTTAAACGCTTTTACACGCGGGTATTGATTGACTAGTGAATCACGGAATTCTGTCATCCACGTGCGCTTCGCTTCGTCATCATCTGATAGCGCCACTCCCATTTCGCCAACGACGATGGGCAACCCTGTACCCGCGAGTGCGCTATACCATGGGTCCATTAGGTTAGAAAAGCTGTTGCCGTAGACGTCGCCATAAATATCAATGCCTATCCAATCTAAGTAGCCCGGTATATTAATGTTATCGACTGTGTCTTGTATGCCGTTGCCACAAATATCTGCGCCAAACCAAACAGATGTACCAAATTCAACATTGTAGGCATTGTTTGCTCTAAATATATCAACCACATGCTTAAACGCTTGGCGCCAAGCCGGCCAACCCGCAGAATGCTTACAGGAAGGCGACCAGTCGTACCATGCGCCGTTCATTTCGTGAAATAAATCGATAACTATTTTTGTTTTTTCTTCCCGTAAACCTATGGCTAAATTTTCTATTAAGTCGTCGTGCTGACCGGCATTAATTTCAGATATTACATCTCTATCCGCTCGGGCATTCTGCCCATTGCCACCGTGCCAGCATTCACCATCTTGCGTTTGGCCATGGGCCTCCCAGTTTATGTAAGGGATACGACCTTGTGCCTTAATTCTTTCTACCTCTACCTTCCAGTTTTGATAGATATTGGGCGCTCCATCAGGTAAAAACCATTCGGGAAATATTTTCCCAAAGTAAGCATTGGTGTTGCCAAACCATTGAGAATTTTGATTCCACTCCCAGTGCTCGGTTTGTTTATCTCCACACGGATTGGATTCAGACCAATTGCGGTCTGTAAAAGCTCCCATATAAATACGGTCTGAGGCGGGCTCTGCTGCATATGTTATTGCGCTAAATGCAAGCACTACTGGTGCGAGCATAGAAACTAGAAAAGACTGATTACTGTTTATTTTTATCATTATTATCTCTTTACTTGTATTAGGTTTTACTAATTGATATTTCAGTCGTTAATATTGCTCCATAAAAAAACTATATTGATACTCGGCAAAGTGGATAGAATTCCTAAACATTCAACCCTAAGTAAATTGTTTGTATACCACTTAATTTGAAAACAAAGCGCCGCAATTAAAACACTTTGCAGCTCTGCCCCACCGAATATCAACGCCTAGTGTTAACTTGCCAGCCCTAGACCTGTGTAGAAAGGTCTAGGGCAACTATCAGCTAGTCAACTGCTTCAACACTCCACCAATTCATATTCCACTGGCCACCCAATGCATCAAAGCGCAATGTGTGTTCGCCGGCGGGTAAGGTGATAGTTGTACTTTCGGTTTGCCATGTTTGCCAACCGCCTGTAGCGGGTACGGCAACGGTATTTAGCACTTCATCATTTATAGATACGGTAAAGCCTGTGCTGCCCGGCTCACTCGCTAAGCGGTAGTGGATGTTATAGGTCGCCGCGGTATCGATTGTTACTTCGTATTCAAACCAATCGCCGGCATCTATAAAGCCAATATTAATACCGCCGCCGGTATCGGTAGTGTTTTCGGTTTGTAAGCCCATCATATCGCTATGAGCTTCTGCTTCTACTTTGCCAGGTAAATGCACGGCTACAAAGGTAGTGGCTACCTCTTGGCTGCGATAGCTTTCTGCCGTGTCTGTTACAGCCGTTACGGTGTAATAGAAAGTTTGCTCGCCATCTATGGTGCTATCCACGAAGGTGGTAGCTGTTACATTTTCAGCTAACAAGGTATAGCTGTTGCCAGAAATTGTTGAGCGATAAACATTGTAGCCAGTCACGTTGGCATCGCCGCTTGCGGTCCAACTTATTGTTGCTGCGCCTGCATCTTCGGCTAGCATTACGCCGGTAGGTGCGCCGGGCAGGTCAAACAAGGTTGGCGCTGTTTCGGCGGTCATGGCTGCACGCATTTCTTCGTGAATGTCGTACGGGGTAGTGCCAAAGGCTTCAAATAGATTTTCTATTTCTTCTATCGGTGCGGTTAAAAAATCTACCGCGGCAAATGGGCCTTCGGCTAATACATCGCTGCCATCAACCGGCTGGCTTTGCACTAAGAATATTTCTGCCCATGCACTTGCACTGCCGTTATCTTTAAATACACCAGAGAAGCTATAGCTTTTGCTGGAATCTAACGTTATAGCTTGGTACACGCCGCCGTTAATGGCTGCAGCACCACTCATGCGTAACACCGCGCCATCGCTACCCGTAGGCACACCTGCACCGGTGTAGTTGTAATCGATAATGGGCATTGCACTTTCGTACCACTCGGTCCAACCGGTACCAGCACCAAAGCCGCCATTCACAATTATTTCTTCGCCGGTTACATCGTCGATAATGCTGATGCTATCTAATGTTGCATCGAGGTTACCTTCGCAACAGGCGCCGAATTTAATCACTAAATAGTAGGTTTGCTCGCCTTCTCTATCGGGCGTAAAACCGGTGCGACTTACACCACATGCGTTGGCAAAGCTGCTATCCCAACCGGCACAGGCCCAAGTATCGGCTTTGGCCAATAAACCTAAACCGCGCTCGTTTGTTACCATGCCCCATGTGCCACCACCTTGACCGCCGCCACTGGTAATAATTTTGTAAGACCACGCCGTAGATGCCCAATCGAAACTCGCGTAGGTATCGTAAGTGGCACGTGTAATTTGCGCACCAAGTTCGGGGCCTAGGCCTGTCCACGGTTGAAATTCACCAATTAAAAACGGGGAATCTAATGCATCTAAGCGCGCATCCCATTCGCACACGCCGCTGGTGCCCGTTGGGCCACAGGTTAACCAGTCGCGGTTTACGTCGTAGCCTATTTCACCCCAACCAAAAATACCGGGGTAAAAGTGCATTTCGTAAGCAACATTGGTTTGGTTTACAGTTGCAGGGTTAGGGTACGCGTGAATACCTGAGTGGTGCCCTGGTAAAATAATTATTTTGTCGGCATCCACTTCGCGAATAGCATCGAATAATTCGATGGCTTCTACTGCGAGGTTTTCTGGTGTGGTGCCCCACGGCTCGTTTAGCACGCCGTAAGCCGCTACTGCGTCGCGGTCGGCATAGCGTGTAGCCACTTGCTGCCACAACCAGCGCGTACGCTCTTGGTAAGCTTCGCTACCCCAGTATTCATTAAGCTCAGCACAGCCACTGTGATGCTCCCACCCTTGTGCCCCTACGGCACCGTGCAAATCTAAAATTACATACATGTCGCGGGCTTCGGCCTGCTCAATGGCGTAATCAATGTACTGCCACGCATCGTCACGCAGTGTCATGGGGTTGTTTTCGTCTTCTATTAGGTTCCAAATAAACGGCAGGCGAATAACGTTCATACCGAACGAGGCGATAATGTCCCAGTCGCGATCGTTTATCCAATTATCGCGGAACAGATCCATAAGACGCTCGCGCTCAGCAAAGCCAAAGCGGTCGTCAAAAACAGCTTCGAGGGAGCATTGATCATTCACATCCTCAGAGCCTTGCTCCATCATCCAAAACTCTTGCAATAGCCAGTTGCCCAGGTTCACACCTTTTAACAACACTTGGTCGCCATTGGCGTTAACCCATTTAGTGCCATCGGTATGTAGGGCCGAGAAGTCGGGCTCTGGTTCTGGTTCTGGCTGCGGTTCTGGTTCTGGCTCCGGTTCAGGTTCTGGCTCCGGTTCAGGTTCTGGTTCTGGCTGCGGTTCTGGCTGTGGCTCTTCCACTACGGGCTTAGTGCCGCTGGAGCCTCCGCCACAGGCGGTAAGGTTAAATAGGCTAAGCAGTAGTAAGCTCGCCCCAAAGAACTTGGCGCTTGTTAACAGTGCGCGCAGTAGTTTTTCTCTCATGGTATTAGGCCTCTTGTACAGCGCCTGCAATTGCACTCTGTAATTACAAAGCTACGCGCTGTAATATTTTTTTATTGTTAGCTGATACGGCGCGGGGTAAGAACGGTATGCGCTCTGGCTATCAGTTGTGCCAGTGTGCGCCTCGGTGGGCCAAGTAGTCGTTCGTTTGGCCTTAAACGAACTTATTTGGTGACTTACTTGGTGAGAAACACCGTGCCACTAGCCACAAACGCAGCTAGTGGGCCTATTTCTGGTAGAGTAAGCAGCGCCCAAGCCCGCATCCAGCCTACTAATTTGGGCCTTTAAGGAGTAATTAAGCGTTGTAAATTACGCGCCCGCCAATGCTAATATATTGAGTTCGGGTAAGCAGCCAAACCCAAAAAGTCACAGATTTAACTGGGAAAAGAGTAAAAAATGGACAACCCAATAGAAGAAAATATACACACAGCAAGTGGCGCTCAGCCAACTGTTCGCTTTATCGGCTTTTGGCTGCGAGTATTAGCCCACGTAATTGATTCGCTACTTGTAATAGCCGCAACCTTGCCGCCACTTCTAATGATTTACGGCAACAGCTATTTAATTGGTGCCCATACGTGGGGGGTGTGGAACATTCTTATTGGCTATGTTCTGCCTATAGCCGCAGTGATAGTTTTTTGGCGCTATAAATCTGCCACACCGGGCAAAATGGTTATTGGGGCACAGGTAGTGGATGAAAAAACCGGCCTCGCCCCCAGCTACGGGCAATGCGTTATTCGCTACGTGGGGTATATAGTTTCTTTTGTTGGCTTGTGCTTAGGGTTTATTTGGGTGGCGTTCGATAAGAAAAAGCGCGCATGGCATGATTTAATGGCAGGGACAGTTGTTATAAGTAAGAAGAGCAAGACCTTAGCGGATAAAAGTAAAAAGCACCAAGAGTAGCCCCCATAAAACAAAATAAAATTGCGCGACCTCTGCATTACTGCACACGCATGAATATTTTATTTATTGGAGGAACCGAGTACGCAAATACTCTAGTGGCGAGCGCGTAGGCACGCGCTGCCACAACATCGCGGCATGTAATTGTTTCGTTATTATTAGTACGCTTTACAGGCGCGATAGATAAGCATTATTCCAATATTAACCAGCTAGCCAAACGTGCAGAACACACAAGAAAGCCGCAGGTATTATTATTTGTACACCACACGGTTAAGTCACTACTACCCAGCAGCTAAACCGTGCTTAATACTGGAATGCCGCGCAGTGTAGGCGAAACGTTTTACTAACAAAACCCGCAAACCCGCGAAATGCGGCACACCTCAAACTATGGGTCGCGCAAATGCTACATGTGTCTCACATTTCAACTAAGGAATGCATTTAATTATTCTTTAGGCGAGTTACTCAACTTTAACGCAAAACTTTTTATAAAATATTGCTTATAAAAATCACGTGTGAAGCTTTTTTTGTGCCTATTAATGTCAAAACTTAATTCGCTTTTCTAGAATTTATCAAGATATAAACGTGACTCACCGCAAGCTACGGCACTTGCAGTGGCATTCAACTTTAAGTTCCGCCAGAATTTTTAACCAGCGGGCGAATCACCACCGCTGCGTCTATATTGCGAAGGTGTAACCCCCATTTTCTTTTTGAAAAACGTGTAAAACACAGATTTACTATTAAACCCCACCATTAAATAGATATCTGTAATAGTCGTGTTTTTATATTCTTCGGATACAAGCATGCGCTTAGCTTCATCTACCCTATATTGGTTGATAAATTCATAGAAGTTCACACCAAAGTGTCGATTAATAACCATAGACAAGTCTTTAGGCGGGTAGCCCAAGCTGGCCGCTAGGTTATCGAGGGTGATATCTGGTTCCATAAAGGGTTTATCTTTAGCCATCGCGTCACTTATTTTGGCCGCAACAGCAGGGTTTAGCATGTGCTCTTGAAGCGGCTTTTTACTTGCCTCGGCCAAATGCACAGGCTCGAAGCTGGCAAAATAGCGAATACCGGTAAACACCAATAGGTTCACAAGTATAAACATCATGTAGTAGCCGCTTAGGCCCATCCACTCAAAAATTGCCCAGTGGAAACTTTCAAATAGGTTAATAACTTTGGTTATGGCTAGCACCATCTCCATGCTAACAATGGCTAACACACCCAATACCAGCATATGCACCCATGTAATATCCATTTTTTGCACATCGGAATGGGTGGATTCACGCAGCTTTTTATACTTACTTATAAGCACTAAGCACAATACGCAATACACCACGCGCATACTTTTAGCCATAAACTCCAGCAACACATAGCCATTGCCGTATACAAATTCTTCGCTGCGTATTAGGTAGTCGCGCTGCTCGAAGGGCAACCTATAAAAGGTAAGCAGCATAAAAACAATAAACATTAGTACCGGAATCAAGTGCCAAACATCGCGCTTTTTAAGCTCAAAATCGCGAAAAACCAGCGCTTTGATACACAAATACAGCAAAGGGCCATCCAAGTAGTAGGCCGCCCCGCCAATAAAATAAATACTGGGCATATGGTCGCGCACAATAAGCTTAAATTCCGCGCCCCACAGAATCATCTCGTGTACGGGTATAAAGGCATGGGCGAACAAAAAAGCCGCCAGAAAGTAGGTACTCTTAAGTTTGGCCTCGTTGGTGGCGACTAGCAGGCAAGCAAAAAACAAGCACTGCATGGCTGTCATCCAAAGGATTACATCGTGAAAATTAAATATGGTGAATCCCATCAGAGTCTAGGCCCGCACTTAGCTTGAAGGTGTAAAAAGCATTTAGGCTGCGATATTCGGCAGCCGTCATTGTTATTAGAACTTTAGAATATAGGAATCGTGTTCGGTGTCCAAGTGGTGCTTGCAAAGGTTTTTCTCTGGCTTGTAAGCCCCTGTTAAAAACGTGCTGTTTTACCACCCCCGCTAGCCGTTTTCTCCTTAACCCCCTCCCTTAATACCAAGTGCTGGCGTGCCTTTTTAGAGCTTGAATAGGTAGGGCGGCAAAAAAAGTAAGTAATGGCCAACATTCTCCAACAACACCCACAACCATATAACCCCTTGTTTTTATTAAACTTTCACCCGTTCGATTAAATACGTACAACACGTACGCCTAAATATTGGGGGTTTGTGGGTTCGAATTCCATTAGCAGAACGACGTGCCCTTGACGCTACGATAATGTGTGCATCAAGACGTAAGCAGCAGCCCATTGGGCCAGCTTAAATATGAACACCGCACACCCAGTGCAGGTTAGTAATATAAAGCACGTTATGAAGTTTTCCTCAACAGAACGGCTTTTCTAGCAAACGGTTAACAGAGTACGGCCTCTGTCATTGAGTTTTTCTGGGTTAGGTTACCTCAATGGCAACAGGTTTGGTTAATACGGCTGATAGACATTCCCCGCCTTTCTGTAACTCTTAGCTCCGTGGTTACCACGGAGCTTTTTTTAACCAATAATTTTTAACCAACAATTTTTCACCAACAAAACCATCAACCCGTTTAACCCCACCAGCACATAACAATAAAACCGTCTACTTTCTAACCAAACTTATAACACGGCTATTTTTGTATTTTGGCAGAGAGAAATAGATGAATAACACCATCAAAAACGGTTGACGCATTAGCCGCACCATTGCAGCCATAACTATTGCCATAGGTGGAATAAGCTCAGCAGCAAATGCAGAATAACTAGGCGATGCGCAGATAGAACAAAAAATCGACCTGCTTCTTAATAAAATGACGCTAACCGAAAAAATCGGTCAGCTGCAATTACGCGACTGGGGTATGTGCGGTGCAGATAAAACCGGTGGTTTTTTAAACGTTAACTTTGATGCCGTAGCCGGCAATATCACTGACGATTTACAACGTGTAGCAGTAGAAGATATAGCAGGCAGTGTTACACGGCCTATTCGCGAATTAAAAGGCTTTAAAAAAGTGAGCTTGATAGCTGGCGAGTCTAAAACAGTAAGCTTTACGTTACACACAGATGCACTGGCATTTCACAACTCAGATATGCAACGGGTAACAGAGCCGGGGGATTTTACCCTTTGGATAGCCGCACACGCGCAAACAGGGTTAGCGGCAAAGTTTGAAGTGACAGTGAAATAATTAGCAGTTGGCTTATATAGCGCTGTTTTTACTTAAAAGAAAAAGGGCTAGCTGTTCGGCTAAGCCCTTTTTTGGTCGATAAGTTGCGCGAAGCAAACTTACTCGGCGTTAACCTCTAATGTTGTGTATAAACCTAGACGCTCGGTATTAACGCCTTTTTCCGTGGCGTCTACTTTTATTTCTACTTCCAGCAAGTAAAAGCCAGCCTTATCAATCACCAATTCAAAAAAGCCTTTACTGTCGGTTGTGGCAATAATTAGCTCGCGGTCATTTCTATGACGGGTGCCTTCGCGCGTTAATTTTACTTCTGTACTTTCTGCAACCGGCTTTCCATTAGCCAACAATTGAATGGTGTGTTTTTCTTTTACGAATAGCTCATTGGGGTGGCCGCTAAACACCAGCTCCAGCCCATTGCCTGTTACAGCCAAAGCTGTTGTATTCAGGTCGTTTCTGGTTATGTAGGTTTCTACTCGGTTATTCACTTTCATAACCGATATATCTGTCGCCCCTTTCGGCAAACTCGCTTTTACCTGTTCCAACTTACCAAATTCACGCCCACGGTTGCCTTCTGCATCTTTAAAAAGCGTAAAGTAAATAGGGTTTTGCACTACGCCAACGCGGTAGGTACCCGATTGCGCTAACTCAATCGCTGTTGTGCTTTTTCTACCAAAGTTAATAAGTGCTTCGCTGTGGGTTATTTCACCGTTGGGCTGCACCACTTCTAGCTTTGTAGATTGCGCTAGCTGCTGTCTGAATGCAGCACCTGGGTCTTTGGGTGTTGGTTTTTTGGCGAGCTTTTCTCCAGCCAGTAATAGTGCAACATCTTTAAGGGGGACACCACCTAAGGCAAAATCTGGGTGGAATATATCGTTAGAAATACTTAAATCGATAGCGACCACTTCGGTCTCTTCGCCAGACAAAATAGTGTGTGTTGGCACCATCCAGCGGCTGTGCGCTGCCGCTTGCGTACTGGCAACGGCCAACAGTAGCACCAAGCTATGTTTAGCTATTTTACCTGTGGTATTAATTTTTGATTTTAGTATGTTTTGTATTAATTGAATATTCATTGCGCATTTACCTCAATAATAATTTCACCGAGTTCATTATCTGCAGCCACTACTTGACGACTAGACTGCCCCAACTGAATGTTCTCGCGCGCGTAGCTACGCCCACCTTCTTCGCGAGAGGCTTCCACATTTATTAAGTATTCGCCAGCTGGCAAAGGGTTACCCTGCTGATCTTTACCATCCCACTCAACAGTGTAAGTACCGGGCTTGCGCGTAGCACCCGAAACGCCATCTAAGTTTTCGTCTGAGGCACGGCCTAGCTTGCGCCACCATTGGCGAATATCTTTAAGCCAAGTGTCTTTTTCGTGCCACACGGCTAAAGTAATAATGCCTTCGCGCGAGGAGGTTTCTACCCAAACAGCAATATAAGGTTTGTGGTAGGGGTCTACATCTAATTTGGGCACGGTGAGCGTAACCACTACACTGCTTTTCGCATTTGCACTAGCTACGTTCTTATCGGCAAATACTTGCCCAGAAAAAAACACAGAAAGTACAAACGCAGCCATTAATCCAAGCCAACTATTACGCAGGTTTACTGCAATACCCTGCAGACTATTTTTACTGCAAACATTCATAGGTCTTCTCGTTGCTTATTACAATTACACGCCCGTAATACTGGGCACCCAAACAAAATAAATTATTACTGGTGTTGCCACCCCCAATGCGGTTACCCACAGGGCGTTAACGCGCTGGCGTTTATTTTGAAAAACTAAAATAAACCCGGTAATGGCAAACAGCACCATAAGCAGTGCCGACAAATCAATTACCCAAGACCAAGCACCACCTGTATGCCGCCCTTTATGTAGATCGTTCATTACCGCCAACACACTGCCCTTTTGATATTCCAGTAGCAGTGTTTCGTCTTCTACTAAGAAAATAGCCGAGGCATAACCCGCAGGTAATGAATAATCTAGAATAAGCTCGCCCGCATCTTCATCTAACTCCATACGATTAAACTGGCTTAAACCATGCCGCTGCTGCACATACTGCTTAAGCGCCGCGAGGGGTGGATTTTCGAATGGCGTATTTTCTGCTGCGAACAATTCAGAAAGTGCGGGGGTAAATGGAATTTCTTTGCTCTCATCACTCGCACTACCACCAAAGGTATCGAGATGATTTAAGAAAAAACCCGTTATACAAAAAAATATCAACAGCGCAAAAAGCGCTGTTGATATATAGATGTGAAGAAAGCGTGCGTAGATATAAATTGCCCTACGCAGCGCCGACTTTGCCGGTTTGGCATTTCGCCGTTTCATTTAACTGCACTACCCTTTCGGTTACGGTTTAAATTAAAACTGATAACCAACAGTTAATTTAACGTTACGACCTGGCTCGTAATCCAAGAGGTAAAGCTGCCCGAAGCGCGGATGGTTACTGGTGCCTGTACGCGAAGATTGCGATGCGTAGAACTCGTCAAACACGTTATCTATACCAAACGTTACGGTTAAGCCATCAACGGTTTCGGGCTGCCAGCGCGCAGACATATTGTGCACTGTGTAGCCGTCTTTATCGTTGTTTAGTGTTGCAGAATCTAACGCTAAATCGCCATCAACAGCACCAAGGTGTTGAACGTCCCAATGTAATAGCGCGTTAATAGAAGGTAAGTCGTAATCAATGCTTAAGCTAATTGGGTTGCCGCGCTGACGATCTTGACGGGCGCCATCTAAACTTGCGTATTGCTCGTTTGCATCTAAGTCACTTTGCGCTTTAGAGAATACAAGCAATGTTGTTAAGTTACCTACATCGTAACCAACATAGGCTTCGAAACCTTTTAAGTTCATGGTGCCTACGTTATCTTTCCACGAGCGGCCGCCCACTTCGGCTGGCGGTGTTGCGTAATCGTAAATGTAGTTGGTAATACGCGTATTAAAGAAGGTAATACCTGTAGAGAACGCATCAGCACCTAGCACTTCATCTTCAAACGAAATAGCAAGCTCGGTATTTAAGCCACCTTCGGCTTCAATACCTGGGTTTGCAGTTTCATACAGGCCAGCACCAATAAACACTTCGCCTATTTCTGGGCCTTTAAACAGTTGTGTTGTGCTTAAGCTGGTTACAAGGCTATTTGAAACTTGGTATTCCAATGCAAGCGCTGCGGTAACTTTAGAGAAGCTATCGTCTACTACAGTAGAGTCAATATCGAAGCTGTTGTAACGCACACCAGGAATAATACTGAAGTCGCCCAACTCAATTCTGTCTTCTATGAATAGCGCTAGGTTTTGAGCGCTTTCTTCACTTTGCAGGCTGCCATCGGTACGGTAAGCCGTATCGTAATTGATTATGTCTACGCCGTAGGTAAGGGTTTGAGCACTGCCTACCGGCGAAACAGCCAAAATATTAAAGCCTGTGTTGGTTGCTTCACCTTCTACTAATGCAGGGTCTTCTGGCCAGATTGCCTGATTGGCACTTTCATCGCGCCACAACTTACTTTCGTTGGTAAACGCCGCCACGCTCACTTCGCTATCGCCCAGTGTTACGTCGTAGTTAAGGGTAATGGTATCGCGGGTAAACTCGGTATCGAAGGTTAGCGGCAAGCCAAGGCTCTCACTAATTGCCCAATCGGTTGCAAGGCCCATATCGGGGCGGTAGCTGTAATCGCCTTTATCTTTATAGGCTTCGTAACCAATTTTAAAACGTTGGTTTTCAGAAAGATCCCAACCGAACTTAACCAATAAATCTGTAAGCGTGCCCTCTAAGCCGCGTACTTCACCATCGGTATTGCCCACTTCTACACCATCGGCATCTAAAATTTTGCCACCACCTACGGTGTAGTTGTCGCGGTTAATTGTGTTGTAATACACCAATGCATCAACACTCTCGCTAAGCTGGCCATAGCCTGTTACCGCCGCACCCATAGAGGCATTATTGGCATAGCTTGCCTGCACGCGGCCACCAAAATCTTGCCCTGCTGCGAGCAGGTCTTTGGCGTCTTTTGTTTTAAAGCGCACTGTACCGCCTAAGCCGCCATCTACCACCGAGTTGTTACCAACTTTAATATCCACCGACTGTAAAATGTCGGCGTGAATTTGTAAGTTGCCCATGTGGTGATACATGTATGTATTTTGGTTTGCGCCGTCGATGGTGATACGCAAGTCTTTGTCATCCATACTGCGGATGGATATACGCTGGTTTAATGAGTGAGCACCGCCCACATCCACGCCAGGAATGCCGCGCAGCAGGTCACTAATATGATCCGCCTGCTTTAGCTCGATGGATTCCACATCCATTTTTACCGATGAAGCGATAACCTGTGTGCCCCAAACGTTTATTTCTTCAATTAGATCGTTTTCTGCTTGAACCTGTACAGAAACGGCTAGCGCAAGCGCACTGGGTAGAAACAAATGCTTACCCGCTGGTTTTGAAATGGTCATGTAAACCCCGAAAATAGAAAGACGCTAATGAGAATGATTTGCAGTTGCGTATTCTAGTTGATAATATCCGCTTGTACGCAGCCATTTGCTATGCAAAAACGTCATTGTGTTATGCGAAATCGTCACTACAGGACCTCTTATGACCGCCGCACCTATCAATACTAATCCGAGCAGCCGCGCCCTTACGGCCCCAGCACTCGAGGCGCTAGCGAACTACGCAGGGTGCAGAAACGCCACAATCCACAGCAAAGGCGCAAAAACAGACACGTTAATTAACGGCCATTTCACCTTAAAGCGGGAGTTCGATGGCATATTGGTGCATGCCTGCAATATGGAAGAACAAAAAGATGCCCTAGTAGCCAGCCAGCAACACGCTGGGCTTACCTTTGGTGTATTGATAGAAGGGAAAATAACGTTTGGCTTTAATGGAGAGTTCGGCACTATAGAAGCTGCAAACGGCGCCCAGGGTTGGGCCACTAACCTCACCCAAAACGCCGCATGGCAGCGCAAACTGACCAACAAGCAGCAAGTGATTAAACTTGTGGTTTCTGTACCGCCGCAATGGATAAAACAGCACCTGTGGCAAAACCCCGCCCCAGCCTTTTTAAATAGGTTTATAAGCACCCATTTAGCGCGAACACATTGGCTGGCATCCGGCAGTTTAGTGCGCCACGCAAAAGCGGTAATGAGCAGCCACAGTAATAGCCCCAGTCAAGCCCTGCACTTCCACGCCAATGTACTCGCATTTATTGCGCAAGCACTGGACGACATTGAAGCCAGCGGCGAGCGCATTTTTAACTTGCACAACCCTAACCGAACCAGCCGGAGCCTTAGCAGCCAAGCTATAAAAGTGCAGCAGCATTTAGAGCACTGCATTAATGAGCTGCAGCCGGGTGCTCACATTCAATTGGAAGATATATCACATGCGCTGGGCATGAGTGTAAGCAAATTGCAGCGTTTATCGAAAGCACACTTTGGCTGCACTATTGCCGAGTACATTCGTATTCGTCGCCTAGAAAAAGCGCGCCACGAAATTCAGCACAACAATTTAAGTATTGGCGAAGCTGCTTTTTTAGCCGGCTATAATCACAGGTCCAACTTCTCTAAGGCTTTCAAACAATATTTCAATTTATGCCCCGGCGACATAGCGCCGCAGTAACGTAATTTTTACGTGAGTAACGCTACAATTCCCCGTTCTAAAAACACCTTTAGTTTAACGCGCCACTTTTTACATAATTGCAACAATTAGGGGTAGAAAGAGTTGTATATTTTGTGCAAAGTTGAACTACACTAAAAGTACGCACTAGCGTAATGAATTGTTGCAGGTTCAGATGGAGTTGATTCGGGCCAAGTGATATTGCAAGCGGTAAAAAGCTGTCACATTACATTTTTTTGTTACAGTTTTATTGCGATTACCCTTAATACCTATAGCCCGCAAAAAGTAAAAGGTATAAGCCTTTTACCACGACTCAAAATAAAACTAACAAGAGTCTTTTTTATGCAATTAGCTACCCACGCCAATACAGATACCCTAGCCCCTCTCTTTTTGCTTATTGAAGCGAATAACCAAGACGCAGATATACTTGAAATAAGGTTGCGAGACGCGTACCAACACCACCACGCGGTACTCGCTGTAGATTCGGTTCAAGCCGCTAGCGAAGCGCTTACAGACTTTGAGTTCGACGCGCTTATTTATTGCTCTAGCACAGAAAACCTAAACACAACCGATACAGTAAAAGCGTTTTGCGAACTTACGCCAAACTTACCCATTATTGTAATTACCGACGATAACGACTTTAGCTTAGCCAACCAAATTATCGCTAGCGGTGCAGAAGATTACTTGCATAAAAACGAACTAACCGCGGAAGCGCTATTGCGCAGCTTAGCGTTTGCCACACAACGAAAAAAAGCGCAAACATCGCACTTATTACACAGCCACTCTTCATTGGGCACCGATTCTATTCACGACATAACAACCAATCAAAACCCGCTACAACAAGATTCTTTAACAGAAATACACAACTTAAGTTATTTTTACAATTACGCAACCACAGCCATTTTTCGCGCACAACGTGCAAACGCTCAGCTAGCTGTTTTATTATTTGATATAAACGACTTCGAGCTAATTAACCAACAGTTTGGCCGTCACACTGGCGACCAGCTTTTACAGTTAGTTGCTAAACGTTGCGAAAACATTGTGCGCCACACTGAATGTATTGCACGCCTATACGACGATACCTTTGCAATTATTACCGATACCCTAAACCACGAGCACGAAGCCTACCCGCTGGTAACGCGCCTACAACAATGCTTTGACTCACCATTCGAAACGTCGCAAAAGCAAATAGTTGCAACGCCCTCTATTGGGGTTGCATTTTTACCTCAACCTGCAGATTTAAACCATTGGGTAAAACAAGCAGACGCAGCCAAAACCCAAGCCAAAGCCAGCGCTAAAACCAACGTTGAATTTGCAAGCGAATCGGCATCGGCCGGCTACAAGCGCACACAAAGTGTTGCAGCCAAAATAGAAAAGGGTTTACAGGGCCGTGAGTTTAGTACGGTTTTTCAAAGCTATTATTGCGATGACGACAGCAACCCACTGTATGCAGAGGCGTTTAGCCGCTGGCGCTCTACAAGCCTAGGCAATGTAGCCCCGCGTGAGTTTTTACCAGCACTCAGCCAAAACAGCATGTTAGATGAATTAACCAAACAGGTGCTTGCCAATGTGGCACAACTGCAAGAGCAAGCACTTGCCGCTAATAGGCCTATAGGGAAATTTAGCGTAAATATTAGTACGGCTCAGTTACACGACCGCATTTTTTGCGAAAACTTTTTACACTGGCTAAGCGTAAACGACTTAAGCTCAAACACTATTTGTTTAGAAATTTCTGAACGCGAAAGCATTAATGCCATTCTTGCGTGCAAAAGTAATATCCACTTTTTACACCAGCAGGGCATTAGTTTTGCGCTAGATAATTTTGGCACCGGCAATACAGCCATGACCCAACTAGCAGACCTACCCATAGATTACTTAAAAATAGACCGCGCCATAACCCAAAACATAGATACCAACAAACCCATGCAGGCACTTAGCTCTAGCGTAATAAAAATGGCGCACAAGCTGGGCATAAAGGTAGTAGCTGAAGGCATAGAAACGCAGGAAGAGTTTTACGTACTGCGCGCATTCGACTGCGACTTCTACCAAGGCTTCTATTTTGGCCAACCCTGTAATTCACATACGTTGATGCAAGAACAAACCGTAGACATGAGGGCGCATTAAGGGTAGCTAACAGCGATTAGTTTACAGTTAACAGCCAAACCCTATTAGCGGCACACCCTTGGCTTTAGCTGTTAACTGTAAACTGTCCCTCTGTTAACTATCTTTCAACCCCTTTGTTATCAATCTATCTAAAGCGTTTGCAAAGGCTTGCTTATCGTTCGCTGTCAACGCGGCAGGGCCGCCGGTGTGTTCGCCGGAGGAGCGCATTTGCTCTAGGAAGTCGCGCATATTTAAGCGCGGGCGTATATTTTCGGCGGTAAGTAGCTCGCCCCTTGGGCTAATCACTAAACCGCCCTTTTCTATTGCCTCGGCGGCGAGGGGGATGTCGGCCGTTATTATCAAATCACCGGCTTCCACCTGCTCGACTATGTAGTTATCGGCAACATCAAAGCCTGCAGATACCTGTATAGCTTTAATAAACGGCGATGGAATAACCTTAAGCGGTTGGTTGGCTACCAGTGTAACCTGTACCTTACGGCGTTGAGCTGCGCGAAAAAGCACCTCTTTGATCATATTTGGACAGGCGTCCGCATCTACCCACACCCGCATGAAACCTTCTCCAAATTAAGTTAAAATAGTTGTACAAAAAACAGACATATGGCGCCCAGCAATGTATAATCGCGCCCCTTTTCCGTATTCGTGGCTAAAAAAGCGGCGATACCCTACCGGCTACACCAAATCAGGAATATTTAATGACCGAATCCAGCCCCAATTTTGCTCAACTGGGCCTAAATGAACACATTCTTAAAGCACTAACAGACGTTGGTTACGAAACCCCCTCCCCCATTCAGGCCAAAAGTATTCCTGAGTTATTAGCTGGACGAGATATTCTGGGCCAAGCCCAAACCGGTACGGGAAAAACCGCAGCATTTGCTCTACCAATACTTAACAACCTAGACCTAAGCCAAAAAGCGCCACAGGTTCTAGTACTTGCACCTACCCGCGAACTAGCCATTCAGGTAGCAGAAGCATTTCAATCATACGCCCATCACTTGCCCGGCTTCCACATTCTACCTATCTACGGTGGCCAAGGGTACGACCAGCAAATACGCGCACTGAAGCGCGGTGTTCACGTTATTGTGGGCACACCCGGTCGTGTTATGGACCATATGCGTAAAGGCACGCTAAAGCTAGACCAACTTAAAGTATTGGTACTAGACGAAGCCGACGAAATGTTGCGCATGGGCTTTATTGACGACGTTGAATGGGTACTCACTCAAACCCCACCTACCCGCCAAATCGCGCTATTTTCGGCTACCATGCCTAAAGAGATTGCTAAGGTTGCTAACAAATACCTTAACGACCCAGCGCTTATTAAGATTGAAGTTAAAACCCAAACCGCCGACACCATTCGTCAGCGTTACTGGGGCGTGAGCGGCCACCACAAGCTAGATGCCACTACGCGCATACTCGAAGCGGAAGAGTTCGACGCGATGATTATTTTCGTGCGTACCAAAACCACAACTATCGAGCTGGCAGAAAAACTGGCCGCACGCGGCTACTCCAGTGCGGCACTTAACGGCGACATCTCGCAAAACCTGCGTGAGCGCACCGTAGAGAAGTTGAAAAAAGGCCAAATTGATATTCTAGTTGCTACCGATGTAGCGGCACGCGGCCTAGACGTAGATCGCATTAGCCACGTACTAAACTACGATATTCCCTACGATTCAGAAGCTTACGTGCACCGCATCGGCCGTACAGGCCGCGCTGGTCGCTCGGGCGAAGCCATTCTTTTTGTTGCACCGCGCGAAATGCGTATGTTGCGCACAATAGAAAAAGCTACCCGCAAGCCTATCGAACTAATGAAAATGCCAAGCACGGATGATATTAACCAAATTCGTGTTGATCGCTTTAAACAAAAAATATTGGATGCAGCCAAATCACCAGGCCTAGAGTTTTTCCGCAAGCTCGTTACCGAAATGCAACACGACAACGAACTGGATACTGCCGACATAGCAGCAGCGCTTGCTCTTCTATACCAAGGTGACCAACCACTATTGTTGGAAGACCGTCCTCAGCGTCAACAGCGTGAATTTAAAGAGCGCGATGGCGACTTCGATAAACGCGGCCGTGGCGACAGAGATGGCCGTGGACGCGAAGGTCGAGATCGCGGTAAAGGCCGTGAAAAAGACGAAAACATGGAGACCTACCGTATAGAAGTAGGCCGCAAAGACGGTGTTAAGCCTGGCGACATTGTTGGCGCCATTGCCAACGAAGCAAATATTAGCAGCAAGTTTATTGGCCACATTAAACTGCACGACGACTTCAGCACCGTAGACTTGCCATCAGGTATGCCCAAAGAAGTTTTCGAAACCCTAAGCAAAACTTGGGTTTGTCAAAAGCAGCTGCGCATTACCCGTGCAGAAGGCAACGCTGGCGGTGGTCGAGGCCGTGGTGGTGACGACTTCAAACGCAAAAAACGCCCAGCCAATAAAGATGGCGCACCGCGTAAACCAAGAGCCAAAAAAGCCGATAGCTAAAACACGGCTATAAATTGTTAATTACCAAAGGCCCACAGGTTTCCTGTTGGGCCTTTTTTATGGCCAACTGAAACGCATTACACGCCATATGGCCCCCCCCTTCATCCCGTTATGTCACCAATATCTTTTTGATATTAAAAATAACGCTTTTAATGCCAAAGATCTCAAGTCATTGATTTTCTAAACTATATTGTAAATACCCAGAACAAATATCACTCAAAAACGATTTGACAACGTTGTCAAAAAGAAATACGGTAGAGCCATGACAACGTTGTCCATTGGTAACCGAACCGATATTACGTACACCGGTCATTTTTAAAAAAGCAAACTATAAGCAATCACTTACTCTGCCGAGCAGGAGTTAACCATGAGAAATAAACTACGCAGTGCTATTAAGGCCATAAACTACGAATCAATCACTACCGCAGCTGTTTTGGGGATGGCTGCCCCAGTGTTCGCACAGGATGCAGGACCGATCGAAGAGGTTACCGTTACTGGTATTCGCAGCTCTTTGACTCAATCCATAGACAAAAAACGCGACGCTAATGCTGTTGTTGACGCAATTACGGCAGAAGACATAGGCAAGTTCCCAGATAAAAACGTTGCTGACTCCCTATCGCGCATCACCGGTATTGGTGTGAGCCGTGAATTTGGTGAAGGTGAAAAAATTACCGTTCGCGGTGCTAGCCCTTCAACTAACCGCACCTTGTTAAATGGTCAATCAGTAGCGTCTGCAGACTGGTTTATCTTAGATGTGCCATCACGCAGCTTTAACTACACCTTACTTCCTTCAGCGCTAGTTTCTAGCTTAGAAGTATATAAGTCGCCTGTAGCCAGCATGGATGAAGGTTCTCTAGGTGGTACTGTTGTACTCACTACTCGCCGCCCTCTAGACCTTCCTGCGAATGCTGTTTCAGTAAAAGTAGAAGGCCAATATTCAGAAACCTCTGGCGAAACCGATCCACAACTTTCTGCCATGTACTCCTGGAAGAATGACGACGAAACAATTGGCTTGTTAGTTTCTGGTGTAAGCCAACAACGTAAAGTTGTGCGTGAAGGTGTAGAGATTTTAGGCTGGCGTGACACTGGCGGCGTAAAAGTGCCAAGCCATATTGGTGTACCGCGCTTTGAACAAGAACGTGACCGTCAAACCGTTTTTGCCAGCGCCCAATTTGCTCCAAGCGAGAATTTAGATTTCACCTTAAATGTTTTGAAATCAAAAATGGACTCGAACAACCACAACCAAAACTGGTTGATTTTCCCAAACAATGAGGCCACCGAAGCATTAACGGACCCAACTGTTTGGACAAGCAGCACCGTAGAAGACGGCAACTTGGTTGCGGCGAGCGTTGCCACTGGCGGCTCTACCGAATTCGACTTTATTAACCGTCGCTCTTCAACCGAAACACAATCTGTAGATTTAGACATCAACTATTTAAGCGATTCACTGAATGTGCACGCACAAATAGGTAGCACAGATGCCAAAGGCGGTACCTATCGCGAAGCGTCTTACTCTGCTCTTCCAATTAACGATATAGGTTACTCGTTCGATTTACGTGGCACGCCAGAGCTTGAGACGACTGTAGACTCATCTGACCCAAGCGCATTTGCACCTGGCTGGATTTGGGGTGGTAAAAAACCAACTACAGATAAAGAAACCTACGCTCAAGTAGATTTTGAATTACCAATTGAAGCAGGCGTATTTACCGCAATTAAAACCGGTATTAAATTGCGCGACGCAGAGCGCACTCAAGAGCGTGCAGTGTTCAGTTGGCACGGCCCGAACACCATCGACGAAGACAATGTATCTGGCAGCTACTTAGATCACGTATTTGCTACTTGTACCACCTTTGAGGTATGTGGTTTAGGTGTAGGCACACCAGAAAGCATCGACGTATTGGCTTCTGGCAACATGACAGAGCAAATGTACCACGATCAAGCAGCGTTCGAAGAAATTGCATTTGTTGGCTTAGACGGTGTACCCGCAGATTACGCTGTGAGCTTAGAGCTAGCGCAAAACTGGGAAGTATCTGAAAAAATCAATGCGCTTTATGTGCAAGGTGATTTTGAAGGCGACGGTTTCCGCGGCAACATGGGTGTTCGCTACGTATCAACCAAGCAAACTTCTGGTGGTTATGAGTTCTCTGACGATTCTTGGGGCTTTTACACTATCGACCGCGAATGGTTAACACCATCAAGCTTAGAGTGGGTAACCACAGACAATAGCTACAGCGAAATATTGCCAAGCTTTAACGTTGCGTTTGATTTAAATGCAGATCAAATCTTACGCTTCAGCTCAGCGCGTGTTATGTCTCGTCAAAACTGGAACGACATTTCTGCAAGCGAATCGTTCGGCTCTTTGAACCAAGCAGCACCTGCAGGTACGCGCAGCAACCCATTGCTTAACCCACAAATTGCAGATCAGTTTGATATTTCTTGGGAATGGTACTTCGACGATGCGTCACTGTTGTCTGCTACCTACTTCTTTAAAGATATTAAGAGCTACAGATCTTATGTATTTGACACATCACCACGCTACAACGAAGAAACTGAAGAGTTCGTAGATGTAACCTTCCAACAGCCTGTAAACGGCCTTGGTGGAACAACAGACGGCTTGGAACTTTCTTATCAGCAAGGTTTTGGCGACTTTGGTGTTGTAGCCAACTACACCTACACCAACGCAACCAACGAGCAAGAGCGTGACGAAACGTCTCCAGGTTCAGGCCTCGTTGAAGGCACATCAGACCACATGATGAACCTCACCGGCTACTACGAAAACGACGTGCTAAGCGCGCGCTTAATGTATAACTACCGCACCGAATGGTACAAAGGTTTGCATTTTAACGGCGATGAGCTGTGGAACGACGCTTTCGGTCAATGGGACGCGAGCTTCAGCTACAACGTTACCGATAACGTATCGCTCTCTTTAGAAGCTATTAACCTGCTAAATGAAGAAGTCATTGAGTACAACACCGATAAAGCACGCGTTATGTCGCTTTACCAAAACGGTCGCCGTATCGTTGCCGGTGTATCCATTAACTTCTAATTTGTATCACAGTAAACTTTGGCTTGGCTTAGTCGCTAGTGATCCTACGCTAAGCCTCGCCTAAGTTAGTAAAGTAAATGTGCCCTCTGGCTTCGCCCCTAGCCTAGAGGGCCACCCCTCAGGGTACCCTTAACTGCATTTTGAACAGATGGTCAGAATTTAGTTAAAGCTATCTTGATACACCGAGCTTTCTCCAAGCGCTAAACGCACTCTAGTTTGAGTGCAGGGTTAATTAGGTTCCCCTCTGATTTAGCATTTGGTTGTGGTTAATGCTCTGCATTAGCCACCTTTTTATTCCTTGGGCTTTGCAAACGCATGGATGCGGCGGCTCTGGGCACCCAATATGACCTTGCGGGTGCAACCAAAAATTCACAATTGCAGCGCAGGCCGCTATAGTCGCGCCCAGCGTTGCATAAAAACAAATAAACCCATTGCTTGCGCGGCATTTGTCGCAGATGTACATAGGAAGAGGTTCTCCATGGCCAATTTGCCACCCACACACTCACCACTATTTCTCGGCGTAGACGGCGGCGGCACCAAATGCCGTGCGGTACTTGTCGATTCAAACAATACTGTACTTGGTGTTGGCGAAGGCGGCCCAGCAAACCCCTATCACGGTGTAGAGCGCACTTACGAATCCATAATGAACGCAACAGACATTGCTTTGCGCAATGCGGGTTTAACGCCTAAGCATAAAGCGAATATTGTTGCGGGCCTGGGTTTAGCCGGTGTGCATTTACCTAGCTTGTTTCAAATAGTTAACCAGTGGGATCACCCTTTTAAAGCGCAGTACCTCACTACCGATTTACACATAGCCTGCATTGGCGCACACGAGAGCGACGACGGCGCAGTAATGGTTGCCGGCACAGGCAGCTGCGGTTTCTCTTATGTAAACGGCCAAGCCGTTACGTTAGGCGCGCACGGCTTTCCTTGCGGCGACAAAGGCAGCGGCGCTTGGCTTGGGTTATCGGCTATTCAGGCTGTGCTTATTGCAGAAGATGAGCTCGGCCCAAGCACTATGCTAAGTGACTTAGTAGAGGAGCAATTACAAGCGCGTGGACTAATGATTGTAGATCGCTTATCTGGTGCTAAATCGAGCGATTACGCAAAATTAGCTCCACTTGTTTTTCACGCTGCCGAACAAGGTGATAGCGTCGCCCTCAATATTGTAAAAGACGGCGCCGATTATTTAAGTCGCGTGGCCAATAAACTCTGGGCCACCAAGCCACCGCGCATGTCATTAATTGGCGGCGTTGCACAACGTATGCTCGATTGGATGGATGCAGACATTGCCGCACGCATGTCTGCCCCACTTAGCCAGCCGGAATTTGGCGCTGTACGTTTTGCCAAAACCAAGCACGCGGCTAAACCGCAAGAAATAGCCAGCTAATATATTTAGCCCAATGTGTTACGCCTTATGGCGCAACACATTCTTTAACTATTTTCGCAGTCTCTCTAAAAATAGGTTTTAGCACCAAAGCCAAATTGAACAAGCTGAATATTTAAGCGAATACTTCAAGCTAAAACCTAATAAACAGCGCTAAACGTACTATAGCGATATAGCAATGTAGAGAGCACCGCAGCGCCAATTAGAGACACACCATGAAACTAAGATTATTACCACATAGTATAAGTTTAGCATCGCTATTACTGCTAAGTGCTTGCCAGCAAGAGCACGCAACCAGTACAAACGCGCAACTCTCCCCTATTGCACCGCCTGCTATCTCTATTGTTCCCGCACCGGTTTCGGCAGAAATAAAAACAGGGCAGTTTGTTTTTGGTAATAGCACACAGCTTACAGTTAACAGCGAAAAGCTAAGAGATGTTGCGCAGCTTTGGGCGGATTTTTTTAATGTTGCTAGTGGTATTAATTTACAGGTTCAAAGCGCTACAGGTAATAGCGATGAAGCAAATAGCGTAAGTCTTGAGTTGGTGCCGGCTTCAGAATTCTCATCAAGCAATGCAGAAGCCTATGAATTAACGGTTACAGATAATGCAATAACAGTACGCGCTAGCACTCGCGCGGGTATTTTTTACGGCTTAACCAGTTTGCGCCAGTTATTGCCGCCGCAAATAGAATCACCCTCCCCTATTAATTCTGTAAATTGGGTTGTACCTGCGGTTGCTATTGTCGACGAGCCCTTATACCCCTATCGCGGTATGCACTTAGATGTAAGCCGCCACTTTTTCGATGTGAATTTTATTAAACGCTATATAGATATATTAGCGTTCCACAAAATGAATCGTTTCCATTGGCATTTAACCGATGACCAAGGCTGGCGTATTCCGATCGACGCCTACCCCCTACTCACAGAAAAATCGGCTTGGCGAGACAAAACGGTTATAGGCCATACCTACGACCGCGACGTAGCTTACAACACTAATAGAATAGGCGGTTTTTATAGCAAAGAACAAATACGAGACATAGTTGCTTACGCTGCAGAACGCCAAATTATGGTAATTCCAGAAATAGATGTCCCCGGCCACGCAGCAGCTATTTTACACGCTTACCCAGAGTTTGGTTGTATCGAGCAAGTTTCACAGGTGCAAAGCAACTTTGGCATTTTCGAGCAAGTGCTTTGCCCAACCGAGCCAACCTTTGAATTTTTGCGCGCAGTGTTTACCGAAGTTGCCGAGTTATTCCCTGGCGAATACCTACATGTAGGTGGCGACGAAGTAAAAAAAGTTCAGTGGCAACAGTCACCCTTTGTTACCGAATTAATGCAGCGTGAAGGTTTAAAAGACTACCACGAAGTACAGAGCTACTTTATTTGCCGCGTAGGCGAGATAGTAAGTAGCTTAGATAAAAAAATGTTGGGCTGGAACGAAATACTCGACGGGGGTATTGCTCCCAATGCGACTATTATGTCTTGGCAAGGTGTTGAAGGTGGTATTGCTGCCGCCGAGCTGGGCCACGATGCGATTATGTCGCCGGGAAACTATGTGTACTTCGATCACTTTCAGTCTCGCTCGGTGGATGAACCACTTGCCATTCACGGTATTACACCGTTATCAGAAACATACTCTTACAACCCCATGCCCGAACAATTTGCTGGCACAGAAAAAGCCAAGCACATACTCGGCGCCCAAGGGCAACTGTGGACAGAGTACGTGCCTACCACAGCAAAAGCGGAGTATATGATACTGCCAAGATTAAGTGCGGTAGCAGAAATAACCTGGACACCAGTCAACAAGCAATCGTGGCAAAGCTTTAGCGAAAGGCTACCCAGCCTATTTGCCCGCTTTGACGAAATGGGCTTAAACGCAGCGCGATCTGTTTATGCAATTACCGCTACCGCAAAAACGGAAGGCAGCGGTGAAGATGCCAAATACCGCGTAAACCTTGCCTCCGATACGGCTCATGTAATTATTCGCTACACAACCGACGGCACCTTGCCGAATGCGCAATCGCCTATTTATAGCGAACCATTTTTAGTAGAAGGCGATACGTTTGTGAGGGCGCGTAGCCAAGATAAAATAAGTGGTAACTTCTACCTGGAATCGCAACTGCGCACCGTAAAACACAAAGCCGTTGGCGCCAAGCTAACACTGTTAAGCGAAGCGAATACAGAGTGGAATAAAGACCCAGTAAAAACCTTAAGTGATGGCATTACTTCGATAGACCAAATATTTCAACTCGACGACTGGGCCACATTTTTTGGCGACGAGGTTGTTGCACATATAACCTTCGCTAAGGCACAAACCGTTAGCGAAGTAAGCATTGGCTTTAACCCTGGCAAGCATCGCCAAATGTACCCACCCACTCGTTTGCATATTTTAAGCTCAAGCGATGGCGAAACATGGCAAAGCTTGGGTGAAGCCGACCCACAACACCTTGCCACCGCAAAAAATCGCGTAAGTTACACCTTTGCACCAACAACCACTCGCCACCTACGGATAGAGGCGGAAAATAAAACCCGCGTACTAAGTACCGAAAGCGGTAAGCTAAAAAGCGTTCCCCTATACTTAGATGAAATAATCGTTAAATAAACGCCTAACAGGTAATAATTATGAACAACGAACTAACTCAAAGCGCAGCCCCCGCTGCACGTGCACCTAGCACGCTGATACCAATGATAATAATTGGTACACTTTTTTTTGTTTTCGGCTTTGTTACGTGGCTTAACGGCTCGCTCATTCCTTTTTTAAAAATAGTGTGTGAGCTAACAGAGTTTCAGGCTCTATTCGTTACCTTTGCCTTTTATATTGCCTATACCTTTATGGCTGTGCCTTCTGCACTTGTGCTAAAGCGTACAGGCTATAAAAACGGTATGGTTGTTGGCCTTGGCGTAATGGCGGTAGGCGCACTTATTTTTATACCTGCGGCACAATTACAAAACTACATGGTATTTTTAGTTGCGCTATTTTTACTCGGTGCGGGTTTAACGCTACTGCAAACCGCTGCCAACCCATACATTGTATGTATTGGCCCGCGCGAAAGTGCTGCTACCCGTATTAGTGTAATGGGCTTAATTAACAAAGGTGCTGGCATAGTTGTGCCAGTGGTATTTACCACCCTTATACTTACCGGTATGGATCAATTCGAGCCAGAAGTGCTTGCGGCACTCACTGCAGAAGAACGTGCAGCCCGCCTAGCAGAGCTCTCTTCTCGTTTGGTAACGCCCTATATCTATATGGCTGTGGTGCTACTAGGCTTAGGCGCTTTTGTTAAATTTTCTCCACTGCAAGAGCTAGAATTTGAAGACAACGATTCGCCCGCAGTAGAAAAAGAGTCGGATATTCTTAAATACCCTCAAGTTGTACTCGGTGCAATTGCGTTGTTTACATATGTAGGCGTAGAAGTAATCGCCGGAGACACCATTGGTTTATATGGCCAAACAATTGGCGTAAAACATTTTGGCTCGCTCACCTCTTACACTATGGCCTTTATGGTTATTGGTTACGTACTTGGTGTTGTGTGTATACCTAAATATCTAAGCCAAGAGAAAGCGCTATTAGGTTCCGCTGTATTCGGTATGTTATTTGTTGCTGGCGTAATGCTTTCATCGCAAGAAAGCACACTCATTTCTAGTATTTTATTCGGCTGGGCAGGTATTCCTGTAGTACCAGATACCATTACTTTTCTAGCGTTATTAGGTTTAGCGAATGCACTGGTTTGGCCCGCCATATGGCCGCTAGCCTTACAAGACCTAGGTAAATTTACAGCTGTTGGCTCTGCACTATTAATTATGGGTATTGCAGGTGGGGCTATTATTCCATTAGCTTACGGGCATTTCGCCGAAGGCGGTAACGGCCAATCTGCATACTGGGTAATGATTCCCTGCTATGTGTTTATTCTTTTTTACGCACTCAAAGGCCACAAAATGCGTAGCTGGAAATGAAATCTAGTCACTAGTATTTATTAATTAGCGTTTGAAAAGGCATACTCTGGTGGGTATGCCTTTTTTAGTTAACGCTCAGTCACTTATGTAACAGCACCACTGCCCACTTCGTGCTATAACGTAGCAGCACAAACAATAATTGAGCCACCCACTTATAAAAGGTGATTATTATGGCCACACAACGCTATTTGGCCCTCGACGTTATGCGCGGGGCAACGCTCGCCATGATGATACTTGTGAACACCCCCGGCGACTGGGGCTTTGTTTACGCCCCCCTGCTACATGCAGATTGGCATGGTGTCACCATTACCGATTTTGTGTTTCCGTTTTTCCTTTTTATTATTGGTTCGGCGTTATTTTTTACTAGCCGTTCTAGCGGGCAGCTAGCCCCAGCAATTAAAGCTAAAAAAATAATTAAGCGTACAGCGCTGCTATTTACTATTGGCTTATTGCTGCATGCATTCCCTTTTACTACGGCGCTTAGTGAGTTACGCATACTAGGCGTATTGCAACGCATAGCGCTAGCCTATGGCATAGCGGCGTTTATTGTATGGCTACCCACCACGCAACGGCTAATGGCGGCGCTAGGCATATTAGTAGCCTACTGGCTTGTATTTATACTCACCGATAGCAGTTACCATTTAGCAGACAATATTGTAAGGCACATAGATATTACCATTTTAGGCGCAGAACACTTATGGCAAGGTAAAGGCTTAGCCTTTGACCCAGAGGGCTTACTTAGCACCTTACCTGCCGCCGTAAATATATTGGCGGGCTTTGAAGCTACACGTTTATTGGTAAGCCAACCAGCTGGCGAGCCAAATAATGCCACCAGCCGCCAATTTAAATTGGCGCTGTACGCCATGTGCAGTATTACTATTGCATTAATTTGGCACCGCTGGATGCCCATAAATAAATCGCTTTGGACAAGCAGCTTTGTGCTGCTAACTAGCGGCGTGGGTGTGCTAGTGCTTTTATTATTAGTTAGATTAGAACCTTACCGCGCAACTGCAGCTATTTATCGCGCCTTCGCAATTTATGGCCAAAACCCATTGTTTATTTATGTATTATCTTCACTTTGGGTGCAGTGCTATTTTCTGTTTCATATAGACGGCGTAAATATTTATGCTTGGCTGAATAATCAACTGAACTCAATTGCCGAACCTTATTTGGCAAGCTTGCTATTTGCTCTGGGGCATGTCGCGTTGTTTTGGGGAGTGGCATACGCATTACATAAAAAGCGTATTGTAATAAGTGTTTAGTTTTGCTGATTCGTATTAAGACGCTCGCTTTTAGAGTTTAGCCTTTAGTTATTAACGACTGTAAATATACAGGCAAAAAAATGCCCGCCACCTTGCGGAAAGCGGGCTAATCACCTATCAGAGTGACTGACAAAATAACAATCGCTAGTAGCTAGCAGCTAATTTCTAGTAACTAAAGAATCGATTGAGACCAAATTAAAATCTTCATCAAAAGCTGTAAATTCAGCGCGGTAGCCTGGGGCTATTCGGCCCATGCATTCGCCTAACCCCATCATATCGGCGGGGTATTGGCTTGCCATTTTCACGGCTTCTTCTAAAGGAATACCTATCATATGCACGGTATTTTTAACCGCGGCCAACATATCTAAATCTGAGCCTGCCAATGTATCGTCGGCGGTGGCGCAGCGGCCATTTTCTGCGCGAATAACTTCGCCGTTTAAAGTAAATACTTTTTCTGCGGCGCCAACCGTAGGCATAGCATCAGTTACCAAAATAACTTTTCCCTTTGGCTTAGCAGCAATGGCTACACCCAAGGTTGCAGGGTGCACATGAAAGCCATCGACAATAATGCCACACCAACTTATTGCGCTTTGTAACGCGGCACCCACAACCCCCGGCTCTCGGCTCGACATTGGCGTCATGGCATTAAATAAATGGGTAAAGCTTGTTAGCCCTGCGTCTAACGCTTGGCAAGTTTGCTCGTAAGTCGCCGCAGTGTGACCAGCCGCAACCACTACACCAGCATCTACCAAACGTTTTATCGTTGGTGTATCGGTTTGCTCTGGCGCGAGAGTTACGAGGGTTTTACCTTTTTTAAGCGACGTTAAAATATCGAATGCTTCGTCATCAATCACTTTAAATTTATTGGCATTGTGTACCCCTTTGCGAGCAGGGTTTAAAAAAGGCCCTTCTAGGTGGATACCTACAATACCTGGCACGCCTTGCTCTATGGCGTCGTTAACTGCGGCAATAGCGGCGCGCATTACATCTAAATCGTCGCTAATAAGGGTTGGCAGCATTGCACTGGTGCCAAATTGTTTATGCGCTTCGCTCATAGCAATTAAAGTTTCTACTGTGGGGGCATCATTAAATAACACACCGCCACCACCATTGACTTGGGTATCAAAAAAACCGGGGGCAAGGTAATTGCCCCCCAAATCTATGGTGCGGTCAACATCGTTGGGCAGCTGGTTTACAGGTACCAATTCGCGAATATAATCACCGGCAACAATTACTGCGTACGCTTCATCGGCACAAACTTGGCCGTCAACATCGGCGCCCGCATAGGTGCCGCTATCTCTGTAGGCGTGCAGTAAATTTGCATTGATAAGCGCGGTGATCATTATAAAGTCTCCGTAACCTTGTTTAGGTGTGGGGGTTCATCTGGGTTGTAGCCGCGAGCAAGTGACACCGCATTCGCCATGCGATAAAAACTTTGCACACCCAATATAGGGGCTATGGCAGGGTTGGCATTTTGCACTACTGGCAAAATATAGTCGCCCTGTTCGCCCTCTGCGGCGTAAAGCACTTTGGCACCGCGCGCGCGAAAATCGCTAACAAGTGCATCTGTACCTAAACGGGTTTCGTCCCTTTGGCCAAACACCAATACAGGGAAGTCTTTATTCACAATCGCCATAGGGCCATGCTTCACCTCTGCAGCACTATACCCTTCGGCATGTAAACCGCAGGTTTCTTTAAATTTAAGTGCCGCTTCTTGCGCAACACCAAAGCCAAGGCCACGTCCAATAACAAACATATTATTGGCATGCTGCAAGGTTTCTACGCCTTTTGCGCTCCAGTCTAAATCCCATGCTTGTGCTAGGCTTTGGGGCAATACCCCTAAACCCTGCTGTAATTTTTGGTCGCCACTTAACTCGGTTACTAAATGTAAAATAGAAGCCAAGGTTGCAATATACGACTTTGTAGCCGCAACGCTTTTTTCTAGGCCTGCGCCTAAAGGCAGTACTATATCGGCCATTTGGGCTAGTGGGGAGTCTTCTACGTTCACCATGGCCAATGTAAGCGCGCCAGATGTCTTAGCCTGCTCGACGTTGGCGAGTAAATCTGGGCTTTTGCCTGATTGAGAAAACGCAATATACAAAACACCGTCTAGTTTAGGGCGCGTTTGGTATACCGATGCAATCGAAGGTGCTGCCGAGGTGGTTAGCAGGCCCAAGCGAGTTTCTATTAAATATTTCGCATAGGTGGCTGCATGGTCAGAGCTACCACGAGCCATTGTCGCCACCGCGCGCGGGGCGAAAGCTAATATTTTCTTTGCCGCTTCGGCAACCAACGCCGCGTTATTCTGTATTTGATTTGCTACCACACTAGAAGCCTGCTCGGCTTCGCGGTACATAAGTGTTTGTGCGACAGTGGCGGGTACAACAATAGCCATGATTCTTTCCTCACCCCTATGGGTAGTATTTTGCTAGTTCGGCTTGTGCTTAACACCAAGGCTTAATTGCTGGCTTTTGCAACACAACCGGAGTAACGATCAATCGAGGCACACCTCGAGACAACGTTGTCATTATTGTTCGAAAAAGCACCGTTGTAAAGCAAAAATATTTATACTGGGGCAGTTTGGGAGGAGTCGCGCACAATAAGTTTAGGTAAAAACCCTTCACTTTCAACAACTTGCGAGCCTTCAGCGCGGCTCTTTAAGGTGTCAATTAGTAGTGCAGTGGCACGCTGCGCAATGGTGCTAGTGGGTTGCTGGGCCGTAGTAAGGTTTGGCCAGGCTTGGCGCGAAAAGGGGCTATCTTCGAACCCCACTATGGAGAGCTGATTTGGTACATCTACACCCGCAATACGGGCAGCAAACAAGGTACCCGCTGCAATTTCATCGTTACAGGCAAACACCGCGGTTGGGCGTGGGCCATCTAGCTCGAGTAACGCACGGGTGCGCTCCACTCCAGATTCAAACGAGTATTTACCGGGTAATATATGGTTTTCGTGGGGGGTGATGCCGTTATCTGCTAAGGCAGAGCGGTAGCCTTCCAAACGTTCGCCACTGGATTTATGCTCTTCATCACCGCCCAAAAAGGCGATATCTTTGTGGTTTAAATCGATTAAGTGCTGCGTAATTGTGTAAGCCGCTGTGCGGTCATCGATGTAAACACAAGGCGACAATGTATCTGGTGCGGCGCTGCCAGATAAAATACGTACGAATTCGACTTTTTTATTAGCAATAGCTGCGAGTATTTCGGGGTTTTCGGAAATAGGCGGTGTGAGCACTAGGCCCCCTACCCGGCTGCGATCGATCATTTCGATCACTTCATCAATAATGTGCTCGCCAGATGCATTACACGGGTGAATAACTAGCTCATAGCCGCGCTTATGGCATTCGTTAAGAATACCGCGCTGCATATCGATTACGTAGTTGCTGTTGGGGTTATCGTAAATAAAACCTATGGACGATGCAGCGCCACGCAAACCACGGGCAGACAAATTAGGCTTATAACCAAGCTCGTTAATCGCTTTCCATACTTTTTCTTGCAGGGCTTCACCAACGGTACTCTCTTTGTTTACTACGCGCGAAACAGTTTTAAACGATACCCCTGCGAGCTTAGCTACATCTTTAATTGTTGGTTTCATCTACAAGAAGTGCCTAATTAGTTGGTAATTGCCGCGAGTATACCCGTATTTTAAGCTTAGGCCAAAAACTGCAACAACAAGTAACGCCCTTTACGCAATAGCTAACTATGGGCAAAAACACGCAATAAAACCGCTTCGTCGCATTTAAAGTTTAAAGTAATACGGCCTTAGGTAAGCTTGCCCCAGCAGAGGCCTTTACCTTTTGTAGGCGCTCTACCTGTTAATCTAGCACCCATTTTCAAGCCAATTTAGCGTTGCACACAACGAGTATAAACAGCCAAAACTGCTACCCCAATTACCCATGAGCCGACAATTATGAAGATAACCCCAATCATTTACTTAGTACTTGCACTCATTATAAGCCCGTTTAATGCAAACGCCGCCGAGCAACAGGGGTGGCAATCTTTATTTAACGGTAAGAATCTAGATGGCTGGGAACCTTACGTGAGTTTTCAGCCAGAAACCAACGAGTACTTATTGGTTTCTAAACATACACCGCGCGGCATAAACAACGACCCCAAAGGTGTTTTTTCGGTAGTTGATGGCCTGCTTAGGGTATCCGGTGAAGAGTGGGGTGGGCTAACATCACACGCTGAGTTTGAACGCTTTCATTTAATGTTTGATATTAAGTGGGGTGATAAAAAATGGCCGCCTCGTTTAGATGTAGTGCGCGATAGTGGCCTCTTATACTATGCCGTTGGCCCACATGGTGCACAAAGCAGCCACTGGATGCGCAGCCACGAATTTCAAATTCAAGAAGGTGACTGTGGCGATTACCACAGCTTAGATGGTGCACTTATTGATGTGCACGCAGGCCACGCCAACCAGGGCGATTGGCATTTCTATAGGTACGACCCGTCACTTCCACTACAAAAGAATATTAGCAGCCGCGTACTTAAATTAGGCAATTACGAGAAGCCATTCGGCGAGTGGAACACCATGGAAGTAATAGCAGACGGCACAACACTCATTCACAAGGTGAACGGCAAGGAAGTATTTAGGGCCTTTAATTCTCGACAAAAAAACGGCGACCAGATAACACCGTTACAGAAAGGTAAATTGCAAATTCAATCGGAAGGTGCAGAAGTATTCTACAAAAATATAAAAATTAAAAAACTGCCTTAGCTCCTACTTCCTACTTTCTATTTTCTATTTTCTGTTTGAACTGCGCGGTTAACTTTTAATAGTTAACAGCGCAGCTAACAGGGCAACTCAAAACAATAAGAAATTTGCGTAGCAAGCATGCGAATGTTTTCAATATCGTCGTCGGACCAATTAACTGCCGCACCTTTACTTTCGCAGCAAATAACACCCACGGGAGCAAACTCTTTATGTAAAATAAAATCGAGCAACGAGTGTATATCTAGCGGCTCAAAATAGCTTTCATTAAAACAGCTGGTAACAGGGTGTGCTCGCGCTCGGCTAGCCACTAAAAGCTCGCGCTCAACAATTGCATCAAAATAAACAGGAAAGTCACGGCGGTTAAGCTCTAGCCCTTCCGTAAATTCCTGCGCCTCTACATCGTAATTAATAAGGCTTATTACTTTTTGTTTATGCTCACCAAACCGCCATAGGCTAATTAAATTTGCATTGGGAATGAGCTTTGCTGCAACCCGGCATATTAACTCCAACTGCCTCTTGCCGGTTAACCTAATTACATTACAATAATCTAAAAGCTCAACACTCAAGTCTAGCCAAAAAACATTACCAAAGCTCAAATTCGTACTATATTGATAGGTATAGTTTATTTTAAACAGATAAAAGCAAGCTTCTCTTACCAAAGCTCACTACATATAGCCGTGCGCTTTACAATACTAGAAATGGACAAATGCTACTGGATAGACGCCAAGATGTTGAATTGCGTGACGCAGTGTCAAGCTTGCGACAGATGTTATCCGTCGCTAAAGATGCGTCTACAGCTTACCAGGACACATTAAAAACGGCCTGTGAGCTCACTCACTCACCCTTCGGCTTTATAGCCAAAAGAGAAATAATCGACGGTTCTTTAGAACTCAAGGTTTCCCACCTTTGCCACAACGAAGTAGAAGCCACAAGCGTAAGTGAACCCCTTTTCCTACCGCTCACACCCCAAGTAAAATTAAATTTTTGCAATGGGGCACAATTAATTAGTCAGCAAGACTTGACTAAGCTACAGGGGTTTTTCGAAGGGGTAGAACGATTTAAGCAAATGATGGCCATCCCCATTTCGGATGCTCACTCTATACACGGGGTGTTATTTCTCGCCAATGCCCAAACGGCCTATCACACATCTCTTTCCATGCGTTTATGGCCGCTTATAACCAATTGTATTTGCATTGCGCGTATTATTGATCAGCGTAAAAACAGTACCGATCAATCCCCCCCACAAGATAGCAGTACTCCAAACGAGCTATATTACTTATTCGAAGGCGTTTGCCCCCTTAGCGTAGTTACAGTAGACCACCAACTAAAAATAGTCCGCATGAACCCGCGCGCCGAGGCGATATTTGGCTACAACCAAAACCAAATTATCGGGTCTCATATTTCTACATTGCTACCAGAAAGATTTACCAACGAACACCATACACAAACTTTTGCCTATAACCCCCTCGCTCCACCACAGCATACTAGCAGCCCCATGATTGGCCGTAGCTATAAGGGCGTGGCTATAAATTTCGACGTAAACAAACTGCAATATGTGCTAAAGGGCAAGCGCCATCATATTCTTATTATGCGCGACACCACCGAAATAGAAATTGCGCGCGCTCAGCACGAGGATGAGGTAGAGCGTTTTCGTATTTTGGCGGACTTGGCCCCAGTAGGTATTCTGCAAGCGAATAGCGACTGGTCTGGAATCTACGCCAACGACCGTTGGTGCGAAATAGCAGGCAGGTCGATGAGCGATATTCTAGAGCTTGGCTGGCTTTCTGCCATTCACCCCGACCACTTTCACAATGTAATCGAACCCTTGCGCACTGCAATTAGCGAAGGTAAGGAGTTCAAACGCGAGTGCTTGTTTTTAAAGCCTAATAGTGAACAAACATGGGTAGAGCTACACGCACGTCCTCAAATTTCGACAAATGGCGATATTACTGGGTTTATAGCCACAATATTGGACAGTACTTTCCGCCACGAAGCAGAAGATAAACTGCGCGAACTCGCCGAGCACGACCCGCTCACAGGCTTGGCCAACCGAGCAATGTTTCAGCACCGGCTTGAACACGGGCTTTCGCGAACCCATCGCCACGGCTCCCTCGCCCTATTGTGCTTGGATTTAGACGGGTTTAAAAACGTAAACGATACTTTGGGGCATGATAGCGGCGACGAACTACTTATAGAGGTGGCCAAACGTCTTACCAAATGCGTGAGAGAGGAAGATACTGTTGCCCGCGTCGGCGGGGACGAATTTATGATTTTACTCGAAGGGTTAAAAGACGCCCAAATAGCCGCCGAGGTAAGCGAAAAGATTTTAAACTCACTCGAGCCGCCGTGCAGTATTAACCGTCAAGAAGTCTTTATTAGTACAAGTATTGGCATAACTTTCGCTACCAAAGGCGACAAAAACGACTCTAAATCGCTAATGAAACAAGCCGATATGGCGCTTTACCGTGCAAAACACGAAGGCCGTAATAACTACCAATACTACTCCCCAGACCTTGAACGCGCATCGCAGGAACGACTCTACTTAGGCAACAGCCTGCACCACGCGTTACAACGCACGGAGTTCCAAGTTTTCTACCAATTTAAATCCAGCCTTTCCACCCATAAAGTAACAGGGTTCGAAGCCGTATTACGCTGGGAGCACCCACGCCGCGGCCAATTACAACCCGATCAGTTTATTCCTATTTTAGATGAAAGCGGTTTGATCGTACCGGTAAGTCGCTGGCTAACCCATACAAGCTTTATGCAACACGCCAAATGGAAGGCGAAAGGGCTAATAGAGAAGGATGCCAAAATAGCAGTGAATGTATCTCCTCGCTTATTGCGCGACCCCTACTTTATTCGAGGCTTGGCAAACTCGATACAAGATTCAAAAATTGACCCAACTAGCGTGATCATAGAAATAACTGAAACAGCCCTTCTCGAGCACTCAGAGCAAACTACCGATGCCCTGAACGGGCTAAAAAGAATAGGAGTGGCAATTTCCCTCGACGACTTCGGCACCGGCTTTTCATCGCTAACCCATCTTAAGCGCTACCCTATAGATCAAATTAAAATTGATCGATCATTTGTACAAAATCTATTAAAAGATTCAGGCGACAAAGCAATAGTCAAAGCCGTAATAGTGCTCGCCAAATCGTTAAAGCTTACAGTTGTTGCAGAGGGCGTAGAAGATAAAGCCACACTCGATTATTTAGCATCGCTAAACTGCGACGAATACCAAGGGTTCTACCTAAATAAGCCACAACCTGCAGAAGAGATTGAAAATTTACTGCTTAACGGCCTACAATTAGCCCCCTCTCAAGCAGATAACTCATCAAAATAAAAAGCTAACATGTACAGCTTTGTATGCTCCGCAAACTTTCAACTAGGTTAAAACATGGCAAACCAAAGTGACAGCAAACTTGTGCCCAATTATTATGTAGCTATAGGCGCATCTGCAGGCGGGTTAGAAGCCCTACACGAGTTTGTCCAGGAGCTACCTAGCGACAGCGGTGCTGCTTTTATAATCATTCAGCATCTTTCACCCGACTTCAAATCGGTAATGGCAGAGCTGTTAAGCCGTCACACCAGCATGCCAATATACAACGCGGAAGATGGCGCTGTTGTAGAAGCTAACACTATCTACCTTATTCCCGCGCGCAAAAACATGATGATCGCGGAGGGCAAGCTTTTACTCGCCGACCAAATGCCAGATACCGGCATACACTTTCCTATCGATATATTTTTCCGCTCCATAGCAGAAGATCAACACCACCACTCTATGGGTGTAATCCTTTCTGGTACAGGGAGCGATGGCAGCAGAGGGCTGCTCGCCATTAAAGAGGTAGGCGGCCTCGTTTTGGTGCAAGACCCAGCGTCGGCCAAATTCGACGGTATGCCTTTCAATGCAGTGAAAACTGGCGTGGTCGATGTGGTTGCGTCAGCATCAGAGCTGCCTGCTAAAATAGTAAACTATATAACCCATCCAATTGTGAGTGGCAGCGAAAAAGCACTTACTAGTGCAGTTAAAAGCGATACAGGCGCGCTTAAAGAGATTTATCAATTATTGCGCGAAAAAAGCAATATCGACTTTACCCAATATAAACCGGCTACCGTAGAGCGGCGTATAGAAAGACGTATAGGTATAAACGGGTTAAGCAGCCTACAAGAGTATTACAACTTTATTTTAAAGCACCCACCGGAAATGGCCATCCTATCGAAGGATATGCTTATTGGCGTAACACGGTTTTTCCGCGATGACGAACCATTCAAAATGCTGGAAACCAAAATCATTCCATCTATATTGGATGACACCCCAGTAACAGAGCCAATTAGAGTTTGGGTTGCAGGCTGTTCAACAGGCGAAGAAGCCTATTCCATTGCGATACTCTTTGACGAGGCAATGAACGAACGCGCGGAAGCAAGATCGATAAAAATATTTGCAACAGATGTAGACCCAGATGCCATTGCGGAAGCTAGTGCAGGGGAGTTCAGTACCAACATTCTTACCGATATGAGTGAAACTCGCTTTAAAAAGTATTTCACTCATACATCTAGCCACGCCACTATTGCATCCAATATTCGGCAAATGGTGGTATTCGCTACGCACAATTTAATGAAAGACCCACCCTTCTCTAATACGCAACTCGCTATTTGTCGCAACGTGCTTATTTATTTTCAGCCACCAGCCCAAAGACGTGTTTTGTCTATGCTGCATTTTTCATTAAAGAAAAACGGCTACCTATTTTTAGGCAACTCAGAAACACTAGGCGATTTGGCCTCGCATTTTGAAACTACCCACGAGCGCAACCGCTTTTATCGCAAAATATCCAATGTTCGTAGCGTGCATAATACTATGTCCAATATTGGCTCAGTAAACGCAAAAAACCCTGCGATGCCCAGCGTAGAGCAGCTATACCGAAGCTACCAACGCAATCAACCTGCATCTAGCTTTCCTTCAATTACTGAGTCTCTTATTCAAGATTACGCACCACCGGCGATAGTACTGGATGGCGACCTAGAAATTTTACATGTATATGGTGATGTGACGGCCTACACCCGGAAACTACAACCAGGGAAATTTAGATCGAGCATTGAAGATGTAATAAGCCCCGACCTAGAAATTGCGGTATCAACGGCCCTGCATCGTGCGCGCACAGAAGAAGACAGCGTCAAATACGATAACATTCAAGTAACAACAGATAACGGTCAAACAGAAAATATCAATTTACGGGTACGCTGCGTCAAACAAAGTAGCGCGGCTATCCAGCTTTACTTTATTGTTATTTTTGAACCATCCCAAAGAGTTATTACATCAACAGACACGTCGCTAACCTTTGACGCCAAAGATCAAGTACAACAACGTATTCGCGACCTAGAACTTCAGCTGCACCAAAAGCAAGAGCACCTGCAAGTTATTATTGAAGAGCTCGAAACCACCAATGAAGAGCTGCAATCTTCCAACGAAGAATTAATGGCAGCCAACGAAGAACTGCAAAGCACTAACGAAGAGTTGCAGTCGGTAAACGAAGAGCTGTACACCGTTAACAGCGAATACCAAGAGAAAATTGAAGAAATAACGCGCATAAATACCGATTTAGACAACATTATTAAATCGACAGATATAGGCATTATTTTCTTAGATAACGCCATGCTTATTCGCAACTACACCCCAGCTGCCACGCAAGCGGTGAACTTATTACCCTCCGATATTGGCAGGCCGTTCCATCATATTTCACACAAACTACACTACAATGGCCTATTAAAAGATGTAGCCAAGGTTATTGAGGATGGCCTGCGAATAGAGAAAAACATTCAAACAGTACACGGTAATATTATGAGTATTACACTCACTGCTTACATTGATGAATTCAATGTAAATAATGGTTGTGTAATTACGCTTACCGACAACACCGAAAAAGTAAATTTAAAAGCTCGCCTAGTAGACAGCTACAACGAGCTGCGAGGTACGATCAATACTTCGCTGGTATCATCTAGCACTAAAGTACAAGTACTCATCCTTGATGACGACCCAGATGATTGCCTGCTAGTTAAGCACCAGTTAAATGGCGACGCGCAATTAAGTGGCGATTTTCAAGCCACTGCAGTACACACCCTAGAAGAAGCACAAGCTCTATTGCAAAAAACACACTTTGACGTATGTTTAGTAGATTATTACTTGGGCAATAGAAACGGATTGGAACTAATAGAAACACTAGCAGACCCCAAATCCAGTACTGCATTTATTGTGCTTTCTGGCGCTTTGCAAAACGCTACCCGCGAAAAAGCGCTTGAACTTGGGGTTTACGACGCGATAGACAAAGCGCACATGACACCCTACTTGCTAGAGCGCAGCATTCGCTACGCCATTAGGCATAAAAAAACCGAGCTGTTCTTGCTCGCGCAAACGCTAAACACACCCACAATTTAACACTGCAATTTTTGCAGCCAGTTAAACCGCGAGTACGGGCGCTACATCCAAGAACGCCCGCTCATTTCTACTTCATACAAAGTATTGTTTGCCAAGGCATGTGCATCTTGCTCGCCCATAAAAGGAATAAACGCAGCCCGCGATGCCAATACAAACTGTACGCTAGCCAATTTTTTACGCTTTAAAAAAATAGATTGATAAACCTTTGCTTGCTGTACTTTATAACGAGGGAAAATAAAGTACTCCACCCCGATAAAACCACTGCGCACAACAAGGTAATCGTCACACTGCATCCAGCCATAACGACGCCAGCGGCAGTAGAACAAGGGCATAAGTAAAAACACCAACGGCGTAAACACAAGCAACTCGTATTGCTTGCTTACAATGGCAACTGCAGCGGTAGCGGCAAATAACGGCAGCACCACCATATAGAGCTTTCTAACTAAATAATATTTACTTATTGACTTGAATGCATCTTTTTGCAGAGAAAATGTGGGGTATACATGCTTTGCCAACCCATCGAATTCCGTATCGTTAATACTTGGCACCAATATTTTCTGCATAATGCTAGCCGCCGGCTGGCCGCTACTGGCATTGAATGGTTCGAGAATAAGCACCAAACGCCCTACTATTCTATCCATCCAATTTTGCACGTAGCGCAGTGCCTGTACGCGGCTTTTTTTCACCTGAATTTCATGTTTGTTCAGCAAGCCACTATTGCGTTGATACACATTTTTACCGGCGTATAGCTTAAAGTCATACAGCGATAAAATGGAACCGAGCACAGATAGCAAGCTCATTACAAAAAACACAAAAAAAGCAGACACTATAAAAAGCATAGTAATAACAAATACAGATTTATTACTTATCCAAGTAGCAAAGTCAAAGCCGATGGCCTCTATCACATGAAAAAGTAACGTTTGTATCTGCTCAAAAAACGGAGCCATAAAAGCCAACAATAACCAAGCTCTATTATGAGTAATACCATGCAATATAATATCGGCGTTACTGCGAGTAATAAGTAATGTTTTAGTAGCTGGATCAACCTTATCCGTTTCCGTATTGGCGGTTGTATCGCTCATGTCGCCTTCGCTACTGCGGCCGGCATTATATTGTTCGATAGTATCTTTTATAGTGGCCGCTTTCGCTAACGATAGCGCAGCAATACCCACCTCTTTTTGTGCAGAGCCAGCACTATCCATATTCAAAATAACTAACCCCAAGGGCCTAAAATAAAATGGCTCCTTTACGGTTATATTTTGAATTCGAGCAAACGGTAACTCCAGCCTATCCTTTTGCAGAATACCGCTGCGAATTAAAAACTTATCGTCTTGTTGAATATAGAAAAAGTTTAAATAATAAAGGCTCGCCCCCAACACCAATACAACAAAAGCGTAAAAGGTATAAAGTGCAATAGCCCCCCACCCCAAATCAAAATGCTGTGCAGTTATAAACACACCGATAAAAGCGGGGTACAAATTGGCAATATGCTTTAAGCCTCGAAAGGCAAAAAACACAATTGCCCAGGGTGAGAGCCGCTGCCAATCATTGCTCATTTGCAAGCCCTCGGCTGTCTAAAATATGTCCGCGCAGAGCCTCGGCTTCTTCCACAGGTAACCCAGGTATGGCAACGGAGTGCAGTGCCCCGCCGGCGCTGTACATTTTTAAGGTGGCTAAACCAAAAGCGCGCTCAATAGCGCCGCGCGATACCTCAATATGCTGCAAACGTGTAATGGGCTGCACAACCACCTTGCGAAATACAATGCCCGAGTAAAAACTTACATCCTGCTCGCGTACTGCATAGGCTTTACATTTGGCCCCAAGCCATACCAACGCATAAAGCCCTAAGAAAACGGGTACCCCCCAAATGCCGTACTGCTTAATAGGGGTTAAATCTAAATCTGTAGCGAATAGGCTAACAACAAAGCAGGCGCCCAATATAAAACCCAACGCAATCGATAGTACGCTCACGCATGCCACCGCATAGCTTGCTGCGAGCTTTTGCGGCTTCTGCGCTTCAAATCGCGGTAAATCAGTAACGGGCAGGTTCGTATCCACGGTCAATCTCCTATAATCTGCATGCCTATAAATCGCCTTATGCGACCTTTGGTGCCGTAAGGTAGAATAACTACCTGTGCCCGCGCAAGGTTAAAAATGTGCCAAGTGGGCATATACAACTTTTAACGGTAGCTAACGCTACATTCAGCAGCCAGATATAGACCCAACCGCCATGACAGATACCACTGCACCACTTTCCGAAAATTACCTCTACCGCTTTGGCGGCATAGCGCGCCTATACGGCCGCGATGGCCTAGAAGCGCTGCACCGCGCGCACTTTGTGGTAGTGGGGTTAGGGGGCGTTGGCACGTGGGTAGCAGAAGCCCTAGCGCGCACGGGTGTAGGTGAGCTTACCCTTATAGAATTGGATGAAATTTGTGTAACCAACACCAACCGCCAAATACACGCGTTGGCCAGTAATGTTGGCCGCAGTAAAAACACCGCTCTTGCAGAGCGCTTACTCGATATAAACCCAGAACTAAAAATTCACTCTGTACACGACTTTCTTACCCAGAAAAACTTGCCCGACCTTATTGGTAAGCAACACCACGTGGTAATAGACGCTGTAGACTCATCCTCAGTAAAAGCGGCACTAGTGGCTTACTGTAGTCGCAATAAAATTCGCTTAATTATGTCTGGCTCGTCGGGAGGGAAACGCGACCCATTAAAAATAACCATCTCAGATTTGGGCCAAACTATTTGCGACCCCATGTTGGCAAAGGTACGCAATATTCTCTACCGCCACTACAAGTTCACTAAAAGCAGTAATCGCCAGTTTAGGGTAGATGCCGTTTATTCGACCGAACAAATGGTATACCCCAAACCAGACGGCAGTGTTTGCCAAGAAAAAAAGGGGCTGCAAGATGGGGTTAAACTCGATTGCGCTGGCGGCTTTGGCTCGGCCACCATGCTTACCGGTAGTTTCGGTTTTGCCGCGGCCAACAAAGCCATAGAGCGCTATTTAGCAAGCGCGCTAACCAAATAAAAGAACACAGGCACAGAGCCATGCGTTTAACGCTGTTAATCATCATTTTATTTGTGGGTAGCAATTGCTCATTAACTCAAGCAAATAAAAGCCAATGCTACGGTACTACCGCACAGGGGCGCATCGAACACAGCGTTAAACTGCCGGCAAAAGGCACCAATTTTGTAAGCTACAGCGAGCTAGCCGGTGCCTTAGGGCGCACCTACGTACATGCCGATGTTGCCAAGATAATACTTGCCGCTTATGACAGTTTGGCGTTATCCCACCCTAATAAAGCTTATAAATATGCAGAGACAGGTTTAAAACATGGCGGTAAGTTTAAACCCCACAAAACTCACCAAAACGGGTTATCGGTAGATTTTATGGTGCCGGTTACCAACCCGCGAGGCGAGTCGGTTCACCTGCCTACCCACGCATTTAACCGCTTGGGGTACGATATTGAGTTTGATAACAACAGCCAATATAAAAACCTAAGTATTGATTACCCAGCCATGGCGGCACACCTTGTTGCGCTTGATAAAGCCGCTAAACAACGTGGCTTTAAGCTTACCCGAGTAATTTTTGACCCGCAGCTGCAACCCGAGCTGTTTAAAACACCCCTCGGCGCATACCTAAAGCAGCATATTGTTTTTTCTACTAAGCGCGCCTGGGTTCGCCACGATGAGCATTACCACGTAGATTTTGCTATACCTTGTAAACCTTAACTGTATAGAGATATAACTTATGGAAACTCTGCATTAATTTAAGAGTCTTAACTAGGGAACCTACACAGTAGCAACACAAACCACACGTTAAATATGTAGCGCCTTAACGAAGGAAACACACCATGATACGTAATTACCTAGCTGCATTTACCGGCCTTTACCTTACAATATTTTCCGCCCCCTCTTTGGCTGCCGACCGCACAGATAAAACCCTTACCTTTGAACCCACCCCATTTAAAAACAGCGAGCTTTACTGCGAAAACGATAACGATATATTTCCGGCAAAGAATGAATTCGAGCTAATAAACTACTCCATAATGAGTTCAGAAGAAGGCGAGCGCTTTGGGTTTATTACGCTACGCAATACTTCCTCTGGCCAACGTATTTTTACGCAAGACCAACTTCTAGCCATATTGGGCGACTGCTCCCGCAAACCACCGCAACCAATAGAAAAGAAATTTGCAGGCAACGAAACCATAAGCTTGCAGGTAAATTTTGGTTTAAGTCGCTTTCCTATACTCAAGTTAATAACCGAACGATAACGGCTGCTTGGCACATATAGTTACATTAAAAACAATAAAATATTTATGTGCCTGTAGTACAGCGTAGAACCTAAACGCCCCCCCCCACCGCCTTCGCTAGAAGCCGAGTTTACCGCTTACCCGCCCTTTATTTATATTATTTTTAACCTCATAAGCCCAGTCAACACACAACTTGTATGCTAGTCGCCCAATAATTAGTGCACTAGTCAACAAGCTTATGTACAATACCCAAAAAACATATAGTCATTTTGACACACAGAGTGTTTTTTAAAACAACATATAACAATAAAAAAATTATACATAAGTCCCACCTAAACACCGCTATGGCTGAATTGTTTTAAACAAGAAGTTTGATAGGCGCAGCGCAGTAATTCACGCCTTCAAGGTTACCGAGCAACAGCGCGGTAATGCAGCAAGCAGGCTTAATAACATTTAAGTCTTTTAATAATAGGGGCAACCCATAGAGGGGAATTCGACCATGAGAAATCACTATACATTTAAAATAAAGCCCATAGCTATCGCCATCGGTATTGCTGGCGGCAGCTCTACTACTGTGCTCGCGCAAAACAATTCGTTAGAGGAAGTTGTCGTTACGGGTATACGCGCATCACTACAACAAGCAGTAGATATTAAGCGTGAAGCTAACGGCGTTGTGGATGCAATTTCCGCAGAAGACATAGGCAAGTTTCCAGATACAAACCTTGCGGAATCTCTACAGCGTATAACCGGTGTATCTATCGACCGCAGCGGTGGTGAAGGTCGCCAAGTAAGCGTGCGCGGCATGGGGCCAAGTTTCAACTTGGTGCTTTTAAACGGTCGCCAAATGCCAAGTAAAGAAAGTGGCCGTGCGTTTAACTTCGACGAAGTAGCGGCCGAAATGGTGAGTGGCGTTGAGGTATATAAAACATCGTCCGCTGCGGTGCAATCTGGCGGCATAGGTGCCACCATTAATATTAAAACTGCGCGCCCACTGGATATTGGCGACAAAATGGCGGGCAGCGTAAAGTTATCTAGCGATTTAGATGCGGGCGGCACCACACCACAAGCCTCTGGTTTGTTCAGCAAAAACCTAGATGACTCTTTTGGCATTTTACTTGCCGCTAGCTATCAGCAGCGCGAGTCGCAAGAAGACCAGTTGCGTGTAACTAAGTGGAACGTAGACCCAGACGTATCTGGCGTAGCGAATTTCGATAATTCTGCTAACACCAATAACCATATATTTGTACCTCAACAATCGGCGTTTAACCGCAGGCAAGATACTCGCACACGCATTAACGGCAATCTAGTGTTGCAATACGCACCTTCCGACACGCTGACCGCTACTGCAGATTTACAATACTCCGATTTTAAAATAGATCGCTACGCAGAAGAGCTGGCATTATGGTTTAGTCAAAATACTGCGCAATCTATCGTTACCGATAAAAACGGTACCGTCGTAGCCTACGATCAGGGCGCTAGCACCATCGACTTTTTTACCAAGGCACCCACCTCACGCACAGTTAATACCTCAGCCAGCTTAAATGTAGATTGGGCCATAACCGACGCCGCAAAATTAAGCGTAGAACACTCGGCTTCGACGTCCGAATCCAACCCAGATGGCGAGTACAACATTAATCAATCCGACGTACAAATAGCACAAAACTGGGGTTTTGCAGTATCTGGCGATTTAGCCTTCCCAGTATTCAACTCTGATGCAACCGCGACACCCTCTGTACAAGACCCATCGCGCCTGCGCACTTGGGTTAACGAGTTGTATTCTAACAATTACAAAGATGAAATTAATCAAACACGTGCAGATTTCACCTTTGACGACGGCGGCTCTACAACGCTCGCCGCTGGCGTAATGTTTACCGATCAAACCAAAACTATCTCTAACATTTCTAACAACCTTTCGTGGGATGATTTTGCCTGGGATACTGCCAGTGGCTACGGCCAACAAGATGTAAACGATGCAGACTACACATGGGTAGCACTAGATAGCGGGTTTATGGATCAATTTAGCGGTAGCGCAGATTTACGTGCATTGAACCTCGGCAATTATTCATTCGACCCTAACGCAGTGCGTGCAGCGTGGCTTGCCGATGCGGGCGCGCCTGCAGACCACTTCGAGCCTACATTTCAAAACTCATCGTTTATTATTAACGAAAAAACCACCGCTGCTTATTTTGAGTTAACCACTGCCACCGATTTTGCAGGCAAAGATTTAACGTTAGTTGCTGGCGCACGCTATGAATCCACAGCAATAGATTCAACCGGTGTAGAGGCTTCGCTTACCCTGCTTACCTTCACCGACCCAGAAGAAAACATGACCACAACATTTAGTGCTGAGGACTTCTTTACCGCAAGCGCTGGCTACGATGTGCTCTTGCCAAACATGTCGGCCAAGTTAGCCTTAAACGACGATATGGTTGTACGTGTTGCCGCTTCGCGCAGCTTAACGCGCCCATCGCTCGACAAAATGACACCCGTGCGCACGATTGCAACAACACGCCCAGGTTTACTTGCTGGCAGTGCCGGCAGCCCCGATTTAAAACCCTTTATAGCAGATAACTTCGACCTTTCGTTAGAGTGGTATTTAAATGAAGTAGATTATATTTCTGCGGGGTTTTTCTTAAAAAACGTAAACAATTTTATTGTAGACGGTGTACTAACCGAAACAATTAACGGCGTAACAGACCCATCCACCGGCACAGACCCAGAAGGCCCTGACGCAGCAGACCAACTTGCTGAGTTTGAAATTACACGCCCAGTCAATGGTGAAGATGCACAGCTGCATGGTTTTGAACTTGCCGGCCAGCATGCATTTGGCGATACCGGTTTTGGCACTATCGCCAACTTAACCCTAGTGTATACAGATTCCGACTACAACGTGGATGACGTAAAGCAAACATTTGCGGTTACCGGTTTAAGCCATTCAGCGAACTTAGTTGGCTACTACGAGAAAGGCCCCTTCCAAGCGCGTATTGCCTACAACTGGCGCGATGAGTTTTTACAGCGCTTTGGTCAAACCTCACAGGCAACCACCGAGCCCACTATTGTCGACGCCTACTCGCAAATAGATCTTTCCGCCAGTTACGATATTTCAGATAACGTATCTGTATTTATGGAAGGCATTAACATAACCGATCAAGGCAATCGCTCTCACGGCCGCTATGCCAACCAATTGGTAGAGGCGACCACTTCCGGCCCGCGTTATGCCGTAGGTGTACGCGCACAGTTCTAGCCCCGTAGCAGTGTTGGGCCATCTTTATGGTGGCCCTTTTTTCTTTCAAAAAATTCAGCAAGCAAGTTGAATGGAGCACTGAAAATGAAAGTTAAAAAAGTAGAATCCATACTTGTTGTGGGTGGTGGTACAGCTGGCTGGTTAACCGCAGGCATTATTGCGGCAAAGCATGGTACTTCGGTATCCATAACCGTTGTGGAGTCACCCAACATTAAAACGGTGGGGGTAGGCGAAGGTACTTGGCCCACAATGAAAACAACCCTGCAAGAAATGGGCGTTTCAGAAACAGACTTTCTAAGGCAATGTGATGCATCGTTCAAACAGGGCGCGAAATTTTGCCAGTGGAAAACTGGCGAGCAATCAGACTACTACTATCACCCGCTAATGCTACCGCGCGATTTCGACGAATTTAATAGCGCACCTTTCTGGCTCGACCAAAAAAGCGGAGAATCCTTCTCTAACAGCGTGTGTTTTCAGCAAGCTTTATGCGAAAAAAACCTTGCGCCTAAAACATTAACAATGCCCGAATACGCAGGCGCTGCAAATTATGCCTACCATTTAGACGCGGGCAAATTTGCACCGTTTTTAACACACCACTGCACAAAAAAATTAAACGTTACCCACGTTAAAGCCACTGTAGAAAATGTAAAACTAACAGATAGCGGCGAAATAGATTACCTACTAACAAAAGAAGCAGGCCAACTTGAGGCCGACCTTTATATAGATTGCTCTGGCTTTTGTTCACTACTATTAGGGCAAGCGCTAGATGTGCCCTTTGTAGATAAGAGCGATATTTTATTTTTAGATACAGCCATAGCCACTCACGTACCCTACCCAACTGAAAATTCAGCTATTGCTCCCCACACCCTTTCTACCGCCCAAACAAGTGGGTGGATATGGGATATAGGCCTGCAAAGCAGACGCGGCGTAGGCCATGTTTACTCTAGTAAGTACATCGATGATCAAACAGCAAAGCAGCAATTGGCCGACTACCTGTGCACCGATGTGCAATCGCTAGAAACCAAAACAATTCCTATGCCCTGCGGTCACCGAGAGAAGTTTTGGCAAAAAAACTGCGTAGCCATTGGCCTAGCCGCTGGTTTTTTAGAGCCACTAGAAGCATCCGCTTTAGTACTGGTGGAAATGTCTGCCCAATTTATTCGCGACCAGTTACCCGCGCACACCAGTATTATGCCTATTGTTGAAAAACGCTTTAACACCACCTTTCACTACCGCTGGCAGCGTATTATCGACTTTTTAAAATTACACTATGTGCTTAGCCAACGACGCGACTCCGAATTTTGGTGTGCACAGCAAGATGCATGCTCCATACCCGAATCCCTACAAGAACTATTAAACCTATGGCAATATCAACCCCCGTGGCGCCACGATTTTCTGCACAAAGATGAAGTTTTCCCCGCGGCAAGCTATCAATATGTACTTTACGGCATGGGTTTTAAAACACATTGCAGAGAAGACGAAGTAAACAAAGCGCGCTACCAGCAGCTACTAGAAGAAACAAGCTTCACCAAACATCGCGCTATTAAAGCCCTACCGCCAACACGTGAGTTGCTAAACACATTACATCAACACCGCATGCAGGTAATTTAATTATGGCCAGTATAGAATTATTAAATTTTTCCCAGCACGCCAACTTAGTCGTAAGCGAGGCCTTCGAATATACACGCGAAGCCAATAGCAATATGGTGCCCGTTCTACTTAGTGAAGTAGGCAGCCTTGCAACTCACTTTCCATTGTTTTTAACCAAGAGCGCTCAAACAGGAGAATTTGTTTGTATAGCCCTTATGGGGTTTTCAGCCGAAGAAAATCTCTACCTTTTAAATGGCCTGTGGAACAGTGATGCATTACCCTTAGCATTCGAACGCTTGCCATTTCACGTTGGGCCAAACAATGAAGTGTATATAGATACCCACAGCCCATTGGTGTCCCAACAAGATGGCAAGAAAATCTTCACCCCTAACGGTGAGCCTTCGAGTTATATGCAAAAAATATTGCAGTGCTTATCGTTAATACACACCGGTCGCGACGACACCATTGCGTTTGTACAAACACTACAAGACATGCAATTAATTGAGCCAGTGCAATTAGATGTCACTTTTTGCGACGGCAGCCAAACAAAAATGGAAGGGTTATACACGGTTAGCGACCAGCGTTTAAATAGCCTGTCGGCGCCATTACTAGACACCCTAAATAAACGCGGCTACCTGAGTGCAGCCATAGTAATGAACCACTCTATGGGGCTAGTACAACAATTGATTAAAAAGAAAAACACTCAACTAGAAACCGTAATGTGTGAGAGTTAAGTAGCAGAAGCTAAGTAGCGAGAGTTAAGTGGAAAGAGCTAAGTGGAAAGAGCTAAGTAGCAAGTTTAAAAAAGCACAGAACAACAAAGAGGCAAAACTTAGTCACCGTTAAAATTGAACAACTTCTGCGCGTTGGCCGTAGTGGCTGCTATAACTTCGCTAGGGCTAATATTTTTTAGCTCGGCAATTACTGCTACCACTTCGGGTAAATACTCTGGGCTATTGCGCAGCCCTTGGCGGCCGTTCATTGGCATATCCGGTGCATCGGTTTCTAGTAGCAACGCATCTAATGGCATAGCGGCTACGGCTTTGCGGGTTTTATTTGCCCTTGGGTAAGTAATGGTGCCACCTATACCTAAGTAAAACCCCTGCTGCCAATATTGGTCGGCTTCTTGTGTGCTTCCGCTAAATGCATGTACTACACCACCGTGCGTTAACGCACCATTTTTTAAATGTACCAACGTCGCATTGTGGGCTTTCACACTGTGTAAAATAATGGGTTTGCAAAAGCGTTTGGCTAATTCAATATGATAATTAAGCACATCAACTTGCCATTCAAAGGGCACATCGCACAGCTTATCTAACCCACATTCCCCAACGGCAACACATTTTTTGTGCGATAAAAATGTCGCTATTTCGCTCTCTAGCGATTCCAACTTAGCAATTACCGATTGATTCACCCACCAAGGGTGCACACCTACGGCAAAATATAACGAGGGGGTTTGTTCAATTAGCGCTTGTATTTTTGGCCACTGGCTTGCACTTACCCCTGGCACCACTATTTTTTGCACGCCCGCGCGTAAGCTACTGGCCAATACTGCTTGCCTGTCTGCATCAAATTTGGGGAAGTCTATATGACAATGAGTATCTATCATGTTTTTGGCCAGCATGAGTAAAAATTTTGTATATACCGCTAGGTGTTATTACTAACGCAAAACACACATAGCATTCTGCACAATTAATCCATATTTGCTATGCAACCATTCGCGGGTTGTGGCGTCTTAGCTTTAAGCAATTACATTAGGTTATATGCTTATTCAGCCTAATAAACTAACTAGGCACCTAACATACTAGAAATAGAGCAGTTGAATTACCATGCGCAGTTTACCCCCAGTTTGTATTCAAATAATAGCAAGTATAGGTTTAGCGGCCGCCATTAGTGGCTGCGCAAGCACCCCCAAAGAGCCAGTTATTAGCTTTACAACACATATTTATTTAGATGGAACCAAAAGCTTCGATTACACCAGCACTATGCAAAGCAAGAGTAAGAGCAAACCCAGTGGCAAACGCGATAAGCCCCCGCGAGATGGCGCGCCCCCAAGAGATGACAAACCACGTAATTCGCACAGCTCACACGAAGACGGGCCTAACAAAGAAGCCATTGCCCAGCGTGCGCAACAGCGTTTAATCGAGCTATTAAATACCAACGGTTATTGCACAGAGGGCTATATCACACTCGAAGAACACATAGTACGCACAAGCATTGCCATAAAGGGCCAATGCATAGAGCAAGCGAATGAAAACGATAAATTATTATTCCCCAATACGCGTAAGTCAAAAGTGACAGAGGAGGTGATAAATCCACTTTAGCAATGCGTATTTTTTATTCAAAAAAACTAGGGCAGTTAAGGGGGTGAATATGCTGCCCTAGCATTCAAGATCAACGTGTTAATGTCTTGCCATTAGCTCGCTCCAGTAAGTTGTTTGTAAGCTTCACTTAAGCGCTGGGTTATTTCTCCATTGCAATGGCTTATTTCTCGGCCATCCACACTTGCAACGGGTATAAGCTCTGCCCCTGTTCCAGTTAAAAAGCATTCGTCGGCGGTATATAAATCGTAGGGCGCTAACGCGACTTCTTTACAGGAAATGTTAAGCGCGTTGGCCAAGTCGATAATTGTTTGCCGCGTAATACCAGCCAGTGCCCCTTCTATAACTGGCGGCGTTAGCAATTCACCGTGACGCACTACAAATACATTATCCGCCGAACCTTCTGCCACCCTACCCGCAGCGTTTAATAAAATGGCCTCATCGGCACCGGCTACATTGGCTTCCATTCTTGCCAGTATATGGTTTAAGTAATTCAAACTTTTAATTCTTGGATCTAAGCCATCGGCACCCAGCCTGCGTGTAGATGCAATAATTACTTTAGCACCGCGCTTGCGAATATCATCGCCCACAACACTTAACTGGCCCACAATAATAAACACGTTAGGGCTGTGGCATGGGCGGGGGTCTAACCCCATTGGCCCTTGGCCGCGGGTTACCACTAAACGAATGTAGCCATTGGACCATTGGCACGCGTCTATTAACGCTTGGGTTGCACGCGTAAGTTGCTGGCCATTGTAGGGCATAGCTAGCTGTAATATTTTTGCCGAATCAAACAGGCGCTGTAGGTGCTCAGCAAGCTTAAACACTTTACCGTTATAAAAACGAATTCCCTCAAACACCCCGTCGCCATACAGTAAGCCGTGGTCTAACACCGAAACCGAAGCCTCACTCGCAGGTATAATAGTGCCGTTTAACCAACACATTGGCTCGGCGGCCGCTTGCGTTACTGCTTGCTTTAAACTAGAGGTGCTCACTTAATTCTCCTGCAAAAATGGTTTGGCATTGGCCTGTAAGGGTTACGCGGTTTTCAATAAGGGCTACTTTAACTACGCCACTGCGCTTAGACGCTTGGTAGCCCGTTAAAGTGGTTTTGTTAAATTTAGCTGCCCAATAAGGGGCAAGGCTGCAATGAGCCGAGCCGGTTACTGGGTCTTCGTTTATGCCTAGCTCAGGTATAAAAAAGCGCGAAATAAAATCGTATTGCGGTTCGTCACTAGCGGCGGTAATTACCACACCGCGCAAAGGCAATGCGCAAATAGCGGCGAAGTCTGGCTGGCAATCGCGTACTGCCTGCGCACTTTCAAGCTCGATAAATAATTTTTTACCCGCTTGGCCACTCCACACGGGCTGTTTGCCGAGCGCGTCTGCTACATCGGCATTAATTGCAAAAGGTGTTGGCGCAACCTCTGGAAAGTTAAGCGTAATTCCCTGCTCGTTTTTTACCGCGGTTAAATCACCACTTAAGGTTTTAAACACCAGCGTCTCGCCGCTTTGGTTAAAGTGATTCCACAGTGCGTGCGCCGATGCCAATGTAGCGTGGCCACACAATTCAATCTCGGCTGCAGGTGTAAACCAACGCAAGCTGTAACTGCCATCATCAAGCGCCAGTAAAAATACCGTTTCAGAAATATTTAGCTCTGCCGCCAGTGCTTGCATCCAAGCATCCGGCTTAGGTGAAGAAAGTAAACACACTGCCGCAGGGTTGCCGCCATAGGGTGTTGAGGTAAAGGCATCTATCCAGACTATTGGGGTGCTCATAAGCGCTCCTTCTTATTTGCTTTTATTGTGTTTCAACTTAACCCTAGGCGTTCAACAGCAACCGATACAGCCACTAGCCATATGGTTGCCGCGCAAATAGCTGGGTTAAATTTTAAGCAACACTTTACCTAGTGCCAGCAAAGCAGTACAGTTGCAAAATAAAATTAATTAAACCAGTACAGTTGTACAGCAACCAAACTGTACCTATCAAAAACCCATACAACTGTTATTGGCTAGAACGGCCCCGCCAGTAAGGCCCAAATAGTCTAAAAACAGCAAAGCAAAAACCAAAAGCAAAAACAGACAGGCATACTATGTCGCACCTTTACCAAACCTTGGCCACCGATATAGTTAAACAAATAGAAAACGGCCATTACCGCCCCGGCGATAAGCTGCCCGGTATTCGCGCAATAAGCCGCCAGCGCAATGTAAGTATTGCCACTACCCAGTCGGCATTCAGGGTATTGGAAGATGATGGCTGGGTAGACGTTCGCCCGCGCTCAGGCTTTTATGTGCGCGCTCGCCAAACCGTAAGCCCTATCGTTGCAGCGGCACAGTCAGACCCAAAGCCCAGCAATGTTACCGGCCAAGATATGGCCCTAAGCCTGATAAAAGCGGCCAATAAACACCATATATTACAGCTGGGCGCCGCAGTGCCAGACTTGTCTTTTTTACCTGTTCAGCCCATAAGCCAAGCCACCAGCCAAGCCCAAAAGCGCTTTGGCGACCGCGCATTAAGCTACGAAATGCCGCCGGGTGCGCTAGAACTTCGCCGCCAAATAGCACGCCGTATGGGCGAGGCGGGTTGTGCGGTAAGCAGCGAAGAAATTGTAATTACAAGCGGATGCCAGGAAGCGCTTACTATCGCCCTAAAGGCCGTCACTAAAGCGGGAGACATTGTAGCTATAGAATCCCCCACCTTTTACGGGCTGTTGCAGGTTATAGAATCTCTTGGCTTAGAAGCCTTAGAAATACCCGTAGACCCACAAACAGGTATGAGCCTAGATGCCCTAAAATTGGCCCTAGAGCGCTGGCCAATTAAAGCCTGTGTTGTAGTGGCCAACTGCAGTAACCCCTTGGGCTACACCATGCCCGACGAGAGTAAGTTGGCACTTACATCACTACTTACCGAGCACAACGTGCCCCTTATAGAAGACGATGTGTACGGCGACTTAAGCTTCGATAAGCACCGCCCAGCACTGTGCCGCAGTTTGGCACCGCAGGCCGATATTATTTACTGCAGCTCGTTTTCTAAAACCTTAAGCCCTGGGTTGCGCGTTGGCTGGATAGCCGCCGGTAAGCACTTGGCGCGCGTAGAGTACTTAAAGTACGTAAGCAATATAGCCAGCGCTACCTTGCCGCAACTTACGGTAGCTCACTTTTTAGAAAGCGGCCGATACGACCGCTACCTGCGCCAAGCTCGGGGGCAGTACGCGCGTGCGGTTAGCCGCATGACCGACGCCGTTTTGCGCTACTTCCCTGAGGGTACAAGAGTAAGCCAACCCAGAGGCGGCTTTGTAATATGGGTGGAACTGCCCTGCGCTATTAATACATTTGAACTTGCCCAGCTGGCCTTAGGCCAAGGTATTAGCATTGCACCCGGCCCTATATTTTCAGCAAAGCAAAAGTTTAAAAACGCTATGCGGCTGTCTTGCGCCTGCAAGTGGGATGAAAAAGTAGAAAAAGGCTTAGCCTGGTTGGGCGCTAGAATTGAACATATGCAATTGAGCAAATAACAGCACTTACCCCGTGGCTGTATTTATGTTGCACAAAATATGGTGCCGAAAATACTCGGCACCATTACAATGCGCGCCCCAGTTTTGGGGCTAACACTCACTATTTGTACGGTAAACAGTAGATGCAAGAAATTCTGCTAGGTAGCAACGAATACGAAAGCTTTAATAAACACGGCTTTTTAGTGCTGCGCCATTTCGCCCCCAAAGCCGATTTAGAAGCCCTGCAAAGCCTAGCGCAACAGCAATTGGCTAACCCAGAGCAACCATTAGAACTAGAAGCGGCCGTTGGCTACCCCGGCGCCCCTACCCATGCCACCGCAGACGGTGGCAATACCGTACGCCGCCAACTAGGTGCTTACGTTCGCCAACCGCTATATAAAGCGTGGGCCACAAGACCAGCTATGGTGCAAGCGCTGCAAACTTTATTTGGCAATACTCAAGTCTTTTTAAGCCAAGCGCACCACAATTGTTTAATGACTAAATTCCCTGCCTTTAGCAGCGATACCGGCTGGCACCAAGACATTCGTTATTGGGCGTTTCAACAACCACAGCTTATTACTGCGTGGCTAGCACTAGGCGAAGAAGATGCACGCAACGGCGGCTTGAAAGTAATACCGGGCAGCCATCGCACAAGCTTTAGCAAAGAACAATTCGACGAGAATTTATTTTTTCGCGCAGACTTACCAGAAAACAAAGCACACATAGACCAAGCAATGGAAATTAACTTGGCCCCCGGCGATGTATTATTTTTTCACTGCAAACTTTTACATTGCGCCAGCCGCAACCACACAGATACACCCAAACTTGCCTTGGTGTTTACCTACCGCGATAGCAACAATGCGCCACTAGTAAATACACGATCTGCTAGTCAACCCGAAATAGCATTAGCGCCGCCTAATCCAGACTCGCCTGTACTCAGGTTGATCTAGTAACAACAAACTGTACGCTGCTAGCTGTTAACTGTTCGCTCTCACCCAATATAGCTTATGGTTCTATAGACCATATTGCCCGAACATCTTGTATACATGTATACTCCAACTCGATTCACTCGCACCTTAACAATAAAAGCAGCAGGAAAAGTGAATCAAACACGCTAACTCGCAATGGGTTAGTACAACGTATAGCAGCCACTCAATTCCTATCTTACTTACCAACCAAGCAGTGGCTAATATGGAGAATAATAATGAAGTCAATCAATGTATGCGGCAGACGCCTCAAGCAAGCCCTCGCAGCAATAGCAACCGCTGCAGCAACTCTCTGGTTTACGCCAGTGGATGCACAAACCTTAACCTCAAACCAAACTGGTACTCATGGTGGTTACTACTATTCCTTCTGGACCGACAGTGCTGGCACTGTTTCTATGACACTCGGCAATGGCGGCAATTACAGTTCATCGTGGAGCAATACCGGTAACTGGGTGGGAGGTAAAGGCTGGCAAACGGGGGGACGCAAAACCGTAAACTATTCCGGTACGTTTAACCCCTCGGGCAATGGTTATTTAACCCTCTACGGTTGGACCCAAAACCCACTCATTGAATACTACATCATTGAAAGCTGGGGCACCTATCGCCCAGGTGAAAGCGGAACCTACTACGGCACCGTCAACACCGATGGCGGCACTTACGATATTTATCGCACCCAACGCGTTAACCAACCGTCAATTGAAGGCACTGCAACGTTTTATCAGTACTGGAGTGTTAGGCAACAAAAACGCGTAGGCGGCACCATAACAACCGGCAACCATTTTGATGCGTGGGCGAGTCATGGCCTTAACCTAGGCACACACAATTACATGGTAATGGCCACCGAAGGTTATCAAAGTAGCGGCAACTCCAATATTACCGTTAGCGAAGGCAGCGGTTCGAGCAGTACTAGTTCGAGTAGCTCTAGCACCGGTGGCCCAAGTGGTACCAATATTGTTGTGCGCGCACAAGGTGTAAGCGGCCAAGAACATATCAATTTAATTATTGGCGGTAACGTAGTGGCAGACTGGACGCTTTCAACCAGCATGCAAGATTACACCTACACCGGTAATGCCGCAGGCGACCTGCAAGTAGAATACGACAACGATGCTAGTGGTCGCGATGTAGAGCTAGACTATGTGTATGTGAATGGCGAAATTCGTCAAGCAGAAGACATGGAATACAACACCGCAACTTACAGTGGTGAATGTGGTGGCGGTTCCTATTCGCAAACCATGCACTGCAGCGGTGTAATTGGCTTTGGCGATACCAGTGATTGTTTTAGCGGCAACTGTAATGGTGCATCTTCTACAAGTTCTAGTTCGTCTAGTAGCTCAACCAGCTCTAGCACAAGCTCTGGCGGTAACAATAACAGCGGCATTACTGTTCGCGCACGCGGTACCAATGGCGATGAACATATCAACCTTATTGTTGGCGGCAATATAGTAGGCAATTGGACGCTCACCACCAGCAACCAAAATTATGTTTACAACGGCAATGCATCTGGTGATGTAGAAGTACAATTCGACAACGATGCCAACGGTCGCGATGTTATTCTCGATTACGTAATAGTAAATGGCGAAACTCGCCAAGCGGAAGATATGGAATACAACACGGCGACCTACAGCGGTTCCTGTGGTGGTGGCTCCTATTCGGAAACAATGCACTGCAGCGGCGAAATTGGTTTTGGTCACACCGACGATTGCTTTAGTGGAAATTGCACTAGCAGCAGCGGCACAACCGGTAGCTCTGGAGGAACATCAAGCAATAACGGTACAAGTAGCTGTAACGGTTATGTAGGTATTACCTTCGATGATGGCCCAGGCAATAACACCGCTACATTAATAAACTTACTACAACAAAATAACTTAACCCCAGTAACTTGGTTTAACACAGGCCAAAATATTGCTGCCAATACAGGTCAGTTTGCCCAGCAAAAAAGTGTTGGTGAAATTCAAAACCACAGCTACACCCATTCCCATATGCTTAATTGGAGCTATCAACAAGTTCGCGACGAACTCGCCAGCACCAATCAAGCTATTGTGAATGCTGGGGGCGCAACGCCAACTCTATTCCGTCCGCCTTATGGCGAAACAAACTCCACCATTAATCAAGCGGCACAAGATTTAGGCCTGCGCGTAATAACCTGGGATGTAGATTCGCGCGATTGGGATGGCGCAAGCGCTTCAGCTATTGCCAACTCGGCTAATCAGTTGCAAAACGGCCAAGTAATTTTGATGCACGATGCCAGCTACAACAATACCAACGGAGCCATATCACAATTTGCAGCCAATCTAAGAGCAAGAGGGCTATGTGCAGGTAAAATAGACCCAAGCACTGGCCGCGCAGTTGCACCAAGCACAAATACCGGCGGCAACACTGGCAGCAATACAGGAAATGGCGGTAATGGCGGCATGTGTAACTGGTACGGCACCAGCATTCCATTATGCCAAACTACCAACGACGGTTGGGGCTGGGAAAACTCACAAAGCTGCGTTTCGCAAAATACCTGTAACTCACAATAAACTAGAGTGCAGAATTAGCGCTGTATAGTTAAATGTTAATATTAAGGGCGGTTTAAAACCCGCCCTTTTTAATTCTGGGAAATATGTAAGCAACCAAATAATCGCTATTACTAACCCGAAAAACCTTAAAAAAACTGTGCGGTAAGTGATTAATTTACGAAGGCGTGATCACCACACAATCTCAATTGGCGTTCCTACTTTCACCTTATCCATAAACTCGTCCATGTCTGAATTAGTAAGTGCAATACAACCGTTTGTCCAATTAAAGTTTTGCATTACAAACGCCAACCAACCCAATCCATTGCGCTGACCATGCACCATAATAAATCCGCCCGCAGAAACACCACGCGCTTTAGCTTTGCGTACATCTTCGGCATTTGGGTAAGAAATATGCATAGCTCTATAAAATGCTGAATCTTCTTTTTTATAATCCAAGCTATACACGCCTTCTGGTGTGCGCTCGTCACCCTCTTGCTGCTTGTGCCCCTTAGGGTTTGCACCAAACACAACAGCGTATTGTTTCACTACGGTTTCGCCTTTCATAAGGTAAAGCGCCCCCTTTGATTTAACAACCTTAACTAAATCAACCTCTGCGAATACCAAGCCAGACAAACACAAACCAAACAATAAAACAAAGTATTTCATTTAGTCGCTCATAAAATTAATAAATTAAACGCTTAACATGTGGAATACCAATCGATAAGTGCCAAATAATAATCACTAGCTACTAGTAGTTAGTTACTAGCGATTAGCAATTACTAACTAATAACTATCACAACACTCCCTAGTCGCCGTTCCGTTTCTACCCGCATATGCGCCTCGGCCGCTTGCCCCATGCGATACACCTTATCTACCGCCGGCATAATCGCTTCGGCTTCTATCATATTTTTAAGCGTAGTTAGCTCTTCGAGTGTTTCGCGGGCAAATGCAACGTGTACGGCTCTGCCCTTACCGTAGCGTTTAATATTCGCTTTTAACAAATCGGTTAAACGCGGGTTGCCAATTAAATAAACGCCGTTAGGTACCAACGACGCTATACACCCTTCAAAAGAGCTATTGGGCACCATATCAAAAATCACATCGTAGCTTATAGCATTGCGGGTAAAATCTGTTCTGGTGTAATCAATAAACTCATCGGCACCTAACGAGCGTATAAAGTTCTCTTTAAACCCAATATCTACAGCGGTAACGTGCGCACCCCAATGCTTAGCAATTTGCAATGCAAAGCTGCCTATACTGCCACCAGAGCCATTTATTAGTACTTTATCGCCCGGTTTAATATTTGCCTTACTTAAAAAGTGTAATGCATTTAACCCACCTAAAGGCACAGCAGCGGCTTGCTCGAAAGAAATATTGTTAGGCTTTTTAACAAGGGTATAACTTGCAGGCAAACACACATACTGACCATAGGCACCAAAACGCATTTGGGTACTGCCAAATATTTGGTCGCCTACACTAAAGTTTGTAACTTGTTCGCCTAGCGCTTCAACCTCACCCGCAAAATAACCACCCAGCACAGGGTTGCGAGGTTTAGTAATACCCATGGCTAAGCGTAATGGCAACCAAAACCATTTAACCGCAAACTTAAATGCACGCATTTCGCAGTCGGCCTTGGTGGCTTCGGCGGCGCGCACCCGAATAAGTATTTCATTAGGTTTGGGGGCAGGTTTTGGCACTTCCCCCACATGTAATACACTGGGTGCACCATATTGCTTACATAAAATGGCTTTCATAGGCTTTGCATTTTTAGTGGGTAGAAAGAGGTAGCCCGCTAACTTAGCTAGCGGGGCTGAGATTATTAGCGCTACGTACGCTTAAATTTGCTTGCTTCTCGTATTTTGCACTTTTCCAACACGTCCAATTTTTCCGTGTTGGACAAATTATTCCAATTACAAATTTCGGTTAATGTGCGATTACAGCCCACACAGATATCACCTAAATCTAAACAGCAACACCGCACGCACGGAGATTCAATAGGCTGCTCGTCGTCACTCACGATAGCTCACTTTGCGCAGCAATAATACGCGGCCCAGTAATATAGTAAATAAGAGGTATAACTATAGCCAAAAAGAAATACACAAAGCCAGCGTACACAGCAATAGAAGCTGGCATTAACCAAGCAAACAATACAGAAACAAAGCCAGTACACACTTGAGCAAACCAAATAAGCGTACTGCGCCTAACAAGTAAAGTTTCCACTGTGTTTAATGCAAGCGTAGTGGCAGAGCGGTACGCATGCAGGTAAAGCAACCCTATAACACTGGTTAAGCCAACATAGCCTACACCATAAATAATAAATAGATTTGCCATTTCACGGGCGCTGGTAATTAAAAATTCACTTGGTAACCAGCCATTACTTACAAAATGGAAAAAAGAAGAAAACATTAAGCGCAAAGGGTAAACATAAATAAGAATAATAAAAATCATTAATAAGGTGAGAAAAGTGGATACCTTATCCTCTTGCCCCACTTGCCTACTCCAATTGCGATGAAACACCCAAAAGGCAGCAATTTGTGCAAAGCTAAGCGCAAAAGCGGGCACATTTTTAAGGGCTAAAATCAATTCACTGTAGCTATGGGGAATACTGCCCACAGATACCACCAGCATTGTCATCGCAAACGCGAATGCAGCATCAGAGAACACCTCCAATCGCGTCATACTTTCGCCACGTAACCTAAACCCGTTTTTTACTGGTAGCGCTGCGAGTGTTTGTTCTGTCCAAGTCATTGCATTCTCTCTGTTTAGGAACCTCTGAATAACCCCATCCGCTTCGCTGTTCTTCTTGCTAAGGACTAAGGCCATTAGCTGCGAAGAACGCCTTGAGGCTGAACGTCTTGGCTCTAGTAAAAAGCTATTGGGGTTAATCAGAGTTTCTTTTAATACGTTCCGTGTAGCAAGCCTGCACTAAAGCATACCTTTAATTTTTGCTAGCCCGTAGGCGTTTACCGTAGTTGCATCTTTAATGTCGCCAGCAATAATCATAGCTTCAAACTCTTGCAAACTAAAACGGCGAGAGATAAGCCCCTCTTCTTCCGTGTCGAGATCTGTTTGCCCTTGAGTTAATTGCGTGGCAAGGTAAATGTGATAGCCCTGACTAGAATACCCATATGCCAAATACTGGTGCCCCACATACACCATGCTAGCAGCCACCAACCCCGTCTCTTCTTTTAGTTCCCCTGCAGCTAAAGCTAGGTGATCCGCGATTGGGCTTTCCTCCCAAGACCCCTGAGGCAATTCCCAATAGCGCGCTTCTACGGCGTAACGATATTGTTGCACCAAGTGAATATGCCCCTGCTCGACTGGTAAAATTACCGCAAAGTCGGGTTTATCTACCACACCAAAAATACCTTCGGCACCACTCGGCCTTAAAACTTTGTCTTCGCGTACGCTCATCCATTTATTGGCATACACTACGCGACTTTCTAGTTTGGTTATTTCTCGCATTACCATTCTCGTATTTCGTAAGGCGGGCTTGAGCAACGCTTGTGTATAACTACACAAGCTTCACCTATACATTCACCGTGTATTTTAAGTCGCTAACTTCATCACCAGTCATACCGCGAAAGCCCCATTGATACGGCGCTTGCTCTTTTATAACAATTTCCACATCTACCGGCGCCATGCCTAGCTGATCTTCTATGTTGGTAAAAATGGCTTTTATTAACGCTTTTTGCGTTTCTGGCTTGCGGCCTGCCATCATATTAATTTCTATTACGGTATACGCATCGGTGCGGCCACCGGGGTAGTAAAAGTCTGCTTTATCCATGGGCATAAAACGGTGGGCACGCTTGTCTTCTGGCATGCCAAGTACATTTTGCATGCAACCGTGTATCACATCCGAAAGCTTCGCTTTTATTGGGTTAAGGTTTTCTTTTATTCCGTAAATAACAATCATCTTTATCGCTCCCTATACATGCCTAATTTATCTATAATTTGTGCTGCTAAATGCATAGCAAAAAACGCTACTTTAAAAGTGCAATAGCGCGGCGCTTAGCTTTTAGAGCCAAACTCATTAATATTCAAAGTAAAATTATTGTTGTCGGTTGCTATTAAGCCTACGTTCGGGGCATATTTGTAACGCACGTTTTCCAGTACTACGGCTGAGTCTATCACGTTAACAATAAAGCCACTTTCCGCCACATCAATTATAGTAATACGCTTTTCCGCCTTTTTTATGAATTCGGTGCTTTTGTCATCGTAAACAAATACATAGCCTTCTATGCGGCACAGCGACCTGTCAACCGCCTTTACTTCACCTATAAAGTGCCGTCGAGTAGATTTCTCGTAGAGCGAGCGGTACATAACATGCAGCTTTTCACCAACTTCAACTATCATTCACTTTCCTCTATAAAAATGCGGCGCAGCTAAGGCCTTGCTATGCAAAGGCTTCGCGTGTTCTAAAACACCTATTTAAAATCACCCTATCAATCTATAAGTAAACCCAGCCAATCTAATACGGCCATTGGGTTGCATGCAAGCGTTTACAACCGTGCTAAACACTAACCTACACTCACTTCTGGCGTCTGTTAGCATAGTGTAAAACACGTCCCAAGAAGCTGCCCCCCCTAGCAGATCACTTAAACAAAAAAATAGTTTGTAAACAGGCTGGTGGCCGCTAGCTTTTCTGTGTAGCTAAGCTCATACTCAATGCGCTATACACTGCCCAGTAGGTTTACATAAACGGGTTGTGCCTAGCTACCGGTTAGCTAACACTAACTTTGGATCATGAAGCCACAAACTAGAGGAAATGTCATGAGCAAAGGTCAAGATGCAAAAAAGAACGCCAAGAAGAAACCGCTGTTAACAGCAAAAGAAAAGAAAGCCGTTAAAGCACAGAAGAAACACCCCACGAATGTTTTAGGACATTAAGCAGTATGTGGCCATTCGATTACGCAATGGCCACTATTTTTACCACGCCCCGCGGCTAATTATTACAGCAATTACACGGGCCCAAAATAAAACGGGTTAAATAGCTAAGCTTCTTTTGGGGCGCATAGCGCTTTGCTATAAAAGCCAGACTGGTCGAAACAACACACCCTTCGTTTGCCGCTAGCCAACATATCGCACGCATTGGCTATTCGCTTTACCCGTGTTTTCGCCTGCTTAGCAGACTCTACCCAGTGTATCCAATCTACACGTGCTATTACCGTTGTTTGCTGCCAGTTTTCCAGTGCTGCTGGTGTGGCCGCTAGCGCATCACTTAAATCTTCTGGCACCTGTGGCTCGGGCTCTGTCGCTACAGGGGTAAATGCCACATCCACTTTCTTTCCAACACTGTTACTTAACGCTTGTAGCAATTCACCATCTACCTGCAGCCAATGGCTTAGCTTACCGTCTGGCTGAAGTGTTGCGCTAAATGCGTGGCCATTAATAGTACCCTCTACGCTGGTACGGCCCCTGCGCGGCAATTTATCGCTCGCGCTTTTTGGAAAAACAATAAAGGCCCATAAATTACCAGCAGTATGGCCCGCAGCTTGGCACAACTTGGCTTTAAACGTAATACTCATTCGCAGTGCTCCTTTATACCGCGGGCAGGCGCTAGCTAATTAATGGCGACTAATAACTTAACAATTAGTGAGCTATTCTTCGGCAATAACATCGAAGCCGCCAAAAATTAGGCGCTTGCCATCAAAGGGCATGGGATTGTTATTTGGGTCCATTCTTTCATCGGCCATAATAGCTTCCCAGCCAGCATCTCTGGCGGCTTTGGATGGCCAAATAACCGTAGAGAAGACAACTGTCTCATTACTTTTACACTGCACGGCCCTAGGAAAGGACGTTACCTCGCCATCTGGCACGTTTTCCCCCCATGCTTCAATAACCTTAAGCGCACCGTGATCTTTAAATACCGCGATAGACAATTTTGAGTGAGCGATATATTTGTCTTTATTAGCGGTTGGCACAGCGGCCACAAATCCATCAATGTAAGTCATAGTGATTACCTTCTTTCCATTATTTGGCTTTTGATTGCCCCTTAGGGATTGCTTACTGCTTTATTTATACATGCTGATCAAAAAGGATGGGGTTACCATCGGGGTCGATAACCGAGAAACTGCCAGGGCCAGCATCGCCAGCTACAGAGTTTTCCACAACCTCTATCCCCTTTGCTTTAAGCTCTGCACACAAGTCTCGCACATCGGTAAACCCGTCGACGTTTTCCGCACTCTGATTCCAGCCTGGGTTAAACGTTAAAATGTTCTTATCAAACATACCCTGAAACAAACCAATATTAGTATCGCCATTTTTCATAATTAAAAAACCATGCGATTCCTCACCGGCAAAAACCTCGAAACCTAGCTTTTGGTAAAACTCTTTCGATTTATTTAGGTCTTTTACGGTTAGGCTTACAGAAAAACAACCAAGTTTCATACTCTCCTCCATACGCATATCTAGAAACGTTAACAATGGTATGCTATAGAATAGTAGTACAATACTTACGTTAAAGTAGTGTTGCTTGCACTATGACGCTGGCACAAATTGATAGTATTCATTAATACCCGTTAATATATTAGTGGTAGCAATTGCAGATAAAATCAATCCCATTACCCGGCTTACCACGCTGGCACCGCTAGTACCAATAAATCGAGTAATGAACCCGGACAAGAGCATTAATATGTAAACCACTACCAAAACCAGCAACATCATTACCACTGTTTGAACTTGCTCGAACAAACTGAATATTGCGTTTTCTGTTAGCAGCACAGCCGCCAACATTGCCCCAGGGCTAGCAATGGAGGGCACGGCCAACGGGAAAATAGCCGTATCCTTGTGATCATCCTCTAGAAACTTAATCTCTTCTTCTGGTTTACTGTCTCCAAAAATCATATTAAGCGCAAACAGAAATAACACTATCCCCCCAGATATCTGAAATGCCGAAAGCGGAATAGATAGCGCCTTTAGGATTATTTCGCCTATAACCACAAAAAACAGCAATACACACGCAGCAACAATAGTGGCCAGCAATGCTATACGACGCTTTGTTTTTTGATCGTACTCACGCGTTACAGCAATAAACACCGGCACGGTGCCTATTGGGTCTATAACTGCAAAAAAGGTTATAAAAACGGCCAAATAATCTATCATTTACTAACTACCACAAAACGGATTAAAACGAATACCTTAGCTCGCAGTACTTATTGGCCTGCGAATTAGGTTGAAACTGGAAGTAAGAGCCGTATAGCCCAGAACAGATTATACGCAAAAAACAGCACTTAAAGCGCTAATATCGTCAAAGGCGAAGCAACAAAGTAGGGCCTGCCTAGCGAAGGCGCGACCAGCTAGCATCTTACGCTCGTGCTGCGCTAGCAGGCTATTTGAAACGACTACATGCTTGAGTAAAACGTAGTGTGTGTTGGGTTAATTGTATAGCGCACAGGTCTTGGTAGTTTTCACGCCATTAACAACAGATACCTGCTTAGATACCGTTTGTACCTGAGTGCTATAAGGCAACCCCACCAACTCTTGAATTGTTTGCCAAGACCGGCTTGTGTTGCACTGGTCAATATTTACTAGGGTGCAGTACATCCTTACTGGCTCACCTGCTTTACCCTCCGGGCAAGATTTACGAACTTCACACGCTTCTTCGTAACTAAAATTACCCTCGTGACTTGCAATTTCTGGTATACATTTAGAAAAGTCATTATTGGCCTCAGCTTTCTTAGATTTATTATCATTAATTATTTTGGAAAACAAAGGGGGTGACTTACTCGAAACTCTCATTTCACCAGTGGTAGGTGAGACCTTTAACAAAGTAACATTCTGCTTGCTTAACGTACTGGTTAGCCGCATAAAAGCAGAAGCGTCAGCTGCAGAGCCGAACTCGTAATTAATATTGATGTCGCCATCATTTTTTACTACATCTATTATCTTTACCGATACCGGCTTTTTGTTCTTAAGCTGTGCAACCCAAGCAGGTAGTTCATCTGGTAAATGTACCACCTCTGTAGCTTTCCCTTGTACACACGGCTTATCAGAAAAGCCTACTGTTCCATCAGCGCCTAAACATCTATATGCTTCAGCTTGTGCGTAATGCATTACAAATAGAATTAGAACTATTAAATATTTAGCTTTACTCATATATTCCTGCGTAAAATACACATAAACATTCTAAAACGCTAATTATTAAGGTGAACGTTTCTTAACTTACTCGATGCTAAATCAGCAATTAACGAAAGAGTTTCCCCTCCATGTTTTTCAAACTTTCATACTATCTAGCTTTACTCAACAGAATCGCCATTCACTTTCCCGCTAATCCGTACACATATTGGCGAAAAATATCTTTTCAAAACATTGCTGTCATTTTTAATTGCGTAAACATAATATTTTTTGTATTTATCTTCTAGTAGTAGTCATTCTGCAAGCTATTTGATAGTAGCCTTCAACGTACTGCATTTTCAAATTAATTGTTACGCACAAATTAATCCATTACCTCAAACAGCCACCCACCCCCCCTGAATAGCGGCTGTAGGAAAAGCAAAGCATAACATAACAGTCATGTTTTCTTGTTCAATTCCTTGAAACCTTCACGCTCGGTGGATTAACTAGCATTGAAATTGGGGTTTTGGCGGCTGGGTCGTTTTAGCGCCCTGACTGGATTTAAAACCCCAGAGACCAATATCTACCCAGATAGACCGAAACGGAGCGCTTGCGATTCCTTAACGAGAGGGTATCTGATTTTGTTTTGTCTGACTTTGTCTCGATAAATCAGCAAAGCGCTCTTTAATTATTGGCACCCCGCAGAAACCAAATAATCTGGACCTAAATTCTCAACTGCACAAGCCCCATTTTCAAAACCTTTCGCAACACTTTTCATCATTTCACGCTGATAGCTTTTTATCTGCGCTTCTTCATCTGGCGAACGCCATCCGGCCTCGGTCATTACCAGTGTTCGCTGCACATGTTCACTTACCTTCTCTTCAGCGGACCCTGTTTTTAATTTAATAACTTCACGCACTAATAGCGCACCGCCTTGGCCGCTATAATAGATAACACCCTCTAGATCAAAACTGCAATTGAACTGCCGACCGCCGCCGTGACATACAACATTAGAAATTTCATCAATGCGAGACACTATATGGCCACCAAAATACGGGCTAGCATAACGACTTGCTCCGTACTGTATGTCCGCATTGGAATTAAACGCCACTTCGCGTAACAGCATCATCAAAATGTCGTCTTCCTTGGGCGCCTGTAGATTGTCAGGCAATGCTATTTTGCCGTTATCCTGCATAAGACTGGCTTCATAGGCGCTATATTTCTCCATATAATTACTGCGGCTCCAGTACGCCTTTATATCAGTTGCACTGGTCTCGGTAACTGTATAGTACGCTGGTGAACGAAATTCGTTATCTTCTAAATACACAGATTGGAGTTGCTTAGACGGCACCTTTTCTGGCAACCAGCTGCCAGATTGGTTGACGAATATAGTCTGTCCAATACGCCAATCCATGCTCGATATCAAATCGTTAAATCTATGTTTAATAACGATATAACGTAAATCTGGACACCGCTTTGCGACAGGCTCAACTACACTGGCCACTAATTGCTTCTGGTAGTCTGTATCGACTGCCGAGGTACCTACCAAAGGAATCGAATCTGTGAAACGCTCTAATTTATGAAACACATAAACCGTGGCGAAAGGAAAAGACTTCTTACCGTTACCGTTGGCATATCGCTGTGCCTTTTCGTACTCGGCTTTCTCTGCAAAGACCTCGTTTTCAACCTGTTTTATCTTCTTATCGATTGCTTTCAATCGGGTATTTTTTTCCTGCTGCCCGAGGGTTTTGTCTATTGCTATTTGGGTTCTTTGCATCTCCAGAGGAAGCTTCCGATAGGTGGCTTCTGCCTTAAACCAATCGTTATTTTTTACTCCCTCCATCGCCTGTAAACTGCTTTTTTGCACCCATCGCTGGTAATACTGATTGTAACTAAGCCTATCTTCATCGGACATTTCCACTTGATGCATTGTAAACAGCATAAAAACATCATTGTCAGATAGCTCTGAGATGTTGGATACCCCCTCCCTCTTTAACGCCTGATCGATCATCATTGGCAACATGGGTGAAGTGCCTTTTTGAATGTACTTAACCCTCTCTAACGTAAGCTCTCTGGCCAAAGCATGAATGTCTTCATCACTTATACTAGGGCCAGTGGCAGGCTGAGTTTGCTCTACCTCAATGCTGGCATAATTGGTAACACAAGCATTGCTCGATTGTATGCCATCTTCCGGACGGGATAGCCATGCATCGTATGCAGACGTTTCGACAACTCGCTCGTGAAAATGTGCGAGCCTTTCTTGCTTTTTTTCGGCCATTGCTTCCGCCGAGATTGCCCCCGCGAATGTCGCTTGACTGGCCCCAGCCCAGCATATACCACCCAGAATCGCCAAACACTGGAATCGTCCTAAATTCATTTTGCACACTCCTGTTTCATTTCTATTTTAATTAACCACATCAAGACATCACATCTAATTACCCACTTTAACCATTGACACCCCATCAATGCAACGCTATAAATAACTGTATATTCAGACAGGAAGTCAACATGCCCAAACCAAGGAAAATGCAGGTTTCTTTAGATGCCACACCATATTATCACTGCACTTCACGCTGTGTACGCAGGGCCTTTTTATGTGGCTTTGATACGGTAACCAACAAAGATTACGAACACCGTCGACAATGGGTTGAAGATCGCATTCATTTATTAGCCGAGGTATTTTGTGTTGATGTATGCGCCTATGCGGTGATGTCTAATCATTTACATCTCGTGCTGCATATCAATCAGCAAAAAGCCTGTGCACTATCGGACTTGGAAGTGTGCCAACGCTGGCATCGGCTGTATAAAGGTACTTTGCTCACCCAACAGTTTGAACAAGGCAAAGCACTTACCCAAGCCGAGCTTGAGGCTGTAAAAGCGAGAATAGAGGTATGGCGCGCGCAGCTGCACGATATTAGTTGGTTTATGCGGGCACTTAACGAGCCGATTGCGCGCATGGCCAATACAGAAGATAACTGCACAGGGAGCTTTTGGGAATCGCGCTTTACTTCGCAGGCGCTATTGGATGAAAAAGCACTAGCAGCGTGCATGGCGTATGTGGATTTAAACCCAGTGCGAGCCAAAATGGCCGCTACGCCAGAAGATTCGGAACATACCTCTATCAAACTGCGTGTAGCGCAGGTGAAAAATAAAAAACAACAACCTACCACCCTTTACCCATTTGTGGGCAACCCACGCCAACCTATGCCCGAAGGTTTACCATTTAAACTGGCCGATTATTTAGAGCTAGTAGATTGGACTGGCCGAGCAATTCGCGCCGATAAACACGGCGCCATTAATACAAGCTTACCCCCTATTTTAAGTCGCCTTGCTATACCTACTGCAGAATGGCTAACACTCACTACACAATTTGAACAGCGTGTTTCGACGTTTGCCGGTTCTGAGCGTGCCGTTCGGTTAGCCGCCGAGGTATTGGGGTATAAAAAACCTCCCGGCGTGGGGCTGGCTAAGCAATTATTTGCCTAGCTCTTTTATTTAATTCTTAAGACTTTCGCCTTTAGTGGTTTCGCTCGCCTTGAGTTTGGGGTTTTGACGGGTGGGTCGTTTTAATTCCCTATTTATTTCATCTTGTCTGGCAGGCTCAAATTAACGCGTGCTCTTAATTTTCGCTGCGGACCTTTTCATAACATGACTGTCATGTTTTCTTCTTGAATTGTTTGCCAAGACTGGCTTGTGTTGCACTGGTCAATATCCACTAGCGTGCAGTACATCCTTACTGGCTCACCTGCTTTACCCTCCGGGCAAGATTTACGAACTTCACACGCTTCTTCGTAACTAAAATTGCCCTCGTGACTTGCAATTTCTGGTATACATTTAGAAAAGTCATTTTTGGCCTCAGCTTTCTTAGATTTATTATCATTAATTATTTTGGAAAACAAAGGGGGTGACTTACTCGAAACTCTCATTTCACCAGTGGTAGGTGAGACCTTTAACAAAGTAACATTCTGCTTGCTTAACGTACTGGTTAGCCGCATAAAAGCAGAAGCGTCAGCTGCAGAGCCGAACTCGTAATTAATATTGATGTCGCCATCATTTTTTACTACATCTATTATCTTTACCGATGCCGGCTTTTTGTTCTTAAGCTGTGCAACCCAAGCAGGTAGTTCATCTGGTAAATGTACCACCTCTGTAGCTTTCCCTTGTACACACGGCTTATCAGAAAAGCCTACTGTTCCATCAGCGCCTAAACATCTATATGCTTCAGCTTGTGCGTAATGCATTACAAATAGAATTAGAACTATTAAATATTTAGCTTTACTCATATATTCCTGCGTAAAATACACATAAACATTCTAAAACGCTAATTATTAAGGTGAACGTTTCTTAACTTACTCGATGCTAAATCAGCAATTAACGAAAGAGTTTCCCCTCCATGTTTTTCAAACTTGCATACTATCTAGCTTTACTCAACAGAATCGCCATTCACTTTCCCGCTAATCCGTACACATATTGGCGAAAAATATCTTTTCAAAACATTGCTGTCATTTTTAATTGCGTAAACATAATATTTTTTGTATTTATCTTCTTGTAGTCATTCTGCAAGCTATTTGATAGTAGCCTCCAACGTACTGCATTTTCAAATTAATTGTTACGCACAAATTAATCCATTACCTCAAACAGCCACCACGCCCCCTGAATAGCGGCTGTAGGAAAAGCAAAGCATAACATGACAGTCATGTTTTCTTGTTCAATTCCTTGAAACCTTCACGCTCGGTGGATTAACTAGCATTGAAATTGGGGTTTTGGCGGCTGGGTCGTTTTAATTCCCTATTTATTTCATCTTGTTTGGCAGGCTCAAATTAACGCGTGCTCTTAATTTTCGCTGCGGACCTTTTCATAACATGACTGTCATGTTTTCTTGTTTGAAGTTCCTATTAATTACGCCCATTTGGCAATCCTGCTATTTTGGCTAACGCCTTGCTTTGCGGAAAACAAAACACGCAGCGGAAAACCAGTCCGACAACATGCGCTCGTTAGCCATTTCCAGGGTATTGCAGAATAGCTTTCAGAGAACTATGGTCAACCGGTGACGATGTGTGCTCATGGAGTATCTTCCACGAGCTTCCATCGTACTTTAGTATCATTGTTAAGCGGTTACTCAGTGCTCGCAATTCCTTCCCTTCAGGTGAGATTGCCGTATAGGTAAGGACTGCATGCCCAAAAGCGAGTTCCTCATATACCATCGATTGAGCATCTGAAATACCAACCATTACTCGCTCTTCTTCGAGTGAAGAAAACCACTCCGTTGCCATACCTCTCCAGGAATCTAATCCGCGTGTGGACCACGTGCCCCACATGTCGAATATGTGTATATCGTTGTGGTAAAGATTGACAAATGCATCAACGTCTTTCGTGAAGACAGCGGCTTTGTACAGATCTAGAATCATTAAAAATGGTTCGCGTTTTTCAGTCATGAAAATTATCCTTGAACGGCTAACGCCTTTGTAACGGGCATTTTTTGTGTAGTGGAGTTTTGCGGTAAAGTGGCGAAGCCACCGCAAAACGGAGCGTAGCAAAAAATGTCCTGTTGACAAACTTGATACTTATGATGACCTCCTCCTCCGGAGACCAATGGAAACCTTCTAAACTTAAATCACCACAACAAAAGTTAATTAAAGAAGGAGATCATCATATGAGATTTTATACCATTTCCCACAAACATTACTGTGGAATAGATTTGCATACCAAAATGATGTACGTCTGCATACTTGATTCTGATGCTAACATACTGATTCATAAGAATATACCTACTAATGGTAAGGCGTTTTTAAAGCTCATAGCCCCCTATCGCGAAGACATTGTCGTAGGCGTTGAGTGCATGTTTTCTTGGTATTGGCTGGCTGATTTGTGCGCCAAAGAAGGCATCGAATTTATCTTAGGCCATGCACTTTACATGAGGTGTATTCACGGCGGAAAGGCCAAAAACGATAGAGTTGACTCGGAAAAAATCGCACGCATTATGAGAGGCGGCGATTTCCCTCTCGCCTATGCCTATCCTGCCGAGCTTCGGCCTGTTCGCGACCTCATGCGTAGACGAAGCCATTTGGTTCGCATTAAGAGTGAGATTCAAAGCCATATTAGTATTACCAACTACCAATATAATCTTGAGCCGTTCGACAAAAACATCGTTCACAAAGGTAATCGCGAAGGTATAGCAGATCACTTCGATAACGCTTCTGTACGACTTAATGTTGAAACCGATATTGCCGTTATGGACAGCCTTCACGATCAGATACGGAACCTCGAAAACTACATTATCAGGCATGCGAAAGACTACGATGGCCGAATGTTGTACCGATTAAAAACAGTTCCTGGGATTGGCGATATTTTGGCTTTAACAATCATGTATGAAATTCTATCGATCGATCGCTTTCCAACGGTTCAAAAGTTTTGTTCATACTCCCGTTTAGTTAAATGTGCGAATGAGTCGGCTGGCAAAAAAATGGGGACATCAGGCTCAAAAATAGGTAACGCTCATCTAAAATGGGCCTTTTCTGAAGCGGCTATTCTATTCATACGTGGAAATGATAAAGCTCAGAAATATGTTACTAAATTAAGCAAGAAGTTTGGCAAAGGTAAAGCGCTGTCCATACTATCCCACAAATTGGGACGCGCTATTTATTTTATGATGAAAAGGAACGATGTCTTTGATATGAATTACTTTTTTCGAAATAGTTAAATGTTTAGGGTAGCGTGTTTGAGCTAGCAGGTATAACTAGGGTGCCGAGCATAAAGATCCTAAGCTGAGTTATCCGTTTAAGCTTCGAGCTTACTCTTAGCCTGATGAAAAAATGCCAACTCTCTCGCTTTGAATAGACAGAACACGCTACCCGCCCTACGCTTTTTTGACGTGTGACTGCCCCTTGACTGAGTGATCTATAACTGGATACAAAACACCGTAAGCCCGATTCTTTGAAGCGCCAGATCCAAGGGTAACCGATAAATTTCTAGTAGCGCCTTAGTAAAGCTAAGGCATCCAGATTACTTCAGCGAATGAAAGCGTCGAACGTTAATTTGGACTGACTCTCAATAGGTGTTTGGTACAGTTACCACTAAGCCTTCCATGAAATTATCGTCAGTAGAAACATTCAAAATTGCTTTTTTATTAACTCTAGGCATTAAACCAAGGGTTTTGGTGAGTTATTGTTCTTTGACAGGTCCGGTCATATAGGTGTTATAACCTTACCCGTATAACTCCATGACAAACGCCCCAATAATAGCGCCAAATATAAAACAAGTTACAGCAATTAGAGTTACATTATTAGCACTTTGATTATTAACCGCGTTAACCGAAGCCTCTTTCTGAACAAATTCACCCAAAGGTTTAACTTCAGGCTCTAAAACCGCACCAACCGAGAAATACCCCACTAGCTGACTCGCCACTAGCCTTTCACCAGCCTTTACCACGTACTCCAGCATACTTCCATCTTCAGGAGCCAAAATCTCGAGAACTACTTTATTAGTTTCGAAATCAAATAGAACATCGTCTTTCAAGACTGGCTTTCTCGGCTCGGCATGTATTCGAGAAATAAATCCGTCCTCAATTGACTCTGGAAGTAACGGTACTTTAATTTCGATTGTCATAATTACCTAGTAAGTTATAACGCCCGGCTCACCAGCGGCTAAACCGGAGTGGTTTTTGTGTTAAAGTGTAGCACAGCGAAACCACAAAAACCGCGTAGGTTTGGACGTCTGCGTGGAGCCGCTTGTTAGGCTTGAGACTCTTAAAATAATTATTTTTCAGAATCGTCATTTCCTTTCAATTTTTCATCTCGCCTGATTCTTGAGAGCTTAACTTTTTCGGGCATGATAAATGTGTACATGAAAAACTTTGATACAAAATCGTGCACTTCCTCTGAATCAGTCGCTTCTATATTTTTCAAATTATCCCTATCTGGATGGGCACCCCAATTCCCAAATATTCTAATTTGATGTGCCCAATCTTTGATATCGCCAGGCAATGATGCAAGAGAGTTTATCTGCTTTATAAGATCATCTTTTGGGTTTGCACCCAGCACTACCAGTGATAACTGTAGTGCTCTACGAAACATAGAACAAGCGGCTTTATCCGCCCCTATACTCATGCATTTTAAAGCTTCTTTATAATCAGCAAGTACATTTTCATCAATAAAAGCAACATCCTCATTGCCAATTTGATCATCGATAACTGCAGGAAACTTCTCGTCCCACCCTTTCATTTCAAAGTTTTCATGCTGAGAATATTCGTTCTGCCGTAAATAGAAAGTTTTGAGAATTAACCTTCTGCATGGCTTACACCTAAAAACTACATAAAATTCAGCGTCACGGTTAGCTAAAACATGGCTTCCTGACCATTGTTTCTCAATGTGTGATTTGGCTCCACAATGAGGACATATATCGATTAAATCATGGACATGTTTATTTAAACCTTCCTCAGCCTCAGATAATTTCATCTCTTGTTCCTAAATTTTGTGGAGCCTAACGCCCGGCTCACCAGCGCCCGAACCGGAGAGGCTTTTGTGGTAAAGTGTAGCGCAGCGAAACCCACAAAAGCAGCGTAGGTTTGGGCGTCTGCGTGGAGCCGATTGTTATATTTTTTTTGCAGTGTCTTCGGACTTCCAAATGAAATAACCATTGCGGTCAACTTTGAAATCTTCTCGGGATTTCCGAACACTTACGCTTTCTTTCTCCTTGCTAAACAAATTGGAAGCATTTTTCGATCGGCTTTGGTAATTCTTTCTTTCGTTGATAATCTTTGACATTTTCAGTACCTCCTAAGGAAGCGCTTAATCTCTGATCTGTTTATCTGTGGCTTACAGTATTCTGTTATTCTTTGGGTATTTCCCCCAGCTGAAGTTTTCCTGGCCTCTGAACTCCCATTCTCGTCAACTACTAGATCGAATACGCGCCCGTCAGTGGCATTTTTGTGCCACGTTCTGTTTGCACCATCATAAGACAGGCTCCAATCAAGAAGTTCACCGTCTATACTTGACAAGTCATTAACTACATCTACAGCGGAAACATATCTTTCTTTCAAATCTGTAGCCAAACACTTTTTTATCGTATTAATTAAAGCTTGCGGTATGTGCTCAGGGTAATCGTTTTTATTTGGAAATTGCCCATTTACAACCGCATGCCTAAACCTATGACGATTGAGGTCGCCACCTTCTATAAAAGTAGCATATTCAGCATAAAAAATATCATCCCCAACACACATTCTATGAAGCGTCAGTCCGAATTGGTATATATCAAACTGATTGTTAAAGTTTTGAGTACTAAAAGCCTCGGGAGGCACCATATTGCCATATATTCTATCTTGACCAGCAACACCACTGAACGTAGTTTGTTTTGTAAGTCCAAAGTCCGATAATAGTGCCTCCCCCCTCTTTGAGAACAGAATATTATCTGGCTTCACATCAAAGTGGATCAGTCTTTTAGAATGGATATTGTGCAACCCACTCAGCACTTGTGTGGACCAAATAATAATTTCCCTAACGCTAATAGGGGATTCTCTTATTCTTTTTTTAAGAGAACCAAGTTCAAAATAGGGCATTGCAAGAAAGATATGATCATCATCCTGGCAGGCATAGTAAATAGGGACAACATTAGGATGACTACTTAGATGTAATAGGCTGGCTTCTTTAAAATATTCATTCACATCAGAAAAGTCTGACTTAAGCATTTTTTTTACAACTATTTCAGCATTCAGTTGTAAATCTGTTGCAGTGAAAACAGTAGAGTTTTTACCTTCTAATCCAATTTCATGCCGTATGTGAAAGCTCAATTCTGCAGTTCTCGTTGTATTAAGCATGAACTGCTCCTAGTGCTGTGAAAATTGCCTCTTTTTCCTCTTTGCTATGCGTATTCCAGTTTTCAACTTCGTCATAAACCTTAGCACCGTCAATGTATAACTTAAAATCTGCCCGCTTCATGTTAAGTTTTGGAGTAATTGTTGAAATCTGACCACAAAAATATGCCAATAGCATACTGCTTGCAAAAGCCTCTTGAATCACTCCTTCAATTTCGATACGTCGTATTTTTAATGTTTGAGAATTGCTTTCAACCACTCTCAATCCTGCTTTTTCGATTTTAAACTCTCTTAGAATATCTAAAATCGAATTCCTTATATATTTCAGCGCTTCAGGTGTTGGTAACGCTTTAGGTATTTTGATGTCTTCAACGTTAACAATTAGTGCTTTGTCTGTATCGTAGACAGCAATAATTACCGAACATGGTTTAGCTCTAATGCCCAGAGTATTCACATAATCTCCCTAAAAATATAACGCCTTGCTCACCTGCACAGACTGCGGAGGGCGTTTTTGTGTGAAAATGGAGCGCAGCGACTGACACAAAAACGTGCGTAGCAGTATGTGTCAGCGTGCAGCAACTTGTTAGGCCAAGCGGACATTATAGCGATATACCTCCATGTTTCCGTATGTATTTGAGCCTTTAAATGTTAAGCGTATATTGTTTTGCAAGAGAACCTCGTATTCATGCTTTAACTTTTGATTGCCCCATGTTTTAAATGCATAAGCATGTATTTTTAAATTATCTTCTATGTCAAAAATGGCAATTTGGCCCTTAACCTCAATTGCGTGCCACCGCGCTACCGAAGGCATAGTTGTAGTTGACACAGGACCACAGGTAATATCTATATCGCTTTTCGCAAATAAACCGCCTCGAAATAAAACTTGCCCCTTAGGCAAAAGACCTCCAAATTTAATCAATTCGTCGTTAATAAGTGCGGCATTGTTTTTCTTTTTCGGTTTCACTCTATAACTATGAATATTTGGTACATCCTTTAAAAACGGCATTGAATTTTGCCACTCACAATAAACCGCAGATTTTTTTAGAGCGTCCTCTAATGCAGAATTACATTCGCCGGGGCCATTATCACTGATGATGTCTTTTACAACCTCATCTACATCTTTAAACGTTCTTATAACCCGTAGGGTTTGAGCCCCGCATTGTGCAAGGGCTAGCTCATGTGCTGTATGAGGTCGAGTATCGAAAGGCAAAACATCAAATAGTTCAAACTTTGGATTTTTCATTACACTACCAAGCGCCTAACGCCCGGCTCACCAGCGCCCATACCGGAGAGGCTTTTGTGGTAAAGTGTAGCGCAGCGAAACCCACAAAAGCAGCGTAGGTTTGGGCGTCTGCGTGGAGCCGTTTGTTAGGGCTTTTAGGCAAAATTTTTGAATACATGATCTAGCTTTGTAACAATTCGTGCTTTTGGTATGTATCCGTCTCTATTTAGCAGGCTTGCGAAATGCTTCTCACATACGACAACATCACAATAGCAGCTAGCAACGCCTATCCCTCCCCAATCCTCTAGATCACTCTTCTTTGGCTTATATTGCTCATTTTTAAGTACTTGGCGATGTAAATGTATATCCAGCTTTCGAGTTGGCATTGACATCAAGAATTCTTTATGTTGCTCCTTACTAAGTTTTTCCATTATTGAAACACTTAAAGAATTCTTTTGAAATACTCGATTCAGCGGGTCTATTATATCGACCATAGACATTGCATGTAACCAATCGTCCCACTTTGATTTATCGAGCTCATGCTTCTTTTCGTTAATTTGAGAAAGATGGTTAAAAAAGTTATTTCGATGGGAATCTAAATTAACTGATCCCACAGGATCAATATCGAACATTTCCGAACCCGTTAAAACCGATTTATTCACTAATGCTTTGAATGTTTTTAGTAATTCAGATTGAAATTCGACTCCAAATGCAAACTCGATTCCCTCACCGATAAGTTGTTTCGGTCTTGGTTTTATATCAACTCCTAACTTTCTAAGAGCGACTTCAATCTCTCTTTCAACAATACTCGGATACGGTGCAAATGTTTTATCTTTCGATATTTTCCACATCAACTCTCCTAGGCGCTTTCGTCGCCCTACGTTTCCAATTCTCGAAAACTCGATAAAATGAGTTGACGCTAAGGGAAATATACATTTCGACTTCGAAGCAGCCAGAAATTCACCTAGAATATTTTTGTCACGAACTGTTGTGTCTAAACCATTAGCAATTCTAGCTAATTCAATCCATTTATTTTGGTCAAGGTATACAATCATGTCGTGCCCTAACGCCGCCAGCAGCGGCAGATTACATGGAGCACCTTTTGTGAAATAATGAGCGCAGCGAACACAAAAGGAGCGGAGTGTAAGCTGTCCAACCCACGAAGTGGGTGTGGCTGACTGGCCTTGTTAGCTGCTACAGCAAGAAGCAACTTCATTAGGGAGTTTTTAAATTGAGGTTGCATTTCTAATTCAGTGGAATTATCTCTATCTCAGCCTCAGGAAAGTATTTAGCTGCTTCTCTTGCGATCGCCTTAGAATAAAGGCATCCGTGAAACAAATCTATAACACCTTTATTACTTAAGAAAAGGCTTACCACTGCAGCTTGCTTTATTTTAATGACACTACCTTTCTTCACCCTCCTCACTTTAGCCTTAAAAGGCCATGTTCCGAGTGATGTTGTAATTTCAATTTTCTCTCCAAGATCACGGAATATTCTTTTTTCGATGTCTTTGTACTTTTTCTTATTGTACTTATGCCCTAAATAGGGAACCAATATTCCTATAAGTGAATAAGCTAGAATATTAATAACAATTTCCATGGGCTACCCAACTATAAAGCTAACGCAGAGCTAAACGGCGCACAAAGTGGAGCTGCTTTTGTGCAATAATTTGCGAAGCAAATGCACAAAAGAAGCGGAGCTTTGGGCGTCCAGTGGAGGCCGCAGGCCGAAACGGTGTTTTAGCGTATTGTTATGTGCTTGTTCATTTTGTAAATGTGAACTCTTTTAGACCAATATATGATTCATCGGTCATCGACAACATCGTTTGACCATTAGTTAATGGAACTGAGATGGCAAACAAGTTTTCTTTACCATTAACTGAGAAGTACATTCTTTCTTGCCCTGATTTACTAATGAAAAACCCAATAAATTTAAAGTCTTCTTCCTTAAAGGCATCTTCAAAGGGTGGTTCATTTTCATCAAATTGATAAAGACCGTACTCAAGGTTGAAATAATCAATAAATTCTCTTGGCTCAGTATCTGGCTGGCTTAAAAACTTATCACATTCTACTAATTCTTCCATGATTCCCTCTTCGTGGGTAACTTGGGCACATAACGCTGAGCTAAACGGCGCACAAAGTGGAGCTGGTTTGTGCGACAATTTGCGAAGCAAATGCACAAACAAGCGGAGCTTTGGGCGTCCAGTGTAGGCCGAAGGCCGAAACGGTGTTTTAGCGTATTGTTATGCATTTACTTTTGCGCCTTTATTAGCCCGAACATAGTTATGCAGAAGCCCAGCAAGATTATCTTCGTATTTGTAGAATTCTGTGTCTAGCTCATCTAGATCAGACTCATATTCTTCATTGTTTTCGTAGGGTTCTAATTGCGCCCATCGCTTTTCTCGATTGGTTGATGGGCCAGACTCTGGAAACCAACGCAACGCTTTTTCAAGTAGCTCGGCTGATTTTAAAGCGCCTATTATTTTTAATCCATCCAATATTTCTAGGTAATGATCTCCCAACGAATTAAAAAATAGTTGATCAAATCCTCCATTATGTACCTCTCCATCAAAACACCACAGCAGATAAACTAATCTAGCTTCTGATCCGATTCGTTCGAGGTATTCCGTGTTTCCATCACTTCCAGCGAAGACTATCTCATGGCAAGCATTGAATAAATCGAAAGCCGGTTCTTCATTTTCAGAAAAATCAGAGAACTTCACTCATACTCTCCTTGATGCATAACGCCCGCCATATGCGGCAAACTTTTTGTTGATTGTTTGTGCTAGCGTTAGCGTTAAAGCACAAACGAGCAACGGAAAGTTTGTCCAGCCAGCTTGCTGGCGATGCATGATGGCATTGTTATGGTTTTTGTGCTTAGAAGCCAATAATTTACCCGCCCAATATGCTGATCATTGTAATGGCTAATACAGACAAAAAAACCGACAGATAAAACAATTTTGCTATTGATAAATCATCAGATTGATCTTTAAAGAATATGTAACTAATTGCATGCTTGGCTCTCGAAGTAGATTGCCTAGTAGAAAATAGAAATACTCCATATCTGATTGCAGCCGCTAACAATAGGACAATGGCGAATACAAAACCTATCAATGCCATAAATGAAATCGCTAACCCTACCAACATCGTCAATCGTCCATTTTCATACAAACCATAACGCAGAGCTAAACGGCGCACAAAGTGGAGCTGCTTTTGTGCGAAAATTTGCGAAGCAAATGCACAAAAGAAGCGGAGCTTTGGGCGTCCAGTGGAGGCCACAGGCCGGAACGGTGTTTTAGCGTTTTGTTATGAGAGACCACGAACCATACCTGCAACACCTTAAATATTTTATTACCAACTAAATTGATTAGTAACCCATGCATGCTTTTGATTTTACTTATAGCCGCGTTGCATTAAAGCCAAAGCTGTAGCACCAACCTTCTTCGCTTTAAGTATAAATTACAAAACAGCTAAGCCAATACTCGCAAAAATTGCGTTTAGCCTATTACTTTTATAAATGGAATGGAAGCAAATAAAAGAGGAAAATAGCCATTCCATAGCAAATACAAACATACAAAATTTAGGCCTTAAAGTTGACCTTGGCGATACCTAGCTGGTAGCTCATAACGCCACAATAACCGAGCGGAGCTCAGCGTGGTATTGTGAGCAAAGCGAACCACGCTTAGCGGAGTCCGGTTGATTGTTTTGTTAGAGCTATATATGGGACTTAAAAATGCTTTTCTCATTTTTGTGCTCAAACGCTAGTTTTTCAATTGCATTACGTGAAGCTTTATAAAATGATCTTGGGCTGGAATCCACTGGGTGGTATTTAATTTCTTTTAAAGTGACCTTAACATTTATATACCAGTACTCTTGAAAAGAACTAATCAGACCATCGAGAACACCTTCCATTACTGCGGGACTACATCTCTCTTGATCCGCCGGCCATTCGGCTTCATCGATGTACGAGAACTCATCTGCAGGCTCCAAGTACAAAGTTACATAAGCAAAATCCGCTCTAGGACCATATATCCTCTGCATTTTCCCTTCAACGGAAACGGGAGAATTCAATGACCCTTTAGGTCTTCGTATCTTATTTTCAAACCATTCGTTCAGTTGTTTGCTCATTTTCTGCTGCAGCTCTAACGCCAATGTAAACGGCGAGCGACGCAGGAGTGAGTCCAGCGGAGTGCCGTAGGCATGTAGCGATGTTTGACATTTTTGTTAGGTAATTTCATTGCTGCGACCTGCGAAGCCTAACGATTAAGTACACCCAGACCACCGAGCTAACTACAAATATAAACCCGGCAAGTTTTGACGCTGATGCGATTATTATTGAAAATGCCAGTAAGCTTGGAACAAAGCTAAGAATTTGGCTAATCGTTGACAATGGATTGGGATTTCTTTGCTCGTCTTCTTTAGAAATTCTGGCTAGACCCGCATATGCTATTGAGGCAGGAATACTAATACAAAATAAAGACAAAACTATAGGCACGCACCAACCAGTAACATCATCTGGACTTTTAACAATATAGAGAACTAGTGCCAGCTGAATTGCTGCATAAGCTCTCATAATAGTTCTCATTTCTTTATGATGCTCTGACATTGTGTTTACCTAACGCCGCCCACAGGGGCCGCAGTGGAGGTGATTGTTTTGTGCAAGCGTAGCGAAAAGCACAAAACAAGCGCCGGAACGAAGGTCCAAGCCGCGAAGCGGCTGAGCCTGGTGGGCCTTGTTAGAAATTTTATAAATCTTCAATACAGCCACCTTGATATGTTTTGTGGTGCTCAATTGCAACGCAACCATATTCAAAGTTATAGGTTGAATCGGCTGCACACTGCCCCACAACCTCTCGCTCCTCATCGGGTTTCCATGACCACGGAAGAACGCAATCGCCTTCACATTCGTCACTGCTTTTACACACCTTCCCTGCATCATTGTACTTTGTGCCGCAGAAAGCATAGCCTCCAAGATTTACGTATGGCTCGCCACCGCGAACGGTGCAAAATCCACTTTGCAAAGATGTACAACCAGCCAAGCCAAGTATAACGATTAAGAAATATATATTTATTTTATTCATGGCATTGATTTCTAACGCAGAGTGCAGCGGCAGTTTGTGGAGTGGCGATTTGTGCTAGCGTAGCGATAAGCACAAAAGGAGCCACGGAACAAACTGTCCGACTGGCACGTATTGTTAGAATTTGTACTGATAAAACTCTGTATCATTTACTCTTTCCATTAATTGAAACCCATTCTTTGTAAGCACCTTAATAGAACCGATATTGTCAGGACTTACGCCGCCGACAACAGAAACAACTCCATGTATTTTGGATAACTCATAAAGTAAAGAACAAATCAGCTCACTTCCAACACCCTTCCCCCAATAGTTTTCAGATATTAGATAGCCGACACGAACCTGACACTCTTCTGACTTATTCTCAAATTTATAAAGAAACAGCAATCCAATCAATTCCCCACTATGGGTAAGATAAATCGAGAATACATCTCCCTCCACTAACCGTTTCTCAAGCCAAGATTTTGCTTTATATATGTCATCTATATCTTGCCAGTCATAGGGTAAATGCATTGTGACATTTACAGATAAAAGCTCTAAAACACCGTCAATAACTTTAGAATCATAAATATCTATTCTGCGAATATCCAACCTATCAGACGAAATATGTTCGAACAACGCATTCTCTCCGAAAAATTCTAACGCCACTGTAATAGGCATTTTTTGTGTAGTGAAGTTTTGCGGTAAAGTGGCGAAGCCACCGCAAAACGGAACGAAGCAAAAAATGTCCTATTGACAGTTTTGTTAGTTCTTTTACTTAATACGAAAAACGACATTTACACCCTGTTTAACGTTTATGCTTTTAGGAACAAACATTACTGTATTATAGGAACCTTCTCTATATGCCATATCAGCCATTATTTGCTCTGATCTAGCACCGAAAGTAGCGAAAAACTCACTAAAGTTCGAAGCCTGGGAAATTGCGTACACAGATTGAATTTTTGTACCGAGGCTTATGGCCATTTTCTCAGCTTTATCTCTAGCATCTTTGCTTGCAGTTTCCATCAATTTCGCTTCTATCTCCTTACGGTTAGAGATGTCAAACGCTGTTCGTGCGCCAGAAACATTGTTTATTGCAACCAAGTCACTCATAAGTTCCGAGTACTTTGATAGATTTTCTAGTTTCACCGTAATGGAGCGAGAAACCTCATACCCTAAAACATCAAGTGTATTGTAATCAGAATCTCTTTTTCTCTTGGTGCTCTTTTCTATATCCGACGCTTCTACGTTTCCAACCGGCACACCGTATTTTTTTAGCACTCCAATTACAGAAGTAGATGCCAAATTTACGGTTTTTAATGCAAGATCCGAGTCTTTTTCAAATGCCATTACGCCCAATTGAATAGTGGCTATGTTTGGCTTTACATCCTGTTCAGAGCTTCCTACAGAAACGACGAAAGGAAAATCAGGCAGATTTGCACCAGAAACCGACTGACATAACAGGAGAAAAAATACAATTCCAAATATTTTATTCATTTTAACTTCCAGTTTGAGTGAGAACTAACGCCTCAATAACCGGCGCAGCTTTGCTGCGTCCGGCGCCGAAGGCGCGAAGTTGATTGACTTGTTAAGTGTTTTTCTTTTTGAACTCATTAGCTTTCTCAAGTAAATCGGGTGAGAGACTGAAACTTACTATCTCTGGCTTTTTTGTAAGCTCAACTTCTGTCGTTGATAAAGATGCTATAAAGTCTTTTATGCAACTCCACACATATATTATTTCTCTCTCATCGTTCAGAGATACAATTTTTCCACTATCAGAATCTAAACAGAATAGATCGTGCCAATCGCCATAAAATGGAATTAGATGAGCAGGAACATCCCAGTCGGCCTGGACGTTTTTCCCATTTTCAATTTCAGCGGCTGACCAGAAATTGTGGCTTAAAGAATCTAACTCACCATCTATTTCGATAGAAGCATATTGTGAATTTAGATTTTCTACAGTCTCCAAAAATTCTCGCAATTTCTGACTCCTAGTGACACTTAACGCCGCCAACAACGGCAGACTTGTGATTGTGGCTTTTGTGCAAAAATGGCGTAGCCATGCACAAAAGGCGCAAGCGCAAGGCTGTCCAGAGAGCGCAGCGAACGATGTTGCTTGGCCTTGTTATAGCTTTCGTTCAAATACTGCACCGATTGCTCCCATACCATATGTAATGATGACTTTTAAAAGCCCAATGCCAATTGCACAGCTGGGTAGCATAAAAGCGTATTGAGCCATTTGTAGATAATGAATATATGTAAGCTCGTAATCAAATATTTGCGAGTAGCGAATTAAGCCACCAACCAATGCTAAGAACACCAATAAGAAAACAACCAATTTAGAAGGCTTATGTACAAGCGAAGACTTTTCAACGAGTAGCAGGTAAAGATAGATTACCGTTGCAACCACACCAAAGCCCATTACTAAATATAATTTCAAGTGTTCCATTCTCTAAATTCTTGGTGTGCTATAACGCAGAGCTAAACGGCGCACAAAGTGGAGCTGCTTTTGTGCAACAATTTGCGAAGCAAATGCACAAAAGAAGCGGAGCTTTGGGCGTCCAGTGGAGGCCGAAGGCCGGAACGGTGTTTTAGCGTTTTGTTATGAGAGACCACTAACTGCACCTGCAACACCCTATTTTTTTATACCAACCAAATTGATTAGTAACCGATAGATGCTTTTGACCTTACTTAAAGCAGCGTTGCCCAAAAGCCAACAAAATAATACAAACCTGAAGACTATTTACCCAACAGGAACACACTTGATGACTAGCACCAACGAAGTTTAACTAATTTGTGTGTTTTTACAATTTAGTTAAACCGGATTAAAACCGCCAACCAAGGGCTACGAAAGCACGTTGTAATTGGCTTTAGCCTATTACTTTTACAAATGGAATGGAAGTGAAAATCAAAGGAAGATAGCCATTCCATAGCACATTCAAATTAACCTATATTTAAACCTTAAAACCGACCTTGGCTATACCTAGCTGGTAGCTCATAACGCATAGCTAAACGGCGCACAAAGTGGAGCTGCTTTTGTGCGAAAATTTGCGAAGCAAATGCACAACAGAAGCGGAGCTTTGGGCGTCCAGTGGAGGCCGCAGGCCGAAACGGTGTTTTAGCGTATTGTTATGAGAGACCACTAACGACACTTACATTACCTTTAATTTTTATTACCAACCAAATAGATTAGTAACCCATAGATGCTTTTGGCCTACTTGAAGCAGCGCCGCCAAAAAGCCAATAAAAAAATACAAACCTGAAGACTATTTACCAAACTGGTAAAAACCTGACGACTAGCACCAACGAGGTTTAACTAATTTGTGTGTTTTTACAATTTAGTTAAACCGGATTAAAACCGCCAACCAAGGGCTACGAAAGCACGTTGTAATTGGCTTTAGCCTATTACTTTTCTAAATGAAATGAAAGTGGAAATCAAAGGGAGATAGCCATTCCATAGCACATTCAAATTAACCTATATTTAAACTTTAAAACCGTCCTTGGCTATACCTAGCTGGTAGCTCATAACATTATAATATATCCCACCCCGCCACCTATCCCCAATACACCCCCAGTAAGACTGGTTTGCTCGGCAGCTAGTTGAGCGTTAATTCCAAAAACACACCTAAATAATCTTTAATTACGCGACTATTAGGCTCATGTTCGTTTAACTCGCAAATTAAAGCATGCTTTATGAATTAAATATACCGTATAAAAGCAATTATCTGCCTTTTGTTTAATGCAGCCAACCGCCTGTAACGGTTTGTTTTTATTTAACTTTTTTGCGCGGCTCATTCCACGGTCTTTTTATGCGTCGCGACGCCGGAATGTACGAGTTGCTAAAACGGGCTTTAGACCTGTCACTAACGTTGCATTCGGCGCCATGCCCAATAAAAGCAACTGTTTGCAGGGCATTTGAGTAGATTGAATTAAATTAGAAATTAACACTCAGAAGTGGGTAACTATATGCTTATATGTTTGCAGATATGGATTGAAGGCTGCATAACAAATGCACTACCTTCAATTGACATGATTAGAAATAGAGATTTATTTTTTTACACAGTAATGCTCCCTTAGCTTCAACTACTCTGTAACTATTCTATGACACCTACAGAACCACTGCCCAATTCACCATCATCCTCCATCAAATTCTCTTTCTTAGCACCACTCATTTTCTTCTCAATTGGCGCAGCCTCTTTATAAGCCTTCTTGGTTGCCGCCAAAAATTTATCTTCCGTTACGCTGCCGCGCAGTTGCCAGCTGGGGGCTACTACTATCATTTTGTAATCGGGCCTAGATTTAAAGTCGTCTTTATCTAGTAGCTTCATTGTTGTGGTAAGCACAATTAATGCGGGCGCGATGGATGCGAATATTATTCTGCCGCGCAGCCTTAAACGTGTGGCTTGGTAGGCGCATATATATAGGCCTACAAACAATACAGCCATCGCTACTAGTTCTGGGGTATAGCCGTTTAACCATAGCCATGCCATGTTGAATTTTATTACCCATTCGGAAAGGTCTAGCAGCATAAATATACTTTCGGCCAGTAGCGCGAGGTTGGCATAGAGTAAAAACTTTACTTCTAAATGCTGTAGTTTGGCGGCAATAGACCATACCCCCGCAAAGCCAAGCGCAACTAGCACTACATATATACCCTCGGCATATTGTTTGGTAAGTGTTTCGCTAAAGGGGGCTTCTATGTATATGCTCCATGCATTTAAGCTAAGCACTGCAATACTGGCAATTATAAATACCCACCACTGGCCAAGTAGCCTGTAGGTTTCTTCAAATTTAGAAAAGCGCAAAGGCGGTGGCACGGGGGTGTGCTCGGTTACTATGCGCATGTGGGTTTTGCCCACTACCAATGTGTCGCCCGCTTGCAAAGGTGTGGGGTGGGCATTCACGTTTATTATTTGTTTGCCGCGCAATATTGTTGTGCCGTTTGCCGATTCTAAATCGGATACAAAAAATACTTCGTGTTGATGGTCGTACTCTACGCGTACATGTTTACCATCGGCGTAGGGGTCGTTAATAATGTGCTGGTTGCTAAACCCGCGCCCTATATCTACACGGGTACCTACGTATTTTTGTATTGCTATTACATGGCCGCTTCTGTCTATACTTTGAATTATCATTGCCATGCCACCTGTTTAATAAATTTTTCTAAAAACTGGGCCGAATCCTCTTGGGTTACGCCAGATAAGGTGAAGTGCTCCATAACCGCTACGTGTGATTTATCGAGCGTAACGCCCATATAAAATACATCGTACAGGCCTTTAAATTTTTTGTAAGGGCGAGTGCAGTAAGAAATTTTGCGTTTTAGGCCATCTTGCTCGCGAGTTACTATATCTATTTCGCATGTGTAGTTTTCTACGTCGTCTTCACCGGCTTGGTTGCCTGGGCGCGCGTGGGATACTTGTTTTTGTAGCATGCGGTAATAGGAATACTCTGGCCAATCTTTACCTTGTATATGCCAAAATTCGTATTCTACAAAACCCGATGTAAGGGTTTTATAAATAGGGAACGACGACGCGCTGTGGCAGCCACGCTTTATAACTATTAGGTGGTTATCTTCATCTTCGTCGCTATCGCCCCAGCAATGTAAGTTGGGGTGCACTTTGCCAACTACTAGGGCCTCGCCCATATCTTCTATTGGCCAATCGGGTGAGAGCAGTTCGGTTACTACGTAGTGGCTTGCCTTTTGAATTTGCTTGCCTACTTTTTGTTGTAGCTCTTCTTCGCTGTATTTGCCTACTTCTAAATCTACCAGTAGCGCTTTAAGTTTATCTACGGGTACTAAAAAACCCACTTGGTTGCCTTTGGTAGCCACGTTTAGGCCTACCACTTCGCCATTGGCATTTAGGTTTGGGCCACCGCTCATGCCGGGGTTAAGCGCACCAGAGAAGTGTATTTGATCGAAAAAGCGGTTATCGATAAGGCCGTTGTAGTTGCCTTCTACTATTGTCATGCCTAGGTCGTGCGGGTTGCCCACAGAATATAAGCGCTCGCCGCGCGCGGGGGGTACGGCGCTTAGCGCTAGCGCTGGGCGTTTAACCGGTACCGATAAAATAGCCACATCGCTAATGGCATCTACCGCTTCTATGTTTAGGGGTATTTCTTCGTCGCCTATTTCTATTATTGCGCGGTAGTTTTCTGGCTCGAACAATACAGAGTTAATAACATGGTAATTGGTTGCTATTAGGCCGCCATCGCCAATATAAAAGCCAGAGCCAAACGAGCGCGCGTTTTTGGAATCTACATTTATTATGCGCACCTGAAAAATAGAATCTTTAAAGGTGGAAATGGTGTGCTTGGCTTGCTGGCCGCTATCCACTGCCGGCTTATTATTGGGGGCAAGCTCTTGTGTGTAGGCTGGCCCGCTAATAAGCGCACACACACTTAGCGATACCGCTGCTAGCCAATGTGCGCATTGGCCTATGGCCGAATATTTTGTTGTTTTCAAAACGCGTACTACTCCTTTTAGGGGTAAAGCGTTACACCTTATTACTACAGCGCTAAGGCCTTTGTAACACCCCATTTAAGCCGGAAGGACAGAAATTAGTTATTGCTATAAAGCTAGTTTGACTCATATACCCTGCGTATGTTCAAACCGCTATTTATTTGGCTTTGCATTAAGCAAATATTAACAAGTAAAAAAACCGAATAAAGAAGGAGTATAACGCACGGTGCTGAAAAAGAAATGGCTCGCAAATAGACGTACAGGCACCAATTAAGCGCAATATATGTGCAATATAAGCGCTAAGTTATTGGCAGCAACATGCTAAGGGCGGCGCCAATTAGTTAGCCTGTAAGTAACTGTAGTACCTGTTGGGGGCGCTGGTTGGCTTGCGCGAACGCGATGCTGATATATTTTCTACTATTACTTGCATATTGTTTAACTTTAACCCTAAGTGGCAGTTCACGGCCAGCTACTGCTGGGTATTAGGCGACAGGATATTAAGGGGCTGTATATAAATGACTGTGTTTTAGAGATTTTAAAATTATTACTGATATTTGCGTTATTAGTTAAGGCTATCTCTTGCTTCTGCTATTAGCCATTAATGACCACACCTAAACACCCTACCGCTCTAGTTTAGCTGCTAGAGGCCTGACAGCGATAAACGAACTAAAAGCACTTTCAATAACCAACTGTTAACGCCGGCCATGCACCCTAAGCACGGGTTAATAACCTCCAGAAGGTATACCAAACCAACGTTTTGGCTTGACCAATTATGGTTTTTTAAGCACACTTTGGCTAAATTTGCTTAACCAAATCGTAAAAGAGAGCCCACTATGCCCGTTTTTCGCCCATATTTACGCTTAATTGCGCTTGTTACTGCCCTGCTGGGGCTTACCGCTTGTACAACACCGGCAAATGTTAGCGCGCCGGCTGTTACCACTGTGCATATGGCTGGGGATTCAACTATGTCTATTAAGGATGTAAAAGATTACCCTGAAACGGGTTGGGGCGTGCCTTTTGCCACCTTTTTTGACGAGTCTATACAGGTGGTGAACCACGCTAAAAATGGCCGCAGCACACGCACTTTTATAGAAGAGGGCCGCTGGCAAGTCATTATGGATGCGCTTAAGCCTGGCGATGTGGTGTTTATACAGTTTGGCCACAACGATGAGTCGGTATCTAAAAAAGACCGCTACACCACCCCAGAGCAATACAGCAATAACCTAAAACGTTTTATTAACGATGTGCGCGCTAAGCAAGCTAACCCAATTTTACTAAGCCCTATTACACGCCGTTATTTTAATGAAGACGGAACCATTAAACATACCCACCCCTATGCCGATTTAAGCCGCAAGGTTGCCGCTAGCGAAGAGGTTGTATTTTTGGATATGGAATTAATTACGCGAGAGTATTTTCAGAAGCTTGGCGATAAAGACTCGGCCTTACGCTTTATGCATATACCGGCAGACACGCACCCCAACTACCCCAACGGCGTACGCGACGACACACACCTAAACAATATGGGCGCACGCGAAGTAGCGCAATTGGTATTGGCCGAGCTTAAAAAACAGCAACACCCACTTGTTAAGCGCGTGCGTACCGCAGACCCAAAACATTTAAAATTAAGTTACTAGGAAACCTATGTAATAAATCCTGCACATAAAAAAGCCCCAATGTTTGGGGCTTTTAATTACAATCACTATCACATAACGCTTTACAACAAATTACGGCTTATTTTTAGGTGGTGTTTGTACTGCAAATATAAAATTGTGCAGTATCCAAAACACCTCTGCGAAAGCGTTAAACACAACAACAATAACCTGCTTTACATCGCGCGCCATTACATATAAGCACGGTATAAGTATTAGCGTTACCACGGTGGCAAACAGCACCCCAAAGGCTAGCGATACCGCCATAGGAATCACAATTTGTGCCTGCAGGCTGGGTTCAAAAATAATAGGTATTAACCCAAAAAACGTAGTAAGCGATGTGAGTATTATGGCCCTAAAGCGTTTAACACCTGCCATGCATACCGAGGTGACTAAATCGTAACCGGCCTTTTTGGCGGAGTTGACGTAATCCACCATGACTAGCGAATCATTTACCACTACCCCCACTACGGCGAAAATACCAAACAAACTCATTGCACTTAGATCTAACCCCAACAATAAATGCCCGTATATTGCACCTACTACACCAAAAGGTATTACCGACATAATCATTAGTGGCTGCAAGTAGGAACGCAATGGCAGCGCCAGCAGGATATAAATAGGAATTAATATTTTAAATATATTAATTATATTGTTCTGCATGGTTTCGCGGTTATCTTTTAAATCGCCTGCCTCTTCAATTTCTACGCGACTGTACTGGCCTTTTAATTTTTCGAACAAATCGGCTTTTAGCGCATCGGCTACTTTAAACGTTGAAGTTTTTTCTGCATCGACCGAGGCGTACACAGTAATCGCCCTGTTACCATCTTCGCGGTAAATTTGGTTTACGCTATCTACAAAATCGATATTGGCAATTTCGTTTAGTGGCACACGCGTACCCGCCGGTGTTTGAATTAACACATTGCCCACATGACTAATGGCATCGCGGTAGTGCTCTGGGTAGCGCACCATGACTCTTATTTCATCTCTGTCGCGCACTATGCGCTGCGCCTCTAAGCCGTAAAGTGCTGCACTGGCTTGGCCGGCAACATCGGCAATGGTTAAACCTAAGCTAGTGGCATGGGGTTTTAAACTAAAGCGCGCTTCGGTAACTGGGTCTTGCTCGCTATCGTTAATTTCAAATACGCCTTCGTAGGTTGCAAGCTCGTCTTTTATGGCTGCAGCAACGGCTTTTAGTTGGGCTTCATCTTTACTTTTAATTCTAAAGCTAATATCGCCGTTATTGGCGCCACCGCCACCACCACCCCCAATGGTATCGCGAATAGTTATGCGTTTTAGGCCTGGGAACTTAGGCATAATTTCGCGCACCTTGGCAGAAAGCACCAAGGGTGAAGCGGGCCGTATTTCTGGGTCTACAAGTTTGGCTGTAATTTTTGCAGACGTGCGGCTGTGAATTTCGAGCATAATTCTATCAACCATGGTTGCGCCGTATTCTTCCTCTACCATGGCATTCGCTTTTTCTACAATGTCGTTTAGCGACTCTATTGTATTTAGGGTAACTTGCTCTGGCGTGTTTTCTGCCATTTCTATATTTATATCTAAAAAGTCGTGCGGTACTTTTGGAAAGCCCACAAAACCAATTTTACCGGCAATAAAAAACGACGCGGTAATAAAAATAAGCGCAGTAAACGCCGCCCACACTACGTAGCGATAGTGAATTGCTTTGTAAATAAACGGCTGATAAATATTTTGAATAAAGTTATTTAGCTTGCGATCTACCGCTTGCCTAAAACGCATGTGCGCATTGCGCGGCCCTTTTAAAAAGCCGCGTGTTTCGGGGTTTTCTGGTTTCATATGCGCCAAATGCGACGGCAGAATTAATTTAGATTCCACCAGCGAAAACAACAAGCACAGTACAACCACAGTTCCAATAGCATTAGAAAATTCCGATTGCGGGCCGCTTTCCATTACCATAGGCCAAAACGCGGCTATGGTTGTAAGCACGCCAAAGGTGGCCGGCACTGCAACCCGCTGCGCACCGCGTATTACGTTATCTAGGGTTTGGCCTTTTTCTTCTACCTCCGAGGCCACGCTTTCGCCAATAACTATGGCATCGTCTACCACCACCCCCAGCACCATAATAAAGGCGAATAAACTTACAACGTTAATGGTTACATCTATGTAGCTTATGGGCAGCAGCGCCAAGGCGCCTAAAAAGCTAACCGGCAGCCCCATCATTACCCAAAACGCTAGGCGCAAGCGTAAAAATGTTGCGAGAATGAGCAACACTAAAATGCCGCCAAACCACATATTACTTAGCATCATATTTAGGCGGCCATTTAGGTAGTAGGTTAAATCTACCCACGGCTCTAGCCTTACACCTTCTGGCAGGGTGGCTTGGCGTTTTTGTAAATAGTCGTTAACGGTTTCCGAAATAACCGTAATACTTTGGTCGGCCGATGCACCCACAAAAAAGATTACCGCGTTTTGGCCATCTAATTTATTAAAGCTAATGCCCTCTTCAAAACCATCGCGTACAGTGGCTATATCGCCCACCAAAAGCTGGGTGCCGTTGGGTAAAGTTTTAATGGGTATATTTTCGTATTCGTAGCCCACATAGGCTTGGTTTTCTACGCGAACAGAAATAGTGCCTTCGTCTGCGCGTATTTGACCGGCAGAGCTATTGGTAGAGAACTTACTAATGGCTTGCGAAATATCGTTAAAAGTTAAATCGTATTCGCGCAAACGAATGGGGTCGACTTCTATGGCAATTTCGTACCCTGCACCGCTGTAGTAATCGGTAATGTTTACGCCGGGTAAATTTTGCAGTTCGTCTTGTATAGATTGGCCCAGCTGTTTTAAATATTTTCTATCTAAATCACCAGAAAGACTTATGTACATAACTTCTTGGCGGTATTTGGCCTGATTAACAATTGGCCGCTCCATACCCGCCGGAAAACTCGAAATAGAATCGATGCTTGATTTCACATCATCGAGTACTTCGCGAATATCGTAGCTTTCTAATACTTGAATATTGGCGCTAGCATTCCCTCTATTGGAATAGGTTATTACCCGCTCTAGGCCTTGCACTTGCGCTAGGGCTTCTTCTAATTTTACGGTTATGGCTTCTTCTACTTCTTGCGGGGCGGCACCGCGATAGGGAATATTGACGTTTATCCAGTTTATTTCCATTGCTGGAAACATCTGCTTACGAATTTGTAGCGCGGCCATTACGCCAGCAATAATAATACACGCCATTAATAGGTTGGCGGCCACGCTGTTGCGGGCAAACCAAGCAATTATGCCTGTGCTGGTATCGTAAGATGAATGCAAGGCGCTGCCGTCTGGTTCTTGTTGCGGTTCATTTGGTGGTTGGGTATTGGTTGGCGAAGACATTATTTAACCTCCTTTACATCGGCGGCGCTCGCAATTGCCTTTTCTGTAGCCTCTTCGCTTTTGGGGGTAGGTGCGCCTTCCCAGGTTAGCTCCATACCGGCAATGGGCGCGGCCAAAGTAGATACCACCATTAAATCACCGTCGGCCAACCCGGCAGATACTATGCTGTGCTTGCCTTCTTCTTTTAGTACCGTTACCTCGCGCAATTCTAATTTGTGATCTGCTACAACGGGGATTGCGCCGTTAATAAATATACGGCGAGGAATTTTTAATGCCTGCGGTAATAGCTCGCCGTGAATTTCTGCCGACACATAGGTGCCAAAGGGTAAACGGGGTGTAGCGTTATTAAGCGCGTAGGGATCGATAATGTGTGCCACGAGGTAAATCATACGGCTTGCGGCATCTACCATGCCTTCGTCGCGCACAATGCGTGCCTGCCACGTTTGCGTTTGACCATACACATGGCCGCGTAACACTACTTGTGCATTGCGACCTGCATTTTGCAAAATAGAGAAATCGGATTGATTAACAGGTAAACGTACTTCTGCAAGGGAAACATCTAACAACTCGCCCAGCGTGCCGCCTATGTTTAAAAACGTACCGGGGCTAACATCGCGGCTTTTAACTAGGGCATCGAAAGGGGCGAGTATTTGGGTGCGCTCTAAATCTTTTTGCGCTTGGGTGTAGGCCGCCTCTGCTGCTTTAACAGAAGCCAATGCTTGCTCTTGCTGTGGTTTGCGCAAACCCAACTCAGATGGCTCGGCGTTGGTAATAGACGCCCACTCGGCCTCGGCTACCCGGCCCTGTGCGCGCTCTTGGATAAACGCAGCGCGCGCACTGGCAAGGTTAGCTTTGGCTTGCTGCACTTTTACTTCGTAATCGAACGGGTCTATTTGCGCAAGCAGCTCGCCTTTCTTAACCAAACCGCCATTTTCAAACGCGGGAGACACAGCCTGCACCTTACCACTAACCTCGCTAACTATGCGGGTTTGATAGCGTGAACGCACCTCGCCCTGCGAGTGAGCGACTAACTGAATGGGGGCTAGCTCTACCTTTTCTACTGAAACATAAGGTACAAGTTTTTCTTCTTCGCGTTTATCGTCTGACGATTTGGTAAACATAATCAGAGTGAATACAGCAGCTCCACCAAGTAGAACCGCTATAGGCCGAAAAATTTGTTGTTTGGTTACGCTCATTAGAAAAGTCCCAAGTAATATAAAACAGCCGCCATTCTAGACGGCAAAACCATGTATTGCGTTCGAATAACCCCAATAGGACACCCAAAAACCCAATTTAGATTCAAAATATTTAAACACTAATTGTTAATCGCTAAATGCTAGGTGTTAAGTGCTAGGTATTAGTAACTAGCGATTAGCGATTAGAAACTAACGATTGCCCACCAATTGTAATGGTAATGGGTAAAGGCATGGGTATTAGTGTGCCTAGTGGCAGCTGGGCGGGGGTGAACGGGGAATAGGGTCGGTAAAGCGCAGTGGAATGGTTAGCCTAGATGCTAGCGCGCAGTTAGATACGCGCAACATCTACAGATACTTGCAATATTGGCGATTCACCACCGCCAAATATTACACCGCGCAGGGGCGTTACATCGAAGTAGTCGCGGCCCCATGCGGTAATAATATGCTGGTCGCCAGCTATTTGATTGTTGGTGGGGTCAAATTCAAACCAACCTTCGCGGGGCGAGTAAACGCTTATCCACGCGTGAGTGGCATCGGCCCCTACCAGGCGCTCTTGGCCAGGTGCAGGCAAGGTTTCTATATAGCCAGATACGTATTTAGCTGGGTAGCCCAACGCGCGCAAACAGCCTACCTGCAGGTGGGCGAAGTCTTGGCATACGCCTTTTTTATTGGCGAGCACTTCGTTAAGCGGCGTGGCTACGGTGGTAGATTCTGGGCAGTATTTAAAATCTTCGAATATGCGGCGAGTTAAATCTGCCACGCACGATAACAGTGGTTTATCGGGTGCGAATGAAGGTGCCGCGTATTCGCGTAGCTCATCAGTTGCGCGCACCATGGGCGAATCTAAGCAAAACTCACGCGCGAGCAATAGCTCTGGGTCTTTCGAGGTGGCTAGCAGTGAAAGCGCATCGGCGCAGGTTACGCCAAAATCCAAATTTAACGCACTGTGTTGTGCCGATACCTCTACTTCGCTTTCGGAAGTAATTATTAAGGTTTTGTGGGCGCGCTGTAATTCAAAGTGGTAAGAGGTGTTACCAAAGTAATCGGTGCGCTTACCGGTAAATGCAGGGTGCGGCGATACGCTTATAAAGTTGCGTTCGCAGGTTTGCCGCAATGTGCTGCGCGGCACCATTTGCGCCAAGTTATAGCAGCTAGAAACGCGCGCGGCATATTTGTATTCGGTTATGTGGCGAATGCGGTATTTCACAATTCCTCCGACAACCGGCTAACTAACTGCTGCGGCCCAATGCGGTGCTCGAAATGTTTCTCGCTAATCACAATACTTAGGTCGCCTAATAAGTTATTAAACTGTTTAAGGTGAGCAGACAATTGGGTGCGTCCTTCTTTGTGCTCTTCGCACATTACATCTAACGACGCTAAACGTATGGCGGTTTCACCTTCGAGAATTACGCGCTCGTCTGGGCTTAATTCATAGGCTTTTGCTTTGGCCTTGGGCAGGGTTGCCAACTGGCTTTTTAATTCGCTAAATTGAAACAACAGCGAGCGCGGGTTGGCGGTATCCATCATTACCAGCTCGAGTACTTGCTTCACCCCCATGCGCGCGCGGTAGCGGCGGCGATAGCTTATTAAACCTTCTACCGAAGTAAGCAGCGCTTGCATTAAGGTTTTTTGATCGTTTTCGCTAAGCACGGGAGTTAGTAATTGATCCATTATGCATATGGTTTGCACACCGCGTTCTATGCGGCGGCCAATTTCCATAAACTGCCAGCCTATGCCGTGCACCATACTTTCGCGCGCTAAACCAGCTAAGGCCATAAGTGCCGTTACAAAAGGGTCGAGCGCTTCTTCGGGGGCAGATGCCATACCGCCGCTTAAAGACTGCTCTAAATCATCGAGGCCATCGCGTATATCGTTTATTACGCGCAGTGTATCGGATGAGAGTAGCTCTTTAGATTCATCGGCACAGCGCAACATGGCATTTAAATTAAAGTGCACACTGCCAGCGCGATTGGCGTCTTTGGTTAGCGACAGTAATTCTTTATCTGGGTTGGCTTGCAATTCTGGCGAGTGAAAGCCCGGCAAGGTTGCAGTAATGGCCGATACGGTTTGCAGTAAATATTTGCGACTGGTTTCAGAAATAATTTCTTCGCCGTTAAGCAATACAAACACGGTGCGCAGTATACGCAGCGACGCTTCTGCGCGCTCGGCGTAACGGCCCATCCAAAATAGGTTTTCTACTACGCGGCTGGGCAGGCTCATTAGGTGTTCGTCGCCCGAGACTATTAACGTATCGCCACCTGCACTGTCGTTTTCTACGCGCTCGGGTTCGGAGGCTATTACCCAGGTATCTTTACTTTGCGAACCTGCTTGGGCAGAAATTAAAAAGCCGCCCTCTTCGGTACCCACTCGGGTTAAGCCGCCGGGCATCAAGTAATAGGATTTTTCGAACGCCACCGCATAGCTGCGCACAATGGCCGGCCTTGGCTGTAGTTCGCCGTTAATAAAAGTAGGCAGATGGCTGGCAATTAAGCAGGTTTGCGCCACATAGTTGGCCGGTTGTGCTTTGATGCGTTGCAGCCATTGTTCGCGATCTTTTTTGCTTAGCGTATGGGTAAGCACACTGCTGCGCCCTACGCCGCGCGAAATAGGCTTAATTACCAGCTGATCAAAATGGCTGGTGATGTACTCCATATCTTTTTTATCGCCACACCAATAGGTGGGAATAGATTTCATACGCGGTTCGCGGCCAAGCAATGCTTTGCTTATTTGCGGCAGGTATTTAAGCAATACGGGGTTTTCTAATACGCCGGAACCCAGCGGGTTAGCAATAACCACACGGTTTGCGCGCACCACTTCTAGCAGGCCGGGCACACCCAATTGAGAATCGCCGCGCAGCTCTACGGGGTCGCAAAACCAATCGTCTACGCGCCGTAAAATCACATCTACGCGGCTTAAGCCATCGAGGGATTTCATCCACAAAAAGCCGTTGCGCACCACTAAGTCGCCGCTTTGTACCAGCGGAAACCCAAGGTAGTTAGCTAAGTAGGCGTGCTCGAAATAGGTTTCGTTATGGGCGCCGGGGGTAAGCAGCACTATGCGCGGTTGGTCGTGCGCTTCGCTCATAGACGCCAGCTTTTGACGCAGGCGCTGGAAGAACGTGGCCAAGCGGTGCACTTGGCTATCGCGGAACAAGCTGGGCAACACCCGCGACATAACCGTGCGGTTTTCTAAGGCGTAGCCCATGCCGCTGGGGGCTTGGGTGCGATCTGCCAGTACGCACATTTCACCGTCGGCATCGCGCACCATATCGACGGCGTGCAATATAAGCTCTTGATCGCCGGGGGTAACAATACCTTGGCAAGGGCGCAAAAAGCCGTTGTGACTAAACAGCGCTTCTGGCGGAATAATGCCGTGGCGAATTAAATCGCGCGGGCCGTATATATCTTTTAATAGGGCGTTAAGTAGCTCGGCGCGCTCGAGCAAGCCAGATTCTATTTTGTTCCATTGGCCGCTGCTAATAAGTGCGGGAACAAGGTCTAGCTCCCAGGTGCGGCTTAGGCTGGCGCTATCGCCGTAAATATTATAGGTGGCGCCATCGTCGCGCAGAATACGCAGGGCCTTGGCTTGACGGTCACTTAAACCGCCTGCCCCCAATGTTTTTAGGCTTTCTAACAGGTAGTTCCAATGCTCCCGCTGCTCGCCGGTGGGCGTAAAAACCTCGTCCACATGCGCTTTCGCCTTGCGGTAGGCAAGGGGGATTTGCGCTGTATGAATGTTGGAAGTTTGGCTTTGAGATTGCGACACGTTGTCACTTACCTGCAGTAGAGGATGAATTGGGCGCTATGATATAGAGATAAAAGCACCACGGCACCCAGTAAAAAGCACTAATTTATAGCAGTAGGTGTTGGGTGCCTATAAAGATTGAGTTAATTATAGGCACCCGCAACGTAAATTGCTGGTTATCTAGGCTTTCGTCTTAAGTCTAAGGTGTATGGGTATTCACCTGCTGGTTCTTCTGGCGGCGGCGCCATAGGCTTAGGTAACTTACCGTGCGGGAAGAACTCGCGTACTGCGTTTAGGTCTGGGCGCGGGGTAATTGGCCCAGGGGTGTGCCCCATTTGATCGAACCTATTTACCCTGCGCGACTCGGCTTCGAACGCGTTTACAGGGAAGGTTTCGTAAGTGCGACCGCCCGGGTGCGATACATGGTAAGTACAACCGCCAATGGCGCGGCCATTCCATGCATCAATAATATCGAACACCAATGGTGTGTGCGTGCCCAATGTAGGGTGCAATGCCGAAGGCGGTGCCCAGGCGCGGTAGCGTACCCCAGCAACATACTCGCCTTTTTTACCTGTGTTGCGCAGCGGCACACGGCGACCGTTACAAGCAACCACATGCCGCCCCTCAGTTAAGCCTGTAAGTTTTACCTGTAAGCGCTCTACCGACGAGTCGACGTAGCGCGCAGTACCCGAGCTGCCTATCTCTTCGCCCAGCACATGCCAAGGCTCTACGGCCCAGCACAGCTCCAATTCGATATCGTCTACTTCTACCCGACCGTAATGGGGGAAGCGGAATTCTTGGAACGGCAACAACCACTCTTCGCGGAACGGAAAACCGTGGTCGTTTAGGTCTTTAACCACATCTTTTACGTCGGCCCACACGTGGTGAGGCAACATAAATTTATCGTGTAGCAACGTACCCCAGCGCACCAGCGGTTGCTTGTAAGGGTTTTGCCAAAAACGCGCGGTTAAGGCGCGAATTAACAACATTTGTACCAGCGACATTTGATAGTGCGGCGGCATTTCAAAACCGCGGAACTCCAATATGCCCAGCCGCCCTGTGGGTGAATCTGGCGAGTAGAGTTTGTCTATACAAAATTCTGCCCGGTGCGTGTTGCCGGTAATGTCTATTAGCAGGTTGCGCATTAGTCGATCGACTAGCCACGGTTCGTTGACAAAACCATCTGGCATTTGCTCGAAAGCTATTTCCATTTCGTAAAGCATTTCGTCGCGGCCTTCGTCGGCGCGCGGCGCCTGACTGGTTGGCCCCACAAACCCACCAGAGAACAAATACGACAAGCTGGGGTGGTGCTGCCAATAGGTCACAAAGCTGCGCAGTAAATCTGGCCTGCGCAAAAATGGGCTATCGGCGGGCGTGGCCGCACCTAGGGTTACGTGGTTGCCGCCGCCGGTACCGGAGTGACGACCATCTAACATAAACTTCTCGGTGCCTAAACGCGACTCGCGTGCGGCTTTATATAGCTCGGAAGTAGTGGCGACTATTTCATCCCAGTTGTTCGCTGGGTGAATGTTGACTTCTATTACACCTGGGTCTGGTGTAACCAATAATTTAACAAGGCGCGAATCGCGCGGTGGCTCGTAGCCTTCAATAATTACCGGCACATCCATTTCTTTGGCTACGGCTTCTATGGCCGCAATAAGCGCTACATAATCATCCAATAGCGGAATGGGCGGAATAAATAAATGCAGTTTGCCCTTGCGGCTTTCTACACATAACGCGGTGCGCACAACGGGTACGGTTTGCGTTTGTTTTGCGTTTGGTTCTTTTACCGGCTCGGCCACTTGCGGCTGAATTTTTTCTGCGCCTTGTAGCAATTCGCTGTGCGGAGCCAACGACTGGCGTTGCTCGAACGGATCGGGTTTTACATCGAGTTCTTTTTCTTCTTCGAGCGGTAGCGACCCCAATGGCAAACGCAGCCCCATGGGGGAGTCACCTGGAATAAGCACAATGCGCTCGCGTCGCATTGGCCATTTGCTACTTATCCAATTGTTGGCTAAGTCTTTGGCTAGGGGCAGTACAAAACCTGTGGGTTTATCTATGCCCTTTTCAAGTAAATGCACTAAGCGTTTACGGCTTAAATCGTTGCGCATTACCGAGTTGCACAGTTTATCTATGTTGTTGGGCAGCGAGCGTTCTTCTAGCAGGTAATGCAAACCATCTTCATAGGCGGGTTGGGCAAAGTCTTTTTCCAGGCCCAGTTTGGCAGCCAGTTTGCGTGCAAATTTGGTGCTGGTAGTTAAACCGTGGCCGTAGTCTTTATCTACTCGCGCTAGGAGTTTGTGATCGGCCCACAGTGGCTCGTTATCTTTACGCCAAAATAAACCCAGCGCCCAGCGCGGAATTTCTTCGCCCGGGTACCACTTACCTTGACCGTAATGCAGTAAGCCGTGCGGGGCAAAGTGATCGCGCAGTTTTAACAGTAGGGTTTTCGCTAAGCGCAGCTTATCTTCGCCTAGGGCGGCGGTGTTCCACTGTGCCGATTCCATATCGTCTATAGAAACAAACGTTGGCTCGCCACCCATGGTAAGGCGCACATCACCGGCTTCTAATTTGCTATCTACAAATTTACCTAGAGCAAGTACTTCTTGCCACTGCTGCTCGGTGTAAGGTTTGGTTACGCGCGGGTCTTCGTGGATGCGCGCGACGGTATTTAAAAAGTCGAATTCTACTTCGCACTTATCGGTAAAGCCGGCAATGGGTGCGGCAGAACTTGGGTCTGGCGTACACGCAAGTGGGATATGGCCTTCGCTGGCAAACAAGCCCGAGGTTGGGTCTAGCCCTACCCAGCCTGCACCGGGTAAAAATACTTCGCACCACGCGTGTAAGTCAGTGAAATCTTCTTCTGCGCCCGAGGGGCCATCTAATGATTTTTCGTCGGCTTTTAACTGCACCAAATAACCCGACGCAAAGCGCGCAGCTACGCCCAAGTGGCGGAACAACTGCACCAGTAACCACGCCGAGTCGCGACAGGAACCCAGCTTTTTCTCTAGGGTTTCTTCTGGCGTTTGCACACCCGGCTCTAGGCGGATGGTGTAATCCACTATTTTTTGAATGCTTTGGTTAAGCTCTACTAAAAAGTCGTTGGTGGGCCTAGATTTAAGCGATACACCTTTTACTAGCTCTGCAAACTTGGGGCCGTAATCTTTGGCTTCTAGGTAGGGCAGCAACTCTTTCTTTTGTTGATCTTCGTATTCAAACGGAAATTTTTCGGCATACTCTTCTAGGAAGAAATCGAACGGGTTGATTACCGTCATATCGGCAATAACTTCTACTTCTACCGAAAACTCTTTGGTTTTATCGGGGAACACCAACCGCGCAAGGTAGTTGCCAAAGGCGTCTTGCTGCCAGTTTATAAAATGCGTTTCGGGTTTTACTTTAAGGCTGTAGCTGGTAATAGGCGTACGGCTATGGGGCGCGGGGCGCAAGCGCACGACATGGGGCGACAGGTTAACCATGCGGTCGAATTTATAATACGTGTTGTGCTGTAAAGCGACACGGATAGTCATACATACACCTAAGAGCGTTAACGAGAGTAGAAATAGCCCGCACACTTGGCGTGCGGGCGAAATGGGTATTAATGGGTAAAGCTAATAAAGCCGAGCAAATTAAATGGTTGGAAACCACCGGTTGGCAATTATCGAATGGATTGTTGCCAGTTTTAACTGCAGTTCATTCAGGTAATCGCGCAGGGGCATGCCCAGCTCATCGTAATTTACATCTTCAAATACTGTGGCCTGTAATTCTTGCAAAGATGTGACCACTGGCCGCGATCGCGGTAATTTTGCAGCAGAATCTGCAATTGCCGCTAAGCAGTGATGAATAGAACGCGGAAATGCTGGGTCTTCTAGCAGGTAATTAAGTACTGCTTCGCCCTTAACCGAGGTTCTTACTGTGCGGCGGTAGCTTTGATCGGCACCGGCAGAGCGCAATACGTTGCCCCAAATAATTTGGCGGCTGTTCACTACTGTGTCGTCTTCCTCTAGCGATAACACCGCCGCTACACCAGCATCAACTATGCGAGTAGTCATATCGGCACGCTCTAGGTTTCTGCCTAAGCGCAAGAAATACCATGCGGCGTCGTGTGGCATGGTGCCGTATAGCAAACCTAAAATTTGTTGGCAGCCTTTTACTACGCCATCTAGAAACTGGTGACGCTTAGAGCGGTTGATGCCCTGCTGTAAGTTTTCTTGCACATACAGGCTTAGCTCGTTGGTTAGCTCCCAGGTTTCTTCTGGCACAACATCGCGGGTGGTGCGTACGTTTTCACGAATTAGCGCCAGCGACGACACAATCGAAGAAGGGTTAGATTCGTCGCCCACCAAAAACTTAATAACGTTGCGCTCGTCGTGCACTTTGTAGCGATCTTCAAAATCTATTTGTTGGCTATTTAGGGTAATAAGGTTGTACCAACTTAGGTCGACGTTGCGCGGCAAGTCGAACAGTAGGTTGTCGTATACCTGAATTAAACGCGCGGTGTTTTCTGCACGCTCTAGGTAGCGCGCTGTCCAATACACCCTTTCTGCTACTTTAGATAGCATTGTCATGTGTTACTCCTCCACTATCCAAGTATCTTTACTACCACCGCCCTGCGACGAGTTAACCACCAGTGAACCTTTGCGCATTGCCACGCGGGTTAAGCCGCCTTTGGTAACGTAGGTATCTTTAGATTGCAAAATGAAGGGGCGCAAATCTAAGTGGCGCGGCTCTAGGTCGCCTTTGCCAACAATGGTTGGTGCAGTAGAAAGATTAAGCGTTGGCTGCGCAATATAGTTGCGCGGGTTAGCTTTTATAAGCTCGGCAAACATGGCCTGATCTTTTTTAGTGGAGTGCGGCCCCACCAGCATACCGTAACCGCCAGATTCATTTGCGGGTTTAACCACTAGCTTGTCTAAGTTGGCCAATACATATTCGCGCTGCTTATCGTCGTAGCACAAAAAGGTTTCTACGTTAGGTAGTATTGGGTCTTGGTCGAGGTAGTATTTGATAATGTCTGGCACGTAAGCATACACCACTTTGTCGTCTGCCACACCGGCACCGGGTGCATTAGCTAAGGCCACATTGCCTTTGCGCCACGCGCGCATTAAACCGGCAACGCCGAGCACAGAAGTTTTATCAAACACTTCGGGGTCGAGGAAGAGATCGTCGATACGGCGGTAAATCACATCTACTCGCTCTAGCCCAGAGATGGTTTTCATGTATACGATATCGTCGCTTTGCACCACCAAGTCGCTGCCTTCTACTAGCTCAACACCCATTTGTTGGGCCAAATAAGCATGCTCGAAGTAGGCGGAGTTAAAAATGCCGGGGGTAAGCACCACAATGACGGGCTTTTTAATTCGCCGTGGCGAAAGCGCAACCAGGGTATCGAATAGGCGTGCGGGGTAGTCATCCACACGGGCGATATCAATTTTTTCAAATAGCTCTGGCAATACGCGCTTGGTAATAGCGCGGTTTTCTAGCATATACGACACGCCAGACGGTACGCGCAGGTTGTCTTCTAATACGTAGAATTCGCCATCGTCGGCACGCACTAAATCGGTACCGCAAATATGTGCCCATACGCCGTGCGCTGGGTTCATGCCTTCGCATTCTTTGCGGTAGTTTTTAGATTGTTTGAGAATAAATTCGGGGATGATGCCGTCTTTGATAATTTTTTGGTCGTGGTAGAGGTCATCGATAAACAGGTTAAGCGCCTGTAAGCGCTGCTTTAAACCCGCTTCGGCTCGTTCCCACTGCTTAGATGAAATAACACGAGGAATAATATCGAATGGCCAGGCGCGATCGATGTTGCCACCTTCGGTATATACCGTAAACGACACGCCCATCTCTTTGATGGTACTTTCTGCCGATTGTTTGCGCGATGCGATATCTTCTTCGCTTAGTGACCGCATTAACGACACAAGCTTTTTAGCTTGCTTGCGCGCATTGCCATTAGAATTAATCAGCTCGTCATAAAATTTATCTGACGAGTAGGTACTCCAATCTATTGCCATTCCGTATACCCGCTAACTTATTGAAGAGGCTTTATACCAACTTAACAGGGAAATAACCTGTGTGGCATTGAATTATCTTTTATTGGGAACATCACGCACCAACGTTTGGAATGTGAACCTGTTAACCTGCAGGATTCACGCCTACTTCATTACATTGATAAGTAAATTGTTACCAGTTATTACCAATTCGGTACAAAAGCCTCACCGCACGCCGAATTGGCTGGTTTAGGCGGAACAATACAGGCAAGAATAGGCGCCAGCAAGCCAAACACGTTAACATTTAACAGTACGATACTGTTTGCACGATCATGGCACAGTCTACGCGAATGTAAAGGGGGGAAGGCCTGAAACCGCCTTAAAGCAGTGCACACAAGCAGACTTGTGCTCAGCTACGGAACACAATAATGCCATGCCACACTAAAAGCGTGTGGTATGGCACATGGCGCTTTACTGAGTGAGTTAGGCGCTGCGCCTTTATACACTGCGACTCACTTATTTCAACGCGTGCTTAATTATATTTGCAGCTACTTTGTTTAACGGAAGCACTTCTGCTGCCGCATCCAATTTCACTGCAGCGCCGGGCATCCCCCAAACAATAGAGGTGGCTTCATCCTGCGCAATTGTGTGACTACCGGCATCACGCATCCGCTTCAGTGCTTCAGCTCCGTCGGCACCCATACCAGTTAAAATGACGCCCATGGCTTTGTTGCCCACCTGCTCGCATACTGAATCGAACAATACCTCTACCGATGGCCTATGACGATTTACCATTTCGCCGGAATCCAACAAGCAAATATAGCCCTTAGCAGTTTTGCTTACTTTAAGGTGGGCATCGCCAGGGGCAATATACACACAGCCTTTTTCTATAGGCTGCTGGTGTTGCGCTTCGTATACTTTTACCGCACTAGCACCATCTAAGCGTTTTGCGAACGATGTGCTAAATGCAGGTGGAATATGCTGGGTAACAACAATAGGCGGACTGTTTAAAGGCAGACTAGATACAACCGCTTTAATAGCTTCAGTGCCACCAGTAGACGCACCTATGGCACACAAAAAGCCTGTTTTAAGCGACTTGGACTGAGCCACAGCATCCAACCCTGTAGCTTTAGCTTTGCCTACCCCTTCCATAGCCGTTACATTTGCGCCCGCCGCACAGATAAGTTTGCGAATAATCTCGTCGCGGTACTGGCTTAAACCTAAATCGGAATGCTGCTTGGGCTTGCCGATAAAGTCCACGGCACCCAAGCTTAACGCTTCGAGTGTTTCTGGCGCCCCTACTTGAGTGAGAGTAGAAATCATTACCACTGGTAATGGGTGCAAACGCATTAGGTTTTTAAGAAAAGAAATACCGTTCATGCGCGGCATTTCTATATCCAGTGTTAGCACATGGGGGTTAAGTTGTTTGATCATTTCGCGCGCTTGATAAGGGTCTTCTGCCGCGCCACACACTTCTAGCCGCGGGTCGCTGGTAATCATTTCGCGCAGTAATGAACGGATGAGAGCGGAGTCGTCAATTATTAGTACTTTTATAGGTTTCATCTTGGCTCCTGCTAAAACAGTTCTACATCGCCCGCACTGGGCTTAGTGGCCAAAGAATCCAAGTAAGCTTTTTCTTGTTTAACCAAGTTAGTATCTGATGCAATACCCATTTTTTTCATTTTGGCTTGCCCTGTTGCGGCAAAATAAAGAATTTTTCTTGGGTAGTTACCGCCTAAATCTTTTGCAATAACAGGCAGTTCATCATTAGCTAAAAAGCTTTCTACAAATTCTATATTGCGCTGGCCTATATCCATGCGCACCATATTTGCCAGCACCCGCCCGCCGCCGAATAATTTGATCTCCAGCCTATTGCGCATACCGCCGCATTTAATAATGCTATTTATTAAGTGCTCCATCGCCCAGTTGCCGTAACACAGCTCGGGGTTACTCAAGCTATTGCGAGTGATTTCATGCCCTGCGGCTTGTTCGGGTAACATAAAATGGTTCATACCTCCTACACCGGCAACTGGGTCGCGGATACACGCAGCGATACACGACCCCAGCACAGTCACTAACATTTCGTCGTTTTTAGTTACATAGCATTCGCCAGGCTGTAATTTTACGGCCACCTTAGCGAAACGAGCATCCCAGTAGCGGTATACATTGGTAAACCCTGGTAGCGCAGGCTTTAAACGAGCATCTGCTTTACTTGTTAATCCCTTTAACATTTTCAGTACGCTTTTTGATAAATAGTACGGCCCATACTGTTAAATCTATCGGTAACCTTATAGAGGTTTTCCGAATGGCCAATAAACAGGTGGCCATTATCAACGAGCATATCCGCGTAACGGTTGAAGAGTTTTTTCTGGGTTGGCAAATCGAAATAAATCACCACGTTCCGACAGAATATAATGTCGAAAGAACCGCGCATTGGCCATTCGTGTAATAAGTTGAGCTGACGAAATCGAATTAATTCGCGCACGCTGTCTTTTATTTGAACGTTATTGGAAGTTTTATCCCTTTTAAAAAACTGCCGGTATTTATCCGGTACGCCCTCGGCTCTATCAATGGGGTAAACCGCGCCCGCGCCTTTGGCAACCACATTGGAGTCAAGATCGGTGGCTAGAATTTTCACATCCCAACCCTTTAGGGCCGAGAAGCTTTTAAAAACCATGGCTATTGAATATGGCTCTTCGCCTGTAGAGCAACCTGCAGACCAAATTCTAATTTTACGACTCGCTGCATTAGCCCGCATTAAATTTGGAATAACAGTACGTGCCAAATATTCAAAGTGGTGTATTTCGCGAAAAAAAGCCGTAAGGTTTGTAGTAATTGAATTGATAAACTCCGTTTTTTCGGCCGCGGGCGATGCTTCCAACAAGTTACAATACTGATTAAAATCAGATAACCCAAGCGCGCGTAACCGGCGCGACAAACGACCATAGATCATATTGCGCTTATGATCGGAAAGACTAATGCCTGTCCACTCCATTGCAATACGTTTTATTATTTCGAAATTGGCAATAGACATAGGAAACTCACGCGCTTCGTGATCCCCAACTACTGCTGTTCGACTTGGGTTAACCATGCTATAAAACCGAGTATTTATACAAACAAAGAGGCGATGAGTTGCATCGCCACACACATTTAAGCGTTAAACGTTAAAAGTCTTCCCAGTCGTCATCTGAAACGCTGGGTGCGCTAGAGGCGCGAGTAGAAACGCTCTTTTTCGCTGGGCGAGCACTAGCACTAACGACCATGTGTTGTTGATTTTGCGATATAGTGAAAAACGACACCTCTTCCATTAGCCGCGCTGCTTGCTCTGCCATGGCCTCACCTGCGGCCGATGCTTCCTCTACGAGTGCTGCGTTCTGTTGCGTCATTTCATCCATTTGCGAAATTGCAGTGTTTACTTGCTCAATACCCGAGGTTTGCTCGGTTGCGCCATTGCTTATTTCCTGCATCATATTACTTACGGTTTCTACCGACGACACCAGCTCTTCTAGGGTTTCACCAGAGCGATTGACCAGCACTGTGCCATCCTCCACCTTAGAAACACTATCGCGAATAAGCTCTTTAATTTCTTTCGCCGCAGCGGCTGAGCGCTGAGCAAGGTTTCGTACTTCACCTGCCACTACCGCAAAACCTCGCCCTTGTTCACCTGCGCGCGCGGCTTCTACTGCGGCGTTAAGGGCGAGCAAGTTAGTTTGGAAGGCGATTTCGTCGATTACGCCGATAATGTCGTTAATTTTTTTACTGGATTCGCTTATTGCACCCATTGCCTCAACAGCTTTAGAGACTACCTGACCACCTTCACCTGCTTTTTTCTGAGCAGACATAGCTAGGGTATTAGCCTGTTGTGCGTTTTCGGCGCTTTGCCTTACGGTAGAGGTCATTTCTTCCATACTAGAGGCGGTTTCTTCTAGTGAAGAAGCTTGCTCTTCTGTGCGCTGACTTAAATCGGCGTTGCCCTGTGCAATTTCATTAGCCGCTGTGCTTATTGCATTTGAGGCAGTTCGAATTTTGCCAATAATATCGGTAAGTTTTTCGATGGTACCGTTGGCGTTTTCTTTTAATTCGCCAAAAGATCCGTCGTAATTGCGGGTAATACGCTCTGTTAACACGCCACGCGCCATAGAGCCAAGCACACGCGAAATATCATTCAGCGCCACTTCAACTGTAGTGACCAAATCATTCAGGCCTTTCGCTAACCCTAAGAAGAAACCGTTCTTGCCATCCAGTGAAATTTGTTTAGTAAAATCACCCTGAGACGCGGCCGCCACCATTTCGTCTATTTCTTTCTCTATTGCCACTTCAGCGGTGCGATCGGCCCATTCCACAACAGCGCCAATTTTCTTTCCATCTACAAAAATGGGGTTTGCAATAACAGTGAATGATCTACCGCCCACCTTTGCACCGCCGTTATACGTGCTGGTGAGGTTATTCAATAGATTGCGTTGATGCGCAGGGTTTTTATGGAATACATCCATATTGGTTCCCACCAATGTGCGGCTATCAAAATTGGGGAGGTCGCGTTTAATATCCGATTCTGCATTTTTGAACATGCCGTTTACAGATTCGTTCATATATAAAATATTGCCTTCAGGGTCGGCAATCATGACATTTGCGGTGACGCTATCTAGCGCGTAGCGTACACGTGCATTCTCTGCCGCTATCGCCGCCAATTCGTTTTGTTTTTTCACTTCTTCGGTTTTATCAAGCCACTCTACAAGTGTGCCTAACCGCTCACCATTGCTATTAAACCAGGGCGTGGCAATCAAGCCGAACACCATATCGCCTATGTTTAATGTTGTTTTGTAGGGTGTTTTAAGTTCTCTTAGCAGATTGCGTTGATGCTCTGGGCTTTTATGAAAAGTATCAACGTTGGTGCCAATTAAATCTTTTACTTTGAAGCTAGGCAGGTGTTGCTGCAATTCCTTTTCGCGCTCTTGTAGCATTTCTACTACTGTATCGTTCATATAAACAATATTCAGTTCATTATCGGCAAGCATCACATTTGCCTGACACAATTTAAGTGCGCTAGCCTGATTGGACTCTCGGCGAACTTCAGTAATATCCGTCGCGAATTTTATTACGCGATATACTGAGCCATCCTCGTCGAGGAGAGGGCTATAAGTCGCATGTAGCAAAACAGATTCACCATTGCTTGTAACCCGCTCTATTTCGCCCGACAGACTTTCGCCACGGCGTAAATTACTCCAAAAATTCTTGTAATCGTTGCTATTTCTATATTCATCTGTAACGAATATTGAATGGTGCTTACCTTGAATTTCATTTAAGCTGTAGCCCATCGCATTTAAAAACAGATCGTTTGCGGTTTCTACAACACCTTCTGGCGTAAATTCAATTACGGCCAAAGCACTTCTTGCCGCATTTACTTTATCTTCTAACTCTTTTTCCTGCCGGCTGTGACCACCGCCAAACAACTCAAACAATTTTTTCATATCTTTTACCCGTCCCTATTTCACAAATTCTGTTAATACGTTGATTAAACTTGCACCTGGTCTTTCAGGGTAGAAAGATCTGGCATACCGTCGAGTTTTAGCAAGCGATCCATATCGAGTAGAATCACCATTTTGTTGTCTATATTTGCTAGCCCTCGAATAAACTCAGTAGCAACAGAATCACCTAGGTCGGGGGCGGGCTTCATATCGCGAGGGTTAAGGGTATATACATCGCTAACTGCATCCACAACTATGCCAACCGTACGGCTGCCTTGTGCAGTTTTTACTTTTAAAACAATTACTACTGTAATCGGCGAGTAATCCACAACCTCCAGACTAAAACACGTACGCAAATCGATAACAGGCACGATGGTGCCACGCAAATTAATTACCCCTTTTATATGATCGGGCGCGTTAGGCAGTGGCGTGGCCGACTCCCAACCGCGAATTTCTTGAACGCAAAGAATATCCACGCCGTATTCTTCCTCTGCCACAATAAAGGTTAAGTATTGATCGGTTACGCTAGAATCCAAACCGCCATCCATAGCGGTATTATTAGTTCCCGTAGATGACCGATCAAGATTGTCAGTTTTTTCCATCGGTTCCATTACTTACCACCTCGTATTAATTTAGCGTTTTTGTACTGCGCATAACCTGATAGCCATCGACACGCGTACTGGTATTTTGCGCAACCACTAGCTTTTGAGAAAACAGGTCGACAATACTTTGCACATCTAAAATAAGCGCCACCGTACCGTCACCCAATATTGTTGCGCCAGAAACACCTTCAACCTGTTTGTAATTTTGCTCTAAGCTTTTTATTACCACCTGTTGCTGGCCTAATAACTCGTCAACAATTACCCCAACCTTCTGACCATCGAATTCCACCACTACCATCAGTGCGCCTTCAATCGAATCGGTATCAGAAGGAATAGAAAAGGTTTTACTTAACTCGATAATGGGAACATATTCATCGCGCAAGCGAAAAACCTGTTGCCCGCCAGCTAGCTGGTTTACGTATTCGCTGCGACACTGCATAGATTCCACAATAGAAATAAGCGGGAAAATATAAATATTGCCGCCAACGCGAATTAACTGACCATCGAGAATAGCAAGGGTAAGTGGCAAACGAATTGTGATAGTAGAACCTTCACCTAGCTTAGACGCTATATCGACAGCGCCATTTAAAGCTTGAATATTACGCTTAACCACATCCATACCTACACCGCGACCAGATACATCCGTAACCGCTGCGGCAGTAGAAAAGCCTGGCTGAAATATAAGATCGTAAACTTGCTCGTCAGTCATCATTGCTGCATCACTAGCACTTATTATTTTTTTGTCTATCGCTTTTTGCAAAACCTTATCGCGATTCAAACCAGCGCCGTCGTCTTTTATTTCAATAACGATATTGCCGCCTTTATGGTAGGCATCAAGCGTAATGGTGCCCACTTCTGGTTTGCCTGCGGCTAGCCGCGCTGCGGGCAGTTCTATACCGTGATCCACAGCATTGCGCACTAGGTGAACCAGTGGGTCACCAATTTTTTCCATAACTGTTTTGTCTAGCTCTGTATTTTCGCCGTGTATTACCAGCTCGACTTGCTTCTCTAAACGCTGGCTTAAATCACGCACCAAACGTGGAAAGCGATTAAAAGAAAAGCTAATAGGCAGCATGCGTATACGCATTACGCCTTCTTGTAATTCTCGGGTGTTTTGCTCTAGTTGGTTTAAGCCCTCAACAAGCCGGGGCACTTTAGCAACATCTACATCTTCACTTAATTGCCCCAACATAGACTGCGTAATAACAAGCTCGCCCACCATATTGATAAGGTTGTCGATTTTATCTATTCCAACACGAATAAATGTCGCATCCGTACTTGCTTTGTTGGCAGGCTTGGCTTTGCTCGCTTTAACTGGTTCCTTTTGTTCAACTACCGAAACCGGCGCTAAAATAGGTGTTAATTTCGCCTCATTAGAATTAACCGCCTCGGCTTCTGTTTGCCCATCTTCTCGTGGTGCAGCAACAAGGGCCGATATCGTTAACTGGCTTTCATCGGCCACCCATTCGAAAGCGGTTTCTATTTCGGTTACTTCGGTGTTAGCTTCTAGCTTAATATCCCAACCTAAATAACAACTTTCTGGCTCAAAATCGGCAAAATCTGGCAGCCCTTTAGTGTCGGCTTTACTATGATATGTACTGCTTAAATTCTTTAGCTCTGCGAGAATACGCAACGGGTCGTTACCTGTACGCATAACATCGATACTGGGTACGAAATGTATTTTCCAGCAATGGTTATTTTCATGTTGATCAATGGCCAAAGGTTGGCAATCACCCGATCGTGTAATCGAAATATCTGCCAAATCGGTCACCCATTCAAATACTTCCTCTAGCGCATTTTTTTCTATCGATGCGGGCACGCTGGCACGCCAAGATAGGTAACATTGCTCTGGGTCGAAACCGCCCCACTCAGGTAGCGCGTCGCTATTAGCAACTAACTGCAGCGCACCTGTGTTACGCAATTCCCGCAAAATACGCGCAGGGTCATTACCGGTTTGCATAATTTCAAGGCTAGGTTGAAATGTTATTAGCCACGGGGCATCGGCATCGCTATTTACAGTGGGTGCAGCCTCAGTTTTTTGTGCGGGCGCAGGCCCTTCGTTAGCGAGAATAGCTTCAAACTGACGTTGCAACGTAGCCGCCTGCTCTGTTTTTTCTAATTCGCCACTTTGCGCAAGGGCTAACATTTCGCGCAAACAGTCCACCGATTCCAATAAAAGATTAACGTGCGTCAGCACTAAACTGCGCTGGCCAGAACGCACTTGATCTAACAGTGTTTCTAATACGTGCGTGAAATCGCAAATGGCGTTAAAGCTAAATGTGGCACTACCGCCCTTTATCGAGTGCGCGCAGCGAAAAATGGCGTTAATGGTTTCGTCATCAACATCAGTGGGATCTAGCTCCATAAGCGCAGACTCCATAATATCCAAGCCTTCTACGCTTTCTTCGAAAAAGACTTGATGAAACTGCGACAAATCTATGCTCATGACATTTACTCAAAGGACTTTGTTAACGGTGGCAATTAGTTGATCTGGACTAAAGGGTTTTACTATCCAACCCGTTGCCCCTGCGTTCTTACCCTCTGCTTTTTTGTCAGAGCCAGATTCTGTAGTAAGCATTAAAATGGGCGTGAATTTAAAGGTAGGTAGCGTGCGCAATTCTTTTACAAGGCTAATGCCGTCCATTTTGGGCATATTTACATCGGATAAAACCAAATCAAAACTGCCGCCCGCCTTAGCCAGTGCTAACGCATCGGCACCGTCGGGCGCTTCGGTAACTTGGTGGCCAGCCCCCGCCAACGTAAACGACACCATTTGTCGCATAGATGCAGAGTCATCGACTATTAATATCTTCGCCATTAAGCTTCTCCTAATTCACAGTGTTATCTAATGCTAGCTCTGCAGCCAAGCCGAGAATATTGGCGCTGTCGATTAGTTCTGCCGACGGGTTACGCCACTGAACGGGTTTATGAAATTTCGTTGCAGTACGATAGAAACTAAGTAACAGTTGTAAACCCGCAGCATCTATTTTCACCACATCCGTTGCATCTAATACGATATTTTCGACATCATTATTTTCTAATAAGCCGTTTAACTGCTCGTATACCTGTTGGGCCTGAGCGATGGTAAAACGCTCTGGAACTTCGAACACCGTTAGTTGCGACACACGCACGCTCCTATAACTGAATCTATTTCAATTGACAATTTTAAGTGTAGACGTATATTTTATGGGCGCTAGAGAGGGTGTAGATTTTGTTAAAATGAATTGCGCAGAACAGAAGAAAGGGGGGGGGGACCGAGGAACGAACACCAACCAAACCGCTACCGTTACGCTAAGATGTGTACGGTTACGCAGATAAAGTCTAACCTATAAGAAATACGACTAATTGAGTTATAAGCCAATAGTATTGAGTAGAAGTTATTGCAAGTTCTTAATAGTTAAAAGAGCTCCACTAGGTTGTTGTCGACTTTTGCGCCAGAATCGCCTTCTGAACTCAGCGATGTGGCATCGGTTTCTACCGCAGCCAAAGCAGCCCCCAAAGATAATTCCAACTTATTTACATACTCATCCACCTTTAAACCTTCGTTAAAAATGCGATTCGTTTCGTAAACACTGTTGTTAGTTACCTCCTCTAAGAAAACTTCATCTTCTTCTGTAAGAGCCAATGCAGGAATACGATATTGAATTTTCTCTGCGGTATGCTCAACCGTGGTTGCAATATTTTTCATTACGTTCTGATAAGACGACTTGATAACATGCATAACATTTTGCACATCGCTCGATAACTTTCTTAAAGTTTCCTTTTCTTTTTCAAGCTCGTAGCGGTCTTCTATCGCTATCACTCTGGCATTTAACCCTTGTATAAGCGCAAAGGTATTGTCTTTTATGGTTCCGTATTTCTCTGCATCGTCGACTGGCATGTTTTTGATAAGCATGGAAACACGATCAAAATTGATAATGGTACGGCGGCCAAAATCTATATACCTGCCTTTATCTTTAAGTTCGGTAAGAAGCTGAGATTCCAAATCTTTCGCCATACCGGTTGGTTCCATATTTTTTATGCCCATAAGGCTTCGCATTTGCACACTACATTTAAGCCCATACCGCTCTAAGCTGTTAAAAAACTGTTGCCCCAATTCATCTAGGTTATCGCAGCTGTGCAAAGCCAATAGAAACTGCACATTTGCACCTAGGTCACTGTTATCTACTAATGCGGTGCGGGCCGTAGCCGTTGCTGCATCTAAACGGCTACTTAGCTGACGCATAGCAATTTGGTGAAATGTTGCTTTTCGACACCGCGCTACTGCTTCATCAAGCTCTACATCGCTTTCTATTAGGTCGTCGTAGCCCATATCGTACATAGCTAGCTTGTCGGCCATACTCGCAGGGTTAGCCAAAATAATTGCAGGCACACTTAATTCGTCTGGCGAGGGAAGTACGTCGCGTATTCTCTGAATAGACACATCCCCGCCGCCGAGCATATCAACCACTATCAAGCTGTAATCGCCCTGAGAGACAGCGAGCTGCAACGCATTGGCAGTAGAAATTGGCGTAGAATCAAAGGCTTGCGCAAGAGCCTCCCCCAAAGTAGAAAGATGCTCTGCAAACAGTATTATTTTGCTACCAGACAATAGCACTACCCCTTTATATAACCAAAACCAATTATGAACTCACATACAGATAAATTTGGCTTTATAAAACACATCTGTACATATTGCGTTTCGCCCGAATAGCTCTTCTTATTTATAAAGAAAGAACTACCGATGTAATTAACACTAGCTCATAGCTTTTGCTTTACCCAATCCGCCAAAGATTTAAGCGCCACTTTTTTTTATCCAAACGCGTAACTCACCGTTAAATATTAGTTTGACGTTGGCTGGCGAACCGATCGAGGTACAGCTAGTATTAAAACAAACGTCCATAATATGGGCTGATTATTTTTACTCTACTGCTTACACCTTCAAGAGACTAAACCATGGCATCTGCTTGGCCAATTCAGTTAATAATAGCGATTTCTGTTAGTGCATTATCTTTGGTTTGTAGCATCGCGCTTTGGACACCTATCGCGTTATTTACCTGTTTAGCAATAGCCGTAATTATTGATATAGCCTGTTTAGTATCGCTGTGCGCTCACTTTACAAACAACCGCCAGCAGGCCGAACATCAAGAAAATTCCCACGCGATTAACCACTTAAACTCTTTACAAAGAAAGGTGAGCGACGTAACCGATACCCCCTGTGAAGAGATAGTCGCCATAAGTAATAAAGTGCGTAACTTAGCAGAGGAAAGTAGCCTCGCCTTGCATAAAAGCTTTACTGTACTTATGGAAAATACACAGCGCGAACAAGAACTACTGGAATCGATTACCAAAGACTTAACCCGCAGAGAACACCAAGAAAAAGCGGATGGCACGCAAGACGTATCCCTCCACCAATTTGCAAAAGAAGTGGGCGATATACTTGACGTTTATGTCGGGCTGTTTGTTAACGTGAGTGACAAAAGCATACAAGCAGTGCACAAAATTCAAGACATGCTTAAAGAACTCGACGATATGTTCAAGCTAATTAGCGAAATTCGAGGCCTGGCAGAGCAAACCAATTTACTCGCTTTGAATGCTGCCATTGAAGCAGCGCGTGCTGGCGAGGCAGGCAGAGGCTTTGCAGTGGTAGCAGACGAAGTTCGCAAACTATCGCAAAGCTCTGGTGCGCTTAACGATGAGATACGGGTTAAAGCAGAGGCAACTAAATCTACCGTTGCCGATGTAGAAAAGGTGGTAGGCGAAATAGCAAGCTTGGATATGAATATCGCAATCAACGCCAAAGGCCACCTTGAAGGTATGCTTGCAGAGCTTGAAAGAGTTAACGATCGGGTTACCCACACCGCCCGCCAAGGCAGCGAAATAAGCGCGCTTATAAACAAAGAGGTGATGCGATCTATGACGGCATTGCAGGGCGCCGATAGAATTTCACAGTATTCGGATAACCTTTCAAACAACGTATTATCTTTGCGCAATCATCTACACAACGCATTCACACTTAATCAAGCTGTCACCAGTGTAGAGCAAGGCCTTGCAGAAATAATAAATAATATAGAAAAAACTTCGCTGCAAACCTCTATTGTAATCAGCGATGAAGATGACCAAGCAGGAGGAGAAATAGTGCTTTACTAGATTAATTCTTTTAATCTAATGCATACCTTACCCCCTACTTCTCGCACTAGCACTGTGCATTTCTAGCACAATATTGTCACCTCGATAGTTTTAATAGTGATTAGCAATAGATACTAAGCAAACACCAGTAAATAATTCTTAAAACGCCACTTTGGTATCACGCAACTCCTCTAGTATTTAAATGTTACAACCTGTTGTTTTACTTAAATACATTTACGCTGATACAACTAAGAGATGGTATATGCTTTTTCTGAAAAACCTCCCCCTTGTTAAAAAATTGGTTTTAGTCTTTTTATTGGTTGGCTTAATACCCATGGCGCTCACTGTTCTTCTGGCGATTAACTCATCCAAGCAAACAATAACCGATCTCGTATCAAATCAGCTAAGCGCGGTAAGGCAAAATAAAGAGGAGAGCATCCAACGCTACTTTCAACGCGTTAGAAAGCAAGCCAGCACATTGGCCGCCGACCCCATTGTGGTGGATGTTGCAACCAAACTGCCAATGGCCTTTAAAAGCTTTCGAGCAGATGCCAGCATAAATGAAGCGCTGCTCACTCAACAAAAAGCCGCTGTGGTGGACTATTACAACTCGCAGTTTGCTAAGCAATACCAGAAAGTTAACAATAGCCAAGTTAATTTAGCTGCCATGTACAACAGCCTTGACGACGATTCTTGGGCGCTACAATATGCTTACATAGCCAGCAACCCCAACCCACTAGGTAGCAAACATTTACTCATCAACCGCAATGACGGCACCCGCTACTCAGCGTTACACCATCAAGTGCACCCTCTGCTTAAGCATTACTTAGAAACATTCGGTTATTACGATATTTTTATCGCCGACCCCGTAAGTGGCGACATAATATATTCCGTTTTCAAGGAGCTAGACTTCACCACCTCAATGCTCGACGGCCCCTATCGAGAAACTAGCATAGGGGAAGCATTTAATAATTCACTGAATAAACAACCAGAAACAACTTACCTAGCAGATTTTAAAACCTACTTACCATCCTACGATTCGCCAGCCAGTTTTATCTCTACACCAATCTATAGTGATGGCCAATTAGTGGGCATACTCATTTTTCAAATGCCCATTGAAGATATTAATGACATTATGAGCTCGCGTACTGGAATGGGCCAAACAGGGGAAACCTATCTCGTTGGCTCAGACAAACTTATGCGCTCCGACTCTTTCTTAGACCCCGTTCACCACACAGTAGTTAACTCTTTTAAACACCCTCAACAAGGCAGTGTAAATACACGTTCGGTAACGCAAGCTTTGCAGGGAAAAAGCAAAACAGATTTTATTGTTGATTACAATGGCAACCCCGTAATCTCATCCTACAATGCTATCGATTTAAGTGAATTTAAATGGATAGCAATTGCCGAGCAAGATGTCGCAGAAGCGATGGCACCTCTAAATCGGCTCCAACGCAATATATTACTCGTGGGTTTATTTATAACGTGCGTTGTAGTTTTTGCGGGTTTTGCCATTAGCAAAGGTATTGCTCGCCCCATTAACGACATGGCTGCAGTTATTAAACGCGTGCAGCAAAGCGGCGATTTTAGCCTGCGCAGTAACTACCGCAGCAAAGATGAAACTGGCCAAATGGCGATAGCGTTCGACGGGTTGCTAAATACCTTGTCTACTATGTTTTCCGATACTAACCAAATACTTAAAAACGTTGCCAACGGAAACTTCGACGAAGCGATTAAGCAACGCTATAACGGCGACATGGGTATATTAAGCCTGCGCGTTAACAATACCATTCAGCAAATTAAGCAAGCCAACTTAGAGCAAAAAAAGCAACAAGCCCGCGCCGAACAAGCGTCCAAAAACGCAGAGCAAGCTGCGCACGATGCTCAAGCGGCAGCAGATCGAGCAAACAATATAAAACAAGCTTTGGATGTAACAAGCACATCGGTAATGATGGCTGATAAATCCAACACCATTGTGTACACCAATACAGCATTAGATCAAATGATGCTTGCTAGTGAGGCAGATATTCGTGCAGTGCTACCTAACTTTAATGCCGATACCTTAGTTGGCAAAAATATGGATACATTTCACCGCAACCCAGCCCATCAACAAAGTGTTATTAGCCAGTTAAAAAGTACTTACTCCACTCAAATTAAAGTGGGTACCCGCACTTTTAGCCTTATAGCCAACCCCATAACTAAAGATGGCGAGCGTGTAGGTACAGTGGTGGAATGGAAAGATAGAACAGAAGAGGTGACCGTAGAAAACGAGATTGCCCACTTAGTTAACGCGGCGTCGAACGGTGACTTTAGCACGAAGATAGCTTTGGATGGCAAACAGGGCTTTTTCTTGGTGCTGGCGCAAAACCTAAATGAAATGGTCACCACCACCCACAGTGCTTTACGCGATATAAGCGATGCAGTAGAAAACTTGGCTCACGGCGACTTAACTCGTCGCTTAGAAAGCGATCACAAAGGCATGTTTGCCCAGCTTCAAAATAATTTAAACAGTTCTATGGATAAATTGGTAACCATTATTGGCGAGATAACTGAGGGAGCAGTGTCTATTCGCAACGGGTCTAGCGAAATAGAGGCAGGTATTATTGATTTAAGCTCTCGCACCGAAGAGCAAGCCGCGTCGCTTGAAGAAACTGCAAGCAGCATGAATCAAATGACCTCGACTATTAAACACAGCGAACAAAATGCAGCCCTCGCAAATAACCTTTCTGCTGAAGCGCAGGCAAAAGCCAGCGAGGGCGGGCTAGTAGTGAAGAAAGCCGTGGAGGCAATGGAGTCGATTAGCAGTGCCAGTAGCCGCATATCCGATATTATTGGCGTTATCGATGAGATTGCTTTTCAAACAAACCTACTAGCTATTAACGCCGCCGTAGAAGCAGCACGTGCTGGTGAGCAGGGCCGTGGCTTTGCCGTAGTGGCAACCGAAGTTCGCCAGCTTGCGCAACGATCTTCTAATGCGGCCAAAGAAATAAAAACGCTTATTAACGATAGCGCCGCACGTGTGGAGCAAGGCTCTGCCCTAGTTAACCAATCTGGTGCGACCCTGCGAGATATTGTTGAGTCGGTAAATAAAGTAAATGAAACCATAATGGGTATTGCAAGCGCCGCGCGCGAGCAAAGTGAAGGTATTAATCAAGTTAATATTGCCATCAACCAAATGGATGAAATGACCCAACAAAATTCTGCACTCGTAGAACAAGCAAACGCTGCCAGCCAAAATATGGCCGCGCAATCGCGCACAATGGCAGAGGCTGTAACTTTCTTTAAACTATGATTTCAATCGCTAACATCTAATCGCTAATTACTATCTACAAAAAAATCAGCTACAAGATATTACCCACACAATATTAGGTGGTGGCGATCAGCAATTTGCTATTGGTGACCAATCTAACAGGGGTTGCCATTGCGCTCTGTCTGTACTACAGCGTGCCGCTGGCAAGTCGAATAGGGTTAGCCCTCGATCCATCGCGCGCACATAATTTTGCGAGTCGCGCAGCACGGTAATTAGGGGAATATCTAGCTTAGCTAAAAACGCTTCGAGCACTTTAAAGTACCGGGTGTTTTTTCTTACTCTATTGGCAACAATACCAATGTTAACACCTCGCTCCAATAAGCCCGAGCGGTATATACCCATCACAAAACGCAAACACGCTTTTATATCTGTTGGCGAGGCCAGTAACGGAATAATTACTATATCTTGCGGGTGGATAAGTGTATCCACATTGTCTAGCGTCCAAGCTGCAGGCATATCATGAATCGTCACCGAATAAGTCGCGTCAGCTAACACGGGTTCATTTGCCGACACTAAAACCTTAATAGGGGCACATGTTGCCGGGCGACCCGAGGCCCAGTCTAACGACGAGCGTTGCGCATCGTGATCAACAAGTTGAACCGACCTAGCCATATTTGCATAGAAGCCCGCCAACTGCACTGCAACAGTGGTTTTCCCGCACCCCCCTTTGGGGTTAGCAATAAATATTTGCCCCATGGCGTATTTCTGTCCTTATTGTTATTGCTCAACTATGAAAGAACGTGAATGTTTAAAATGCGGTGAAGAAAAACGCTATAGAGATTAGCCTCACTCACGCCTCGCTAAAGTGTAGCACCCTTAGCTGCTGTCCTCTAAGAAATCAACAGGAAAAGTAGCATAAGCGGCACATAAATAATGCACATTTGTTCTGCTCCCCTCCGCGATCGCAACTATACTCAAGTACAAGGTATTTTCACATTTCCACTTAGACCAAAACTACCCATGGCTCAAACGAACACATTACTATCGATTCCAATATCACAGCTTCGCGCGGGGATGTTCGTTGTAAAACTTGATATCCCATGGATAGACAGCCCGTTTTTGCGCCACAGTCGCCTTATTAAAGGTGAGGAAGACATAGATAAGCTAAAAGGCGCCAACGTAAAAACACTGGTTATAGATCTAAGCAAAGGCTGCGGCCCACAAGAACAGCCAACAGATAAAAAAAATCTGCAAGCAAAGCAACCAATAGAAACAGAAAGCCCTAGCTCACGACCAATCCAAGCAGAACAAGCACAACCGCCTAGCCTAAAAGAGGAACTTTCGGAAGCAAAACTATTGCGCAATCGAATTCGTGAAGTAATGAGTAATATTATGGATTGCCTTGAGCGAGAACTGCCTATTAAAACCGTTGAACTTACCCCAATAATTGACGACACACTGGCAAGCCTTGAGCGCAATAATCAAGCGCTTATGAACCTTGCTCATCTTAGCCGCAAAACACAAAAACTTGCCGATCACGCGTTTAGCACCTTTTGCCTCTGCTTAAACTTGGCGACTTATTTAAAGCTTGGTAAAGACGAGCAACATACATTAGGGTTAGCAGCACTAATGCACGAAGCAGGCTGGGTACAGCTCCCACAGCAGTTATTAGGCAAACGCACTGCCTACAGCGCTACAGAGCTAAAATTAATACATACCCATATTGCCAACGGTCGCAAGGTGTTAAAAAACGCAGATCTTCCTGAGCTAGTATTACGTTTAATAGACGAACATCACGAGCTTACCGATGGCAGCGGCTACCCCAACGGCCTTAACACACAGCAATTACACACCCTTTCGCTTTTACTCAGTGCGGTAGATCATTACGATGAGATGGTGCATCAACTTACCGATAAACCTGGCATGTTGCCCACCAACGCCCTGCGCAAACTTTACGTAGAAGCCGACGCGGGTAAATACGACAAACAAACCGTTACGGCTTTAATTGCGAGCCTAGGTATTTACCCCGTAACCAGTGCAGTACTATTAAATACGGGCGAGAAAGCGATTGTGCTAGAGGTATTTTCGGACGCGCACTTACAACCAGTACTGGAAATACACTACGATAGCAACGGTAAACCCTTGCCTAATGCAATAAAGATAAACCTGCGCGACCAGCGCTCCGATGCGCCAAATCGTGCAATTGTGAATGTTTTAGACCCTTCCAGCGCTATCGATGACCCCGCTCGACGTCTCCAGCCCGAGGACATATAAAGCATGGGCACCTACAATATCGATAACGACATTCCCTATTGGTTAGCCAGCTGGCCCGACGGCATTATCGCCTTAGATGCCGACCGTTGCATTTTGTTTGCCTCCGAGTTGGCACAATCAATTTTAGGCTGGCAGAAAACTGAACTAGAAGGCAAACACATTCACGATATTTTATGCATTCCCAATATTGCTACTACACACAACATACAAGCCTGCCCGCTCTGTCAAACCGACAATATAGACAGCGAAACACAATCTTCAAATTGGCTAACAGGTACCGGGGAGTATATTAGCGTCGACTACCGCGTTATACCTATAGAGAGCCCGCATCAAACCACAAGGCTAATTAGCTTTTCTGCCAATCATCATCGCATTCACAATCAGGCAGAAATGAAAAAACTAGCAGACTATGTAGATAACAACCCCGCCCCGCTGGTGGAGTTTGATCGAGACGGGCAGATGCTTTTTGGCAACCCTGCACTGCAAGAAGCACTGTTAGACTGGGGCTTTGATGCCGAGGGGCAAGCAAAAATATTCCCCAATAATTTATTTAGCCTATGCGAACAATGTTTAGATAGCGGCGCTTCGATAACCGGCGAAGAAGTTACCTTAGATAACACCTATCTTAGTTGGCATTTTCACCCTATTTTCTCTGAGGGGGTGACAACTGTTTTGGGCTATGCATTCGATATATCCAAACAAAAGAATGCCGAGCTAGAAGCGAAAGAAGCACGCGCGCAAGCACGGCGAGATTTTTACGCAAAAATGATGCACGAGCTGCGCACACCACTTAACGCCATTATTGGCTTTTCTGATGTGTTACTCTGGCGTTCAGCAGCAAAGCTAGACGAACGCGATAACACTGCCCTACGCAATATAAAAGTGGCAGGTATTCAATTAAATGAGATGATCACCGACACCTTAGATATTTCTAAAATTGAAGCAGGTAAGATGGTGGTTGAACCAGAAACGTTTGTGGCTAGCTTGTTACTTCAAGAAATGCAGGAGCAAATGCGCTATTTAGCAGAAGCAAAAGGTTTAACGTACCATTCGGTGTCAAATGCCGATATACCATTCCATTCAGACAAGAAAAAGATTCGACAAGTTTTGGCTAACCTAATTAGCAACGCAATCAAATACACCAAAAGTGGCGATGTACGGGTAAGCGTTATACAAACCACCAACAGCATTCAGACAACAGAGTCAGAATTAGTTATAACAGTTACAGATACAGGTATAGGCATACCAGAGGATCAAATTAACTCACTTTTTGAAGCCTACCAGCGCGTAAAAGAAAGCAAAAACAAGGATATTCAAGGCACAGGTATCGGCTTAGCATTAGTGTGGGAACTCATCCACCTACTAAACGGAGAAATTAAAGTAGAAAGTATTTACGGCCAAGGTAGCACCTTCACCGCCAAATTCCCCTACCTCCCCAAAACCAACTAACGCTTATATACAAAAAACCCAGCCAACCGGCTGGGCTTTTTGATTTTTCTGTAAACTAATCACTGTAAGCTGTGAGCTATCCCTTCACTGTCTGCTATCCTCTAATCAATGAAACAAAGTCCGCTGCCACAAACCCTGAGTAACAATTTTTTGGGCGTACACTCCACCATTTTTGGGGTCTTGCATAAGTCGTATGTACACACCCAACCCATTTACTGCCGCGCCTCGCGTCAAAAATGGCCCTACATCTTGCCCTTCTCGCGTGGTGAAATACCACTCGCCACCGACCGTAAAAAAACGATCTGAGCGATACCACGTTTTATTTTCTTCACCCGTTCTTACACACATGCTTTTAACCTCTTAAGCAAACCTCAGTGTCATGTTCAAAGTATAAACAACCCCTTAAGCAGCATTAGACAATTACGGTCTTATAAACAATAAAACACGTCATAATGTCACTAAAAACCACTTTGTTAGAATTAACCACGATCAACAAAATATTGCTTATAACTATTCAAAGTAATTAGAAGTTAAATTCATATAACTTATTGCAAATACAGATCTCTGGATGCCATGCCATGTGCACAAATAGCATCACCTTTTTTGTCTTATTAGAAATTGAAGCTATTATTTATCTATGAGCATAGGATTGATATATACAGCAGAAACACATAGCTAACAGCGAGTATCCACAATGGAGCTAAGCACTGCACAAAGCGGGGTATATACGCTTACCCTTGATGAGAAATTCGACTTCAACCATGTTGGAACATTTCGCACAACCTATGAAAAAATAGACCCGAAAGGCTTATCTAAAATAATCATCAACTTTCGAAACACACGCTACATGGACAGTTCAGCACTGGGTATGCTTTTAAATCTACACAACACATTAGGCGGCGGTAGCGTACGTATTGAGCTAAGTGGCGCCAACGAGAAAATAAGTAAGATATTAAAAATATCGCGCTTCGATACTAAATTCACCATCAACTAACAGATACGCAAAAAAATGAAGATACTAGTAGTTGATGACCACGCCTATAACCGTGACCTACTCCAATTTATTTTAGAGGACGAAGGGCATAGTTGCTGCGAAGCAGATTCTGGTGAAGCCGCCGTCAAAATGTTTTTAGAAAACGAAGACATTGATCTAATTTTAATGGATGTAAATATGCCACTTATGAACGGCATAGAAGCTACCGAAAAAATATCTGAGATTAAAGGCCCACGCGCTGTCACCATTATTTTTGTAACCGCTCTAGACGACAGCGACATACTTATTCAATGCTTAAACGCTGGCGGTGACGACTTTGTACCAAAGCCAGTAAATGAATCTATTCTTATTTCCAAAATTAACGCACATGCACGAAACATAGAAAACTATAAACAATTGCTCGACGCGCACAACACGCTTGATATGCACAACAAAAATATCCGGCGAGAACACGAGATTGTAGAGAATGTGTTTCGCAACTCCCTCACACGCTCAAATATAGAATGCGACAATGTGGTGAGCTACAGCTCGCCTATGTCTATGTTTAACGGCGATCTTACGCTTACCGCACCGTCTCCATCGGGTGGGCAATATTTTTTACTGGGGGATTTTACTGGCCACGGTTTATCGGCGGCGATTGGTTCTCTACCTGTAATGAATGTGTTTTTTGATAATGCGGCCAAACAAGTAAGTGTTTCGGCGCTTGCAGTAGAAATAAACAATCAACTCTATCGCATATTACCTATGGGCATGTTTTTTTGTGCTGCTATCGGTCACCTAGACAAAACTGGCACGCAACTGACGGTTTGGTCCGGCGGCATGAACGACGCTCTTCTTCTCTCATCAGACAACAAATCGATTACAGCCATTCCCGGCGCGCATATGCCTTTAGGTATATTGCGCCCAGAAGAATTTGACGACAGAGCACAATTGCACGAACTAGAAAAAAACGCAAAAATATTCTTCTACACAGATGGCGTTGACGAAGCTCAAAATAAAGACGGCGAACTCTTTGGGGATGACCGTGTTCGTGAAACTATTCTAGCGAGTAATGACAACTACATAACAAATATTATTTCAGCTGTTAAAGAGTTTACTGGCGATGAACACCAAGATGATGACATTTCCATCATAAAAATTGTATGCGCACCGTGCGTACATCGAAGTAAAAACACAGGTAATATTGTCGACGTAGCGGCAGATTTCCACTCCATTGACAGCTTCCCTTGGCAGCTACTCATTTCACTCGAAAGCATCGATTTACAGCGCTCCGACATTGTTAATCAAGTGGTCTCGTTTTTAGGTACTATTCAGGGGGTGGAATTACATCAAGATAAGTTATTCACCATTGTTAGCGAGCTATTCAACAACTCGCTTGAGCATGGAGTGCTTAATTTAGATTCATCCATTAAAAATACTGCGGAAGGGTTTGAAGAGTACTATCGCATGCGCGAAGAGCGCCTGCGCGAGATAAGCGACAAACAGATTCATATTGCTCTGCGCTATGTTCTGGGCACACCCAATAGAGTAGAGTTTGAAATTACCGATTCAGGTGAAGGGTTTGATTACGAGACAGTATTGATGCGGGGAGAAGATACAAATGCATTACACGGTAGAGGTATTGGCTTATTACAAACGTTGTGCTCGAAGCTAGAATACAGCGAAGGCGGTAGAAAAGTAACCGCCCATTACGACTTTATAGAGTAGCAATTCACTTTGAATTCTACACACCTGCATCGCACAATGCATTAAGTGCCAAGTCTGCACGTATTCTCGTTTAACCGCTGCATAATCGCGCGCATACCCTTGCCGTCTTCTATACTTTAAGCGTTCGCACCCTCAAAAAGCAGCCCGTATAGCACCTTTTTGGGGCTCACTCAAAATCTAACAGGGATCTGTCAACTAGCGTGACTAATTCATCAACTACCCACTTGGCTAAGAACCAACGTATTCGCCTAATTAACAGTACTTGGGCGGCAGGCGGTGGTGTGCTGTTGTCGTTTGTCGCCTATTACTCTACAACTATGGGGTTATTTCTAGGGGATAAAAACGTACTCATTTGGGTACTTGTTGGCTTCTGGCTTGGCAACTTCGCCTTTATTGGCACCATCGCATCTGGGTTAAACAAGCGCTTTCGCGACCCAGCACTTACCCTGCCTCAAATGTACTGGGCGGTTTCCACCACCAATATTGCACTCATGTTCACAACGCAATTAGATGTGCTTTACTACTTGCTAATAATGTTAACAATGGTGTTTGGTATATTTCGATTAAGCGTTCGGCAATTTAATGTTTTTTGCTATTTCGCTATAGCTCAATTGCTACTATCGCTGTTTGTTCGCTATTCCCTCTATGCTTCAGACGCAATCGGCACCCTTATTATAAATTGGGTTGCCTTCGGCTTTTGCGCTATCACACTAACGGCATTATGTAATTCCATAGTGCGATTGAGACACAGGCTAAAACAAAAAAATGAAGAGCTAAGCGAAGCTTTAAAGGCAAAAAGTGAGTTTCTAGCTAACATGAGCCATGAAATTAGGACGCCAATGAATGGCGTAATAGGTATGCTAGATGTAGCGCTTCTATCTGAAACCTCACCAGAAAAACATCGCTACCTAAGCGTGGCTCGAAATAGCGCACAATCGCTACTAGGTATTATCAACGACATTTTAGACTTTTCTAAAGTAGAAGCCGGGAAGCTAGAATTAGAAGCCATAGACACCGACATAGACGATCTTGTACACGAGGTGCTCGTTAATTTTAGTGGCCTGGCCGAACAAAACGACGTTGAGCTTATTGCAGATATCTCCCCTACCATATCGCATTTAGTTAAATGCGACCCAGGCAGAATAAAACAAATATTAAACAACCTTGTAGGCAACGCCTTAAAATTTACGCCGCACGGCGAGGTACTGGTTAAAGCGAGAGCGGAAAAACTTGTTTCTGGTCGTATACAGCTGCATTTTTTAGTACGCGATACAGGCATAGGCATTGCCGCGCAAAATCAAAAACACCTGTTTGACTCATTCACTCAGGCCGACACATCCACTACGCGCAAGTATGGTGGTACCGGCTTGGGGCTTTCAATCGCTAAGCGATTGTGCGAAACGATGAATGGGGCGATTTCCCTCGAAAGTTACGAAGGCAAAGGCAGCACTTTTGCTTTTTTTATCGAAGTAGAAGCAAGTGAAGAACGGCCTCCCAAAGCCATACTACCGGAATATATACGAGATTTCAGAGTACTCGTTGTTGATGACAACGCAACAAGTCGTGCAGTAATAACCAAATACTTAGAATATTTGGAAGTGCATGTAGTTGCTGTTGAGAATGGAAAACAAGCGCTTACCCGCCTAGCGAATAACACAACATTCGACGCAGTAATTATTGACCGGCAGATGCCCGGCATGACTGGCGACACACTTGCCCAACAGATCCGTATGCAACAAAACGATGAGCGCGTGCCCATCATTATGCTTTCTAACATGAAAGCAGAAGGCGCCAGCAACCTTATTACCGAATTGCGCCTCGCAGCATACATAACCAAACCGCTGCGCGCAAATCAACTGTACACCGCTTTAGGCTTTACCTTTAACAGTGCATGCTACATAAGTGAAAACGCACCTAATAGCGACACCGCCGATACGCCAACAGACACCGCTCCACTGCCAACTATCACAAAGCCTACAAATAAAGAAAGAAAGAAAATTTTATTAGTTGAAGACAATAAAACCAATCAAGAAGTGGCCTTACTTACCTTAGAAATTCTCGGTTACAACGCAGATGTCGCTAATCACGGTGGCGAAGCAATAGAAATATTAAAGCAGCAATCGGATAGCGAACAACACTACGGTGCCATTTTAATGGATTGCCAAATGCCGGTTTTAGATGGCTACAAAACCACAGAAACCATCCGTTCGGACGCAGCCCTATCGGCTTTCAAATACATACCCATTATCGCTCTCACAGCTAATGCACTACGTGACGACAAGGAAAAGTGTTTAGCGGCAGGCATGAATGACTTTTTAAGTAAACCTATCGATTCCGCCAAACTGGGCGCCACACTGGCACATTGGTTACACGAAGAAGCTCAACCAGAGATTAGCCCCCCTCCTAAGAAAAAGTCGGCTGTAACCGAAGCAGAAGAGTCTCTAGTTTGGAATAGAGCTGAGCTTGAACGACTAGTAGGCAACAACGCGCAGCGCGCCTACAAATTAATATCTGGGTTTGTGGCAAGTCTTGTAGCTATGCGTACCGAACTGGAGGCGCATATTGACGGCAAACGGTATAGCGATGCAGCCAACACTCTGCACGGTTTAAAAGGTGCGGCTTCCAACATGCGGGTTAATAAATTAGCCGAGGCGGCAGGTAATTTTGAACACGCACTAAAGTACGAAAGCACTGCGACTATCGCGAGCTCTCAGGAACATTTTGTCGAACAGCTTGAAATTGCAGTCAGTCATTTAAGCGAATATTTGGAAACCCATGAACAATAGTATTCGAATAAGCAACATTTATAGAACACGCCGACTGCTGCTAACCAGTTTTGCTATAAGAATAGGCCTATGAACAAATCATCGTTCAATTATTTAACTAGAAACAGCAAATGGCTAATACCCACTTTTGCGGCAATAGTACTGTTAACACTTGCCATCGCCGTAGATCGTGTTATTTATAGCCGATTTGCTTTAGAAGAAAGAACAGCCGTTCATAACGAAGCAAGCAAGCTGCGTGCGTCTATAGAATCGACCATCAACAGCAATTTACAAGCTGTGCAAGGGCTAGTCCTTGTGCTTAATGCCTTCCCGGAGCCAAGCCAAGAAGAGTTTGCTTCTTTCGCAGCGCCGCTTTTTAATCAAAACACACAATTGCGAAATATAGCCGCCGCGCCAGGCATGGTTATTAAATACATGCATCCGCTAGAAGGCAATGAAGCAGCAATAGGACTAGACTTTAGAGCCACGCCCGCGCAAAAGGAAGCCGCAGAGCGTGCCGAGCGAACAGGGCAGCTGGTATTGGCAGGCCCAGTAAACCTTAAGCAAGGTGGGCAAGGTTTTATCGGCCGTATACCGGTATTTACCTATAACAAACAAAACAACACTAAAAGTAGTTGGGGCTTACTCTCCACCGTCATCGACTTAGATCGCTTTTATAGTGCCACGGGCATTACACAATTTAACGAAACCCTTCAGCTTGCTCTGCGAGGCAAAGATGCCAAAGGCGCACAAGGCCAAGTTTTTTATGGCGACGAAGCGCTGTTCCACGCCGATGCGGTACTACTAGAAGTAAGCGTACCTTCCGGCAGCTGGCAACTTGCTATCCTGCCCAAGCAGGGGTGGGCCAATAGCGCTGAAGATTCTGCGCTATTGCGTATTATTCTCTTGCTTATCATTCTGGCGATACTTATCCCCATTATAATTTCGGTTAACCTGTTAGCGAACCGCCACGACAGTGATTTAAAATTTCGAGGCCTTTTCGAATTATCTCCAGTTGGCATAGCACTCAATAGATTCACAGATGGCAAGTACGTAGAAACGAATACCGCGCTAGAGAATATGCTTGGCTACAGTGCCGACGAACTACACGGTAAAACCTACCTTGAAATTACTTCCCCCGTATATGAAGACCATCAAAAAGCAGTTATAAACAGCCTTAAAAATTACGGTCGATATGGGCCATATGAAAAGGAATTTATCCGCCGCGACGGCACTCTACTACCCGTTATTATGAACGGCATGCTGGTAACAGATAGCAACGGAGAAAAGCTTATATGGTCTATCGTCGAAGATATTACCTCGCGCAAACAAGCGGAACTCGCTCTGGCGCAAAATAGAAAGCAACTTGAACAAATTATTGATAGCACCTCGGTGGCTATTTGGGATTGGAATATAGTTACAGGTGAAATTGTTATAAACGAACGCTGGGCCGAAATAATAGGCTATTCCTTAATGGATTTAGAGCCGGTTAGCATCGACACATGGACAAACTTCACTCACCCCGAGGACTTAGATAAAAGTAGCGAATTACTCAACGCTCATTGGAATGGAGAAAGCAACCACTACCAGTGCGAAGCACGTATGCATCATAAAGATGGCCACTGGGTATGGGTACTGGATTCGGGCAAAGTTATAGAATGGACTAGTGAAGGCAAACCGTTAAGGATGGTGGGCACTCATTTAGATATTACCGAACAAAAAGAATCACAAAGGCTAATAGAACAGTCGCAAATCGAGTTAAAAAACTTCTTTGACCTATCACCTAACTTCATGTGCATTATAGATAGAGAAGGTTTTTTTGAGCGCATAAACGATACATTTTTGTCTCAACTAGACTTTACGCGCGACGACTTTTTCTCTTGTAAATATATAGACTTCGTTCACCCAGACGATAGAGAAATAACACAAGATCATTTTGAAAAAATGAAAAGCGGCGCCCTAACCCAAGTATTTACAAATCGCTACATGCATAGCAATGGTGATTACTTGTACTTACAATGGTACACATTTGCCGACCCCGCTAGTGGGATGGTATACACTACTGCATTAGACATAACCAATCAAAAGCTCGATGAAAAGCGCATGGCAAGACAACAAGAAATGTTGCTTTCTATGAGCGAACAAGGGCGTATTGGAGCTTGGGAGGTAAACTTAGAAGAACAACAAATGTATTGGTCGACAATGACCAAAGACATTCACGAAGTAGATGCTAACTACACCCCTCACTACGAAAGCGCGATTGATTTTTACAAAGAAGGCGAGAGCCGCGACACAATAAGTCGCCTTTTAAACCTTGCTATTAACAAAGGTATCCCTGCAAGCATAGAGCTGCCCATTATTACAGCGAAGCATAACGAACGCTGGGTGTCGGTAACCGTCCAACCGGAGTTCAGAAATAAGCAATGCATTCGTCTTTTCGGATCTATTCAAGATATAGACGCACGTAAACGCATCGAGCAAGGTGTACAGCTTGCAAACACCAAGCTAGAAAAGCAGATGACATTGGTCAATGCTATTGCAGCAGCGCAAGCCAGCTTTATTCAACAGACAGATATAGCTATTGCATTTAGAAACCTACTCGACGGCGTGCTTGAGTTGGCTGAAAGCGAGTATGGTTTTGTAAGTGAAATTCTCTACACAGAAAAAAACGAACCCTATATACGCACCCATGCAATTGCCAATCGCTCAACCCACGATAGATACAACGCATTCTTTGCAGCGCAAGGCGAAAACCCCATTGAGTTTTTTAACTTGGATAGCCTGTTAGGAGCGGCAGTAACGAGCTGCAAACCCGTTATTGCTAATAGCCCAACAACAGATTCACGCCGCGCCGGTGTACCAGATGGCCACCCTCAACTCGAGTCTTACCTTGGTATACCTATTATATTGAACGGCAGTATTATTGGTTTGATTGGGCTGGCTAACAACCCCAATGGTTACAATCAAGCACTTGTCGATTGGCTTGCACCACTTATAAATACCGTAGGCCAAATGATTGAGAATACCCGAGCAATTAGAGAAAGAGACAACGCGCAGCAAGCACTAGTAAAAGCCAAAAACGCGGCCGAACTAGCCGCGCGAACCAAAAGTGAATTTTTGGCCATGATGAGCCATGAAATTCGTACGCCACTAAACGGCGTTTTGGGTATGCTCAATCTTGTTAAACGTACACAACTTGAAGATAAGCAGCGCTACCAAATAGACATAGCCAAGAGTAGCGCCGAATCCCTGCTTAATTTAATCAATGACATATTAGATTTCTCTAAGGTTGATGCAGGCAAGTTAGATTTAGAGGTCGTCGACTTTAATATTATTACATTACTCGAGGATATAGCACATGCCATGGCAGGGCGAGCACTCGAGCGCGGCAACGAACTTATCATAGACACCACCAAGCTAGAATTTACTTACTTAAGCGGCGACCCAAGCCGCCTTCGTCAAATACTCGTAAATCTAATAGGCAACGCAATAAAATTCACCCAAAATGGTGAAGTAACAGTCACTGCGAGCCTTACCAAAAACACAAGCGGGTTTAATTTAAATATAAGCGTGGCAGATACTGGTATTGGTATAGCGGAAGAAAAAATACCTCTGTTATTTTCTGCTTTCACACAAGTAGATGCATCCACCACGAGAAAATACGGTGGCACGGGGCTTGGGTTAGCCATTTGCAAAAAGTTGTGTGCCCTCATGGGTGGAGATATAAATATTACATCGCAAGAGGGGAATGGCTCTGAATTCAGCTTTCAGATTCTAGTTAAAAACTCTGTAAAAAATATTGATTTGCCTCCCCTCATAGAACAAAAAGTAGACCTAAACGATAAAACAATTTTTATTGCTGAATCCAACCCCAAAAATACTGCTATTTTAGAAAATATGATCAGCAGCAAGCGCTGTATAGCTGTGTCGAGTTTACCCGATAGTAACCTAAACCTTCCCAACGAACCTATAGACGTAGCCTTTATCGACAGAAAATTATTAACATCGATGGAATCAATCACCCCGCTAAAAAACAAGCCAAATTTTGCCAACACACAATGGCTAATGCTTACAGCGATAAACCAAACAAAAGATATTGAAAATTACACGGCCAAAGGCTTTGACACTTACTTAACCAAGCCCATCACCCAGTCGGGTCTTACGCTTTCACTAAAATCGTTAAAACTAGACAGCAATCAAGCAGAATCAGAACAACAACAAACAAGTGAAAAATTAACATTACCACAAAGCCCACAGGGCGAAGCATCGCAATTTGCGGCCAGAATATTGCTAGTGGACGACAACACCGTTAACCAAGATGTGGCCAAAATGATGCTAGAGGATTTTGGCTTGATAATTGACGTCGCCAACAACGGCCTAGAGGCTATAGCCGCACTGGACGCCTGCTCGATTAGAGAGCCCTACTCCTTAATATTGATGGATTGCCAAATGCCTGAACTAGACGGGTACGAAACCACTAAACGTATTAGGAAAGGCGCTACTGATTTTGACAATACCAAAATACCCATCATAGCCATGACCGCAAATGCAATGAAAGGCGATAAAGAAAAATGCATTGCCGCAGGTATGGATGATTACCTAAGTAAACCAATAGAAGCAGACGCATTGGAACACATGCTAAAACTATGGCTGCCTTTGCACAATTTCTCGCAGGATTCGAATACACAAGCGACGTCTCAACACCCACAAGTTGTCGAGGGATTTTGGCAACACGACGAGCTACTGGCCACTCTTAAAGGCCGTGAAGATAGGCTTAAAATATTGGTTGCTTCATTTACTAAACGCATCCCCGCTTTGTTAGAGGAGTTTGAAGAAGCAACGGCAAGCAATGATCTTGAAGCGCTGTCTTTTATTGCGCATTCGGTTAAGGGCAGCGCAGGCCAGCTAAAGTGTAACCTTTTATTTGTATGTGCTTCCGAACTAGAGCTTACAGCTAAAAATGGCGACCTCACTACCGCACTCGAATTAAGCCAAAACTTTAAGCAATACACTTTAGATTTTTACAATTTACTCAACAAATATTTGGCGTAAAAAAAAGCCGCTCCCGAAAGAGCGGCTTTTTGTATGTACTAACGCGAACTAGTTAGCCCGAACAAATTTAATGTTATCTATACGGAAGTTAGCACCGGTTTGGTTATCCCATGCAGGGAATATTACTAGCGGCGTATCCACTTTGGTCAAATCTAACCCTGGGTTGCCAGCAACTAATGCATCTAAGTTAAAGCGATAGGTTTGCCATACACCCACAGCAGGCACTACACCATCAATATTGGTGGTGAGCGGTATATCGCCAGATGAACAAGGGTGTACACAATCCACTTTCATCATCCAATTTACATTAGCAGGCTCGCTAATAACGTACATGTCGAATTGGATAGTACCCCCAGCCCAATCGCTTAAATTAAGCGGTGTAGCAGATTGTAAGTAGGCAACGTTTTGGCTATCTGGGTAGCTAAAGCCCAACACATTACCGTGACTCGCATCTTCTGGGTCAGCTAAGAAGCTCATTGCTACTTCAGCACCACCAGCAGAAAACTGCCCAAAACCCCAAAAATCCGGCTCTTGCTCATCAAAAATCACAAGCTCGTTACCACTTAAATCTATACCTGAGGTATCGGCAGTAGGCACCGCTGCAACATCACAGGTTTTATCACCCTGCCAAGATTTTGCAGTAGAGTTATATGCGCAGCTAATAGAAATATTATCTACATATACATGTGCTGTTTTAGTACCTGTTGGCTCAAGTACAAACAAGTTAACCGCTTGCGCAACGTTAAGGCCACCGCCACCTGCAATTGGGTTAGCTAAAATATCAGCCACTTTTACGTGCACTCGCGTCCACTCACCTGCGGCAGGTGTAGCAATATCTACAGCACCTACATTGGGGTAAACACTGTCCATTTTAACAACAAAGCCAGTTTCGGCATCCACGCTATCTACATACATATCAAACGCTAGTACGCCGTAGTTACTCCAAGCTGTTCCGCCATTTAATCGCACATAGCTTTCCACGCCGTCTTGCTCGGCAATAGCAATAGATACATTACCAGTACCATTAAAGGTAATTTCCCAAGCATCGCCATGGTCGTCGCCCAAGTTGCCAGTGGTAGTTACTACGTTGCCTTCTGTTTCTTGCCAAACATTTGCAGCAAGAGTTACGCCGGCGTTGGTAAATGCAGGCGTTTGTAAACCGTCACTATATAGGTCGTATTCTACTTGTGATGGCGCACCTACATCTGCGGTCGGTGAAATAGCAATATCAACGGCGTCGGTTGCGTTTGCACAGCCTGTTCCATCATCGGCTTCAGAATCACACTGGTACACACGCACATAATCTACAAGCATTTCGCGATCAGATGCCCAACCCGTGTCCGGGTCACCCGGCCAGTTGCCGCCTATAGCGACGTTCATGATTAAATGAAACTCTTGATCGTAAGGTGCACGCGGGTTAGCCACAGCAAAGCCGGACTCTTGCCCGCCCCATACAAAGTTGTACCAGTTATCGGACACCTGTGTTTGAGTGTGTACGCCATCCACAAACCAGCGAATTTGGTCTGCTTCCCACTCAATGGCATAAGTGTGGAACTCACCGGTGAAATCATCATTTGTTTCGTAAGAAGCGCCTATCGTCGACCATTGTGGCCACTGTAAACCGTAGTGCAAAGTACCATGCACGGCATTGGCCGCATCAGTATCTAAATTAACCGCTTCCATAATGTCGATTTCGCCACTGGCTGGCCAACCACCATATACTTTGTCACTTGGCAACATCCACAATGCAGGCCATGAGCCCTGCCCACCTGGTATTTGCGCACGAATTTCGACTCGACCATATTTGAAGTCAAACTTATCTAATGTACGCAAACGCGCAGAGGTATAATTGCGCGCAGCCGATGTGTCATCGGGGTTGTAGTTGGGGTCATCATCCTGAATAGCGGGTCCGCTAAATGCTTCCTCTTTGGCAACTATGTGCAGTATGCCTGCCTCATCTACATAAGCGTTGTCGGCTCTATCGGTATAACACTGTTTCTCGTTGTTACCCCCGCCGGTGCAGTTAACTTCGAAGCCCCAGTTAGATGCGCTTATTTCGCTGTCGAAATTATCTTCCCACAGCAATTGCCATGCGTTTTCTGGTTCTGGCTCAGATTCGGGTTCAGATTCTGGCTCTGATTCAGGCTCTGATTCTGGTTCACCCACGGGTTCTTCTACTGGGTCTGGCGTTTTTTTGTCGTCAGAACCGCCGCAGCTCGCTAGCCCTAGGGCTACCAACACCACCAGCGAAAGTTCTAGAAGCTTTAGTTTTTTCATTATTTTCAGCCTTTGTAGGTTATTGGAATTAGGTTTCGCACTTAGTTTGTTTGCGCTTTGGGTGCTAGGGCTTATATATGCCTAGACCGCAGCACGCTTATTGTTATTTATTCGTGTAACTAACCCTTAGGTTAACCCTCGGCCAAAGCTGTAAAAGAAGCCCCTTACCATTTAGCATTTGCCTTTTAGCAATGACCAACCGGCAAGGGGCACAATTACTCTTGCGTGATAGCGACTACATAAAGCAGTCACTGCGCCTCATTGACACCCATCAATTTGGCAGAGTGATGTATGCACCTAAAATGGACCTAACCAATCCTTTACAACTACACCACACACACGAGAGCCGAGGAAGATCATCGAGAAGGCAACCTAAAACGGGTGGAGAGATCCCTACCTAGCACGACGATTAAACGCATATTGCCAATAGCGCTAGTCACCGTCGCCGCATTTTGCGCGTCAATCGGCTTGTGGCACGCGTTCGGGAGAATTCACATTAAAAATACCCCCTGCAAATTTTGCCAAGGTGCTTAAACCATTCCCTAAATACACCTAAAACCACTCTTTAAAAGAAAATACCCCATAAAAATCAATAAGTTAAAAAAACCTCCAATACAGCTAAAGCATTAGCCCACATGTACCAATTCATTCACTTTCGCGTGCCAGTAAACTTTTCGGCACAAGCACCCCACCATTAAAAACGCCGTTAATCCCACTTTGCGAACAAATTTATTCACTCAATGGCACGCTTTAACGCTAGTTGAGCGGCATTACCACTCTTTAAACTTCGCCCCTTAATATGAACTAAGATTAATTGCATTATTTCTAGAACTTGGCTGGCTATTTGATGATGTTTTTATGACAATACGCCCACTTTTATATAACTACTTGCGCGCCACCTTCACGTGGACGCGTGTATCTGCAACTAGGGGACCACTCTATGCAAGCCACTAAGCCTTCCGGCCTAGAAAATATTCATTGGGGTATACGTTACGGAGTATGTATTGCCTTTTTGGCTGCCGTTTTTGTGTATGTACTTAGCACAGTAGGCGCGAGCAATTACCTGCTTATATTTGCTGCGGTTACTGGTGGCTACATGGCGCTAAACATTGGCGCCAACGACGTAGCCAACAACGTAGGGCCAGCTGTTGGTTCTGGCGCGCTTTCTTTGTTTGCTGCTATCTGTATTGCAGGTGTGTGTGAGGCGGCGGGGGCAATTATCGCCGGCGGCGATGTTGTGTCTACTATTAAGAAAGGCATTATCGACCCAAGCTTGGTCACCGATACACGTGAATATATATGGTTAATGGCTGGGGCACTGCTGGGCGGCGCTTTGTGGCTTAACTTTGCCACTTGGATGGGCGCACCCGTTTCGACTACTCATTCAATTGTTGGCGGTGTACTCGGTGCTGGATTGGCCGCAGGCGGTATGAGCATTGCCAACTGGCCGGTTATGGGCGCCATTGTAGCTAGCTGGGTTATCTCGCCAGTAATGGGTGGTGTAATTGCTGCGGGCACCTTGGCACTCATCAAACGCTTAATTATGTACCGCAACGATAAAGTTACTGCCGCAAAAACTTACGTGCCTGTACTAGTAGGTGTAATGGCGTGGGCCTTTAGTGTTTACTTAATCCTTAAGGGCATAAAAAAGCTTTGGAAAGCCGAGCTATATCAAGCCGTATTAATTGGTGCCGTTATCGCTGTTGTCGTGTATCTATTCAGCCGACGTACCGTTATTCGCCAAGCGCTGCGCATGGATAACTCTCGCGAAAGCGTGAACAACTTGTTTACTATTCCTCTTATATTCGCAGCAGGCCTATTGAGCTTCGCCCACGGCGCGAACGACGTAGCCAACGCGGTTGGCCCATTAGCTGCCATTGTGGACGCATTCCAAGGCGGCGCTATTCATGCCAAAGCAGCTATTCCTATGTGGGTAATGCTTATTGGTGCCATCGGTCTTGCCGTCGGCTTAGCCATGTTTGGCCCTAAATTAATTCGCACCGTAGGCGGTGAAATTACCGAGCTAGACAAGTCACGCGCATTTTGTATCGTGCTGGCTGCCGCTGTAACGGTAATTATCGCTTCGCGCTTAGGGTTGCCTGTAAGCTCCACCCATATTGCACTGGGTGGTGTATTTGGTGTGGGCTTCTTACGTGAATTCCTTAAAACGCGCTATGCCTCGCAACTCCATAAAATTATCGCAGACCGTACAGGCGCAGAGCGCGATAAATTGCAGGCCTACCTAGACAACTTCCACAATGCACCTGTGGAAGAAATGCGCGAAATGATTCGCAAATCAAACGTTAAAAAGCTTGATATCTCCATTAAGAAAAAAGAGCGTAAGCAACTTAAGAAGATATATCGTCAAGAGCTGGTTAAACGCCAACACTTATATAAAATTATTGCCGCTTGGATAATTACCGTGCCTATATCTGGCGCACTAGGGGCACTGCTTTACTTTGTATTGCGCGGTTTATCTATATAACCCGTAACTACTATTCATCTATACACCCCCGGCAATGCTGGGGGTTTTAGTTTCTGCAGCACATAAAACTAAAGTAACTCGCCTAATTAGTTTAGTAATGGATGTCGAATCCATCGAATAGCACTAACGGCTCATCTGTTTGTATTACCCTATCCACTCTTGCCATTGGCGGCCCGCAGGCTAACCACGCGGCTAATTTCGCATGCTGCTGCGCTGTTCCGGTAGCGACTAGCTCAACAGCCCCGTCTTCACAATTACATACCCAGCCAGTTAACCCCTGCGCTTGCGCCTCCCTCTGGGTGCTCGCACGAAAATATACCCCTTGCACCTTGCCTTCCACGCGGTAACGAGTCGTTTGCATATTTCACCTCAGGTTATTCAATGTATTTAACAACTTAGTCATATTAGCTTCCTATACTGACCCCACTTACACAAAGTGCGCTTATTAAGGCTAACCATGCTAACAACTACTCGGGAAACCCTCCTCGCTTTATTTTTGCCAAAGCGCCCACTATTGCCACGTGCAAGTATATATATAAGTGATACACCGCAGCCCCATCAAATAGATGAGCGCTACCTTAGCTTTGCAATTGATATTTCTGTCTTAGCTGGCGGCTTTTGGTGGGAAGGGTCTAGTGTTATCCGCAAAGGATTAGGCGGCTTACGAGTGCAACCGCTGTCTCTCAACTCGAAAAAGCTCGATAGACTTGTACAGGCGTTGGGGCCCGCTTATGTGCGTGTAGGAGGGTCCGAAGCTGATAAAATTCACTACTTTGAAGACCCCACTAACGATAAAGACAGCCTAGTACTAACCAAAGCAATGTGGGACAGCCTGCACGCATTTATTCAGCGCAATAATTTAGCTTTCTCGTTCACAGTTAAATACGGCCTTTTTAAACGCCAGTTACACGGCGACTGGCAAGGCTCTGAAGCCGAAAAACTGTTGCGCTACAGCTTGGAGCGCGGCTACCGCATAGATGTATGCGAATTAGGTAACGAGCTAAATGCGTACTGGGCGTTCCATGGTATTAATGCGCAACCTGGCGCAAAAAAATTGGCTCAAGATTACAGCACCTTCCGCCAAGTATTACACAGCTTTTACCCCAACGCGCGGGTACTAGGGCCCGGCAGCGCCTTTTGGCCAAAACTAGGCGAAACCATCAAACCCTTTTCGAATATTACTAAAGGTTTCTTGGCCAACCTTACTGAAGATATAGACATAGTCGATTGGCACTACTACCCCTTTCAAAGCGCGCGCTCACCTGTACGCACACGCAGCGCCAAACCTGAAAATTTTATCGATTATAAAAACCTAGACGACTTCAAGCGCTATAGCTTGCAACTTAAAAAATGGCGCGATGAACTGCAACCCAATGCACAATTGTGGACAGGCGAAAGTGGCTCGGCACAGTGCGGTGGCGAAGCGCGTTGCTCAGACCGCTGGGCTTCGTGTTTTTGGTGGGCGGATCAATTAGCCTGTGGCGCGCTTATGGGCCAAGCAGTAATGATTCGCCAAAGCTTAATTGGTGGAGAGTACGGTTTAGTCGATAGACTTACACTTAAACCCAGGCCAGATTATTGGCTTAGCTGGATTTGGGCGCGTTTAATGGGCAAGCAGGTATTTAACGTTACCAGCAGCGACCCAAACCTAAGAGTTTACTGTCACAGCCTTGCAGAGGGCGGCCAGCACGACGGTAGCCGCTGCCTTTTGTTAATAAACCTAAATAAACACAGCGTTACTTTAGACCCAAGCATTGCAGAAAAAGTTAAAGCGCAATATGAACTTAGGGCAAAAAAACTCACCAGCAAACGTATTAAAATTAACGGTAAAAAACCTAAGCTAAAAAAAGGGAAACTAAAACTACAAGACTTCCCCCTATTGCCGAGCACAAATGTGGTACGCCCACTAACTATAAATTTTTGGATAATGGAAAATTAAAGTCCAAATTATTGAGCCAGCCAAACTAAGGAAACAGACATGGACACAACTATACGTCCTACAACCCCCTCCACAACAAAACATCTTGTAGGTAACACTGTGGCCAGCCGTTTATTTCAAACACCCCCCATTTTATGGAAGGGCGATATAGGCGAAGCTAAAGCTCAGCAAGAGCTTATGGAATCGTATATCAATTTAGCACCACTGAATAAATCACTAACACTTATTGCAGGGGCCGACATATCGTGTAACAAAAACAGCCCTGTTATTTACGCAGGTATTGTAGTGCTTAACGCAGAAACGCTAGAAATAATTGAACGAGCAAGTGTAATTACCGAAACAGCGTTTCCATATATTCCCGGTTACCTGTCTTTTAGGGAAGTGCCCGCTTTATTGCAAGCTTGGCAAAAACTCACCACAAAACCCGATGCGGTTATGCTAGATGGCCACGGCGTTATGCATCCACGCAAAGTTGGCGTGGCCACTCATTTTGGTTTAGCCGCAAATGTGGCCACTTTGGGCTGCGCCAAAAAAAGGTTAATAGGCCGCTTTGATGACCCAGCGCCAGCCCAAGACAGTGTAACGGAGTTAACTTACCAAGGAGAGATGCGCGGCTATGTGTACCGCAGCCGCGCGGGTATTAAACCCATTTTTATTTCACCCGGCACAGGCATGAATTACGAAGATGCTCTAAGCATTACTCGCCAAACCTGCGCAGGCTATCGACTACCTGAACCCACACGTTTGGCACACCAATACGTCAACGAAATAAGAGTGGCACACGGCGAGCAGCCACCCACCAATAACAAAGGCTCTGTCTAAAGTTGCCAGCACTTACTCCGCTATCACCTTGGCCGAGCCTGAACTTAATTGGGGTATATCTTGCTCTAATTGCTCGAGTATTGATGCCGCCGCTTTCGCAAACAGAGTAACGTGCTCACCGTACTCAGCAGCATCTACCGTTATATTCGCTTGCTGAAGCCTGTGACGTACACGCTCCTCCAATGCAAAACTTATCTCCACTCTAAACGCAATTAATTCGGTTATCTGCTCCCACTGCGCCGAATCCAAAGCTTGCGACACCGCAGCCCCATAAGCGCGCACCAAACCACCCGCACCCAACTTAACGCCACCAAAAATTCGAACAATTACCGCAAAGCAATTTCCCGCTTGGCGATGAGTTAAAACATTAAGCATTGGCTTGCCCGCCGTTCCAGATGGCTCGCCATCATCACTAAACGCCACCGATACCGGCTGCTCTGCCGAGCCAATAATATAAGCCCAACAATAATGGCTTGCACCTGGGTACACTTCTTTTACCTGCTCAAGATACGCCATCGCTTGTGCGCGGCTTTCTACCGGATAAAGCAGCGCCGTAAACGTACTGCGCTTTTCTTCGTGTACAAACTCCACTGGCGCAGCCAAAGCTTGGTAGGACTTTGAAGTCATTGACACATTACTCATGTTAAAAGCAGCAAATTCTACACACTCTTATTCGCCAATACACACAACGCAAAATTAACAGGCATAAAAAAAGGGCTAAATAGCCCTTTTTAAATAAGTCTCACTTGCAACTAAAGGTGCGGCAACTGATATTTTTCTAATAAATCTACCAGCATTTGGCTTACCTCCAAACGGTGTTGATAGTGCACCTCTTTCGCCTCTTGCCAGTTGCCTGCTGCAATTGCATTTAACAACTTGCGGTACGCGCTGTTTGTCGACTCGGGAGAGGGGCGCAATTTAAGCGTAATTTTTCTAGAGCGCTGCGATTGAATTCGCACACTTTCGGCCATGGAAGCCAAGCGTTGGTTGCCAGCCAGAGCCAAAAGAAAGCGATGAAATTTCTCGTCTGCTTCAGCCCAAAGCTCCATATCACCGGTTAACAGAGACTTATCCATCTCATCCAATGCCGACTCCATCGGCTCTAGCAAATCACGCCCAGGCTTTTGCTTAGCAAGCAGCTCTACAGCCATCACTTCTAAGCCAGTTAAAATTTCGTTAATTTCTTTTATGTCGTCGGGCACCAAAGGCAAAACGCGCATACCGCGACGCGGAACCAGCTGAATAAGATTTTCAGCTTCTAAACGAATTAGCGCTTCGCGCACCGGTGTGCGACTAACACCAAGCTGTTTAGCAATCTCCGGTTCTAAAGCTTGATAACCAGGGGGGAACTGATTGGTAATAATGTTATCTCGCAACTTGCGGTATACCAATTCTACGCGAGACAGTGAAGTTTCTTGTTCTATAGCCGTGTCATTCATATTTTATTTTCTATTATTAGAATGCTGCAAAAAGATAAGGTAGAACAAACTCCATTTTCAATTAATTCGCCGAAAACCATTTCAATTAGTAGAATTGAATATTTCTAAAGATCACTCAATTCATATAGCTAGCAAACCACTAACTCTAATTTTCTACCACCTTGTACTAAATGCAGCAATTGTCCTGTGAGTAACTTAAGTGTAACACTATTGCTACGTAAGAGTAGTAGGGGGATTTTCCCATTTTTCACTTTTAAAATTGTCACTTTGGTATGACTAAAATACCCCCCAAAACGTATGCATTACGCGCTAACCTAGCTATTGTTACCCAAAAGCTCCATTCCGCTTATTAAAAGCCAAAATGAATATCGTTTACATTTTATAAGATCGTTTATTAATGCCGGTACAAACTTGAAAAACCGAATTTAAAATTTTGAAAAAATTTACATTACTAATTCTGCTAGCAGATAAACAGTACGTTTAAACAACTAAATTAAGTTTAAGAGATTGCTCTTTTCGCGAAAAAAACTAAATAGTTTTAAATAAAAACCAAATACCAACACAGGACAACGTTGCATCCCCTTAGTTAAAATCATTTTTTTTTGACTGCATAAAAATTTAAAATTTTGCATAACATGCTATACATTTCTAGTTGCCGCACTCTTCTATTTAACAATGAGCTTACAACTTGTTTTTTATAAACCGGAGGCGCTAAGTAATACCTATGCGAGGCAAAAGTCATTACGACTAAAACCCTATTTGGGCCAACCATGCGCAACCAAAACAAGCCGTTAATTCGATGCAGTAACAAGGCTCCAACACATATATCACTAGCCGAGCACGCCAAAGCAATACAATAATTGCATAGCTCTGAGTAGCACCTTTTTTAACCTCAAACCTGCCAATTTTGGCTATACTTTAGGCATTATTTCTACGCTGCTTCGGCCTTAGCAATGAAGCAACCTCGCCAACTGGCGGCGACAGTAAGTTGTAACTGTAGGGGTCGAACAAGAAGTAAACACACTCTATAATTGTTGTTTAGCGCTGCTAACTCGACAGTAATTTACACTTTCGACGAATATGCACGCATTATCGGGATTCCTAAGCCAAACCAAGGTAGAATGTGGCCACGTCCACACACAGATTTACTATGAAACCCACTAAAACCAAAGCAGAAGTTCGCGCGGAGTTAGACGCAGAAATCGCCCGATATTTATCGTCTGGCGGTGCCGTCAATAATATTCCCACAGGGACAAGTGGCCAATTGGATAACCGCAACCTGTTTGCTCAAGCTACCCAGTTTGAGCCAAAGCAAACTCGCACCCCGCTAAGTGAAGTGGTAAAAGAGCTAGACGCGCGCAAAAGCAGCAAAACCTCGCGTGCAGGCAAGCTGAGCAGACGCCCCACCAAAAAGCTTATTACCGACGATTTTGGCGAGCCCATCCGCTGGGTTTGGCAAGAATAACCCCTTCCCTAGTTTTTAACATTCAATGCGAGACTGCCTATGGCCTGCTGGCTGTTTAAAAGCGAACCCGACGAATACAGTATTGCCGACTTACAGCGCGATAAAACCACCGTGTGGAACGGCATTCGCAACTATCAAGCGCGCAACTTTCTGCGCGACGAGGTTGCCGTAGGTGATGAAGTGCTTTTTTACCACAGCAGTTGTAAACCCACCGCCGTTGCGGGGCTGGCAAAGGTTGTGCGCGGCGCCTACCCCGACCCTAGTCAGTTTGATCCAAGCAGCCCCTACTACGATGCGAAATCTAAACCCGAAGCACCTCGCTGGGTATGTGTGGATATCGCCTTTAAAGCGGCATTCAAACACCCCGTAACCTTAGACCGTATAAAAGCCACCCCAGCTTTAAGCGAGATGCTATTGGTGAAGCAGGGGCGCCTATCCATTCAGCCAGTAACAGAAGACCAAAGTAAACAGGTACAGTCGCTCGCAAAGTAGTATTAAAAAACGGGGAAGCAGTAAAAACATAATTGGCGGGCAATAAAAAAGGCAGCCACGAATGACTGCCTTTCCTGTGAGTATCCCCGTCTCTTACATCCTGTACGGGGATTTGGTACAACCGTAATAGCGAGTTAGAGCTAAGAAACCCTACAGCAACTCGCCATGTTAAATTGTTAAGCGCAGCAGGCTAACTACTCACTACAGACACTGCCGACTACCACTTAATTACAAGTTTAGCCTAAGCACAGCATGCGGCTAGAACAAATAAATCTAAAAAAAGCGAAACAGCAAACTGCACTTCCTACAACGTCCTACAACTTCCTACAACTCAGACCTCTTAGCGCGAAGAAACTGCCTGCCCTGTACCGCCGTAGTTAACAACCGCCAAGTAGCCCATGGGCACTGGTTTATCATCGATAAAGCCTGGAATAAAGCGTGAGCGCTTCAACGCAGACTGCACGACTGTTGCATCGCGCTTGTAAGCACGGTCTGCATCTACTGTGCGTACAATCGTTGGACGCCCATCTTCTTCAATAGTGGCCGCCACTCGCGATAGTGGAGCATCATCCAAAAATGCACCGCCATTTACCGAGCTATTATCGCTATAACGCTGGTACCAATCGGACACATCTAAACGCTCTTGCGGGGCGATATAATCGCGACCATATTGCGCTTGCATAGAACCAAGGTTAGGAATGAGTGCGGCAACTGGGCCATGCTCACTAACATTTAACGCCACACGAAAGTTCATACGCACAGGTACTTTTTGGCTATCAACCTGCGCCGCAGTAAAGGCTAAACCAATTAGCGCCTGCTGGGTTTGCATTACCAAATCGGTATTACTCGCCTTGTCGTAACATTTCACTCGGTCTGGCGCACCGTTTACGTCTATTTCTGCTTGGCAATAAAGCGTGGCAGCTTTAGTAATACTGGTTGCATCAATTTTAGCTACCAATTGCTCGGCAGAAAAATCGAAAAATGCAGGCTTATAGGTTTCTGCTGCTGCAGAAAGTGGCAACAATAGTGCTGCTGCAGATAATACGGTTAGCCATTTTTTGTTAGATATTATTTTCATCTAGGCCCCTCCTCCTCGAATAATTAGGGCAAACCACACCAAATACACACGGGCATTTGAGTTTTTGGGTGCTGAAAATGTTTTTTATTTCAGCACCTTATGGTTATTAGACTAGCACCAGCCCAAACACATCACAGTGACATTATTATTACAACAGGAAGAATAAAAACAAAAAAACTGGCGCCAATATCAACATAAAATGCCGTTTTCAGCAGATATTTAAGCGGTAAGGCCACTTAGAGTGAAGAAAAGTGACGAATTCATACCTGAAATGGGAATATAAAATAAACTTTATATAAATAAATAATATAAGCAAGAATAGTAAAACTGTAACAAATGGCGCTATTTATTAAGCCACACCCTGCGATTTAGCGATAACAAAACTTAACCCGGTCAATATCAATAAAATAACACCAATAATAGCGAGCAGGCGCAATGGCCTAAATGGCGCTCGCTCAACCTGGTGAACACTGGATTGCAAATACTCATCAACTTTTTGCTGATCTTCTGGGTATAGCTTGGGCACGGTTCGATCCTGTTATTGAATTAGTTGGTTAGTTATTTTGCCAGATTAAACACACTGAAACTGCACTTAAAAATAAAAAGGGCTGTCAATAATGACAGCCCTTTTATACTTCGTCGACCCACGAAACTCAAACTTTACTCGCAGGCCGCGCTGTAAGTTTTTTGCTAGAAAGCATCCATAGGCAAGCCCATAACCGAACTCGCACCGGATTCTATCCGCTGCTGTAAAGTAGCTACCTGCGGCAATAAATAAGCGAAGAAAAATTCCGCCAGCGCTGGTTTAGCCTGTGCTTGCGCGCTTGAAGATTGCTTAGCCGCACACGCCATTTGCAGCCACATATAGCCATAGGCAACATAACCTACATAGTGGAGGTAATCGCACGCTATTGCTCCAGGGTAATTCGGGTCTTGCTTGCTTGCAGACAATATATGTTGAGTGCTTGCTTCCAGCCCCTCTAACGCGCAGAGCAATGCTTCGGCCAAATGAGAGTGGTCGTCACCAGCACTGGCGCAATATGCGCGTATCTCCTCAGCCAACAACGCTAACAAACCACCATCCACCGCCAATGTTTTACGGCCAATTAAATCCATAGCCTGAATACCATTGGTACCTTCGTATATTTGGGTAATACGAATGTCGCGCACATGTTGCTCTTGGCCCCATTCGCGAATATACCCATGGCCGCCATACACCTGCTGACCCATCACTGCCGAGTCGAAGGCAACATCGGTCATAAATGCTTTTGCAACAGGCGTGAGTAGTGCCACCATGTTATCGGCGTGTTTACGTAGCTCTTCGGTTGCACCGTATTTGGCGGTATCTAACCAACGGGCAACATAAATATAAAAAGCGCGACCGCCTTCGTTATAGGCGCGCATGGTCATTAACATGCGGCGTACGTCTGGGTGCACAAGCAGCGAATCTGCTTCTTTATCTGGCATTTGCGGGCCGCTTGGCGAGCGGCTTTGAATGCGCTCTTTGGCATACTCCGCCGCGTTTTGATACGAGGCTTCTGCAACGCTAATGCCCTGCACACCCACCATTAAACGCTCGTAATTCATCATGGTAAACATGGCCATTAACCCCTTGTTGGGTTCACCAACAAGCCAGCCCTGTGCGCCATCAAAATTCATTACGCAGGTTGCCGAAGCTTTAATACCCATTTTTTTCTCGATGGAACCACAGCTAACGCCATTGCGTGCCCCTAAACTGCCATCGGCATTGGGGATAACTTTTGGAACCAAAAATAACGATATGCCGCGCGAGCCGGCAGGGGCATCGGGTAATTTAGCCAACACTAGGTGCACAATATTGTCGGCCATGTCGTGCTCGCCCCAGGTAATAAATATTTTTGTACCTGTAATGGCATAGCTGCCATCGGCCTGCGGCTGGGCTTTAGTACGAATTAAGCCTAGGTCGGTGCCTGCGTGGGGTTCGGTTAAATCCATCGCGCCCGCCCATTCACCGCTGTACATTTTGGGTAAATACAGTGCTTTTAATTCGTCGCTTGCGTGCGCGTTAATAGCAAAGCTTGCACCCGCGGTAAGCATGGGCGCTAAACCAAAGGCAATACAACTGCCCTGTAGCATTTCTTCAACAGCGGCAACGAGCGTTTTGGGCATGCCCATACCGTCGTATTCTGGGTTACCACCTAAGCCGTTCCAACCGCCTTCGCAAAATGTTTGGTAGGCGTCTTTAAACCCTTCTGGGCTGGTAACGTTACCCTCGCTCCACTGGCTACCTTGCTCATCAGCTTCGCGATTTAACGGTGCTAATACTTCTTCGCATATTTTTGCCGCTTCTTCCAAAATGGCATCGGCGGTGTCTATATCCATGTCGCCCATGCCTTCTAGGCCTTGCCAAAACTCTTCAACATTAAACACATGTTTTAACACAAAACGAATATCTTCTAGCGGCGCGCGATAATCGGCCATGGCAATCCTCTCTTTGTTCTGTTCCTACTTTTATTACTGCTACTTATCGGCTTCAACAGCTGCCTAATAGCATCGCACTGTTATATTTAACTAATGGTTACGGTGTGGCAGCCCACAATGAGTATGTAGTTTATACGCACAAATTAAAACAAACGTTTAAATTTATTACAAAGTACATAGTGCTCTATTTTGCTAACGAATACCGCCAACAAAAGCGTATATTTACACTATTAACCTTAGGCCAAAATAGCGTGCACCGCATAGCGAGGAAGAGAAAAGGAGAGGGTTATACGAGGTCGTCCAAAATGGTGTTGGGGCGTGGACTAGCAAGCGACTGCACACCAACGAGTGTATTCACCTGTTTTAACTGATTATTACTGAGCGCAGGGCTAGCAATAGTATTGTTCGAACTGGACTCGCTAACAATGCCTGTAGGGCTGGCTGACTGAATAACGTTGCCGGTAGATTCGGCAGCGCCGAGCTCTGATTTAGATTTATCGTCGCTATTGGCCTCGCGTGCCCTTTGCTTAGCTTCACTTGCTTCTGCCTGCTCTGCGCGGCGCTGTTCGTTTAACTCTTGAAGAGCTTCAGCCTCTAACCTGCTAGCTTGGGCTGCGATACGTCTATCCTGTGGCGATGGATCTGCTGGCGCCAGGGCCGCGCGCCTAACTGTGCGCGCTTTTTCAATGGTGGCTTGCGGGTCGGCTGCCCGACCTATATCAATAGGTACTTCACCCGCCACCGCGTAATTTATGCCATCTGGCCCGCGTTCATATTGGTATTGTGCCGCACCTGCATACTGGCCACCTACCGCCATATGGGCCTGCTCATGCGCCCGCACTTCTCTATCACGCGCGGCCAAACTGGCAATTTCGCGCTGCATTTGCGCCAACTCAGCCTGCTCAACCTTCGCTTTTGCCGCGGCTTCACGTTCGCGCAGGGCTTGCAGAGCGTCGTCGCTAGAGGGTTTAGTTTGAGAATTGGAGGTATCAGTGGGGGAAACAGAACTGTTTTGCTGGGAGGAGATACCAGCTTTAACCGGCGCAGACGCTTCGTCCACAGCGGCAATAGTAGGACTTTGCAGTACCACGCCTTTTTCATCCGCGGCCAATTCCCCTACTGTGCGATGTGCAGCAGGGGTGGCGCTCGCCACATGGGCGCTATGAAAAGGACTGTGACTGGCGATCACAAGGCGTACCTCTATGGTTTACACGCAGGCGTAAGCATTAACGCTAAGTTAGCATATTGCCAATGCTTTAACCCTTGCTGTGCTGTACTTGCCACTTAAAATGTTCGCTCAATAAGTAACAGTAAACTATCAAAACCGTAGAGCAAGCCCGCCAGGCGCAAACCTAGCAGGTTTAAAATTCGTTATTGCGCTCTGCGTTGCGGCGCGCACGTAGCTCTGCCTGCAACTGCTCTGCTTGAGTACGCTCAACCTTTATAGGCACCAATTGCTGTTGCGGCGCGGTACCCAACAACCAAGCTACAAACTGTTCCAACCATTCACGATTTAACATCTAATAAACTTCCTATGGTTTTGTTTGCTGTAGATACAACCGCAGCAGACGCTGTGAATAACAACTCCTGCCTTTTTAACTCAACAATCGGCTCGGCTATGTTTCCCACTCTACCTGACTTAGGGGGTTCAGATACAGGAGGAATGGCCGCATCGGCAGGGTTTTGTGGGGCGGCCTGTGTGCTTGCAGGAATATTCGTACTGGCAATTTCGTGCGCAGCCTTTTGCATTTCTCTCTGCGAGGCCTGCATTCCTTTTACGCCCTCATTCAACACTGAATGAATCATAGGTCACCTTACTTTAAAACTAGCCGATTATGGGCTGTTTAGCGAACCTCAAAAGCGGCAAGAACTTGCCACCACTAAGTAAAAACACTAAGAAACCCATACTTATGCCTGACATTCTACGCCAAAACTGACTAAATATCAGGCAAAACAAAGGCTTCTATCGCTTAAGGTAAGATTATTTTGTCGCAAAAAGCACCTATTTAGTTATATGCGGTTATTAGTTGCCGCTAGGCGGCAACTTATTGGGCGAAATCTAACAAAGGGGTTATATCGAGGTGGTCCACCGCACTCTCTGGCTTAGCATTTGGCATAAATGGCACCACACCTAGGCACGCTCCAGGTAGTAGTGTGCGTAGAGTATCAATATTTTCTTCCAATGCGGCGATATTAGGGTCCACAATATTCGCCACCCACCCCGCTACCTGCAAACCATCACGCACAATTGCTTCCACGGTAAGTAGCGCGTGATTAATGCACCCAAGCCGAATACCCACTACAAGAATTACAGGTAAATTCAATGCTTTAGGCAAGTTCGCAAGGGTTTCTGATGTATTCAGTGGCACTCGCCAGCCACCCGCCCCCTCGACTAAGCACAGGTCGCTGGGCATAACTAAACTGCCGCGCACAAAGCCCATTGTACGCTCTACCGACAAGCGTTTTTCTTCCATTTGCGCAGCAATATGCGGCGCCACAGCAGCTTTAAGCGCAATGGGGTTCACTTGGGCATAGGGCATTTTCTGACTGGAAGCTTGCTGCAATTGCAGTGCATCCTCGTTGCGCAAACCCTCTGCCGTAGTTTCACAACCAGCAGCTATAGGTTTTAGCCCCATGGTGCGCAGCCCCTGAGCATTCGCTTTGAGAATTAACGCCGTACTAATAAAAGTTTTGCCAATGTCGGTATCGGTCCCCGTTACAAAAAACTTTTTACCCACTTGTATCTCCGAAAATTAAACCATTTTTTGCCAGACGCAATCTTACACTAAGGCAGAGCTCTAGTAGCGAAAACCTACCCTATTTAACTGCAGCCACACTCGCAGCGCGAATTAGCAGTATTTCCCTGAAATTTTCACGCAGTGGCCTACACTTATTTTTAAATTCATTCACAATGCTAAAAAGATTATGGACGCCGCAACCGAAGTCGAAAGCCTGCGCCAAGAGCTAGCCTCACTGCGTCAACTTACCATGACGGTGATGACCAGTAATGGAGATATGGGCGTAGTGGTGCAGTTTTTAAAAAACAGTTTTGCCATACCCAGCTATCAAGCGCTGGGCGAAGCCTTGATTGAGTCACTTGGCCAGCTAGGCCTTAAGGGTGCAGTTACATTAGAAACCTATACCGGTCGCATATTTATCGGCCCTGAAGGCTCGCTCGATATAGAAGCTGCCAGCGCAATTAAAGCCGACCTTTTAACCGGAAGAATTGTAGAGCGCGACGGCGTACTACAAATCAATTACGACAGCGCCTCGCTGCGGGTAACAGAGCTGCCGGATAACGAGGAGCGAATAGGCCAATTGCGCGACTCTTTGGCGCTTCTAATGGAAGGCGCCGAAGCGCGAGTTAAATCGCTTATTATGGAAGAAAAGGCCACCGAGGCACGCAAATCAAAAGACGAGTTTTTTGCGCTTATGTCCCACGAGTTGCGCACACCACTCAACCCAATTATTGGCTACGCGACGCGACTGGAAAAGAAACTAGGCAGCGAACTAGACGAACAGTACCGTACGGTAATTCGCTCTATTAAATCCAATGGTGAAAGCTTATTGCGACTCATCAATCATATTATAGATTTAGGTAAGCTCGAAGCAGGGGAAATAGCCGTAAATAGGCGCCAATTTAATGTAGCCGATGCGATAACTTATTCTGCAATTAAAGCAGAGGAATTTATTGATTCAGATAAAACCAAAATTGTTAAGCACGTGGACCCCAATTTATATTTTGTAGCTGATCCGCCCCGTTTTATTGATATTGTAATTAGCTTGTTAGCTTACTCGGCGCAGGCATCAGACAACCACACTATTTCCATTAGCGTGAGCATGTCTCAACTAGATGGTGTAGATAATTTAATTTTGGAAGTACAAGACGATGGCCAAGCCTTTAGTGAGGCCTATAAAACAAAAGTATTTGAAAACTTTGCCAACAGAGAAAACACAGACATGTACAAATCTAACGACCTTGGCATTGGCTTGTACTTAACTAAAAAGCTAGTAGAGCTGCACGGCGGCAATATATCGCTGCATAATAAAATGGAAGCTGGCAATGTATTTAGAATGAGCTTACCTAGCTTTTAACACTATCTTTTGACGCCAAGCATTTACACTTTTAGTAATTGATAAAAGCCTACCTCGTAGGTGAGCGGCAACACACCTTGCGCCGTGCGAAACTGCTCGTACGCTTGCGCCATTGCTTTTAATCGCGCCTTACCTGTTAAACCCTGTTCTTGACCTGGGTTTACATTATGCGCGCCGATAGTTTTTAGCTCGCGCATCAACGGCATTACGCTGTCGTAAGTCAATACGTGTATTTCACGCGAAGTTTGTTCTATAACAAACCCAGCCTGCTTAGCTGCAATTTCTACACGATCTAACTCGATAAAAGTATTAACGTGTACACAACCTTGCCGCCCTAACTTTATATCTGCCTCGGCCCACGCTTCGCGCAATTCAAATAAAGTTTGTGGGCCAAGGGTAGAAAAAATCATTTCACCATTAGGCTTTAGCACCCTATGCGCCTCGCTAAATACTGCGGGTAAATCTTCGCACCACTGCATACTCATGCCAGACACTAACGCATCAAAACCGTTAGAGATAAATGGTAAGCACTCTATGTCGGCACACACACCTGAAAATAATTGCTGCTTAGCTAAAGCTTTCGACCGCGCTGTATGCAACATGCCCTGCGCCAAGTCGAGCGAATAAATATCGCGCTCTGGGCGTTGTAGTTGCAAGCCGCAATAGCCTGTGCCACACCCTAAGTCGGCAATCTTTTCTGCTTGCTCTGGCACCCATTCACACAGGGTATTTGCTAGCTTTTGCTGCAAGTAGGCAACGCTATCGTATTCGGTTGCAGCGTTGCTAAAAGACTTGGCCACCCGCGCTTTATTGCGTTTAGCATGCACCCGGGCCAACATTATTTGCGCAATTTTTGCGGGTTGCGAAAAATGTAAAACATGACCTGCGGATGCTACCACGAGCGTTTGGTGCAAAGGGTTGATACCAGCCATAGCGACAGCTGCATCAGCTGGTACTAGCGCATCACCTTCGCCAAATAGGTGTAAAAATGGGGTAGTTATTTCACAGAGAAGTACACGGTTATCTATAGCGCCCAACCAAGTTAAGGCTTGTTGCCACGCAGTAAACTGCTCTGGCATAGGCGCATTGTGCAACGCTTTTATTTGTCGGCTTACAAGTTTGCGGTTGCTATCGCCCTGAGCTTGCAACAAGCCAAAGCGCGACCAAGTTGTTGTTGGGTCGACATTAAAGTTAGCGCAAAAAGTTTGAAACGTTTCTGCAGGCATAGCAGCAGTGTAGTTATCGCCCTGCGCAAATTTGGCGTTGGCGGCCAGGCCTATACAATGGCTAATTGTTTTTGTGGGCCAATGTTGTTCTATTTGTTGGGCAATTAGCGGCAGCAGCATACCGCCTAGCGACCACCCCACAAGCACAGTATTAGCGGGCAATATTTTGGCAATGTCTGCAGCAACTGCGCTAGGGCTATTGACAGCTTGCGTGTTGCCACCAAAGCTGGGTAAATCTAACAGCCAAATTTCACACTGCGATTTTAATTCGTCTACTAACGGCGCCCAGGTATTGGCGCTTGCCCCCCAACCATGAACAAACACCCAGACAGGCGCATTGGGGTTAGAATTATTTGGAGCTATTTTTTTAGCAATATAAGCAGCTTCTAGCTTGGTAGCGGGCGCTTCTGCCAAAGGAATAGTGCCCAGCTCTATATTGCTAGGTTTTACATTACTCGGCTCAATATTACTCACTTTGTAGCTCTCCGCTTACTTCGCGCATTACTTCGGCCAGAGCATTTAACAGTTGCTCTACATCTTGCTCGCTGTGTTCTGCAGATAAAGTAATACGTAAGCGCGCGGTGCCCTCGGGTACCGTTGGCGGGCGAATGGCTGTTATCCAAAAACCGCGTTCGGCCATTTTTTTAGATACATTTAATGCAACCGCATCTTCGCCTAACACAATGGGCTGAATGGGCGATTGCGATGGCATTAATTGTAAATTCAGCGCTTCGCAACCACCTCTAAATTGTTGGATTAGCGCATTTAATTTTTCTCGGCGCCAATGCTCTGTTTCCAACAAATGTAAACTTGCGCGCGTGGCTGCAGCAACAGCGGGCGGCAATGCGGTGGTATATACGTAGGTACGCGCCAGTTGAATTAACGCTTCGATTAAAGTTTCGCTGCCAGCCACAAAAGCACCAAAGGTACCAAAAGCTTTGCCAAGGGTGCCCATTAAAATGGGTACATCGTCTAGGGTTAACCCGCAAGCATCCACCACGCCTTTGCCATTTTCGCCCATGCAGCCAAAGCCGTGTGCATCATCCACCATTAACCAGGCGTTATGTTTTTTTGCACTCGCGGCCAACTGGTTTAGGTTAGCCGCATCGCCATCCATACTAAACACACCATCCACAACAATTAATTTACGTGCAGCCGTAGATTTTTCTAATTGTGTATTCAAATGTTCGCAATCGTTATGGCGAAAGCGATGAAATTTAGCACCACTTATTAAGCCGCCATCCAACAAAGAAGCGTGATTTAATTTATCTTGGAATACTGCATCGCCGCGCCCCAGCAAACCGTTTATCACCCCCATATTGGCCATATACCCGGTGGAGAATAATAAAGCGCGCGGCCGCCCAGTAAATGCTGCCAGCTCTTCTTCTAGTTGGTGATGCTCTTGCGAGTGACCATTCACCAAGTGGGAGGCGCCGCTACCCACACCGTAATGCCGTGCAGCTTGAGTAAACGCTTCTATTACTTTGGGGTGCTGCGCCAAACCTAAATAATCGTTACTGCAAAACGCGATAAGCTCTTTGGTCTCACCTTCTACGCGCATACGCACACCACTGGGCGAAAGCGCCACTCGACGCGAGCGATAGCGGTTAATTGCCTTGCGACTAGACAATTCTTTTTGCAGTTCGGATTCTAAAGACATGATGTATGAAACGTATTTAAGAAAGGAATATTGAGCGAGGCATAAACGCACTCGCTCAAATAGCGCCAGCTAAATACTTAGCGGCTAATTAAAACAACCAGCTTATTAAGAGGCGGCGTTGTAAAACACTTTATCGAGCGCAGCTTCGGCAACCTGTTGGTTTATTTGCTCTACTTGCTCTTGCTCGGTTTTGTGCTCTTCACGTTTTTCTGGGTTGATGCCCAAACGCTTAAACAACTGCATATCTTTATTAGATTCTGGGTTGGCGGTAGTTAATAATTTTTCGCCATAAAAAATAGAGTTGGCACCGGCGTGGAACGCCAAGGCTTGGGTTTGATCGTTCATATCTTCACGCCCAGCCGATAAACGTACGTGGGATTGCGGCATAAGAATCCGCGCAACGGCAATAGTGCGAATAAAATCGAAAGGGTCTAACGCTTCTTGCTGCTCAAGCGGTGTACCTTCTACGGCAACCAACATATTAATTGGCACAGATTCTGGGTGCTGCGGCATATTTGCCAACTGCAATAACAAACCTACACGGTCGGACTCATCTTCGCCCATACCCATAATACCGCCGCAGCATACTTTCATACCGGCGTGACGCACGTTGTCGAGGGTATCGAGTCGATCTTGGTAAGTGCGCGTGGTGATAATGTCGCCATAGTATTCAGGCGATGTATCGAGGTTGTGGTTGTAGTAATCCAAACCAGCTTCGGCCAATTCGGTAGCTTGATCTTTATCGATCATGCCTAGGGTCATACAGGCTTCTAAGCCCATTTCTTTTACGCCCTTTACCATAGCGGTTACGTAAGGCATGTCTTTTTTCTTGGGTGAACGCCACGCAGCGCCCATACAAAAGCGGGTTGCGCCAGAGTCTTTCGCAGCCTTGGCTTCTTCTAATACCTTTTCTACCGCCATCAATTTTTCGCGCTCGAGGCCGGTATCGTAACGGGCACTTTGCGGACAATAGGCGCAGTCTTCTGGGCAGGCCCCGGTTTTAATCGAACACAAGGTGCTTACTTGCACTTCATTCGCGTTAAAAAATTGGCGGTGGATGGTTTGCGCCTCAAACAATAAATCGTTAAAGGGCAAGGCAAACAAGGCCTCCACTTCTTTACGGGTCCAATTACTGCGAACTAAGGAAGGGTTGCTCATAGGGTCCTCAAGGGGTTTAATACGAAAGATTAGGGACAATAATGAGCCAGCAAGGCACTGTCAACCAAAAGTAAGCAAGGAGGTTTACAAATGCGGATTATTCCGTCGTATTCCGCTGTTTCTCGCACAGCCAGTACTCGACTCAACACCAATGAACCCCACTTTAGTCATACCCCTCAATCCCCCCCCCTATGGCTAACCAAGCCCTTGGCATGGCTCGGGGCTGCTGTCGACGCGCTGCTGCCAAACCATTGCGCGCTGTGTAGTAGCAAGGCCAAAGGCTTGCTGTGCAGTCCTTGCGCCAATGAGCTGCCCCCCATAGCGCACAGTTGCACGCGGTGTGCCCTGCCCTTGCCACAAACGGAGCTATGCGCAGAGTGCCTAAAAACCCCACCCAGCTTCGACAGCATTGTGGCCGCCTATGAATACGCCTACCCGCTCGATCATTTAGTACTGCAGTTTAAGCACAACAATCACCCCCATATAGGCCGCCAACTGGCCAAAAAGTTAGCGCTCACTATAAGCCATACTATTGAGCAGACTATTGAGCATACCCCCCCCTCCCCCAAGCCACTTAGCCCAATGCAACACGCTGCAACCCCTCCCGATATTATCGCTTGCGTCCCCCTGCACTGGCGCAGGAGGCTGCAGCGCGGCTTTAATCAGGCAGAAATAATCGCCAAACATTTACACGCACACACCAGCACCCAAACCACGCAATATTTACCGCAGCTTCTCACCAAGCTAAACCACACCCAAAGCCAGCAAAACCTTAACCGTAAACAGCGCCTTAAAAACCTGCGTCAAAGTTTTGCAGTGGCCCCCAAACTGCTAACAGAGGTAAAAGGTAAGCATATAGCCGTAGTGGATGATGTAGTAACAACAGGCGCAACCGCAGAAGTAATTGCCAACTTACTTAAAGAAGCAGGCGCTAGCAGAGTGGATATATGGGCACTTGCACGCACGCCGAAGCACTTATAGCTGTGCACCCTAGTAAACTATCGCCGGTAGCTAGGGGCTTTTCTGTATACTGCGCTTTTACCACCGCAAGCCAATAAGGCGACTCGCACAAATGACCGACCATACAGATACAAGCAACGACAATGTGGGTAATACCATACAGGCCGATGCCAGCCCAGTGGCAGTGAACCTTGCCAATACACCGTTTCACACGCTTACTCAAGATACAGTGTTGGATGCGGTAGAAAGCTTGGGCTATGTGAGCGACCTGCGTGTGTTCCCATTAAACAGCTACGAAAATCGCGTGTATCAAGTAGGCATAGAGGGCGAAGCGCCGCTTATTGCCAAGTTTTACCGGCCTAACCGCTGGAGTTTGCAGCAAATACGCGAAGAGCACACTTTTAGCTTGGCCTTAGCGGAATTAGAAATACCGGTTGTGCCCCCCATTGCAAACGCGGAGGGTGAAACACTGTTTGAATACGGCGATCACCGCTTTTCACTTTCGCAGCGACGCGGCGGCCACGCGCCAAGCCTAGACGATATGGACACCCTCTATCGAATGGGCCAACACCTAGGTCGTATTCACGCACTAGGGCAGGTAGAAGACTATAGCCACCGCCCTGCACTTACCCTCGAAGACTTTGGTATTCGCAGCCGCGAGTATCTCTTGGCGAATGACTTTATCCCCAAAACGTTGCTTGCCGCCTACCAAACCGTAAGTGAGCAACTTATAGACAAAATGCAATCGGTGATCACAAACATAAATTACCGCTCCATTCGGCTGCACGGCGATTGCCACCCAGGCAATGTGCTTCAACGTGAAGATAGCCTTTATTTTGTGGATTTTGATGATTCGCGTATGGGACCGGCCATTCAAGATATATGGATGCTTCTCTCTGGTGATAAAACCCAGCAACAAACACAGTTTGGCGAAATATTGGAAGGCTATGAGGAGTTTTGCGAATTTAACCCAACGGAGCTGCCACTTATAGAAAGCTTTCGCACCTTAAGGCTTATGCATTACGCGGCGTGGCTGGCCCGCCGCTGGGAAGACCCTGCGTTCCCGCAGGCCTTCCCTTGGTTTAATAGCGAGCGCTATTGGGCGGAACATATTCAAGAATTACGCGAGCAGCTTTTTGGCTTAGACGAACCCGCCTTAAAACTGCCCAGCGCTATTTAAGAGTGCAAGTTTTGCAAAGCGCGAATACGATCCTCTAACGGTGGGTGGCTAGCAAACGCCCCCATCATTTTATTGCTAAAGCCAGACGAGATACCAAATGCGGTAAGGGTATCTGGCATGGCATTGGGCACCTTAGCTTGAGTTTCGGCCTGCAAACGCGCTAAAGCCGCAATCATCGAATTGCGATCGGCCAAGGTTGCACCGGCGTAGTCTGCTCGGTATTCCCTGCGCCTAGAGAACCAAGCCACAATCATGCTCGCCAATACGGCCAAAACCATCTCGGTAACAAATACAACTATGTAGTAGCCAAAGCTGTGGCCGCGCTCGGTTTTAAAAATAGCCCGATCAACAAAATGCCCAATTATACGAGCGAAGAACATCACAAAGGTATTCACTACACCTTGTATCAGCGCTAAGGTAACCATATCGCCGTTAGCCACGTGGCCTATTTCATGGGCAAGCACCGCGCGCACTTCGTTTTTGTTAAAGCGCGTTAACAAGCCAGAGCTTACGGCCACAAGCGAGCTGTTTTTATTCCAACCTGTAGCAAAAGCATTAGACTGTTGCGCTGGGAAGATACCTACCTCGGGCATACCAATACCGGCTTTTTGCGCTAGCTCCTGCACCGTTTCTAATAACCAGCGCTCATCTGCAGTACGCGGCACATCAATAATGCGTGTGCCAGTCGTGCGCTTGGCCATCCACTTGCTAATAAATAGCGAAAATAGCGAACCAGTAAACCCAAACACACCGCAAAAAATAAGCAGTGCCTGCAGGTTTAAACCGCTGCCAGACTCATCGAGGTAACTGCCAACACCAAGCAAACTAAGAGTAATACTCGCTACAGCAATTACCGCGATATTGGTTAATAAAAACAAACCAATGCGTAACACAGACACCTCCAAATTAAGTAACTAGAACACTGTTCGATATTGCGCCGAACGAATGAAAAACAAGTGACAGGTAAATATATTTATAGCGATATAAACTGGACTCACCCGTGCAAAAACTGCTTCAATGCATATCGGTTACATTACACAACAGACCAAATACGGAACACACCATGTCAATACAACCGCTACGCACACTCGTTATTTGCACCGCCGCCAGCCTAATATGCGCCTTGTTCAGCGCATGCAGTACTCTCATCCCTCAGCAGGCACCACTGCAAACAGTTGCCCCCAACCACCCAATGGTAACGGTGAGTGGGCGCACGCAAACTATGCTAGATGGCAGCGAGCGCTTTGGCTACCCGGGGGTGAGCTTTACAGTAAATGTAAAAGCCAAGGGCGTAATATTTAACGCGAGTAGCACCAGTGGTAACAACTACCTCGATGTGTATATCGACGGTCGACTGCAACGCAGTATCAAACTAGAAAAAGCCGCAACCGACTACGTGGTGTTCAACCACAATCGCGCCCGGCAACACCAAGTAAAAATACTTAATCGCTCGGAAAGCTGGCACGGTTTGGCCACCCTACACAGTATTCGCGTGCAAGACGGCAAATTTTTAGCGCCGCCCGCCAAACCGCGCACCAAACTACTGGTAATAGGCGACTCGGTTACTTGTGGCACTGGCGCAAACAGAAAACAAGGCTGCGAGATGGACCCGAGCTGGTGGGATGCACACAACTCGTTCGGCATGCAGCTAGGCCGCGCGCTAAGCGCTGAAACGCATTTAGTGTGCTACGGCGGCCGCGGTGTAATGCGCAGCTGGAACGGCGAGCCTAAAGATATACAGGCCCCAGCCTTTTACGACTTAGCAGTGCCAGAACCATGGGCAGATGCCCCGTGGGATAACAGCAAATTTAAAGCAGATATCATTTTAGTATCGCTGGGCACTAACGATTTTAGTATGGGTATTCCCGACCAGCAGGCGTTTATAAATACCTACGTTGCATTCGCGACTATTTTGTTACGCGACCACCCTAACGCCACCATCGCCATTACCGATGGCGCCATACTGGGCCACGACGAACTCAACAAAAAAGGCACATTGCAAAACTACTTAAAACAGGTGCAAGCAGCCGTTGATAGCCCACGCCTCGCGTTTATTCCATCGAACATATACGCCGGTGACAGCTGCGACGCCCACCCAACCGGCGAACAACACACCCAAATGGCACAAGACCTACAAGTACAATTGGAACAACTGCTAAATACCAATCGCTAAATACCAAACACTAATTACTAATCGCTAAACACTAGTAATTAGCGATTAGTGCTTATCGATTATCATCTAGCGTTTCAATTTTGATCTAACGCCCACTGATAGAGCTTGTTTTTCTTTTCGCCCGTTAATTTAGCGCCTATGGTGGCGGCTTGCTTAACGGGCAATTCTTCGAGCAGTACTTTCATAGTAGCTTCGGCTTCGGGCGATAGTTCGTCGCCGGTTTCCGGTTTGCGGTAGCCGCTCACCATTAATACTATTTCGCCTTTTTGTTGGTTGGAGTCGGCTAATACTTGCTCCAGCACTTGCGCCACACCGCCGCTTAAGAATGTTTCAAAGGTTTTAGTGAGCTCGCGAGCCATTACCAGCGGACGGTCTTCGCCAAATTCGGCGGCGAGGTCTTTTAAGCAGTCGACAATACGGTGTGGCGACTCGTAAAACACCAATGTGCGCGCATCGCGTGCAAGGCTGGCAAACAGTTGCTTGCGCGCACCACTCTTGTGGGGCGGGAACCCTTCAAAACTGAAACGGTCTGAAGGTAAGCCGGCTGCGCTCATTGCGGTAATAACCGCCGATACACCGGGCACAGGTACCACTTTCACCCCAGCTTCGCGGGCTTTTTTTACCAAACCGTAACCTGGGTCAGATATAAGCGGTGTACCGGCATCGGATATTAACGCTATGCTAGTGCCGGCCTGCAATTTAGCGATAATAGAGTCCACTTGTCGTTCATCACTGTGATCGTGGTACGAAATCATTCGCGTAGAAATATTAAAATGTTGCAGCAGGCGACCACTGTGACGCGTATCCTCTGCGGCAATTAAATCGGCTTGCTGTAGTATATTCAGCGCCCGTTGAGTTATATCGCCCAAATTACCTATGGGGGTTGCCACAATATACAGCGCGTTATCTATTTGCATTCGAACGTTGTTGCCTGTGTTTTTTAACGTAAAATAAGCCGCCGCACCGTACTAATTACGCACTAATTGCGTAATAGTTACCGTGCTCGACCTACTAGAAAATAAAGCTTTGACCATTTTGTGCGCAGTTCGCGCGCCAAGCAGTAAGGAAAATCATGACCGCTAACACTACCTTCGCCGCCGTTTCTCGCAAATTCACTGCGACCTGCCTAATGGCGGCACTGCTTGCCAGTTGTGGCCCAGCGCCTAAACCGAACATTGAAGAGCCGCAAACTGCCAATTTGACATTGGAGGATATTAGCGCGCTAATCACCAAAGCAGATACCCGCGACGAGCTAACCAAAGTAGATATGTACCTCGATGCGACGCATGCCCTATTAGGGTACGGTGAATACGATTGGGCGCGCAACACATTAGCCAACTTAGTGCCCAATAAAATTAGCGACCACCAATTCGTGCGCTACTCCATACTCAGTGCGCAACTAGCGCTGGCAGAAGGCTATAGCTTTCGCGCCAAACGCTACCTGTGGAGCGCCCGCTTAATGCAGGCTCAAACCAAAGAGCCGCTCGCCACGCAAATTCAAATACGCGAAATGCGCGCCTCGCTTTTATACAACATTGCCGAGTACCGCCAAGCCATTATGGAGCGCATTGCGTTAGAACCCCTGCTAAAAGGCGATACCGACATGCAGGAGTTCAATCAAGATTTACTGTGGCAGGCATTAATGGCCCTGCCCCTAGTGGATTTGCAACTCGAAGCGCAAACCCACAACGACCCGCTGCAAAAAGGTTGGTATGCACTAGCCGCCATCAGTAAAGACAACCAAACCAATATTCGCCAACAATTGCGCGAAGTAAAAAACTGGAGCTACAACTGGCCAGAACACCCCGCTAGCTTGCGCCTGCCAGCAGATTTGCAATTGCTACAGCAACTTGTAGAAGAGCAGCCGCAGAGTATCGCCGTGCTGCTGCCGCTATCTGGCAGGCTCGAACAAGCTGCCCGCACCGTACTTGAAGGGTTTATGGCAGCCTTTTATCAAACCCAAAAAAGCGGTGAGCCTACCCCCGAAATACAGGTGTACAACACCAACGATGGCGACATCAATACCATTTACGACCAGGCCGTTGTTAACGGTGCAGAGCTAGTTGTTGGCCCTCTAGATAAAGATAAAATTGCGCAATTAAGCCTGCGTCAAAACCTTAGCGTGCCTACCCTTGCTCTCAACTATATAGAGCTAAATAACCAAAACACGGCGCCACAACAATTGCCCATGGCACCTGCTACACCGGCAGGCCCAACCAACCAAGCAGCAGAAGATGCCCCTATTGATGCGCAACAGCCCATGCCTGCATTGGGTAACCAGTTGTTTCAATTTGGTTTGGCAGTAGAAGATGAAGCCCAGCAAGTTGCCGAACAAGCCTTTGTAGATGGCCACCGCCGCGCACTTATTTTAGCCCCTGCGGGCAGTTGGGGAGATCGCAGCGCCGACACATTCGCCGCCCATTGGTTGGGCCTAGGTGGCGATGTAGTAAGCGACTACCGCTTTAAAAATCAGAAGGAATACTCCTCACTTATCGAGCAAGCTACAGGCGTTGCCGACAGCAAAGAGCGCGCGCGCGCAATGCGCCGCTTAATTGGCGAGGCCATAGAGTTTGAACCGCGCCGCCGGCAAGATATTGATATTGTATTTCTAGTGGCTCGCCCATCTGAAGCGCGCCAACTAAAACCAACCCTTAATTTCCATTACGCCAGCGATATTCCCGTTTACGCTACTAGCCATATTTATAACGGTACAACAAACGATACGCTCGACCAAGACATGAACGGCATTCGCTTTACTACCCTGCCGTGGTTTTTTGATGAAGAATTACCAGAGCGCCGCGCTATTGCGCGCAGTGGTAGCCAAGAGGAAGGCTCGGCTTATCAACCGCTGTATGCACTGGGTATAGATGCCTATCACCTTTACCCGCGTTTGCGTCAACTAGCCAATGTAAAACAAGCACACTACTACGGCACCACGGGCAGCTTAAGCTTGGATGAAAACCAACGCATAACTCGCCATCAAGTGTGGGCGCAGTTTATTCGCGGCCAAGCCTACATTGTGCCAACCACCAAACAACAAGAAGAAGGCCGCCAGTAGCCGCAATTGCGCTGCTCTCGCTATGGCAAAACACAACGAAACCGGCACTCAGGCAGAAATACTCGCCGAACAGCACCTCGTAAGCCAAGGCTTAACCCCCTTGGCTCGCAATTACCATTGCAAGGGCGGTGAGATCGACCTTATTATGCAACAGCAGCGAGCGCTGGTATTTGTGGAGGTACGCTTTCGCAAATCGGCTGCATTTGGCAGCGCCGCCGCAAGCGTGACGCGATCCAAGCAGCAAAAGATTGTTACCGCTGCACAACATTTTTTAATGGATAACAGCAAGCTGGCAAACTTGCCCTGTCGATTTGATGTGGTGGCCATTACCGCCGGTCAAATAGAATGGATAGAAAATGCCTTTACCCTCAATGAATAACATTTAAGTAGTGAACCATGCCCCAACGCGTTTATTCTCTTTTTCAGCAAAGTGTTGAAGCTAAAATGCAAGTGGGCGAAGAGCTCGCACCACTTATTAATCAAGCCGGCGATATACTGGTAGAAAGCCTTATTCACGAAGGCAAAATACTAATATGCGGCAACGGCGTTTCTGCAGCACTGGCACAGATTTTTAGCTCGTCGCTTATCGACCGCTTCGAAAAAGAACGCCCAAGCTTGCCCGCTATTTGGTTGGGCAGCAATATAGCCACCTACACCGCCATTACCGCCGACTACAACCAAAGTGAAGTGTACGCAAAACCCGTGCGCGCTCTGGGCCAAGAAGGCGATATTTTGGTTGTAATCAGCAGTAGTGGTAACTCGGCCAATTTAGTACAAGCTATTTCTGCAGCACACGACCGCGGCATGAATGTTATTGCACTTACCGGCCGCGACGGCGGAGATATTTCCTCGCTGCTTGATGTCAACGATATAGAGCTGCGCGCCGATTTGAATTCTCGAGGTCGTATTCACGAAGTGCATATGCTTACAATTTTTTGCCTGTGCGACCTCATCGATCACCGCCTATTTGGACTGGAGTAACATGAAAACTAAAACACTGTTAATTGTAATTTTATCGAGCCTTACACTGCTTGGTGGCTGCGCCTCTGTGTTAGATGCCGTTACACCCGGCCCCATAAAAGCCGACCCCAGCAAACGCAGCTTTGGCACCTATATAGATGACCAAAACATAGAAACCATCGTGCAAGTAAATATTCGCAAAGCGGCACCAGTAGCCAAAGAAGCGAATATTGCTGTGCACAGCTTTAACGGCGCAGTGCTATTAATTGGCCAAGTACCAAGCGCAGAAATTCGTGAAGTAGCGGGTAAAACTGCACGTAACGAACCGCGCGTAAGACAGGTTTACAACGAATTAGTGGTTGGCGAGAAAACCGACTTTTTTGATCGCACTGCAGATAACGTGCTGCAAACAAAAATTAACAGTAAGCTTGCGCTTAATCGCGATATTGAATCGAGCCGTGTGAAAGTGATTGTAGAAAACGATACAGCTTATTTGATGGGCTTGCTCACGCGTGTACAAGCAGAAAAAATTACCGATGTAGTAAGCAGCACCAAGGGCATTAAAAAAGTGGTGCGCGCAATTGAGTACCTAGAAGACTAATACCGAAACCTACCCCATAAAAAAGCCCGCAACCTAAACGTCGCGGGCTTTTTGTATCGTTAAACCTATTTTCGCCTACTCAGTATTCGCATCCCAAGTAAACTGCTACAAGTTAGATCAGCTCAACAGCCATTGCTACCGCTTCACCACCACCAATACACAGGGCGGCAACTCCAGTCTTTTTACTCTCGTTTTGCAGCGCTGCAATGAGTGTAACCAATACGCGCGCACCCGATGCACCCAGCGGGTGACCCAATGCACAAGCGCCGCCATTAACATTTACCTTGGCGTGGTCCAACTCTAAATCGTGCATCGCAGCCATACTTACCACCGCGAACGCCTCGTTAATTTCAAACAAGTCCACATCGCTTGCAGACCAGTTTGTTTTTTCTAGCAAGTTTTTAACCGCTCCCACTGGCGCGGTAGTAAACCACTCTGGCTCGTGGGCGTGTTGCGTATAACCGGTAATTTTGGCAATGGGCTTTAACCCTTTTGCTTGTGCGGTGCTCTGCTTCATTAACACCAATGCTGCCGCACCATCGGAAATTGAGCTTGAGTTAGCGGCTGTTACAGTGCCATCTTTTGAGAATGCTGGGCGCAAACTTGGGATTTTATCTGGACGCGCATTGCCCGGCTGCTCGTCGGTGTCTATCACGGTTTCACCTTTGCGTGTTTTTAACGTAAAGGGGGTAATTTCTCGCTTAAATTTGCCTTCGTTAATCGCCTTATTAGCGCGCGCGAGCGATTCAATTGCGAATGCATCTTGCGCTTCGCGAGTAAAGCCATACTTACTTGCCGTAGCTTCTGCAAAGTTACCCATTAACTCACCTTCGTACGCATCTTGCAAGCCATCTAAAAACATGTGATCCATCACTTGGCCGTGCCCCAAGCGATAACCGCCACGTGCCTTAGTAAGCATATAGGGTGCGTTGGTCATGCTCTCCATACCACCGGCTACAACCACCTCGGCCTCACCCGCCAAAATAGCCTGGCAGCCCATCATCACAGTTTTCATGCCCGAGCCACACACTTTGTTAACAGTGGTAGTGGGTACACCTTTATCAAGCCCTGCGCCCAAAGCCGCTTGCCGCGCTGGCGCCTGCCCTGTGCCGGCTGGTAAAACACAACCCATAAACACTTCACTTACATCACTCGTAGCTAGGCCTGCGTCCTCTAATGCGCCCTTTATCGCTTGCGCGCCTAATTGTGGTGCACTTACATCAGAAAACATACCCTGCATACCGCCCATGGCTGTGCGCGCTATACCTACGATAACAATCGGGTCACTCATACTTAACTCCTTCATTAATGGTGCGAAATGTAACTGTTGTTGCGTTTAAGCGAGCTTAAAGGCACGCCTTCAAACCTCTGTTTTACATCTAAACCTTGCTACTTATGGCGATATCGCTAAACTCATAGCGCAAAATAAAAACCTGCTGGCAGCGCCCTATAAAACGTTAAAGGTGACTAATCACACTTTACACGCCAGTACCGATATCCCCTTGATGCTTATCAATCAGCCTAATCAAAGCCAAAACGGATTTGCATCTAGCCCAATTACCAAAGGGGCTGTAGGTTAACAACCAAAAACTATGCCACACAACACCTAATGCTGTGCGCAAAGTGAGACATGTGCCACACTGTAGAATTTGGCACAGTTGTGTTATTGGCAGTAAACATAACACTGGTTAGACTTTCGAATTAATTGGAAAAAATAGAGAATTTCTATGACAACTTTAATCGTTCTTGGTGTACTCGTATTACTCTTTTTTTACGTAGTTTCTATCTACAACCGTTTAGTAAGCCTTAGAAATCGCTATCAAAACGCTTTTGCCCAAATAGAGGTGCAACTCAAGCGCCGCTACGATCTTATCCCTAACCTTGTAGAAACCGCAAAAGCCTACATGAGCCACGAGCGCGAAACACTCGAAGCCGTAATAAGCGCACGCAACGGCGCAATAAGCAGCCTTAAAACTGCTGCGGGCAACCCCGGTGATGCAGGCGCAATGCAAGGGCTTGCCGGTGCAGAGGGTATATTATCCAACGCGTTGGGCCGTTTAAACGTTGTAATGGAAGCCTACCCAGACCTCAAAGCCAATACCAATATGGCACAGCTTTCTGAAGAGCTCACCAGCACCGAAAACAAAGTAGCATTCTCTCGCCAAGCGTTTAACGATTCTGTGACCGAATACAACTCTTACCGTCAAAGTTTTCCGCCTGTATTTTTCGCCGCCAGCTTTGGTCACGGCAAAGATGCAGAGCTACTAGAATTCGCCGACAGCGAAGCGATCCAAGCGGCGCCTAAAGTTTCTTTTTAACTTTTTTGCGCCTGCGCGCGGTTGTTAACATTTACTGCTTCATTAGTAACTACAGCTAACTATTGTAACGACTGTTGACTACAGGCCACGCGTTACACACAACGGGTGATACATTCACCCGCTAACACTCCTTCGCGCCAACGAATTTTGCCGAACAAATCATTTAGTTGGCGCCCAAAGAACGACAACGCCATGAATTTTTTTGAGCATCAAGACGCAGCAAAGAAAAAAACCGGTTTACTTGTTGGCTTACTTCTTTGCGCCGTAGCCTCCCTCATTATTATTACCGCAATTACTCTGGCTTCTATACTGTTTTTTACTGGCAACCACGCCACCAGTATTCACGCGGTAGAGGCTTACAATACAAGCTATATCGAACATTTACGCATAATACTTAGCTCGCATATTACGCTCTATTTAGCGCTGGGCGTGTGCCTTGTAGTTGCTGTGGCGAGCTTTTTTAAATTTGCGCAAATGACCAAAGGCGGCGCGGTAGTGGCGGCCTCTTTAGGCGGGCGCATGCTGCAGCCAGACTCAAAAGATGCCAACGAACGCAAAGTGTTAAATGTGGTTGAAGAAATGGCCATCGCATCGGGTAACCCTGTGCCCATGGTGTTTTTATTAGAGGAGTCGGGCATTAATGCTTTTGCTGCAGGCAACGGCCGTCGCGACGCGGTTATTGGCATAACCCGCGGCGCAGTAGAAACCCTTACGCGCGACGAAATTCAAGGCGTTATCGCCCACGAATTTAGCCATATTCACAATGGCGATATGCGCCTGAACATGCGCCTTATTGCAATTTTGCACGGAATATTAGTAATAGGTTTAATAGGCGATATGCTGTGGCATTCTGCTTTTTATAGACACGGTTACAGAAGCAGTAATGACCGCAAAAACGGTGCGCCAATTATAGCCTTATCCCTCGCGTTACTCGTCATTGGTTATGCAGGCACATTTTTCGGCAAGTTAATTAAAGCTGCGGTTAGCCGCCAACGAGAATTTCTAGCCGACGCTTCCGCCGTGCAATTTACTCGCAACCCTACGGGTATAAGTGGCGCACTAAAAAAAATTGGCGGCTATAGCGCGTCGTCTTATGTCGACCACAAAGCCAGTGCGCAATTTAGCCACATGTATTTTTGTAACGGCCTGCGTGAAACGTTTTTTAGTTTTTTTGCAACGCACCCGCCCTTACCCGATCGCATAAAACGCATAGAGCCACGCTGGGACGGACAATTTATAGAGCCAAAGCCTGTAACAAGCAGCGCGAATAGCGATGCGCCAACCCGCGAACAACCCGTAGATAAGGCCGCAATTTTAGGCGCGGCCATTGGTGCGGCTACAAGCGGAATGGCTGCAAGCCAATCGAGCAATAACCCGCTGCCCGATATCGAATTCACCATGACCAGTGCCACGGCATTAGAAGAGCCCAATCAACAACAATTGCAGTGTGCACAGCAGTTTTTAGCAACCTTGCCAGCTATTATTCACGATGCCTGTCACGAACCTTTTTCTGCGCGCGCGTTAATGTACTGCCTACTTTTGGATAGCGACCCCACGCAGCGCAACAAGCAACTTACCCACTTAAAACAACACACCGCCCCCGAAACGTTTAAAGAAGTGGCAAAATTGCGCCCGATACTGGCCAAATCACCACGCCACATACATTTAGCACTAGTGGACTTAGCCATACCCGCACTTAAGCAACAGAGTGCACCGCAACTTAAAACGTTTATTACAAATCTCGCGGCGCTAATTAAGATGGATGGCAAAGTGAGTTTATTTGAATGGTGCCTCTATCGCATAATTGGCCAGAACCTAAACCAACAAAACCCTAAAGAAACGCAAAGCCTTAAAGCACAAAGTGAACACGCACAATTTTTACTTATGCTTGTTGCCAGTTACGGCGATAACCGCGAGCCTGCCATAGCGTTTAATAAAGGCTGGGCACATTTAAATTTAGCCAAACCTGTACAGTTTAAGCAGATAAGCTTTTCACCTAAACAAGCAGAAACAACCATTCGTGCACTGGCGCAATTAAAACCACTCGAAAAGCCCAAACTGTTAAAAGCGATTACCGAGGTGATTTTGGCCGACGGCAAAGTTACAGCCGATGAAGCCGAGTTATACCGAGCCATTGCAGATTTATTAAATTGCCCGGTGCCACCTCTGCAAGCGCTGCAGGCGTAAATGCCACCAACTCTAAGCAGTAAAAAAGCAAGCGGGTTACCCATTGGGTAACCCGCCTTTTTATTACCGCAGAAAAATTACAATCATTGGCATTACGGTTCTAAATACTTACCCAAAAACGGAAGCATTCTGGTGCGAACTTTACCGTTTAAGCGGAACTGATAGTCCCAACCATTACCCAAGTGCTCTTCAGCGTCGTGGGCTATACCAAAGTTTTCAAGCAACACAGAATAGCGTCTAGCACCAATTACATGGCCCCAGTTTTGATCGTTACGCCCCCAATCCATACCTATGCCACGTAGTTTAAGTAAGTTCTCTGCGTACTCGGGAGTGAGGTCGGCAAGGTGAAAAGTTTGTTTAAGTTTGCGTATATTGGCAACAGCGGGGACTAGCTCGCCATTCACCTTCTCTACAATAAAGTCCGCGTAAAATGGCGGCTTATTTGTATTGGGTAAGTAGGCCTGCGCCATAGACACAAAAGCCGCAGAGTATGGCTGCTTTAAATCGGCAGCACCCTTTGCACTATGAACCTCCTCCCAATTTGGTTTAAACAGAAACGGGCGATCGCCGTACTCTGTTGCCACTGGGTGCAAACCGTAAACACTGCCATACGTTTCGGGGTAGAACATTGCAAGTTTTATGGCTGCGTAAGCACCTAAAAAATGGCCGCTAATGGCGCGATGTTTGGCACCGCGTTTTACGCGATAGTTAGACTCTACCCAATTTCGCAGATCTTGATGAATAAAATCGAGCCAATGGCCAACCACATCATTGTTGCCAAAAAAGTTAAAACCCGGCGTTAAAGAAAAGTCTGCACTAACAAATATGCAAGGAGGCAGCTCACCTTTGGCAATAGCGTCGTCTAGCACCGCAGTTAGCTCTGCGTTAATGGGCTGATCGAGATTCGCAACATAGTAAATAATGGGGTACGCTTTTTTGCCTTGTTGGTACCCATCTGGCAGGTAAACATAAACGTTTCTTTCTGAGGCAACACCAATTAGGCTATGCTCTAACGCTTTCGATTTTATGGTGTGCTTTTCGACAGCACCGGCTAAACAATAGCTTGAGCCAAAAAGCAGCAATAAAGTAGATAAGATGAACGAATATTTAACTGACATAGCATGGTCTCCAAATAGTCCAAGAATTAGGAGCCCACAGGCTATGCCACTGTGCCCGAAAAGGCGTCTCATCCGGCCGGCAAATACCTTAGTACTGGTATTGCTTAAGGTTGTACAGTGAACGTACTTCAAATCTGCTTATTATTTGCAGGCATAAGCTTTTGTTTGGCGTTTGCCGTACTTAGCCGAAGCATGTTTGCGCACCTAAGCTTAAGATTTTTTCTGTTATATCTTCTACTTAAAGCTTTGAACTTTGGCTTTGAATGGTTGCTAGTGAACCCCGATACCCCCTACAAAGCCGCATGGCTGGCTTTGCTTATGGCCAGTTCATTTTTGATGGCGCCGTGCGTGTGGTTGCTTGCACGGGAAATTGATCGCAATGCGCCACCGCGCTTATGGCCAATTGCCTGGGGCCAATGCGCGGTTGTATTGGCGGGCTTTATATTATGTATACCGCTATTTTTGGCAGCCAATCAAAGCGTTTTGCTAGTAGATCCATCCCGTGCGAAACCCCACTGGTTCAATCTCACCCATACCACCATGGTAGGCGCAGTATTGCTTTATCTCGTCCAAGTCCCCTGGTATTTATCGCGCAGCGTAAGCCTATTTCGCGAACGCCTACGCATTAACAAGTTTTTATTTTCTAACATTGATGAGCCGGCCCTTAACGCTTTGCGCGCTTTAATTTGGGTTATGGCTGCAAGCTGGCTGTTTAACTTACTACGCATGCTGCATACGATGATTTTAGAGCCATCACAAGTATGGAACCTGCTAATAAGCGCCTGTGAAATAGGGGTAACCATTACGGCGCTGTACGTTATTTTTAAACGCTGTTGGCAATACAGTGTTGACGATCAAACTATGGTTGAATCCGTAAGCCCCGAGCTAAAAGAACAGGCTTCGCTCCTACAGGGCGACAAGTGCGCCAAGTACGCCAAGTCGTCGCTTGATCAAACTACACGAACTCGGGTAGCTAAAAAGATTCTAGCTCAGTTTGAAGAAGAGAAAATATACCGTAAGAATGGCCTAAAGCTGCAAGATTTATGCGTTGCCACAAATGAGAGCGCCCACTATATATCACAGGTAATAAACCAAGAGCTGGGGTTCAGCTTTTTTGATTTAGTGAACAAATATCGAATTGAAGAGGCACAACAGAAGCTAAAACAAAATCGCGACCTACCTATTTTAGATATTGCCCTAGAGGTTGGGTTTAATTCGAAACCTACTTTTAATAAAGCCTTTAAACTGCGAGTTGGGCAAACACCCAGTGAATTCCGAGCAAAGTAGCAGCAAGTGCCCTAGTCTTTATCGCGTGATGACAGGTTTATGCGCGGCCAGCTCCCACCCGTGGCACCAACGTTGGGGCCGCAGACACCAACACACCGTCTGAGCGAGTATTTAAGTAGGTTTGTTGAATAACATACGCATCGGTACTCGCCCTGTGTCGAGCGCCTCCCACCGACTTAAAGACGTGTTGCTTTTCTTTATCCCACTTTTGCAATTGCTGCTCGGTCACAATCGACTCTATTGGCGAGAAGGTATAACTCGGCTGCATGCGTGCAGCGTCGTACAGGGTAATAAGCCAACGTTGATCCCACACCCACGCATCGCTATACACTTGATGACCAGCTAATAGATCATTCAGCTGCTCGCACACAGACCTTACCGACCGACCGGCGTTATGCAGCTGTACGCGCGAAATACCGTGAAGCTGCTCTGCGCTTTTATCCCAGTGATGCCAGTGGGTTTGCGGCTCTATAAGGCTGCAGTAGCGCTCGCCTTCGTAGGTAACTACCCCCACCTCAATAGGGTAGCTATCTGAGGCAAAGCCAGAGGCTTCAAAATCCAACACTGTTGGGCAAAAGTAATTGGTCACCAGTCGCTCCACACTAAACCCGCAGCCACCCAAATATGACTGCTATCTATTTAATATATGTACAGATTCGTGATTTAGCAAAGTTTGACCTTATCGCCGCCTAAACGCGGCAGATAGCAGCTATTAACAAATAATATGGATATAACCAATGATAAAAACAACAGAAATAAACAGTTAATTTAAAAGACGCTAAAAGAGCACAAAAAGGGAGTAAGAAAAGAATAAGAAGGAATGAAAAAGAAATAAGGCGCGCCAAAAACGCGCCTTAGATAGGCCTGTAATGCAATTTACCTATTTACTAGCCGGCAAGCCCTTAGGTACGCGAATATCTTGAATCATATCCTGTACATTTTTGGGTGGCGCTGGCGTAAAGCGAGACACAACGGTTGCCACAGTAAAGTTCACTGCAGCGCCCACAGCACCAAATGCCTCTGGGGAGATACCCAATAACCAGTAATCAGACGTATTCGGGAAGTTATTGGTTGCTGGAATAAAGAACCAACCTTTATAAATAAAGATATACACAATGGTTATGCCCAGACCAGATAGCATACCCGCCACCGCGCCAACATTGTTTACTCGCTTGCTAAAAATACCCATCATTAGCGCGGGGAATATAGACGAAGCAGCCAAGCCAAATGCCAGCGCCACTACCTGCGCGGCAAATCCTGGCGGGTTCATCCCCAAATAGCCCGCAATTAAAATAGCACCGGCCATGGCAATTCGACTGGCCATCAGTTCGCGCTTCTCCGATATTTTGGGCATAAACACGCCCTTTAATAAATCGTGCGAAACCGCAGATGCAATCGCCAACAACAACCCTGCCGCCGTAGACAATGCCGCCGCAACGCCACCTGCAGCAACAAGGGCAATAACCCAGTTAGGTAGGCCCGCTATTTCTGGGTTAGCCAACACCATAATATCGCGATCTAAGGTAACCATTTCGCTACCTTGCCAGCCCTTATCCGCATGTTGCGCAACAAACTCGGGGTTCTTGTCGTTATAGTATTGAATTCGGCCATCGTCATTTTTATCTTCAAACGCGAGTAAGCCTGTAGTTTCCCAAGTTTTAAACCACTGCGGGCGCTCCTCGTAAACCAAGTTGCCATCTTGCGCGCCTACTTCGCCTACTTGCACGGTATTAATAAAATTGAAGAAAGACATAGCCCCAACCGCAGGTGCCGTGGTGTATAAAATTGCAATAAACACCAGCGCCCAGCCCGCAGAACTGCGTGCATCTTTAACTTTAGGCACAGTAAAAAAGCGAATAATTACATGCGGCAAGCCTGCTGTACCAATCATTAGCGATAAGGTAAGCAACAGCATATTAATTGTGGACTCTTTTTGTTCAGTATATTTATTAAAGCCTAAATCCACTAAAACTTGATCGAGTTTATCCAACAAGTACACGCCGTTATGCAATTCACTCCCCAACCCTAATTGCGGTAGCGGGTTACCTGTAAGTTGCAGCGATATAAAAACAGCGGGCACAGTAAATGCAAAAATCAGTACCACATACTGCGCAATTTGGGTGTAGGTTATACCTTTCATACCGCCTAGCACGGCATAGAAAAACACTATAGCCATCCCTATTAATACACCGGTTTCGAAAGGTACTTCTAAAAACCGCCCGAATGCCACGCCTACACCTTTCATTTGCCCAATAACATAAGTGACTGATGCCACTATCAAACATACCACTGCCACAATACGCGCGGTTTTAGAGTAAAAGCGATCACCTATAAACTCGGGTACGGTAAACTTGCCGTATTTTCGTAGGTAAGGTGCCAGCAAAAGCGCAAGCAATACATAACCGCCCGTCCACCCCATTAGGTATACCGAGGCATCGTAGCCTTTAAATGCAATTAAGCCTGCCATAGAAATAAATGACGCTGCAGACATCCAATCTGCCGCGGTTGCCATACCGTTCGCAATGGGATGTACCCCGCCACCGGCCACATAAAACTCTCCGGTGCTACCTGCGCGCGCCCACACCGCAATACCCAAATACAAGGCAAAAGTACTGCCTACAACAATGTAGATTAAGGTTTGTAATTCCATTATTTTTACTCAGCTTCTTCGAGGTTATATTTTTTATCGAGCTTATTCATTTTGTAGGCATAGAAAAAAATAATTGCCAAAAAACAAAAAATTGAGCCCTGCTGAGCAAACCAAAAACCCAGTGGATAACCACCAATTTTTATTTGATTTAACCATTCCACAAACACTATTCCGCAGCCGAACGATACGAACGCCCATACTGCGATGCACACAACCAGCAAGCGAACGTTTTCGCGCCAGTATGCAGCTTCTACACTCTCTTTAGACATGTAACACTCCTCGATTTTTCTGCAGTAGGGACAGCCCCAATTTACCGCATTCATATTTATTTTTAGGTCTTAAATTTATTGTTACTGCACTCGTATTCGTTCGAGCTTTTATTATTGAATGTAATTTTAATTACTTAGCACACAGTTAATGACAATGAACGGCGAGTGGTTGTTCGAGTTTATTTTCTGTACCAGTTAAAAACGCAGCGATAATATTCGCGGTAGGCGTAATCCAAGGTTCAAACAACCAATAGGAATGCGGCGAGTCTTCAAACTTATACGACGATGCGCAACCACCTATGGCAACATATTTATTGATATAGTCCTGTTGCCCCGCACTAAAACGCTCACGACTACTATTTAAAAACAAAATAGGCGGCGAATGCTCAGCCACATAATTGATTGGCGAGCCTTGCTGCCACAACGCAGTCTTTTCTTCATAGCGCCCTCCAAACCAACGCTCAGCAGAGGAAGGTTTTTTAGCAGGATCGTTCTCATGCTTGAGCGCCAATGGCGTAGTGAAATCAGATAAGCCATCTACATTCACAATTGCGTACACACCCTGCATTCTTCCATCCTGTGCTGGGTGGCCGTCTAAATTTTTGTCGCCAAAGGTAAGTGCGGTTAACGCGGCAATTTGACCGCCGGCAGAAGCCCCGCCCAGCGCAATGCGCGACCGATCTACCTTGTAATCTGCGGCGTTATCAAACAACCAATCCAGTGCGTCGCGCACATCGTGAATAGCCGCAGGGTACTTCGCCGTACCGGCTAAACGGTAAGAAACTGTAACGGCTACCACCCCGCGCTCGGCGAGCTTTATTGCGAGTGGCGCCATGTTTTCTCTATAGCCTTGCCACCAACCACCACCGTGCACCAACAAAATAGCGGGTAATTGTTCAGCCTGCGCTTGGCTGGGCCAATACACATCGAGGGCTAAGCGTTCGCCTGCCACTATTTTATAGGTAATTTCTTTAGAGCCACTAACACCTTCTGGTATATCTAACCTACCCATTTCAATAAGCGGGTAATTTTTTACCAGTTTGTTAAAGGTGTTTTCAATGGTGTATTGATTAGCATATTGATTGGTACTTTCGGCAGCTGCAACCATCACACTTGTTGTAATCAACCACATAAAAACAAGGCGCTTACCAAGCTCTAATAGTGACAAAGATAAAGGCACGAAATACCTCTTAAGTATTATTATATAAATAGCGGGTCATTTTGCGTGATATTAGGAATAATGCAAGCATCAGGCTTGTATACAAGAATATCAAAGCTTTAGTAAATTACAGGCAAAAAAAATGGCCCCGCAGGGCCATTTTTGTGTTTATTGGGTCAATTCATTAATCGGCGAACACTGGACCTAAACCCATACCCCAAATAATTACGGTAGCTATCATAGCGGTAACCATTAGCACCAAACCAACCGTTACAATCGAAGATGAATACATAAAGGCGCGATCTTTATCTAAGCTCATCAAAATAGGCACGCCCTCGTAAATTAAATACACCGAGTAAGTCGCTGCAGCCATAATGACAATGGCATCTAACCAAAGCATAGGGTATGCAGTAACGGCGCCAGCCAACATAAGTGGCGTTGTGATGTATACAGCCATGGCCGTACCAGCGTAATGACGTCGCTCTTCGCTGCCATCTACCCCATAAGTTTTTGCCATCCAATTAATGAATTCCCCAAGGATATAAACACCCGCGAGTAGTGCCACATAGGTTAACGCACACAGCGAAAGCGCGCTGTTAACGGTTAGCTTTACCGCAGCGCCATCGCCAATGGTCCAACCAACTTGGGTTAACCCAAAAAAGGAAGCCACCGCTGGGATAGCAGCTAAAAAAGGTACATGGCTCAAGAAGACTTGTCTAAACGAGCTCTTTTGTTTTTTGATGGCAGCCCACTCTTCATCTGGGTGGGTCATAATACCTAAGGTGTGATCTAACAACGCCATGCTGACTCCTTACTACTATTTCTAGTAATACTCATATCTAGTTATTACGTTATTGTTTTCTAGCACATAACTAGATTGTAAAAGATAACGTGAACTTGGACAGCGGAATGACGATGAGCTGTAAGACTCTATTGAAATATATAAATTACAGCTAAGTAGGAAAGGGTATAAAAAGTCTATTTTTTGAGCGGTTTGTAACAGCGACTATTTTACGCGGTATCACGCAGTAACAAACGGTAACATTTATCGCGAAACGGTTCTCACGCGTATATTATTTAACCACACGCAAGCTTGGGCGCTTTGCTGACTTTGGATCGGGCTCTACAGGCGCGGGATCTGGATCTGGCTCGGGGTTTGACTCTAAGTCAAACATCATTCCCTGACCATTTTCACGAGCATAAATACCCAATACAGCCTGACAGGGCACATAAAGGTGAGTAGGCACACCACCAAAACGAGCCTGAAAGCTTATCGCCTTGTTACCAAGGTCTAAGCCTTCAACTGCACGAGGAGCGATATTAAGAACAATTTGCCCATCTTTGTTTACATATTCTTGCGGTACTTCGACATTTGGCGCATGGGCAAACACCACCAGATGCGGCGTAAAATCATTATCCAAAATCCATTCGTACAAAGCCCTAATCATGTAGGGACGATTGGATGTCATGGTCATGTTATTACCCGCTTCTAGTAAGTGAAAGGTTCGAGCTTAAGGCTGCTCTAAACCCATATCGCGCTCTAATTCAGTCAAACTTTCTTGGAATGATTCACGGGCAAAAATTCGCTCCATGTAATCAAACAAAGGCATGGTTTGACGAGTTCGAGGAAGCTTCACACCCATGTAGTTCAAACGCCACAGGATGGGAGCCAAACAGCAATCTACCAACGAAAACTCATCGCTCATAAAAAACGGCTTGTCGGCAAAAATTGGAGCAATAGTGGTTAGACTTTCTTTTAAGTCTTTCGCAGCAGCCGCAGCATCTTTGGAACCGCTCATTAATTTGTTAACTAATGGACACCAGTCGTTTTCTATACGATAAATAAATTGACGGCTTTCAGCACGTGCAACAGGGTACACAGGTAATAGCGGCGGATGCGGAAAACGCTCATCCAAGTATTCCATCATTACGCGTGTTTCAAATAATGTTAACTCGCGATCTACCAAAGTTGGCAGTGAGTTATACGGATTAACCTCACTAAGATCTGCAGGAATATTGCTTGGATTAACATCGACTAAGTCTACCGATACGCCCTTTTCTGCAAGTACTATTCTTACTCTGTGACTGTAATGATCGCGTGGATCAGAAAAATAAGTCATAGATGAGCGTTTGGTTACAACTCCCATTTAATATATCCCCAGTTATCTTACTAAGCTCAAAAAACGAACGTTTTAGATTAAATCAAACAAAATACGCCCTCAGCGAGTGAGGGCGCCATCAACAACTACTTAGTGTACGTCTTTCCAGTATTCACGGTTTAGTAACCAAGTGAACACCAACAATACGCCTAAGAATAAAAATACAAATATACCAGTTTTCTTGCGCTTTTCTGCGCCAGGCTCGGCAACATAAGTAAGGAAGTTAACCAAATCGTAAACAGTAGATTTGTATTCCTCATCATTCAACGTGCCCTTTTCACTACCTACAACCAACGAACCGCAAGGGGCGTTTTTGGTATCACCCAAATGGTCGCGTACTACTTTGCCATGGCTATCTAGTTTTGGCCCTGGCGCGCACTCGGCCAAGCCCTGCAACTCCATCAACACATGAGGCATACCCACGTTAGCGAAAACTTTGTTGTTAACGCCTGTTGGACGTGAATCGTCTTTGTAAAAGTTGATTAAGAAGTTGTACACCCACTCAGAGGAACGAGCACGTGTAACTAGCGATAAATCGGGAGGCGTAGCACCAAACCACTGCTTAGATTTTTCTGGGGTCATCGATATTTTCATTAATGAACCTATCTTTTGATCAGAAAAAACTAAGTTATCTAGCATTAATTGATGCGGGATGCCTAAGTCATCTGCAACACGCTCGTAGCGAGAGTAGTTGGCAGAGTGACAGCCCATGCAGAAGTTCATAAATACTTGAGCGCCGCGCTGCAATGACTCTTTATCGGAAACATCCGCTTCAAAGTGCTCACACGCTGCAGTGCCACAAGCACCGCCTTCGGCACCAATTGCTTTTAATGGAACAAAAGCAAGTGCCAAGAACAGAATCAAACCACCCCAAACCAACACTGGGTTTAGGCCTTTCATTTGAACGCGTTCAGGTACTGGTGTTTCTGCATCTCGAGCCGCCAACCATGGAATAGCTGCAATAAACGCCGCTACTGCAAAGCCGTAGATGTATGCAAACAAGTTTACACCGTGCCCAGAACCTTCTGCCGCATGCATAGAGCTTATTAAGGTTACCGCAGAAACGTAAGCTGTCCATATGGCGAACGCTATACAAATAACAATACCAAAGAAGCTCTTTCTGCCAGCACTGGTCCAAGTAGGCATACTGAAGAAGAATGCAAAATAGAACAGAGTGCTAATTTGCGCGAGCAAAGTACGTTCTACAGTAGGTGACTTAAGACCTAACACACCCAAAATTACGAAGCATGCTGCAAACTTAATTAGCATTACTTTTGGCAACATACCTTTGTAACGCACAGACTTCGATTTTGCTTTATCCAACCAAGGCAGGAAGAAAAGCACCACAATGGCAGCGGCCATTGCAACAAAGCCAAGCAGCTTAGAGGTAAACACGCCACCCAAATCGAACGTTACTGCACGCAGTACCGCATAGAATGGTGTGAAGTACCAAACCGGAGCAATGTGCTCAGGAGTTTTAAGGCCGTTCGCCTGCTCGAAGTTTGCGTGCTCTAAGAACATACCGCCCATTTCTGGCGCGAAGAACACAACACCACAGAATGCAAACAAGAAGACAGTTATACCCACCAAATCGTGCACGGTGTAGTAAGGATGGAAAGGAATGCCGTCTAGCGGAATACCGTTTTCATCTTTGTTTTTCTTAATTTCTACGCCGTCTGGGTTGTTAGAACCCACTTCGTGCAACGCCAAAATATGCAATACAACCAATGCAAGCAACACAATGGGGATAGCCACAACGTGTAAGGCGAAGAAGCGGTTTAAGGTTGCACCAGATATGAGGTAGTCGCCGCGAATCCATTGCACTAGGTCTTCACCTACGTATGGTATAGCACCAAACAGGTTAACAATTACCTGTGCACCCCAGTAAGACATTTGCCCCCAAGGTAGAACGTAACCCAAGAAGGCTTCGGCCATAAGTGCAACGTAGATAAACATACCGAAAATCCACACCAACTCGCGTGGCGCGCGGTAAGAGCCGTACATCAAACCGCGGAACATATGCAGGTATACGACAATAAAGAACGCAGAGGCACCAGTGGAGTGCAAATAGCGTAGGGTATCGCCGTAGGGCACATCGCGCATGATGTATTCTACAGAGGCAAACGCCTCTTCGGCAGAAGGAACGTAATTCATAGTGAGCCAAATACCCGTTAGCAACTGGTTAACCAGCACTAAAAGAGAAAGCACACCAAAGAAGTACCAAAAGTTAAAATTCTTAGGGGCATAGTATTTGCCCATGTGGGTATCCCATGCACGCTGCACGGGTAGACGTTCGTCTATCCAACCCCATAAACCAGCAAGCCAATTAGTCATGATTACGCCTCCTGATCTAAGCCGACAACAATAACGTCGTCGCTAATATACTTATATGGGGGAACGGTCAGGTTCACAGGGGCAGGTACGCCTTGCAATACGCGACCAGCTAAATCGAATTTGGAACCGTGACAACGACAGAAGAAGCCACCCATCCACTCAGAACCACCTAGGTCTTCCGCACCAACCTCTGGGCGGTAGGTAGGCGCACAACCAAGGTGTGTGCATAAGCCTAACAACACAAGGTATTCTTCTTTGATAGAGCGAACAGGGTTTTTGGTGTATTCCGGCTGCTCTGATTTCTCAGAACCAGGATCACGTAATTTACCTTCACCTTTCGCTAAGTTATCGAGTGCTTCTTGGGTACGACGAACCACATAAACGGGCTTACCGCGCCACTCGATGGTCACCATCTGACCAGGCTCAAGCTTAGAAATATTGACTTCGACAGGAGCGCCAGCAGCTTTCGCTTTGGCACTTGGGTTCCAAGACCCTACGAATGGTACGGCAGCACCAACTACGCCGGCAGCACCGACAACAGACGTTAACGCGGTTAAAACGCGGCGACGCCCTTCATTTACACCGTCATTACTCATGACGTTCATCTCCCCTTACAGCGTACTGAAGGCCAGTATTTGAATTAAATGAGAAACCGCCAACTACCTTAAAACACGCCGGCATAGCATACAGCTGCCCGACTAACTTAAGCCGAACCAAGCTAAATAACCAATGCGTAAAAACGGAGTCTTTAGAGCTTCCCAAGATTCAGGCTTATTATATTCGACTCACAAATGCACCACTAAAAAGACAAAACAACCTCGCCTTTATCGCAAATGCATAAGCGCCCACATAAAAATGAGCACCATGGTAATGAAAAACCCCAATCCTGACAAGGATTTGGGCGCACTGATAGCAAACTAGCTGCTTTTACAGCACATAATAAAACGCCCAAACCACAACGGTTTGGGCGCCAAAACAAAGCAATATAGCAAGTATAGATTAACGCTTGGAGAACTGTGGCTTCTTACGTGCTTTACGCAAGCCAACTTTCTTACGCTCAACTTCACGAGCATCACGAGTCACATAACCCGCTGCGCGTAAGGTAGGACGCATTGCTTCATCATATGCCATAAGAGCGCGAGTCAAACCGTGGCGAATTGCGCCCGCTTGACCAAAGCTACCACCGCCTTTAACTGTTACGTTAATGTCGAATTTTTCAACATTGTCAGTTAACTCGATTGGCTGACGCACGATCATACGTGCTACTTCACGTCCGAAATACTCGTCTAGAGTTTTTCCGTTAACGGTAATTTTACCGCCGCCAAGAGTTAAAAATACGCGAGCAGTAGAGGTTTTACGACGACCCGTACCGTAATATTGTTCAGCTGCCATTATCTAGGCCCCCTTATATATTAAGTTCTTGAGGTTGCTGGGCAGTGTGAGGATGCTCACTTCCACCGTAAACCTTCAACTTTTTAAACATTGCACGACCCAATGGACCGCGGGGCAACATGCCTTTAACCGCGTTCTGGATAGTGCGCTCGGGCGCCTTATCAATAAGCTTTTCAAAGCTAATGGACTTAATTCCACCGATAAAACCGGTGTGGCTGTAGTACATCTTGTCGGTTGCTTTACGACCAGTAACACGCACTTTTTCTGCATTGATTACAACAATGTAATCACCAGTGTCTACGTGTGGAGTAAACTCTGGCTTATGCTTGCCGCGCAGGCGATGAGCAATTTCTGCTGCCATGCGGCCGAGCGTTTTACCGTCAGCATCGATGATGTACCAGTCGCGTTTTACTGTTTCAGGTTTGGCACTAATAGTCTTCATGTTATAACTGCCTTACGAAGGTACGAAGTTAAAAATTTGATTCACCCGGGGTCCAAAGAGGTCCCCAAAGGGAGCGCGGATTCTACAGAGGCGCTGAACGAAAATCAACCATTATTTACCTCACCTTCACAACCTCCACCCCATACACTTAAGCCTTATGCGCTCGCGATAGGTATTCATGGCTTTGCATCTCTAACACCCTGCTTACAGTGCGCTGAAATTCAAACTCCAGGCGCCCTGCACCGTAAAGCTTCTCTATTGGCAGTTCGGCAGAGAGTATTAATTTCACATTCCTGTCGTAGAACTCATCTACCAAGTAAATAAAGCGGCGAGCCTTATCGTCGTTGCGCGCGCCCAACTCCGGCACACCAGACACAAGTACCGCGTGATGCTCACACGCCAGGTCGATATAATCGTTTTGCGAGCGCGGCCCATCGCAAATAGCATCGAAGTCAAACCACGCCACATCGTCTGCCGCGCATTTCGCTCTAATTTTGCGACCACCAACCTCAATGTGCACATCGCGCCGTACCGATAAGGGGTCGGGCACTAAGCGTTCAAAACAAGCGCTCATCTGCTCATCCGCGCTGTCGCTAAGCGGCGTATAGTAAAGTGCAGCCTGCTCTAAGGCGCGCAAGCGGTAATCTACCCCCCCATCAACATTAACAACTTCCACATACTTCTTTAGCTGCTCAATTGCCGGCAAAAAGCGCACCCGCTGCAAGCCATCTTTATACAAGCCGTCTGGCTCTATATTAGATGTAGCCACCAGCGACACTCCGCGAGCAAACAGCTCCTGCAGCAAATTCCCCAATATCATTGCATCGGTAATATCGACCACAAAGAACTCATCAAAGCAGATAACCTTCGCTTCACTGGCAATAGTGTCTGCCACCAGCTTTAGCGGGTCTTGCTTGCCTTTGTTTTTGGTTAGCTCTGCATGTACGCGTCGCATAAATCTATGAAAGTGGGTGCGCATTTTTTGCTCGAATGGCAACGCATCGTAAAACACATCCATAAGGTAGGTTTTACCGCGCCCTACACCGCCCCACATATAAAGGCCCTTAACCGGCTCATTTTTTGGTTTAACAAATAAGGATTTTACCGATGCAACCAAAGAACGAGGCTCAACCTTGTTATGGGCGGCCAATAATCGCTCGTAAAAGGATTGAAGATGCTCAACAGCCATCGCCTGCGCTGGGTCGCGACTAAAACCGGGCTGCAGTAAATCTTTTTCGTATCTAACTAGGGGACTATCGTGTAAATCCATATTGCCAACTACCACGTACAAACCAAATAAAGCCGGTACTTTAAAGCGCCAAGTAAGCATCGCCAATAGATAAAGCCAACGTTGCCGCCAAATTTACCGCTATTTTGGCTATTTTGCTTATTCCACTTAGACTTAACCAAGCAATAACCATTATTATATGTACAACCTTAGGTTGACTGGCTTACGCACACCTAACATCTACACTGCCGAATCTAACAACACGTTACCTGATTGCCGCAGTTCCCATTACAGGAGGAATATTGTGTTCACACCCGAAACCTTAATTATGGTTGGTGCTATTGTTTTATGTATTGGCGGCTTAATAGGCGCTGTTATCAGCCGCAAATTTATTCCACCAGAGCACCAAAAAGAACTGGAGACAAACCTTCAGGCGGCACGTGAAGACTTAAAGCAATATCAACAGGATGTAGCGCAACACTTTGAAGAAACTTCTCGCTTGGTACACAACCTCACTCAAAGTTACAAAGAGGTTCACGAACATTTAGCTAAAGGCGCTATTCACCTAACCAACTCAGATATTAGCCGCCAAATGCTTGAAGCTGGCGATGGCAATATTGGTGTTGAGGCTGGCGCACTGTTAGCCGAAACCACTGTACTGCCGCCACGCGACTGGGCACCAAAAACCCCAGGGCAAAAAGGCACATTAAGTGAAGAGTTTGGCTTGCTTGATGAAGCCGAAGCAGAAAACGCAGAAAAACCTAAAGAGGAAAAAGAAATAAACTGATCTTCACTCTTAAAGCCAGCGCGGCCGCAAGAGTGCCTTAGGCACACCCTTAGCATCAGCAACCTGCTACCCACCTTGGTAGCAGGTTTGACTTCACCGCCATTGCGCGGCCCATAATAACAACGATATTCCTATGCATGCACTTTTGAAATTTTTAATATTCATCCGCTGGCCAGTAGTGACAGGCCTGCTAGCGTCCATGGCGATACTTTTGTTTTACCCCTCTTTAAGGCCCACTCACAACACAGGTCAAGAACCCGCCTTTTTAGACTTTTCTGGCCTCGAACCCAAAGAACAGTGGCATGGGCCAGTGTCTTACGCGGCAGCAGTAAGCAAGGCGTCGGCATCGGTAGTAAACATTTATACCCGCAAACAATCTGAGCAGCGCTCACACCCCTACTTTACCGACCCGTTCTTTCGCCGTTTTTTAAGTAGAGGTAACGCTCCACAGCAACCCAAATTTGATTTAGGTTCGGGGGTTATCGTAACCAAAGACGGCTACCTACTTACCAACAATCACGTTATTAGCGACGCAGAAGAAATTGTAGTCGCCCTGCAAGACGGCCGCGATGCACAAGCGCGCATAGTGGGCACCAACCAAAAAAACGACCTTGCAGTATTAAAAATTGATTTAGACAACCTGCGCCCCATCTCTATGGGCTCGGCAGAAACCGCGCAAGTGGGTGATGTAGTACTCGCCATTGGCAACCCCTTTGGCGTTGGCCAAACGGTTACCCAAGGCATTATTAGCGCAACCCGAAGACGCGGGTTAAACATTGCAGATTTCGAAAATTTCATTCAAACAGACGCCGCCATCAACCCCGGCAATTCTGGCGGGGCGCTTATTGATACGCGCGGCCAACTGGTTGGCATCGCCACCGCCAATCTCGCTCAGTCGGGCTACACCGGCGGTATTGGCTTTGCCATTCCCACCGATACAGCCATGCAAACGCTGCACGATATAATCGAACACGGGCGCGTAGTTCGCGGCTGGCTTGGGGTAGATGTAGAAGGTTTGGCAATTCGCCCGCCCCAAGGGCAAACCACTCAGCGCCTAGGCGGTTTTTTAATTACTGGCGTAGATGCCAATAGCCCCGCAGAGAGAGCTGGCCTGCGAGCAATGGATATTATTATTCGCATAAACGACAAGGAGGGAAACAACCTTGTTTGGGGCGAGCAAGAAATTGCCGAATCGCGCCCTGGCGATAAAATAGAAATAGAAATAATAAGGGATGGGCAAGTGCAGGTGGTGGGCGTAGTGCTTGGCGAAAACCCTTCTTCAGGCTAATCACCAAGCTTTGCAGAGCAATACACTGCGCAATAACTAACAATTCAATAAACAGCAAGAAGTAGTAAGCACCTGCCTACTACTTTTCATCTTCCGCTATACGATATTCCGCAGAGCGCGCGTGCGCCTCTAGCGATTCACCGCGCGCCAATACCGACGCTATTTTACCTAGCTCCGATGCCCCCGCTGGCGAACAGCTAATAATTGAGCTGCGTTTGACGTAATCGTACACACCCAATGGCGAAGAAAACCGAGCCGTACCCGAGGTTGGCAGCACGTGATTGGGGCCGGCACAGTAATCACCTAGCGCTTCTGAGGTATAGCGCCCCATAAAAATAGCCCCAGCGTGGCGAATAGCCGGCACTAGTGATTCGGGGTCATCCACAGAAAGCTCCAAATGCTCTGGCGCTATGTGGTTAATTAAGTCGACGCACTCTTCAATATTTTTAGCCACAATTAACGCGCCGCGCTTTGCCAAAGATTGCTTGGCAATAGCTTCGCGCTGCAGCGTTGGCAACAATGCTTCTATGCTTTGATAAACCCGCTCAACAAACTCTTCACTTGGCGCAACCAAAATGGCTTGCGCATCTTCATCGTGCTCGGCCTGCGAAAACAAATCCATCGCCACCCAATCTGGGTTGGTGTTGCCATCGCACACAATTAATATTTCCGACGGGCCAGCAATCATGTCGATATCTACGACACCAAACACTTCGCGCTTTGCCGTAGCAACGTAAATATTGCCGGGGCCGACTATTTTATCCACCTTGGGTACGGTATCTGTACCATACGCTAAGGCAGCGATTGCTTGCGCCCCACCCACGGTAACTACGCGATCAACACCGGCAATCGCAGCCGCAGCCAACACCATATCGTTTACTACGCCATCTGGCGCGGGTGTAACCACTACCACCTCTTCCACACCGGCAACTTTCGCGGGTATAACCGCCATAAGTACAGATGAAGGGTAAGCCGCTTTGCCACCGGGCACATACACACCCACTCTATCTAGCGGGGTTACCTTTTGACCCAATACAGTGCCGTTGTCTTCGGTGTACTGCCAAGAGTCTTGGGTTTGATGCTGGTGATAAACACGAATACGCTCTGCTGCCTGCTCTAAAGCTTGGCGCTGGTCGGGTGAAATAGCAGCCAGCGATGCCGCCAACTCTTCTTCACCCAACACCAATTCTTGCGCATCGACTACAGAGCGACGATCAAATTGGTTGGTGTATTCGATTAGCGCTTCATCGCCGCGCTTGCGCACTTCATTTAGCACGCCTCGCACAACCTTATTTACGCCGTCGTTTGTTTCTTCTTCCCACGCCAACAGCGTAGACAACTTACTATCAAAGTCATCATCAAAAGTATTTAAACGGTTTATCAACATGCTATTACTGGCCTCTAAGCCTGAATGGTAAATGGGCAGCTTACGCCGCTGCGCGCTCGTTAACTGCCGAGCTAATTGCATCAATTAACGCTTCTATTTGTTGATGCTTCATTTTCATGGATGCTTTGTTCACAATTAAGCGCGAGCTTATATCAGCAATATGGTCACGCGCCTCTAAGCCGTTAGCCTTAAGAGTGTTACCGGTATCGACAATATCTACAATCTCATCCGCCAAACTTAAAATAGGGGCTAATTCCATTGCGCCGTAAAGCTTAATTAAATCTACTTGCCTGCCCTGCTCCGCGTAATATTGCTTGGCAAGGTTGGTGTACTTAGTCGCCACGCGAATGCGCCCAGGCTTTAAGGTTTCACCGGCAATACCTGCCGTCATCAATCGACACTTGGCAATGCGTAGGTCTAATGGCTCGTAAAAGCCGGTGGAGCCATGCTCCAAAATCGTATCCTTGCCCGACACCCCCACATCCGCTGCACCAAACTCTACGTAGGTTGGCACATCGCTGCCGCGCAAAATAAGCAAACGCACATCTGGCGACGTTGTCTCAAAGGTGAGTTTGCGGCTTTTACTTATATCTTCAAGTGGCGCAATACCAGCCGCTTCTAATAATGGTAAGGTTTCTAACAAAATACGCCCTTTGGTAAGGGCGATGGTTAACTGAGACATAAATCCTCTCTCTAATTTGCCTGGCAACTTAACCAGGAACGCGCCGAATGCGAACACCCAACGCCTGCAATTTCTCTTCAATACATTCGTAACCACGGTCGATATGGTAAATGCGATCCACAAGGGTATCGCCCTCGGCCAACATTCCCGCAATAACCAAACTCGCAGACGCGCGCAAATCGGAAGCCATAACCGGTGCAGCTTTAAGCTTTTCAACACCAGTAATAATGGCCGTATTGCCTTCAAGGCGAATATTAGCGCCCATGCGATTAAGTTCGTGTACTTGTATTAAACGATTTTCGAAAATAGTTTCTACTACCGACGAAGTGCCTTCAGCAATGGCATTCATTGCGGTGAACTGCGCCTGCATATCGGTAGGAAAAGCAGGGTAAGGCGCAGTTTTAAAACTAACCGCCTTTGGCCGCTTGCCGTGCATAGCCAGCTCGATAGTGCCTTCGCCAACAGTAATTTCTGCCCCCGCCTCTTCAAGCTTAAGCAAAACGGCTTCGAGAATATCCGCGCGCGTATCGCGCAACTTAACCCAACCGCCAGTGGCTGCCGCTGCAACCAAGTAGGTGCCGGTCTCAATACGGTCTGGCATGACTTCATAGGTGCAACCGTTCAAGGTTTTAACGCCTTCAATTTCTAAGCGATCGGTACCTACGCCTTTAATTTTTGCCCCCATTGCAATAAGGCACTCTGCCAAATCAACAATTTCGGGCTCTCTGGCCGCATTTTCTAAAATGGTGGTGCCCTCTGCCAGCACTGCAGCCATCAATAGGTTTTCGGTACCACCCACGGTAACGGTATCCATTAAATAGCGTGCGCCTTTTAAGCCATTGGGCGCTTTAGCGCGAATGTAACCACCATCAACTTCAATTTCGGCCCCCATGGCCTCTAGACCACGCAAGTGAATATCCACAGGTCGGCTACCAATGGCGCAACCACCTGGGAAAGACACATCAGCCTTGCCAAAGCGTGCCAGCATTGGCCCCAACACGAGGATGGACGCGCGCATGGTGCGCACCAACTCATAGGGCGCCTCAAATTCAGTAATACTGGTAGGGTCTACCTCGACGCACATTTTCTCGTCGATGGTTACCCCAACCCCCATGCAACGCAAAAGTGCCAGCATGGTGGTAATGTCGTTTAAATGTGGAAGGTTGCATATATGCATTGGCCCACTGGCTAGCAAGGTGGCCGCCAATATGGGCAACCCCGAGTTTTTCGAGCCAGAAATACGAATCTCGCCATTGATGCGCGAGCCACCTTCAATTATTAATTTATCCATGAAGCTATAACCGGGGTTATCTTTCGTGAAAGGAACAGCTTAATTACACCGAGCTATGCTTGTTTTTCGGCCCACTGGGCTGGTGTGAAGGTTTGCATATGCACCGCATGTATGGCGCCACTGGCTATAGAGTCTTGCAGGCAGGCGTAGACCAACTGCTGCTTTTTAACTGGCATTAAGCCCTCAAAAGCCGGGCTAACCACCACCAAATGCACGTGACTACCGTCTATTTGCGCTTGGACTTGGCTTTCTGGAATACTGGACTCGATAAGAGCTTTAATGTCATCTTGGTTCATTTACTTGCCTTTTAAACACGGGAGTTTTGGTCTGGATACGGGTCTAGATAATAACTAAACGCTATAGACAACACTTCACCCCAAAAATTTAGGGCGACAGTTTAATAAAAAAGACTGAGATAGGCGAGGACTAGTAGGGGGAACAGGTCGCTCCCCCTAAGAAAACAAGCTTTTAGACTTAATTACCAAGCAGCGATAGAGGCATCTAGGTTGCCTTCGTGCTCTTTAACCAACTGGGCAAACTGACTGCGGAAGGTTAACCCTAAGTTCACGCCATCTAATACTACGTTGATCAACTGCCACTTGGCGTTAGGCTCATTGCGACGCCCCATAGTATACGCCACTCGGTTAATACCATCGGCAGCGGTCACCTTTTGCATTACTGTTACTTTGCCGTATTCAGCAACCTCGCCCTCTGCGGGCAATACTTCAATTTTCAAGTCGGCATAATTTGCCATGCCTTTGGCGTAAGTTTTTACCATGCCGCGCTTAAACACCTTAACAAACTGAGCTTGTTGGGCAGGTGTCGCTTTTTGCCAGTAAACGCCCATGACGTTTTTAGCAATAAACTCAAAATCCACCACAACCTCTAGAATTTTTTCGATATCGGCAAAATACTGATCGGGATCGGATTTAAGCAACTCTGCGCTTTTTTTCACTTCGGCCAATAAATCCGTCGTTACTTTTTCAACAACCTGATGCGGTGAAGCAACACTTGCCTGTGCAGATACATTCAATGAGGCAAATGCCAGCATTAGGACGCCAATTACACTCCAGATTTTTTGAACCTTCACAGTTTTTCTCCTTAGCGATGGTTTATTACTCTCACCCAATTCTTTTGGGTATAAAATTAACGCGCATTATCACGCCGAACACACGGAGCAACAAGCGCATACCAAGTTTTTTTGCAGATTAACCGATCTTTTGTGAACAGGAGCTGACAATAGCCGCTCAGAACTATAAGATTGCCACCTTCATTTTCCTTGCGCAGGGGCGGTAAAAATAAAACCTCCTCGTCTATCGCAATCCTAATGACTAGCCTCCAAATTGCTGTAATGTCGTTATGAGTTCGTTAGTCAATTAAATAGACGCAATAACAAGCCTTAGAGTTCATTGCAGCCACAACAAAAAGTGAACTCAACCACAACCCATTTGCTTTAGGAGCCTTCCATTCCATGCTAGATACCATCCCGCCCATTGCCCTCGCCGCAATAGCCGTACTTATAGGTTTTGGTGGTTTAGTTTGGAGCGCTGACCGCTTCGTTGCAGGCAGCGCCGCTATAGCAAAATCATTTGGCGTAGCACCTTTGGTAATTGGCCTCACCATTGTGTCGTTTGGTACATCTGCGCCCGAAGTGATGGTGTCTATTAGCGCCTCGCTAAAAGACGCGGGCGACTTAGCTATTGGCAACGCGCTAGGGTCTAACATAGCTAATATCGGCTTGGTGTTAGGCGCAACCTTACTTATTGCAGCCATTCCAGTACAAAAACATATTTTTAGGCACGAGCTGCCGGTTCTATTGCTCGTCACAATAATAAGTGGCGCCCTTCTTTACGGTGGCGTTTTAAGCCCGTGGGAAGGCTGGTTGTTACTCGCCTTATTGCCCGTACTAATGCTTTACCTTGTGCGCGCCAAGCAAAAAGAGCTTAGCCCCGCAGAAATAGATCAAGAACAGGAAGACATTCCTGAAATGTCACGGCCGCGAGCAATACTTTGGTTTGCCATTGGCTTGATAGCGCTAATGATCAGCTCAGAAATATTAGTGTGGGGCGCAAAAACAACCGCAGAGTATTTTTCTGTTAGCCCACTCATTATTGGCCTTACGGTTATTGCTGTTGGCACCAGCTTGCCAGAGCTAGCGGCCTCGGTAATGAGCGCATTAAAAGGCCACCACGATATTGCGCTGGGCAACATCATTGGCTCCAACATTTTCAACTTGCTTGCGGTAATGGCGGTGCCAGGTATTATTTCCCCGCCAATTATGGAAGCTGCAGTTTTTAATCGCGATTACATGACAATGCTCGGCATTACGCTGATTATCACCGCCGCTATTGCTATAGTGCTATTGCGCAAAAACAGCAAAGGCACTACTCAACTGGGCAAAGGCACTGGCTTTGTGTTACTTGGCTGTTATGTGGCCTACTATGCGTACTTGTTTTACACCAACTAGATTGTCGACATGAGCACTTTTGATTTTATTAAATCGGCGCAGCGCACCATAAGCATGGAAGTCGCCGCCGTAACAGCCATGGCACAGCGCATAGACAGCAGCTTTAGCCAAGCCTGCGAGATTATTCTAGCGTGCCAAGGGCGCACAGTGGTCACAGGCATTGGTAAATCGGGCCATATAGCAAAAAAAATTGCGGCCTCTTTAGCCAGCACCGGCACCCCCGCATTTTTTGTGCACCCAGCAGAAGCTAGCCACGGCGACCTGGGCATGATTACCTCAAATGATGTCGTTATTGCCCTTTCTAATTCGGGCTCGTCGTCAGAGATGGTAGCCTTACTGCCCACGCTAACCCGCGTGGGCGCCAAAATTATTAGCCTGTGCGGCAAAGCAGACTCGCCCCTCGCGCAAGCGGCCAATGTAAACTTAGATATTTGGATAGAAAGCGAAGCCTGCCCACTCGATTTAGCCCCAACCTCTAGCACTACAGCATCGCTAGTAATGGGCGACGCCCTTACTGTAGCCCTGCTAGAAGCCCGCGGCTTTAGCGCCGAAGATTTTGCCTTTCGCCACCCCGGCGGCACCCTTGGCCGAAAACTCCTGCTGCGCGTATCCGACGTAATGCATGCTGGCGATCAAGTACCCAAAATTCATCGCGCGGCATCACTGGGTGAAACCCTAAGCATGATGACCGCCAAAGGGTTTGGCATGACCGCCGTGATGGACGATAGCGATAAGCTTGTTGGCATATTCACCGACGGCGACCTGCGCCGCTGCGTAGATAAGGGCATAAACATTGGCAGCGCTATTGTGGGCGATGTAATGACTCCCAACCCGCGCACAGTGCAAAGCCGCATGCTGGCTGCACAAGCGCTGAACTTGATGGAAACAAATAAAATAACCGCGTTAATCGTAGAAGACGAGAACCAAAAGGCAGTTGGCGTACTCCATATGCACGACCTGCTGCGCGCAGGCTTGGTGTAATTACCCAGGCCCGCCCCCTACCACCAACGGATAAGCACATAATGACTAGCAACGAAATTATCGAAAAAGCCAAGAAAATACGCCTGCTTTTATTAGACGTAGATGGCGTACTCACCGATGGCAAACTCTATTTCAACAACGACGGCCAAGAAATGAAGGCGTTTAATACCCTAGATGGCCACGGTATAAAAGTTTTGCGCAAGTCTGGCGTTGAAGTGGGCATTATTACCGGCCGCGAGAGTGCATTGGTTTCGCGCAGAGCCAACGACCTAGGCATTAAATTAATTCGCCAAGGCAGAGAAGATAAGTTCGACGCCCTGCAAGAAATACTTAAGGAGTTTCCCTGCGAATTAGAGCATATTGCCTATATGGGTGACGACTACCCAGACCTACTGGTAATGACCAAGGTAGGCCTTGCACTAACCGTCAACAATGCAGTTAGCGCCGTTGCAGAGCGCGCCCACTGGCGCAGTGAACGCCGCGGCGGCGATGGTGCCGTGCGCGATGCCTGTGATTTTATTATGCGCGCCCAAAACACTTTTGACCAAACCCTTAGCCAATACCTTTAGCCCTAAGCTATACCTAAGCTATGCCTAAGCGCTATGGTAGCTTCACTTAAATACGCAGACAGCTCATGTTAAAAAACGGCCTCTACATTGCCTTTGTTGTCACCCTTGTTATTGGGCTGCTGTTTTATGGCGACTCACCAGAACAGCTTTTGGGTAGCGGGCAAGATAAAAAAGCAGCCAAAATATACCCTTATGCCATTGCTCACCACGCCTCTACGCGGCACTTCGCCAACGACGGCACGCTCGATTACGAGTTTGTGGCCTCGCGCCTAGAGCACTACCAGCTTACGGAAGATCAAGCGCCCGAAGACGAAAATCGCGTGTACACTCTTATCGACCTACCAGTGCTTACAATCTTTCAGGGCGAGCAACCGTGGCGAGTAGAAGCTAAAAAAGGCAAGCTGCTTGGCGACGGTCAATCTATAGAGCTGTGGGAAGACGTTGTAATACGACAAAAGAATGAAAGCGGCACCTACACCCAACTAACGACAAATAAATTATTAATATTGCCGCACGAAAAAGTCGCACAGACTGAAGAGACTGTTAAAATCAACTCCCCAAGGGGAGAAATGACAGGAGTCGGCATGGTTGCCGACCTCGCAGAACGCAAAATCACCCTGCTAGGTAAAGTAAGAGGCACGCATGACCCAATCTAAATTAAGCCGTATAGCGCAGCTATGTTTACGCGCAGGGCTGCTTGCCGCACTTGCTGCCAACCCAGCACAGGCGCTGCCTAGTGACCGCTCGCAACCGCTTAGCACAGATGCAGACAAGCTCGAACTAGACGATAAAAGCGGCACCACCACGCTTTACGGCAACGTAATTATTGAGCAGGGCAGCATGCGGATAACCGCAGACAAAGTGATTTTGCATTACAACAAAAACAAACTCACTCACGTTATCGCCACCGGGGAACCGGCTCATTACAGCCAAGTGCCCCGCGCCAACCAAGAACCCGTACAAGCGCGCGCCAAACGCCTTGAATATCATATCGAGCAGGAAACCCTAACCCTGCTAAACAACGCCTCACTGGTGCAAGATGGCGGCACCAGCCTAAGCGGCAACCGCATTGACTACGACGTGAAAAAATCCCTCGTAAAAGCCGGTAGCGACATAGAAGAAGGCGAGAAACGACGCGTTCGCCTTGTTATTCCAGCCAAAACCCTCAGCAACCAAGAATAAGCGCACCAGCAACTATGCCAAAGTTAGAAGCACTCCACTTAGCCAAAAGCTACAAAGGCCGCAAAGTCGTTATAGATGTATCCATGAGCGTGGAGGACGGCCAAGTTGTGGGGCTGCTAGGCCCAAACGGCGCAGGTAAAACCACCTGTTTCTACATGATTGCAGGCATTGTGCAAGCCGATAAAGGCAGCGTACATATTAACGGCAAAGATGTGAGCCGCCTGCCGATGCATGGTCGTGCACGCGCTGGACTAGGCTACCTGCCGCAGGAAGCCTCTGTGTTTCGCAAGCTAACTGTAAGCGAAAATATTCTCGCCATTTTAGAGACACGCAGCGACCTTAATCGCAAACAGCGCCTCGAACAGCTCGAGCGCCTGCTAGGTGAATTTCATATCAACCATATTAAAAACAGCTTGGGCATGGCGCTTTCTGGCGGCGAACGCCGTCGTGTAGAAATAGCGCGCGCACTGGCCACAGACCCAGCATTTATTCTGCTAGACGAACCCTTTGCAGGGGTAGACCCCATATCGGTGAGCGACATCAAAGATATTATCCGCCACCTTAAAGCACGCGGTATTGGCGTACTTATTACCGACCACAATGTGCGCGAAACGCTGGATATATGTGAAAAAGCCTATATAGTATCGGAAGGCCACATTATTGCCGAAGGCGATGCGGCCACCGTACTTAATAACAAAAAAGTACGCGAAGTTTATTTGGGGCAACATTTTACCCTCTAGCTCTTTACCGCAATGAGCTACACTCTTAGAATCAACGCTCGTATCTCGGGCGTCTCGCTCTCGTGCAACAAATCCCCTCGCTTATCACCTAACGGCATAAACCTTGCTTATAAAATCAGGGAAAATCATTGCTTGTAGTCCTGCTGACGGCTAAACTTAGGTTAACGTTAATTTTCACCCAGCCCGATTAACCGCCGTGTTCGGCCAGATTATATGAAGCAATCCCTACAGCTAAAGCTTGGTCAACAACTTACCATGACCCCGCAATTGCAGCAGGCCATTCGCCTTCTACAATTGTCGACCCTTGACCTGCAACACGAAATTCAAGAAGCGCTAGACAGCAACCCTATGCTGGAAGCCTCTGAAGATGACTTTGATGGCGGCGACGTAGAGGCCAGCAGCGACGATAACGCTGAAGCGAAAACTGCGAGCACGACAGAAGAAAAACCCGCAGCGGAAAAAGTAGAAGACAGCTACGAAACCACCGACAACAGCGGTGAGCTGGAATGGAATGACGACATTCCAAAAGACTTGGCCGTAGACACCAACTGGGATGACATCTACCAAACCTCAGGCCCTGCTACCGGCTTAGCCCGCAACGATGAAGACGACCCCGATTACGAATCTCGCCGCGGCAATTCCGAATCCCTGCAGGATCACCTCAGCTGGCAGCTCAACCTCACGCCAATGTCTGACCGCGATAAAGAGATCGCAGAGGCCATTATTGATGCCGTTGAACCCAGCGGCATGCTTTGCCAAACAGCTGAAGAAATATTTTCGGGGCTTGCAGCCCACGACGAAGAGCTAGAGCTCGACGAAGTACTCGCCGTACTGCACCGTGTACAACAATTTGACCCACCCGGTGTTGCCAGTCAAAACGTGCGCGAATGTCTGCTTATTCAACTTAACCAGTTTGAACTGGATCAAACCAGCCCCGAGCTAAAACTAGCCAAGAATATTGTTGATCAGTACTTAGATGTACTGGCCGCGCGCGATTTCAAACAGCTTATGCGTAAGCTGAAAGTAAAAGAGCAAGACTTACAGGCAGCCATTGCCGTTATTCAAGGGCTCAACCCGCGGCCAGGCGAATCCATCGGCAGCGACTCGACCGAATATGTGATTCCCGACGTTTTTGTATCTAAAGAAAACGACCGCTGGACTGTGCGACTCAACCCTGAAATCGCCCCTAAGCTGCGTATTAACTCGGGTTATGCATCCTTGGTAAAACGCGCCGATACCAGCGCCGACAACACCTTTTTACGCGATAACCTGCAAGAGGCGCGCTGGTTTCTAAAAAGCCTGCAGAGCCGCAACGAAACACTTTTAAAGGTTGCCACCTGTATAGTCGAAAAACAGCAGGGCTTCTTAGACCAGGGCCCTGAAGCCATGCGCCCAATGGTACTGCACGATGTAGCAGAAACCGTCGAGATGCACGAATCAACCATTTCACGTGTTACCACGCAAAAATACATGCACACTCCGCAAGGTATTTTTGAGTTGAAGTACTTTTTTTCTAGCCATGTTGCAACGGATTCCGGCGGTGAGTGCTCTTCCACTGCCATTCGCGCAATAATCAAAAAGCTGGTAGCCGCAGAAAATGCACGCAAACCGCTTAGCGACTCCAAAATAACCGACATCTTAGCCGAGCAAGGTATTAAGGTAGCGCGCCGCACCATAGCCAAATATCGCGAGTCCCTTAATATCCCACCATCAAACGAAAGAAAACGCTTGGTTTAAGTGTTTTTTTAGCATTCCTCCGCCCTTTACACTGCACGTGGCAGGGGGAATGCTGTTACAATTCGCGCCGAGCGACCTAGTCGCCTTAAATCTGCAAACAAAAGCCTGGCCAGGCCCGGTGCGCAAGCACTGAGTGACCTACTTGCCCCAACGATTCTAGACAGAAGTATGCTAGTTGAAACTATCCTAACCTTAGATTGCACCCGCTCGAAAATAGTTGGTGGCAGCAAAAAACGTGTGCTCGAACAGCTTGCACAAATTTTCTCTCACTCTGTAGAAGACTTGAGCGAAGACAGCCTGTTCCAAAGCCTCATTGGGCGAGAGCGCTTAGGCTCTACCGGCATAGGCGATGGTATAGCTATCCCCCACTGCCGCTTTGCAACTGGCGGCGAAACTTTTTGCGCTTGCATCACCCTTGAAGAACCCGTCGACTTTGATTCGATCGACAACAAACCGGTAGATGTAATATTCGCAATGGTAGTACCAGAAGACGCCAACAGCGAACACTTAGCCACCTTGGCTAGCCTTGCAGAGAAACTGCAAAAACCAGAATTTGTTAAGGGTTTACGCAACGCCACTTCCGACGCGCAATTGTTTAACGCGGCTGTGTCGGCCTGCTAAGATAAACCATCTATACTCACGGTATATACGCTGCGCAAACGCACCGTTTTGACTCTCCTTACACAAATTTACTGCTACCCTTTATTGGTAGTGTAAATGTAAAGGTATTCGTCAATACTCCACTCACACACTGGGATACAAAGGTCACAGCTATGCGATTGTTAGTTATCAGTGGACGATCCGGTTCAGGCAAAACCTCCGCGCTGCACTTGCTCGAGGATGAAGGCTTTACCTGTATTGACAACTTACCCGTAAAACTTCTACCCGCGCTAATAGAGCAAATTGGTGATGCACCCCATGCCAGTAAACACAAATTTGCAATTGGCATAGATGCGCGCAACCTAAACAGCGATTTAAGCCAAATCGAATCTCTTATTAAAGACAACTTGCCCGCCAATGCGGAGTGCCTGGTTGTGTACTTAGATACCTCGCGCGAAGTGCTACTTAAACGCTTCAGCGAAACTCGACGCAAGCACCCCCTTTCAGACCAAAACACTGGTCTAAACGAAGCCATTGCAAAAGAAAAAGTAATTTTAGAACCGGTGGCGGCGGCTGCAGACATTACCGTTGATACTAGCCATATGTCCTTGCACGAATTGCGCAGCACCATTAAGCGCTTGGTGGTAGGGGAAGAAAGCAAAGGCATGGCCATTATGTTCAAGTCGTTTGGCTTTAAATACGGCGTGCCGGTTGATGCCGACTTTATTTTCGATGTGCGCTGCTTACCCAACCCCTACTGGAGCCCCGAATTGCGCTCTCAATCAGGTTTAGAGGCGGGGGTTATCGAGTTTCTGAATTCACAACAGGAAGTGGATGACATGTTTGATGATATTTGCGCATTCGTTCAAAAGTGGGCACCGTCGTTTCAGGCCAATAACCGCAGTTACCTAACTGTTGCCATTGGCTGCACCGGTGGCATGCACCGGTCGGTATATTTAGCTGAACGATTAGCGGCTGAGCTAAAGAAAGGTTATGCTAATGTACAAACACGGCACCGCCAACTAGAACAAAAACCAGGCGCTTAAGACCCTATGCAGTATCGCGAAACAGAAATCATTAACAAGTTAGGCCTGCACGCACGGGCCGCATCCAAGTTCGCCAATTTAGCCACTCGTTTTCAATGCAAAATAACGGTTAAACTAGGCGAGAAAAGTATCGATGGCAAAAGTATTATGTCGCTGATGCTTCTGGCCGCGGGAATTGGTAGCCAAATAGCTATCACAACTGAAGGCTCAGACGAAGAAGAAGCAATGGATGCCCTTCTAGAGTTAATTAACAACCGCTTCGACGAGCCGGAATAACACTCACCGCTCTACCCGCGCCGATATCGCAAGTACCGCCGCTATTAGCGAGCGGAGCGCTTGCGCAAGAACCACCAACACCTACAAGTAGTATGTCCCCCTGCGTGCTGACGCGGCCGGGGAAAAGAGACAAGAAAATATGCAGCAATCGGCATCCGAAGACTTAAAGAACCAAATGCAAGCACGCTTAAGCAAGGTTCAAAGTCTATTAGAAAGCGGTACCTTTCGGCAGGTGCGTCAGCTACTTAATGCCTTAAAACCGGTTGAGATAGCTCGCATTATCGCCTCTTCGCCACCACACTCACGTAAAGTGCTGTGGGATTTAGTCGACAAAGAAGTTACCGGTGAAGTTGTAGAAGAACTGCCCTCCGATATTCGCGAGCAGTTTTTACGCGGTATGGATGCCGAAGCCGTTGCCGAGCTAACCGAAGGCCTCGAAGCGGATGACGTTGTAGATATTCTGCAGCACCTGCCTGAAACTATCATGCAGGAAGTACTCGCTGCGATGAGCGAGCAAGATCGCCACCGCGTTGAATCCATCCTGCCCTATGGCAAAGATACCGCCGGCGGTTTGGCCAACACCGATACCATTACCGTGCGGCCGCGCTTCACCCTCGATGTAGTACTGCGCTATTTGCGCAGACACACAGACCTGCCACCATCGACCGACAGCCTAATTGTTGTAAACCGTAAAGATGACTTTTTGGGCTTGTTGCCGCTCAGTAAGCTACTCACTAGCGACCCCAACACCACCGTGCGCGAAGTAATGGAATCGGATATAAATGCTATACCGGCCGATATGCACGATACCGATGTGGCGAAACTGTTTGAACAGCACGACTGGATTTCGGCCCCTGTGGTGGACGACCAAGGTAAGCTTATTGGCCGAATCACCATTGATGACGTGGTAGACGTTATTCGCGAAGGCGCCGACCACTCGCTAATGAGCCTCGCCGGTTTGGATGAAGAAGAAGATACTTTTGCGCCGGTATTTCGCACCATACCACGACGAGCAATTTGGCTGGGTATAAACCTGCTAACGGCGATACTCGCCTCGGCAGTTATTAACGTGTTTCAGGGCACCATCGACAAAGTAGTGGCACTCGCCGTCTTAATGACGGTAGTAGCCAGTATGGGCGGGGTAGCCGGCTCGCAAACGCTTACCGTGGTTATTCGCGGTATGGCAACAGGGCACCTTGGCCCAACCAACATGCGCTGGTTGCTATCGCGCGAAGTGCGTGTAGGCTTAGTAAACGGTTGCCTGTGGGCAGGTATTATGGGTCTTGTTGCCGCCTATTGGTTTGGCGACCCACTACTGGCCGTACTTCTTGCGGTAGCGCTGGTGATTAATTTACTGGTTGCCGCACTGGCCGGCGCCCTGCTACCCAATATACTAAAATCGTTAAAAATTGATCCTGCCTTAGCCGGCGGTGTTACATTAACCACCGTGACCGATGTAGTGGGGTACCTAGTATTCCTCGGCTTAGCAACTTTCTTTTACGCTTAAGAATAAACACTATGCAAGACGATATAGAACATGACGACTATTACGATTCCGACGAGGAATATGTAAAAAGTAAAACCCGCGTTAAAAAAGAGATGCACGCTCTGCAAGCCTTGGGTGAAGAGTTAACTAAGCTCTCGCGCGCGCAATTAGATACTTTTCCTTTGGGTGAAGCGTTAAAAGATGCCATTTTGGAATCGCCAAAAATCACGTCCAATAGCGCCTCGAAACGCCACAGGCAATTTATTGGCAAGCTAATGCGCGATGCCGAGCACGAACAAATTATCGCTCGGTTAGACGAAATTAAAGAAGCGCAGCACCGCGTAGCACAGCAACACCACACTGTAGAGCGCTGGCGCGATGAGCTTATTAAGGGCGACGACAGTAAAATGCAGCAATTTATTAACGATTACCCTCAGTGTGATCGTCAACAATTTAGGCAATTACTGCGCAATGCTCGAGCAGAACAAGGTAATAACAAGCCACCTGCACACACACGCAAGCTGTTTAAGTTTTTACGCGATACTATCGCTGCGCACGCGGCGGAATAATTATTTAGACATTGAGGGCGGGCAATGCCCTCTCAGTTTATTGATAAACCCCACTATTATTTTTGCGAAGAGCTTAACCCTTCTAAATCCGCAAATTCTTAGGGCGAAAGCTCAAAAAACGTATGAATATGTCCCTATAACTTGCTCAATTCGTCCATGAATTGAGCATTTTTGATCTTCCCCCCTAAGAATTTACTCGCTGAATTACTTGAGTCAGGTTTGTCATCAGGCTGAGCGGGCAATACCCGCTTTTATTAGCTACTCTTCTGGCTCTGCGGTGTCGGCAGCAATAAAATCTAGTGCTGCAGAGTTAATACAATAGCGCAAACCGGTTGGCTCTGGGCCGTCGTCAAATACGTGCCCTAAGTGCTCGCCGCAAGCAGATAACACTTCTATCCGCCGCATTCCCCAGCTGCTATCATCTTTTAAAATTATATTGTTTTTATCTACCACATCCCAAAAGCTCGGCCAGCCGGTGCCCGATTTAAATTTATGTTCGGTTTTAAATACAGGTAATTTACAGCCGGCGGTTACAAAAACACCTGGCTGTTGCACCTCGAGTAAATCGCCAGTAAAAGCACGCTCGGTGCCTTTCTCCCACATAATATTGTATTCGTGCTTGGTTAACAGCTGGCGCCATATATGCTTGGGAATGGAAGTAAGATTTTCGCCGCGCGCCACCAACTGTTGCGCCTGTGCAACAGTCATGCTCATATCTGGTTCGGCATTAATTTCGTCTGCTATCGTCTGCGAAACCAGCCCTACCTGACTAAACACTGCTGCTATCGCCACCACGCTACTTACTGCTAGCAGTGTGCCAATCGATTTAGCCATGTGAAAAACCTCTAAAAAACTCGGTGAGACAAAACCGGCATATTTACCTGTAGGCTATCAATGCTGGCAAGATCTAAATCTTGCACTAAACAACCGGGGCCGCTTGTTAACTTCGACATAACTTCCCCCCAAGGGTTCACTATCATCGAGTGCCCCCAAGTGGATCGACCACACGGATGAACGCCGCCCTGATTTGCCGCCAAAATAAAACACTGGTTTTCAATTGCACGTGCACGCAGCAGAACCTCCCAGTGGGCGGCGCCGGTCACCTCGGTAAATGCACTGGGCACGCACACCACTTTTGCACCCTGCTGAGCCAACAAGCGATAGTACTCAGGAAAGCGCAGGTCGTAACATACCGACAAACCTAAACGAGTGTCGCAAGCATCTACCAGCCCCAGCTGCGAACCTTTGGCAAAATGATCCGACTCGCGATAACTGCCTGTTGCATCTGCCACATTTGCATCAAACAAATGGATTTTATCGTAGCGAAAAAGCTGCTCACCCAAACTGTTAAACACGAAACTGCTGGCGTAGGGTTTGCTGCCCAGCGCTTCGCGAAAAGGCAGCGTACCTGCCACCAGCGCAATACTATTACTTGCTGCCAAATCGGCAAGAGCTGGCAGATACGTATTGCGGATACTTTCGAGATCGGGGGCAGACTGCCCATAAGTAAGAAAATTTTCAGGCAACACGGCCAGCTGCGCGCCCTGCTCTTTCGCACTTTTAACCAGCGCTTGCGCCTGCTGAAGATTATCGGCGGTTTGCTCACCGCTCACCATTTGAATAACGGCTACTCGCATTGCTTTCACTCTTTAGGCACCTTTCGTAAATAGAAAATATTTAATTCAGTGGCTTACTTTATTACTTGGCTTGCACTTTTTCTTCTGGCCTGCTCTTTTTCTGCGGGTTTGCTCTTTTTCTGTTCGCTTACTCTAGCAGACTAGCTTTTAATTAATGTTGATGCGTCAGTTAGTCGACTCCGACGCAGCCTCTTTTTTAACACTTTGGCCTTTATTTTTTGCAGCCGAATCGTTAAATATACGTCGCACTTTAATTTTTGGATCTTCCCAATCGCCGGTTACGCCGTAGTTAATACTAGACACCTTATCAACTTGCTTCTTAAATAGTTTGCCCACTACATACACACCTAAGCCAGCTGGCAAGCCCATCACAAAAGCCGTAGCAACCGCTAAATTACCTGCTACTGGTAAGGTTACTACCATTTCTGTATCGAGAGTTTCATCGAGCATATTAATGGTACCCGCCCACTGTACTTTCGACGATGTAGACTCAACCACGAGAGGCGTTTCTAAAACAATTTCGCCATTGGCAAAGTCTAGCTCGCCGTACACACGGTCGTAGGCAAAACCCTGCTTGGCCAAGTCGGAAAAGTCTAGCTGTAACCGACGCGCTATGGTATCAAAATTAAAAAGCGCCAATAATCTTAACAGGGGGTTTTCCCCTGCTTCCGCACCGCGAATAAAATTGCCGTTGCGCATATCAAAAGAAATTAACCCTTGTACGCTACCTAGCGTAACCTGATCGGGGGCACCATCCCACTGGGTGCGAAGGTTAAGCACAACCGATTCGCTATTAAACATTTTCTCTTGCCCCCAGGCAGCCAACACATCGGCAATATTGTTCGCGCGAATCTGCCCATCGAAAAAGCTTTGCTGCCCCTGCGCATTTTGCAACCAAATAAAACGCGCACCTTCCCTTGTAGGCTCTGCTTCGCCTACAGCTTGGTTGCCAGCTGTGTTCACATTGTTAGCGGAAACCAGTGTTTGCACATCGTCAACTTTTTGCGCCAAACTTACCAGCGACATACCGCGCACATCAGCGCGAATATTATTTAATTCAATGCCGTGCTCTACAGGTCGCAATTCAAATTGCCACGCACCGTAACTTGCATCACCCAAGGCAAAATCACGGGTAACAAAATCAATAGCAATTGCGCGCGATAAATCTATATCGGCGAGCACACTTTCACGCGACGCCTGCTCTTCGGTGTTTAGCTCGGACTCAGGCTCAGCGCCTTGCTCGGCAACATCTTCTAACACAGGGAAGTGCAAGTAATCTAAATCCATAGTTACCGGCTTATCGCTGTTAAATACTGTTACCTGGCCGCGCAAAAAATCACTATCTAAATGCAAGCGCCATTTATCCGATGAACCAAGCCCTGTAACACGCAGGTCAGTGATATCTAAGCCACCCAAGGTACAAGTATCTACCGCTAAATCCATGCGCACAGGCATAAAGCTCTCTGCGCTACTGTGCGAATTACCTTCAGCAACGTCTACTTGCGAAAGATAATTAAAATAATCGTTCTTAGCCTCATTCCACGCTTCTAAATCAAACTCATTAACCTTGCCGCTCACATCGAAGAAGCCGGCCGATATTGGTTTGCGCGGCTCAGCAAACGAAAGCCTCATACCCTCTAGGCCAGTATTGTTACGAGTAAAATCAAAAGCAACCCACTCTTCAAAGTCAAATTTATACTCTTGCCTATCTGGGAATATTTTTATATTTATAGCTAACTTTTTCTCTTCAGCTTTTTGTTTGCCAAGAGGTTTAGGTAAGGTTATGGCAGTACCTTTTAGCGCTGTCGCTACGGCAACTTCAAGCGAGTATTGCTGAGTATTTTTGGAAGGAATATAGAATGAACCCGAAACAGGCGAGATACCCTCAACAAAATGCAATTCGGGTCGGCTAGTCCACTTTAGAATATCTGCGCTATTCACTTTGCCGTCGAACTTAATATGGGTGCCCGCTCTCTCGCCCTTAGCCACACTCTTTATGGTGGCATTAACTTTATTGCCCCACACCTTGCCGGCTAATCCGTCACTAAATACGCCTCGCCCAGATTCGTACCCGAGGGCACCAGATATATCGAGCACTCGCAGGTTCAAATCGGGCATTACTATATCGGCATTTTCAAACCCTACACTCACTTTATGCGAGCCTGCGCCAAATTCTTTATTTATAGGCACCAATAAACTAATTGCCGCAGATACATCGCCATCTACTTGCCACTGATCAAAAGCAGTGCCAATAGCCGCACGAATCGGACTGTCGTTTAGCAGCTTCATAGCCGCAGCGGCATTGCCTGTTATGGCTCCCACTATCCGCAAGCCATGGCCCTTTCCGTCCTTAGCTTTAACTAAATCAATTACCGCGCCGCTAATGTGATTGCCCTGCATTTCTGCCTGGGTTACCTGTACGGTTAAATCGGCGTTATCGACAAATAGGTGTGCATTAATTTTCTCTAAGGCAGGCCACTCAGGGTCGAATTTAAGCGTGGCATTTTCTACATCGCCAAAAACTTGAATAGTAGGCCGCACTTCGGGATCTTTCATTACCGACCCAGAGTAAAGAAAGCCTACATTCTTAATGTCTCCGCCTTGAATACTTTTATCTAACCAACGGTACAACGCCTGCGGCACCACTTTGGGCACATAGCGCCTATGGCTTGATGCATTCGATGCATTTAACCCCAGCGAGAGCACCATTTCTGCTTCGCCTAAATCTTTTGTAAAAGGTAGCTTGAGGAACAGGTAGCCGCGCGCGGTTTCTGTTTGATCTCCCTCGGGGCTTTTTGCTTTAACTTCGAGTAAACCAGAGTTGATATAAGTGAGTTTGTTTTCTACATCGATATTCCAAGCAACCTGACCGTGCGCGGAATCGAAAAGGATGGGCTTTTCGTATACGCGGGGCAAATTAAGTACAAAGCCGTCGCGGCTATCAACATTTACGAAACCACCGAAGGCGTCGGCACTTACAAATCCGTTTACATGCTCTAAATTCGGTACGCCTTGGTAAATATCGACTGCGGCATCTTCTGCTATTGCATTTAACTGAAAATAGCCCTGCTCTTTACTGCGCAGGCGTACATCTACATTTTTTAACGTGCCGCGCGGGTTTAACGCCGATAAAACTTCGCCAACCTTACCGCGATACAAACCCATGCCTTGCGCGGTTTGCATCCAATCGGCTACGTTTATTTCATCAACTAAAAACCCAACTTCGCCGGCGCGATTGCCGTAGATTTTAACTGCTAGCTCGGGTGCTTGCTGGTGTTCCCAAAGGATACCCAAATTTTGTAGAACAAATTCCCACCCCTCTTGCCCATGCCACTTACCGGTTACCCGCGATTGCACCAACTGCGGTAATTGCACATCTTCTGGCAATTTAACAGGCAAGCCATCCGAAATAAGCATGCCCTTAAAACTAATTCCCTTTTCTGTATTGCCTTCGAACCAAGCGGATAAATCTAATCGATGCCCCTCTTTCCACGCCAGCTCTTCATCACTTTGCCAAAAATCAGCTCCTACGGCCGCCAATACCTTTTCCATAGGAAATTGATTAAGCGCAATATAGCCTTTTGCATGAAAGGTTTCTTTGTTGCGCGGGTCGCCAATACCTTCTACCACTAAACTAAAGGCTTCTGCTTCGTCATCAACATTAAGCTCGGCTAATAGCCTATGAAAATCGCGATCATTTTCTAAGCTTACTTTTGGTACAACTAATTGGGTATTGTGACCAGTGCGAAACTCTAGGTTTATTTTTACGTCGGTAATATCAATGCGACGACCAAAAAGAAAGACATCTAATGGATCGTCTATATTAAAACCAGGCTCCCCAGATGCCGAAGGTTTAGAAGCGATGCCAGCAACACCCCAATGGCCAGCTTCGTCTTGCGTTAATGTTGTTTCAAATTGATCAAATGCAATTCGTCGCCATGAAAAGCGCCAATCGGCAATCGAATCTAAAAGGCTTAGCTCGGCACTCGCGCGTTTGATTTTAAAGACTGCGGTGTCTTTGTTACTTACCGTTACATCAATAAGGTTGAGCTTGGGAGTTAACCCTTTCCAGCTGGCCGCCACTTCGCCAATTTTTATATCGACACCCAGCGTGCCACTTAGCTGGCGGCTTATTTCTGTGCGGTAATCATTAAGTAGAGGAAAAGCTTCGCGGCCTAGCTGCACACATACAGCCACGGCAATAATAATGGTAAACAACGTGCCCCAAAAACGACGCACAACCATGCGCATAAAGTCTTGCTTTAAGCGCTTGGGCGATCGTCTCTCTTGTATTTCTGGGGTATTCACGCTTTACAGCCTTTTACGTGGGCGTTTTGCTTTATCTAACCATATTCAAATAAAGGTTGTGTTCAAACATACTTTAAATGAACTTTCTTGTGTGTTTTTTATGGCGCGCTAACGCGCTACACCAACACTATGTCGTATTGCTCTTGGTTGTATACCGTCTCTACTCTAAATTCGATGGTACGACCAATAAAGCTTTCTAAATCCGCCACGTTGGCCGATTCTTCATCGAGCAGCAGGTCAATAACAACCTGCGAGGCAAGCACCATAAACTTTTCGTTTTCGTATGCGCGCGCATCGCGCAATATTTCGCGGAAGATCTCGTAACAAACGGTCTCGGGGGATTTCAAAATACCTCTACCGCGACATACAGGGCAGGATTCACACATGGCCTGCCCCAGCGATTCGCGTGTGCGCTTGCGCGTCATCTCGACTAAGCCCAGTTCAGACACGCCGGTAATACTGGTTTTAGCGCGATCTTTTTCTAGGCACTTTTCTAACGTGCGCAGCACTTGTCGCTGGTGCTCTTTATCGAGCATATCGATAAAGTCGAGAATAATAATACCGCCCAAATTGCGCAGCCTTAGTTGTCTGGCAATGGCTGCGGCAGCTTCTAGGTTTGTTTTGAAAATAGTTTCTTCTAAGTTGCGGCTACCAACAAATGCACCGGTGTTCACATCTATCGTCGACATGGCTTCGGTTTGCTCAACCACTAAATAGCCGCCCGACTTTAACACCACTTTTTTATCTAGCGCGCGCTGAATTTCCTCTTCCACACCGTACAAATCAAATAGCGGGCGCTCGCCTGGGTAATGCTCCAAACGGCCACCAATTTCGGGGGCATAGTGTTTGGCAAATTTATCCATTCGCGCGTAGGATTCGCGCGAGTCTATGCGCACTTTTTCGATATTGCTGCGCATAAAGTCGCGAATGGTGCGCATAAACAAGGGCAGGTCTTCGTAAATAATTGAAGGCGCCTTGGCTTTTTTTACGCTGTCGGCAAGGTCGTGCCACAGGTGATAAACAAAAGGGATATCCGCGCGCATTTCTTCTTCGGTTGCGCCCTCGGCCACGGTGCGAATAATAAAGCCGCCATCAGGGAATTCTTCTGCGTGCTCTGCCGCTAACTTTTCTACAATGGTGCGCAAACGCTCGCGCTCCTCGGCATCTTCAATACGGTTTGATATACCAATATGAGGCGTGTTGGGCATGTAAACCAAGTAGCGGGCCGAAACAGAGAGCTGAGTAGTAAGGCGAGCCCCTTTGGTGCCGATTGGATCTTTGGTTACTTGCACCAATAGCTCTTGGCCCTCGCGAACCACTTCGCGAATATCAATATCGGAGCGCGGTCGACTTTCTGCTCCCTCGGGGAGAGTTTCGATATCCGACACGTGGATAAACCCAGCGCGCTCTTGGCCAATATCCACAAACGCCGCTTGCATACCGGGCAGCACGCGCACCACTTTGCCTTTATAGATATTGCCAACAAAGCCTTTGGCGCGAGTGCGCTCTAAGTAGACTTCCTGTAATACGCCGTTTTCTACCAGTGCAACCCGCGTTTCGGTGGGGCCGCAGTTAACCAATATTTCGTCGGTCATAGGATCTCTTCAAATGCCAAAAGCGCACCGTATTGCGCGCTTTCCGCCTTTAGGGTGCGAGGTTCTGCCAAACGGGAACCTCAAAAGCATCCAAAAGGGTTTTAGTTTCAAATAACGGCAAGCCCACCACGGCGGTGTAACTGCCCTTTAGTTCGCGCACGAAAACCGCGCCCAAACCTTGTATTCCATAGCCACCGGCTTTATCTGCCGGCTCACCTGTGCGCCAGTATTCAATGGCTTCTGCACGGCTTATTTCGCGAAAAGTAACGTCAGTGACGCTTAACCGCATTAGCTGTTTTGCTTCTGTTGCCACCGCAACCGCGGTCATCACTTGGTGGGTTTGGCCCGACAGTGCCAGCAGCATGGCTACGCCATCTTCCTCATCTCGCGGCTTTTCTAGTACGCGGTTTTCAATCACTACAATCGTGTCTGAACCCAAACACGGTAGGCTTCGCGGTTGCGTCGCAGCCAGCTTAGCGCCGGCCATTGCCTTATCATACGCTAGGCGCTGCACATATTGCGCAGGGGATTCACCCACCTCGCGCTGTTCGGCAACATCAACCGACAACACAGCTACTTTGACGCCAATTTGCGCTAACAGTTCACGGCGCCTAGGGGATTGCGATGCGAGGTAGAGATCGGCGCTGTTATCGCCCTTATTGTGGTGAGATGAGGTAGTCAAAACTCGAACCCTATAGCAATCTATAGCGGCGACGCAGGCGCCTAAACAACAGCACCATAACCGGCCAGCTAAGTGCACTTACTGCCGTGGTCACCAAAATAATATGAGTGGGCTTATGGTAACCACTTAAACCCAGCATCCAATTCACAATAACCTGATGAATGCCCACAAATACAAACACCCACAGCGTTTGCTGCCACAGCGAGTAGCTGCGAATGCGCTGGTAAGATGACAAACAAATATAAGCCACAGCAGCCAAGCCCAGAGCGTGTGCGCCCCAAACAGTGCTGTGCACAACATCTAAAAACAGGCCCATTAACCAAGCTGTGGTTACGCCAAAATACTGCGGATAGTTAATAACCCAGTACACTACCAACAGGCAAAAAAGCTCTGGCCGCAATGCCGCATAAGCGTGAGGGATAGGATAAATAGATAGAACTAGTGCAAAGAATGCAGATACACAGAAGAAAATATAAAAGGACAGGCCGAGATTGGGCATGCTCACACCTACAGGCCTTCCGAGGGGGGCATATCAAACACCAATAGCACATGGCGGCTGCGGTTTAGCTCCGCTTTTGGCTTGGCCATCACCGAGGCAAATGCCTTGCCCGGGTCGCGCTGCACCTCTACCACTTCAGCTACCGGGTAACCGGCGGGGAAGCGCTGCCCCAAACCGGAACTTACCAACAGGTCACCCACCTCTATATCGGTGGTGTTTGGCACGTAGCGCAATGCGAGTTCATCCAGCCGGCCCAGCCCTTCTGCAATTAAGCGAACACCTGTGCGATTGATTTGTACTGGCAAGGCATGGGTTGTATCTGTAATAAGTAGCACTTGGCTACTTAGCGCCCCCACCTGCACCACTTGGCCCATTAAGCCATTGGCATCGAGCAGGGGTTGGCCGATATACACGCCGTGATTACTGCCGCGGTTAACAATTACCTTGTGTACCAGTGGGTCGGGGCTTACGCCAATAAGTTCGGCGATAATAACCCTATCTTCGATCATCTCCGCAGAATTAAGCAATTGTCGCAGGCGTACGTTTTCGGCCGCAAGCGATGCCATTTGCTGTAATTTGCGCTTGTGAATAAGCAGTTCGGTGCGCAGGGATTCGTTTTCTTGCTGTAGTCGCGAGCGCGACATAACGCGGTTATCGGCCCAATCTTCTACTTTGGCAGGGATATCAGATACCCAATAAAAAGGCGCAGCGACGTCCGTCGCCTGATTTTTGAGGGACGCAAACCAATCGGTGTAGATAAAAATACCCGCCACCGTTAATGACAACACCGACAGCACGAGTAAACGCGCTATGGGCGATGGGCCTTTGCTAAAAAGCGGTTTAATGGCAATGCCTCCCGCTAAACCTTGTTCAATGTCGTTATTTTAGAATAATAGTTTTAGAGAAATAATTTGTTTTTATATAAAGCCAAAAGGGCGCCACAGCGCCCTTTCTAACAAAACCCAGTAAGTGCTTTAGTAAACCAAATCGATACTGCGCTGATCCATTAACTCCAAAGCGCGACCACCGCCGCGAGCCACACAGGTTAACGGGTCTTCGGCCACAACCACCGGCAAGCCGGTTTCTTCAGATAACAAACGGTCTAAGTCACGCAGTAACGCGCCGCCACCCGTTAGCACAATACCGCTTTCAGCAATATCAGAAGCCAATTCTGGCGGGGATAACTCCAATGTGCTCTTTATAGCCTGCACTATGCCAGAAAGCGGCTCTTGCAAGGCTTCGAGTACTTCGTCGCTGTTAAGAGTGAAGCTTCTGGGCACACCCTCGGCCAAGTTGCGACCTCGCACGTCAATTTCCAACACTTCGCTGCCAGCATAGGCGCAGCCAATTTCTTGCTTAATACGCTCTGCGGTAGCATCACCAATAACGCTGCCGTACTTGCGGCGCACATAGTTAACAATCGCCTCGTCGAAGCGGTCGCCACCTATGCGTACAGAATCCGATAACACCACGCCATTTAAAGAAATAATGGCAATTTCGGTGGTGCCACCACCTATATCCACCACCATAGAACCGGTGGCTTCATCAACACTTAAACCTGCGCCAATTGCAGCAGCCATGGGCTCTTCAATTAAGCGAACCTCTCGAGCACCAGCGCCTAGGGCCGATTCGCGGATTGCGCGCTTTTCTACCTCGGTAGATAAGCAAGGCACACAGATAAGTACTCGCGGACTTGGCTGAAACCAACTATTTTCATGCACTTTACGGATAAAGTGCTGCAACATTTTTTCAGTAACCTGGAAGTCGGCAATAACGCCGTCTTTTAACGGGCGAATGGCAGTAATATTGCCAGGGGTTCTACCCAACATGCGCTTGGCAGCCATACCTACGGCTTCTACAGATTTTTGACCGTTGTGATTGCGGATGGCAACTACCGATGGCTCATCTAACACAATGCCGCGATCGCGCACATAAATCAGCGTATTCGCTGTTCCTAAATCGATGGATAAGTCGTTGGAAAAAACTCCACGCAGACGTTTAAACATATTATTTTTTAACCCGTTAACGCTCACACTTTTAGCAAGTGAAGCATTTTACTCTATTCGGTACGTAAAAAACGGGCAGAACCCGCGTAAATTGGGGAACTCTATCAACGCTAGGGATTTTGAGCAAGGCGTAAATATGGTAAGTTACGCAGCCTTATATAATTTGATCCCATTTGTGAACGGAGCAATCTGTGCAGCCTTCAGACATTGAAAAACTGGCCAAGCTCGCCAGGCTAGAAATAAACGACGAAACACTTGGCGAAGTTGCCAACAGTATTACCGAAGTATTAGCACTGGTAGACCAGCTTCAAGCTGCCGACACCAACGGTGTGGCGCCCATGGCACACCCCTTAGATGCCGTTCAAATTTTGCGTGCAGATGAAGTTACAGAACCCAACGTACGCGAAGAGTTCCAAGCTATTGCACCAGCAACAGAAAACGGCCTTTATTTAGTGCCCAAGGTAATAGAATAGCCTAACGTTGCCATCGCACCCCTATTTTACTAAGCCGCCACCTGGCCACCTTAACCAAAGCGAGCGTACTACTCCGCGCGCCAGCTAAACTATGCAGGACCAAGCAATGCACAACTTAACCATTGCCGAGATTATTCAGGGGCTGAAAAACAAGTCGTTTTCCAGCGTCGAAATTACCCAGCACTTTTTAAACCGCATTAAAACGCTGGATACCGAATACAACAGCTTTATTACTCTCACCGAAGAGCAGGCCCTAGCTCAAGCAACGGCCGCCGACGCGCGCCTAGCCGCCGGCGATGCACCCGCGCTTTGCGGCGTGCCCCTTGCCCACAAAGATATTTTTTGCACTAACGGCGTACGCACAAGCTGCGGCTCTAAAATGCTAGATAACTTTGTACCGCCCTACGACGCGACCGTAGTTACCAACTACAGCCAAGATGGCGTTGTGATTTTAGGTAAAACCAACATGGATGAGTTCGCTATGGGCTCTTCCAACGAAACCAGTTACTACGGGCCAGTTAAAAACCCTTGGGATACCAACTGCGTACCGGGTGGTTCTTCCGGTGGTTCCGCTGCAGCTGTGGCCGCGCGCCTTGTGCCCGGCGCCACCGCAACCGACACCGGCGGCTCTATCCGTCAGCCAGCAGCCCTGTGCGGTATTACCGGCATTAAGCCTACCTATGGTCGCGTATCGCGCTGGGGCATGATTGCTTTCGCATCTAGCCTCGACCAAGCCGGCACAATGACGCGCACCGCCGAAGATGCAGCCCTTATGTTGCAATCTATGGCCAGTTACGACCGCAAAGACTCCACCTGTGTCGATCACCCCATAGACGACTACAGCGTCAACCTAAACGCACCACTCGCGGGTTTAAAAATAGGTATTCCCAAAGAATATTTTGGCGAAGGACTAAACCCCGGTACCGCAGAAGCAGTGCAAGCTGCAATTAAAACCTACGAAGCAATGGGCGCAACCGTGCAGGAAGTGTCCCTGCCGCACACCCACTTAGCCGTACCGGCTTACTATGTAATTGCACCGGCAGAATGCTCCGCCAACCTTTCACGTTTTGATGGCGTGCGCTACGGCCACCGCTGCGACAACCCGAAAGATTTAGAAGACCTATACCGTCGCTCGCGCGGGGAAGGCTTTGGCGAAGAGGTTAAACGCCGTATTTTGGTTGGCACCTATGCCCTTTCTGCAGGCTTTTACGATGCTTACTACCGCAAAGCGCAGCAGGTTCGCCGCTTAATTAAACAAGATTTCGTCGATGTGTTTAGCCAAGTAGACGTAATACTAGGCCCCACCTCGCCATCGCCAGCGTTTGAGTTTGGCTCTAAGGGCAGCGACCCTGTCGCCATGTATTTAGAAGATATTTACACCATTGCCACCAACTTGGCAGGCCTGCCAGGCATGTCAATTCCCTGTGGGCAAGTGGACGGCAAACCGGTTGGCTTGCAGCTAATTGGCAATTACTTTGCGGAAGCGAAATTATTGAACATTGCGCACAAGTTTCAAACCGAAACTGACTTTCACACTCAAGCCCCCGCAGCGATTAAATAAGGTACAAAAACATGGAATGGGAAACCGTTATCGGGCTTGAAGTACACGTTCAGCTCGCCACCAAAACAAAAATCTTTTCTGGCGCCAGCACCGCTTTTGGTGCCGAGCCAAATACACAGGCCTGCGCCATTGACCTAGCCATGCCGGGCACCTTGCCCTCCCCCAACGCCAAAGCATTTGAATACGCCATTATGTTTGGCTTGGCGGTTAACGCAGAAATTGGCAAGCGCTCTGTGTTTGAACGCAAAAACTATTTTTACCCCGACTCACCCAAGGGCTACCAAACGACGCAGTTAGAGCAACCCATTGTTGGTGCGGGCTATATCGATATTGAACTGGATGACGGCAGCACAAAGCGTATCCGCATCCACCACGCGCACCTCGAAGAAGATGCGGGCAAATCTTTGCACGAAGATTTCCACGATATGACAGGTATCGACCTCAACCGCGCAGGCACGCCACTCATCGAGGTAGTGACCGAACCCGACATTAGCAACAAAGCCGAAGCTGTTGCTTTCGCGCGCAAATTGCACGCCATTGTCACGTCACTGGGAATAGGCGACGGCGACATGTCGCAGGGGTCTATGCGCTTCGACGTGAACATTTCTGTGCGCTTAAAAGGCCAAGAGCTTGGTACGCGCACCGAAACCAAAAACCTAAACTCCTTCCGCTTTATGGAGCGCTGCATTGATCAAGAAGTGCAACGTCAAATAGAAGTGCTGGAAGACGGCGGTAAAATTACCCAAGAAACGCGCCTGTACAATGGCGACACCCATACCGCCCGCCCAATGCGCAGCAAAGAAGAAGCCAACGACTACCGCTATTTCCCCTGCCCAGATTTACTACCGGTAGAAATTACTGACGAATACATTCAAAGCTTGCGCGATAAATTGCCAGAGCTACCGGACGCACGCAAAGCGCGCTTTATTGAGCAGTACGGCCTATCCGATTACGACGCGGGCCTGCTTGGTTCCGACGCCAACACCGCTCACTATTTTGAAGTCTGCGCCAAAGCCTGTGACGACGCCAAGTTAAGTGCAAACTGGGTAGCTGGTGAGCTTGCGGCACGTTTAAACAACGAAGAGCTCGCCATACAAAACAGCCCAGTTAACGCCGAGCAGCTAGCAGGCTTAATTGCACGCATTAAAGATCAAACCATCTCCAACAAAATAGCCAAACAGGTATTCGAAGCCATGTGGCAAGGCGAAGGGGATGCAGATACAGTGATTGAAGCCAAAGGCTTGAAGCAGGTATCTGACAGTGGCGCACTAGAAAAAATGGTTGACGATGTGATGGCAGCCAACCAGCAGCAAGTAGACGCCTACCGCGCGGCCGAGCCAGACAAACGCAAAAAAATGTTGGGCTTCTTTGTGGGGCAAATTATGAAAGCCTCTAAAGGCCAAGCCAACCCACAGCAACTAAACCAAATTTTGTTGAGCAAACTCGACAGCTAATTTTTAACGAGAAGATTTACCATGGCACTAAAAAAAGATAAACAAAAAGTATTGGGCGAAGTATTTGACGAAGCACGTGTAAGAAGCTTTTTAAATGTACCCGCTCGCCCAGACGTTAACCAAGATTACGACATTCTGGAAAAAGCCTATCGCGGCATGAAAGCAGAAAACTTCGAAACCTTTGTTAACTTCTTTAAAGAAGAAGGTCGCGACTTAAATGCAAAAAATCCTGCTGGCCAAACTTTTTTACAAGTTATTAGCGAGCACAAATTAGCCGCTGATTATATCGATATACTCAAAAGCGCTGGAGCCAAGTACTAGTGCCACACCGCAACATATACGATAACCCACCCAACACGCTCACCACCGGTGCCCAGTACTTTGTACAGGGCATCAACCTGTTGTGGCACCCGCAGTTGCGCGTATACATATTGATCCCCCTGCTGGTGAACTGCATCCTATTTGTTGCGCTTACCACTGTTTTTATCGGTTACTTTAATTACTGGGCAGAAATCATTACTGGCAGCATCGAAGTGGATATGGGGTGGTTTACCTCCATCATCGTGTGGGTGCTAAAAGCGCTGGCTTGGTTTGGCCTTATTGTTCTAGGCGTAATACTATTAATGGTATATGGCTACAGCTTTAACGTTATTACCAATATTATTGCAGCGCCTTTTTACGGCTTGCTTGCCGAAAAAACCGAGATGCTTATTACGGGCAAAAAAGGCGAAGGTGAACCCCTCGCGCAAATGATACCCCGTGTAATAGGCCGCGAAATTTCAAAGTTGTGGTACTTTTTATCCCGCGGCTTTGTCATTATGCTTATTGTATTACTACTTAGCACCATTCCACTTATCAACCTTATCGCACCGTTTATTGGTTTATTGTGGAGTGCATGGTCAATGGCAATTCAATACGGCGATTACGCAGCCGATAACAACCGACTGGACTTTAAAGAGCTACGCCAACGCCTGTGGCAAAAGAAATACTCCAGCCTAGGTTTTGGCGGCATTGTTATGGGCTGCAGTGTGGTGCCCATTCTCAACATTTTTGCTATGCCCGCAGCCGTTACTGGCGGCACAATTTACTGGGTAAAAGAGCTGCGCGATAACCCTCCCAAACAGTAAACTAGCCCCCCCTGCATACCTTGCTTTATTGTCTACACTTAATGGAGACACTTTAAGCAAGGTATTGCTCCAATGAGCCCCAAGTATTCACCCCTTCTACTAACTGCTGCCATAGTGATAGCGCTGCAAGCCCAAGCGGAGCAAGTACCGCAGCTAGAAACGGTTACCGTAACTGCGCAATACCGCGCCGAAAATGCGCAAGATGTATCAATTTCCACCTCGGTGCTTACCAGCGACAATATTCGCCAACAAGACATTCACGATAACCACAATATAGCCTTACAAGTGCCCAGTGTAAGCTACGCTGAATTTGCCCCCGGCCAGGCACTAATTGCCATTCGAGGAATAATATCCGCCGATGATGGCCCAGGCATGGACGATTACCTAACCAAACCGTTAGATGAAGAAGTATTTATTAAGATGCTCCAACAATGGTTACCAAGCTTAACGCCACCACCACAATAGAGCGCAAACACTTTTATGCTTTATAGCACTAAACTGTTGATTTCTTAAAACCAACCAGCAAGCTCATACGCCACAAAAACCCAACATGTAGCATATACTTAAATATACTTAAATATACTTAATAATTTCCCCATGAAAATACACCTAGTGGCACCCCTATGTTTCAGCCTGTAATTGGTCTTTAATATGAAAATTAAAAATAGACTATGGCTAGCGCTGCTTTTCGGGCTTCTATGCAACTATAGCCATTCACAAACCACCGCCACACCTTCAACCCCCGTTGTAAAGTTAAATGTAAGTGGCTGGAGCCCCAACCTTAAAAACTATTACATAGCCTTATTTGAAGAGCTTTTAGTGTTAGCGGAACCCCAGTTTGGCCCCCATGAATTAGCACCTATTAGCTTAGAAATAAGCACCAAACGTGCAGTACTACTTTCCGAAACAGGAGAGCTGCCACTGGGCTTTGCCACACGCTGGGAATCGATGTACAACAACATAGAAAACAGCAACCTTTATTATTACCCATACCTAAACAGGTTACTGGGGTTACGACAAATAATAGTCCCCACCAGCAAACTTGCCGATTTCAGCAACTCAATGTCATTCGAAGAATTTCGCGCGCTAAAACCTGGGCAAGGCGCCGGCTGGCCAGATGCGGAAATTTACAAAGCCCACAGCATTGAAGTAGTTAACGCTAAAAGTTACGAGTATTTGTTTCCAATGCTGCTACTTAATCGCTTCGACTATGTACCGCTAAGCATTTTAGAAATTGATGGCGTACTCGCACAAATAAACAAAAGCGGAAACACCTACAGCGTAGTACCCAACCTATATATTTATTACCCCATTCCTGTTTATATTCGCTCAAATAAAATAAGCACCCACACAGACAAACTTGTTGCTTACGCGTTAAAGCGCTACTTTAGCGAGGAGCATAAGCAGCAAAATCAACTACTGTTCGACAACCATTTTGCACATGCAAAAAAAGCGCTGCCAACGCGTGAAGATACGATTTTTTATTTGGATAATAACGCCCTAGAAGACGAATTAAATGAACAGTTTAAGCACGAGTTTAAACAACTATATAAGCTTAGCGATTAACCGAAATAATATTGAACAGAAGTGGGGATACAGCGAAGTAGATACAGAAGTAGCAGCATAGAACCAAATTTCTATGCTGCTATATTAAACAAACGATTTTCAAAAAATATATTTACCAAACAATAGCAATCAATCGATAGCCATCAAACGACAGCTAACTTCTAGCAGCCCCTTGTGCACCGCTAGGCTTATTAGTTGGTCGTCTGGCACCCCCACCGGCTGGCCCACCCTTACCTTTTGGGCCTGTATTGCCATTGCGCGCGCCGGCAGGCTTACCTTGTGTAGCGGGTTTAGCACCTGCAGGGCGAGGCTTGCGCGGCTTTGCTTTGCCTGCCCACGGGGTATCGGCATTGGCCGCTTTGCTGTCATCGCCACGCGGCTTAGCGCGATTATTGCCACCGCCACTGTTACCACCGCCACTGCGGTTCGAAGCACCACCTGCTGGCTTGGGCCGTTTCGGCTTATTGGGGCGAATGGGGCGGGTATCTAATCGAGACTCAGGTAAATTGTGGTCTGGCTCAAAGCCTTGAATAACTTCGCGAGTGAGCAACGTTTTAGTTAAACGCTCAATCTCTTTTAACATTTGAAATTCGTCGGCACTCACTAGCGAAACGGCATTGCCCTCTGCGCCAGCACGGCCTGTGCGGCCAATTCGATGCACGTAATCTTCAGCAACCTGAGGTAAGTCGAAGTTCACCACTTGCGGTAGTTGATCAATATCCAAACCGCGAGCGGCAATATCGGTGGCTACAAGAATTTTTACCGTGCCATTTTTAAACTCGGCTAACGCTTTAGTGCGTGCGCCTTGGCTTTTGTTGCCGTGAATCGCCGCTGCTCGCAGGCCACTGCCTTCCAATTGTTTAACTAATTTATTTGCGCCATGCTTGGTGCGAGAGAACACCAACACTTGCTGCCACTTATTGGTTTTAATCAAATGGGTAAGCAAAGCGGGCTTTTCTTTTTTATCAACGGGGCAAATCCACTGTTTTACGCGGGTTGCGGTGCTGTTGGGCGGGTTCACAGTAATTTCTACTGGGTTATTCACAATACTTTTAGCTAATTCGCGAATATCTTGCGAGAACGTCGCCGAAAACATCAGGTTTTGACGTTTCTTCGGTAAAATAGCCATAATTTTGCGAATATCGTGAATAAAGCCCATATCGAGCATGCGATCGGCTTCGTCCAACACCAGCATTTCTAGCTGATCAAACTTCACTGCACGCTGATTGTATAGGTCCATCAAACGGCCTGGCGTGGCCACTAAAATGTCGACACCGCCGCGCAATTTCATCATTTGCGGGTTAATTTTCACGCCGCCAAATACGATGGTAGATTTAATAGGCAAGTACTTGCCGTATAGGGCAACGTTTTCACCTACCTGTGCTGCAAGCTCTCGCGTAGGAGTAAGTACTAACGCACGTGCCTGATTCGGCTTTACTTTACGGCCGTTTTCTATGCCTTCTGCCAGTATTTCTAAAATGGGCAATGTAAACCCCGCCGTCTTACCCGTACCGGTTTGCGCAGCGGCCATCACATCGCGCCCTTCTAATACAGGGGGAATGGCTTGCGCTTGAATTGGGGTAGGGGTTTCGTAGCCTTGTTCGAGTACGGCTTTCTGAATGGCGGGACAAAGGCCAAGTTCGGCAAATTTCATATTGGGGTCTGCATCAACTAAAGGGCGCGCAGGATACAGGATTGCAGCCACAATGGCCAATAATTGATCAAATTTAACGCAATATTTTGTGCTTCCCTCGAAGCTATAGGCCTTTCGATGTATCCTGTCGCTTCATTCCCGATATATTGTGTTGTTAGCCCGTGGTTATTATCTCTTCCAACATTACTATTCCCGCCGATGAAATAGAGCTTAGCGCCATTCGTGCACAAGGGGCAGGCGGCCAAAACGTAAACAAAGTTTCCTCGGCTATTCACCTGCGCTTTGATATTCGCGCTTCGTCGCTGCCAGAGTTTTATAAAGAGCGTTTACTAGGGCTTAAAGACTCGCGAATAAGTAAAGAAGGGGTGCTAATTATTAAAGCCCAGCAATTTCGCACCCAAGAGAAAAACCGCGAAGACGCACTGGCACGCTTAAAAGAACTCGTGCTGCAGGCCACTACCTTTCAAAAAGCGCGCAAACCCACCAAGCCTACCAAGGCCTCTAAAACGCGCAGAATGGATGGCAAAACTCAACGCGGCAAAATTAAAGCCATGCGCGGGAAGGTATTCGATTAACCCCAGCCAATGTGTTTAATATAAGTGTGCGGCGCGCGTTCACGCTGCTGACAATCGTCACGAAGATAGCTAAGCGAGTGAATTATTTAGGCTCTCGCAAAAATAATAGAGCTATTTATCACCAAACGGCGTGTGCAAGGCACAAAGTTCAATCTACAGGTAAACCCCCTTAGCCAGGTAAAAACGCGCGATAATCGCCGTTGCGTAACTCCACTAAGCAGTGCTTGAAAAGACGGTGCAGGTACTTATCGTTTAGTAACTCTTCCGCAGGCCCCGCCACCACTTCGCCCTCGCCCATAACAAAGATCAAATGATCGCAATAGCGTACAGCGAGATTAATATCGTGCAGGGTCATTATTACGCGGCCCTGCTCACTGTGTGTTTGCGCACAAATAATATCGAGCAGTGCAATTTGATAGTGTAAATCGAGGTGATTGCTCGGTTCATCTAACACGTATATGTCGGGGTTTTGCACCAGCAATGTAGCCAGCGCCAAGCGCTGTCGCTCGCCGCCTGAAAGAGTATTTACATCACGCTTAACTAGCGGCAGCAAATCTACTTGAGCAAGCGCATCGAGCGCAATTTTTTCGTCGTGGCTAGATTCAAATTGCCACGGCGCCAAATAGGGGTGGCGGCCAATAAGGGCGGTATCTAAAACCGTGGACGGAAAAGGATCGCTCACTTCTTGCAGTAATATACCCAGTTTTTGCGCTAAACGTTTGCGCGACCATAGCGACACATCAATGCCATCTACCAGTACATTGCCAGCATCGGGCTTACGCAACCCAGCCAAGGTATGAAGTAACGTGGTTTTGCCAATGCCATTTTGACCGAGCACGCCCCACACTTTGCCCTGACTAAAATCTAAATCTAACCCGCGGCATACTTGCTTACCGCCCACGGCCAAATCGAGCCACTGTAATTGAATACTCATCGCTCGGCTCCACCGGCCATGCCGCGATTTAAAATAAACAAATACAATGGCACGCCTAGCAATGCGGTAACCACCCCCACCGGCAACTGCTCGGGCGCAATCAATGTGCGCGCCAAAGTATCGGCCAATACCAGCAAGGTGCCACCAAACAAAACCGATGCCAGCAACAGGAAGCGGTGATCCACAACGCCGCACAACCTAATAAGGTGCGGCGCCAATAGGCCAATAAAACCAATACTACCAGCGACCGTAACCGCTGTGGCACTTAGCAGAGAAGATAAAAAGTAAAGCAAAATACGCAAGCGCCCAACATTCACACCAAGAGATTGCGCCTGCTTATCACCGCGAGCCAGTAAATTGAGCGAGCGCCCAACCATAAGGGCGACACACAAACCAAACACCAATACTGCGCCCCCCCATAGCGGAATATCCGCATGGGACAAATCTCCCATCATCCAAAACAACATGCCATGTACACGGGTATTTAAGCTTATAGCCAGCATAAAACTAATGACTGCTCCCCAGCCTGCAGCGATAACCACACCCGTTAGCAGTAATCGCAAGGTGTTCCAGCCCCCCACCCCATGGGCTAAAGCAAACACCAGCAGCATAGACAGCACAGCCCCAAAAAAAGCGCCCGCAGAAATAAAAAACGCCCCCGCCCCAAGCATAATGGCCAACAGTGCAAATACCGCAGCACCGCCAGATACCCCAAGAATATAAGGGTCTGCCAGCGGGTTGCGCAGCAATACCTGCATAAGCACACCACTAGCCGCCAACAAACCGCCCACCACAAATGCACTACTAGCGCGGGGCAAGCGCAATTGCCACACAATGTTGCCGTGTAAACTTTCACCGGGGTTAACCAGCGCGCTAAGCGTTTGCGTAAAACTAAGTTGCGCACTGCCAATGCTTAGTGCCAGCACCATGGCCAGCACTGCCAGCGCAGCAAGAAAAATAATTAACGGGATAGGCTTAGCCATATTTTCAACCACATTACATTCGCCCGCTTGGCGGGTTAATAGGCTTAGCGCCCAAATTGGCGGCAAGTATACCGTCATACACCCGCTGCAGCGACACAGGTGCTTTTTGTTGTCCTTGTGTTGTTCTGGCGGCGGCCTTTCGCCAATCTTAACTTTGGCCACAACCACATTAAATTCATTCGCTATGGGCTATACTGCACGCCCATCTACATACCTGTGTTCAAAACTGAATTATGGCCCATTGTGAATTAATACTAGGCGGCGCGCGTTCGGGCAAAAGTTCGCTGGCCCAAAAGCGAGCAGCCTCCCTCACAAACGGCAGCAATATTATTTATATTGCAACCGCAACGGCTGGCGATAGTGAAATGGCTGCGCGAATACAGCACCATAAACAAAACCGGCCAACAGAGTGGCAAGTTGTAGAGCAGCCCATCTATTTAGCCGATACAATAGCCCAGCACGATAAACCTAACACGGTAATATTAGTAGACTGCCTTACCCTGTGGCTTACAAACCTATTGTGCAACGCCAACACCAGTTTGCTAACGCAGCAAAAAAATGCGCTTTTAAGTGTGCTCTCACAACCACAGGGCAATATTATTTTAGTCAGCAATGAAACCGGCCTTGGGGTCATTCCCGCCGACCCACTTAGCCGTCAATTTGTGGATGAAGCGGGCTGGCTACATCAACAAATTGCTCAACAGTCCAACCGCGTAACATACTGCATAGCAGGCTTAGAGCACTCACTAAAAAATGAATAACATGAAACACAATACACGCCCTAGAAGGCTTGGGCTTGCTACTTGCCTAGTGTGCCTACTGCAGATAGCCCTATATGCAACAGCTCAAGCTGCGCAAGTACATACTTCAACACGGTACTCTGTTGTCGACGATGCGGGTAGCCGTATAGCGCTGGCAGGCCCTGCACAACGTATTATTAGCTTAGCGCCCCACACAACCGAATTACTGTTTGCCGCCGGTGCCGGCGAACAAGTGGTGGGCGTTGTAAGTTACAGCAACTACCCAGAGCGAGCACAAACCATTCAAAACGTTGGCTCGTATCACCAATTTGATTTTGAGCAAATTGCACTGCTTAAACCCGACTTAATTGTGGGCTGGGCCAGTGGCAACCCCAAACCGCTGCTAGAAAAACTGCGCACAATGGGCTTTACCTTATTTTTAAGCGAGCCCAAAGAGCTAGACGACATAGCATATAACATTATCAAGCTGGGCCAATTAGCGGGCACACAGGCTAACGCAGAAAAAGCCGCTGCCAGCTATCGCCAGCAGCTTGCAGACATTGCCCAACAAAATAAAAGCAAAAAAAACGTAACCGTGTTTTACGAAATATGGCACAGTCCGCTAATGACATTGGGCGGCGACCATTTATTTAATAAAGTGCTGGCGCTATGCTCTGCCAGCAATGTCTTTGCCGACTTAGACTCACTAGCCCCACAAATTGGGGTAGAAAACGTACTGCAACGCAATCCAGATATGATACTCGCCAGCGGCATGGATACCTCGCGCCCCGACTGGCTAGATAAATGGTTAGAATGGCCGCAACTTAGCGCTGTTAAAAACAACCACCTGTATTTTATTCCACCCGATTATTTACAACGCCACAGCCCGCGCTTAGCCATAGGCGCTAGCCAACTGTGTGACCACGTAAATAAAGTTCGATAGGAGCCAACCATGAGCCATGCTAACTGCAGCACAATAAATATTTACTCTAGCACCACATCCCCTTTTGCACGCAAAGCCAATATGGTGGTGCAATTAACTGGGCTGGGTGAACATACACAAATTATTTACACCAACCCATTCGAAGACGCCAGCTTGCGAGAAATAAACCCATTGGGCAAAGTTCCCGCCCTAAAGCACGACGAGCTGCTGCTCACCGATAGTTATTTAATATGTGAATATTTAGACGACAAAGCCGCAAACTTAAACCTGTACCGCAAAGGGCAAGCCGACTACTACCAAGTGCAGCAAGTGCACATGTTATGTAATGGCATACTCGAAGCAGCAGTTGCGACAGTAATGGAGAAGCGCCGCACTACCGAACACTCAGCTTATTGGCTCGAACGCTGGGACGCCTCGATTAGCACCGCATTAAATATTTTAGGTATTAACCAACTTGGCACAGCAGACCACCCCCATATTGGCACCGTTGCCCTGATTGCAGCTCTAGGGTATTTAGATTTTAGGCACCCAGAGCGCAACTGGCGCGAACACTACCCAGCTATAGCCAACTGGTACAGCAACTTCGAAAATTTACACTGGGTTGCAAGCACCACCCCTAAGGCTTAGCTTAGTGCCCAGCTTTCCACTTGCTTAACCATTTACTTAAGTGGATACAAAGCAGCTTAAAACAAAACTCTGCGCCAGCTTGGTTCGCAAATTGCAACACCTCGAGTAGTAAACCTGTACAAGCGCCGTCACACCATGTGCTAATGCACTAAACTGGTGAGTACGACTAAAAAACAGACTAACAAGAGTTGAAATAGCGAACCATTATGGTGCAAAAATATATTCTCGATGCCATTAGCCAACACGCGTTACCGCAAGACTTTACTAGCGCAGTAAGTGATCACTACGCCCCTGTAGCCGCTAGCATAGCTAAACGCTACCAAACCAAGGGCACGCCACTGCTGGTTGGCATTCAGGGCACCCAAGGTAGCGGCAAAAGCACAATGGCGGATTTCACCCAGCTATTGCTGCAACACGAGCACAACCTGAATGTGGCGGTGGTGTCTATCGACGACTTTTACCACACCGCAGCCACGCGCCAACAACTTGCAGGCGAGGTTCACCCATTGCTCGCAACGCGCGGCGTACCCGGCACACACGACCTCGCTTTAGCATTTAGCACACTGCACGCCCTCAGCCGACTCGAGTCAGGCGAAACCCTCGCCATCCCCCGTTTTAACAAAGCCATAGACGACCGCGCACCACAAGCGCAATGGCCACAGGTAAATGGGCCTGTAGACGTAATTATTTTTGAAGGTTGGTGCATAGGCATAGGCCCACAAACCGACAGCGAAGTGATACACCCCATGAACAAGCTAGAGCTGGAAGAAGACCCAGATGGCACTTGGCGACAATACGTAAATAATCAACTGGCAAGCGACTACGCAAAACTATTTAACATGCTCGACTATTTAGTGGTTATAACCGCCCCTAGCTTCGATGTGGTATTTGAATGGCGCTCGTTGCAAGAGCAAAAGTTGGCCGCCAAATTAAAAAACGCCCCGCCCGAGCAGCAGGCCAAAATACAAACCGAAGCGCAGCTGCGCCGTTTTATTGCCCATTACCAACGCTTGACCTGCCACGGGTTACAACATTTACCGGCGCAAGCCGATTGGGTACTACATTTAGATGAGCACCACCGCATTACCGGTTCACAACACAACAGCTGAACCCTCTATAAAATGCTCTATAAAAACAATTAAAGGTAATTTATGAATAACGAGGAAAACACACAAGCAGCGCCCCATGTCGAATACCTTATATCGACAGATTTAGATGGCACCTTGCTTGATCACCACACCTACAGCTGGGCGGAAGCCAGCCCAGCCATTAATTTGCTTAAAGAGCACGCCATACCCATTGTTATTAACACCAGTAAAACCCGCGAAGAAGTAATAGCCCTGCAGCAAGAAATAGAGCTGTGCGACCCATTTATTGTAGAGAACGGCTCCGCAATATTTATTCACGCCAACGACGACCGCTTCGAACGGCGCGGCATGGTGCAGCAAGGTAACTTGCTATGTGAAACACTGGGCATTGCCAGAGCAGTGATTACAGATAAATTAAAAAGCCTAAGAGCAGAAACTGGGTTTAAATTTACAAGCTTCAGCGAATTTAGCGTGCAAGACATTATTGACCACACGGGGCTTAGCGAAGCCGGCGCACAACTAGCGCAAAACCGCGCCTACAGCGAACCGCTTATTTGGCAAGATAGCGACGAGAACTTTGATACATTTAAACAAGCCATATTGAGTGCGGGTTTTAAAATATTACACGGCGGCAGGTTTATTCATATATTGGGCAAAACCAATAAGGGCTTAGCCGCGCAAAGTTTAATGCAACGCATGAAATACGAAGGCCAAACGCAAATGATAGCCCTTGGCGACAGTGGCAACGACTTAGACATGCTAAACATTGCCAGCACACCAGTACTTATTAAATCACCGGCGCATGACTTTCCAAACTGTATTCGCGCCGACGCCATTAAAACCACCGCATACGGCCCTAAAGGCTGGAACGACACCATTATAGATTTAATTTTTTAACATCAAATACACATTTAAAGCAGAAACTACAATTAGCTGTAAACCTTAAACATTGATGATCATAAATATTAACTTCAATAGCAGGAGCAACCCATGGGTGATTTTTACCAGAACGGTATAATTACAACATTACATAATTTAAAACAGCGCCCACTAGAGGCCATGGAAGACGAACTGCGAAAATTTTCCAAAACTCGCCCTATGGCCCTCGTTTTACCTTCGCTATTCTCCGAGCTAGAAGGCGATGCACTGCCCAATATTGTTAACGAACTAAGTAAAGTAGATTACCTACAAGAAATAGTTATTGGCCTAGATCGCGCAGACGAAGATCAATACCGCCGCGCATTAGAGTTTTTTAAACCGCTCAAACAAAATTTTAAAGTACTGTGGAACGACGGCCCACGCCTGCGCGCCATCGACCAACGCTTAAAAGACGAAGGCCTAAGCCCTATGGAAGCCGGCAAAGGACGCAACGTATGGTTTTGCTTGGGCTATGTATTGGCAAGCGGCCAATCGCAATCGGTAGCTCTGCACGATTGCGATATAGTTACCTACGATCGCAGCTTACTCGCGCGCCTTATTTACCCCGTAGCCAACCCCAGCTTTAACTACGAGTTTTGCAAAGGTTTTTACGCCCGCGTTGCCAACGGCAAAATTCACGGCCGCGTTAGCCGCTTATTGGTTACGCCATTAATTCGCGCCTTGAAAAAAACACTGGGCCACTACGATTATTTAGATTACATCGACAGCTTCCGCTACCCACTTGCGGGGGAGTTTTCGTTCCGCACCGATGTAATTACCGACATTCGCATCCCCAGTGATTGGGGCTTAGAAATAGGCGTGCTTTCGGAGCTTAATCGCAACTATGCCAACAACAGAATATGCCAAGCAGATATTGCCGACACCTACGATCACAAGCATCAAGATCTCTCGGCAGAAGACGCAGAAAAAGGCTTATCCAAAATGTCTATCGACATATCAAAAGCCCTATTCCGCAAGCTTGCCACCAACGGCGTAGTGTTTAACTCAGAAACATTTCGCTCTATTAAAGCCACCTACTTCCGCATAGCGTTAGATTTTGTAGAAACCTATTACAACGATGCAGTAGTAAACGGCCTTAAATTAGATATTCACAGCGAAGAACGCGCAGTAGAATTATTTGCCCGCAATATTTTAGAAGCCGGCAAGCGCTTTCTTTCCAACCCAATGGAAAAACCATTTATTCCCAGCTGGAACCGCGTTACCAGTGCAATACCCGGCATTTTAGAAGACATAAATGCAGCGGTAGAAGCCGATATGGCAGATTTTCAATAAACAGCAGCAACATTTAAATACGGTCACCCTTAAGCCCAAGGATGGGCAAGCGTTTTAAGATAAGCGAGCAGCCTATGATTTCCTTGCAAAAAGAATTACGTTTTTTAGTCGAAACCCATCTGCGCTTTATTTACGATGAGCAATCGTACCCAGACCTCGACCACGCACAGTTGGCCCGCAAGCTTATTAAAATTGTAGAGTTAGACGAGCAGTGCTTAAAACCGGCCGTACACGAAAGCCTGTGGGACGAACAAGACGTGCTCGTTATTACCTACGGCGACAGCATAAAAAAAGAGGGCGAACCGCCACTCGATACACTAAATAATTTTTTCAACAAACACCTAGCCGACACAGTTAACGGTGTCCATATTTTGCCGTTCTTCCCCTATAGCTCGGATGACGGATTCTCGGTTATTGATTACACGCAAGTAAACGATGGCTTGGGCGACTGGGGCGATATAGAAGAAATAGCCAGTAATTTTGATTTAATGGCCGACCTAGTCGTAAACCACTGCTCTAGTCGCAGCCGATGGTTCGACAATTTCAAACAATGCAAAGAGCCCGGCAAAAATTATTTTTTTGAGTGCGACCCCAGCGCCGACACCTCCGATGTAGTACGCCCGCGCACCTCGCCATTGTTGCGCGAGGTGGAAACACTAGAAGGCAAAAAATATGTGTGGTGTACCTTTAGCCACGACCAAGTAGACCTTAACTTTGCCAACCCCGACGTACTGTGCGAAATGATTCAAATCATTAAATTGTATTTGGATCGCGGCGTAAAAATATTTCGTATGGATGCCGTGGCGTTTGTTTGGAAAGAGCTCGGTACCCCCTGCATTCACCATCCTAAAACCCACGAGCTGGTGCGTTTAATGCGTACGCTTATTGAGCACCACTCCCCCAGAGCAATCATTATTACCGAAACCAATGTGCCCAACCACGAGAACTTATCTTACTTTGGTAACGCCAACGAAGCACATGCGGTGTATAACTTTTCCCTACCCCCTCTTTTGCTGAATGCATTAATTACGGGTAGCAGCGCGCATTTAAAGGCCTGGCAAATGAGCATGCCACCCGCACAGGAGGGCACATTTTATTTTAACTTTATCGCCTCTCACGATGGCATTGGCCTAAGGCCTGCAGAAGGGCTACTGCAAGATCAAGAAATTGATACGCTAATTAACACCATGCAATCATTTGGCGCGCGCATTTCATGGCGTGCGGCACAGGGCGGCTTAAATAAAGCCTATGAAATAAACGTCACCCTGTTCGATGCCCTGCAAGGCACAACCAAAGGGCCCGATAAATGGCAAATACAACGCTTTCTATGTGCCCACGGCATTATGTTGGCACTAGAGGGCATTCCCGCCATTTATATTCACAGCTTAGTGGCCACCAACAATTACCAAGAAGGCGTAGAGTTAACCGCATCTAACCGCACGATTAATCGCTACAAATGGGATGCCGACGAGCTAGAAACTCAGCTCGCCACCGAACACACCCATCACGCAAAAGTATTTGAGCAATTAAAACGCTTGATAAGCATAAGAAGAGGCCAGCAGGCATTCCACCCTAATGCCACCCAATTTACGCTGCACCTTGGCGATCAATTATTTGGTTTTTGGCGCCAAAGTATTCGTAGGGACCAAAGTATTTTTTGCATTTACAATGTTACTGACGATACCGTCACCATCCCCCTTTCTTCAATTAATCTTATTAGTTTGAACAAATGGGTAGACTTAGTAAGCGGGCAAGAATACACAGACTTGCATTTAGACCTAGTATTAGAGCCGTATCAATTTGTTTGGCTAACCAACAAAATAGCTTGTTAACCAATGGCTTTAAACCACCATTCCATTCACTAGGCAGAATTAACCGCTATACTGTAAGCACACATAAAAACACATCAGGGTCGAGGTGTTATGCCTACAGACGAACAGCCCCAATCGAGTGCGAACGGGCTAAAGCTTAACTCTGCCATCCGCCTTATAGAATTATTTCACAGCCCAATTACGGCGTGGGTTGTGCTTGGTTTATCCCTCGCTATAACCGTTGTGGCGTATATTATTACTAGCTCTGCGGTAAAAGAACGCGCCAAAGACAGATTCGAATACCAAACAATTCGTACTGAAAACGCAATAAAAGAACGGCTTTACCTCTACGAGCAAGTACTCTGGGGTGGAGTCGGTCTCTTCAACGCGAGCACAGAGGTAACGCGTGCCGACTACGCCAATTACGTAAAGGCGCTACAGCTCGACACGAAATGGCCTGGCGTACAAGGCATTGGCTATAGCATTCCCATCGAAGCTAGCCAGCTAGAAGCACACATTGAGGCAATGCGCGCCCAGGGGTTCCCAGAGTACACGGTAAAACCAACCGAACCGCGCGAAGAGTACTCGGCGATAATCTACTTGGAGCCGTTTGACTGGCGCAATCAACGCGCCTTTGGCTACGACATGTGGTCTAACCCTATGCGTCGCGAAGCCATGGCCCGCGCACGCGATAACGCAGAAGCAGCCACCAGCGGCATTATTACTCTCGTGCAAGAAACCGATAACAATGTGCAACGCGGCTTTCTTACCTATGTTCCCGTATATAGCACTAGAGTTATCCCCCCTACGGTAGAAGAGCGACGCACGGCTTTTTTAGGCTGGGTGTACGCACCTTTTCGCGCTGGCAACCTTATGCAGGGCATCTTAGGTTCCGACGATGATCAAATTCACTTAGACATTTACGACGGGAAGACCAAGCAGCCAGAATCTCTGCTCTATAGCAGTGAATCCGCACCGCTTGAGCGCAATATTCCCGACCTAACCAAAGAAGTATCTATTACCCTACAGGGGCGCGAATGGACGCTTTATTTTCGTGCCGTGCCCAACTATTACGAATTAGTAGATAACGGCCACCAACCAGTTTTTATTGCGGTAGGCGGCGTAGCCGTAAACCTGCTTTTGTTCTACGTTATTTACGCGCTTTACTTTTTAAACAAACGCGCTGAATCGGTAACGAAAGATTGGCGCATGATAATAGAACAAGCACCCAATGCACTTATTATTACCAACGAAACCGGTGAAATAGTCGTTACAAACGCCCAAGCAGATACACTTTTTGGCTACGCCCCCAATGAGCTGTTAGGGCAAAAAATAGAAGTGCTTGTACCCCACTCTATTCGCACTGCTCACCCAGAGTTACGCGAGAGTTTTGTAGCAGCCCCCAAAGCTCGCTCCATGGGCGCTGGCCGCGACCTAACCGCTCAACGAAAAGATGGCAGTGAAGTACCAGTAGAAATTGGCTTAAGCCCGCTAAATACGCCTCAAGGGCGTTTAGTAGTAGCCTCTATTGTAGACATTAGCGAACGCAAGCAGGCGCAACACACGCTCGAAAAAATTATTGAACAAGCGCCCAATGCGTTAATTATGACCGACGACAAGGGCACTATCACCCTTACCAATACGCAAGCAGACCATTTATTTGGCTATAGGCGCGGTGAACTCACCGGCCAAAAAATTGATATTTTAGTGCCCGAAGCAAACCGCGCAGGTCACCCTGCACATCGCGACGCTTTTTTTAAAGCGCCGAAATCCCGATTAATGGGTGCCGGTCGCGACCTAGCAGGCCGCGCCAAAGATGGCTCAGAAGTACCGGTTGAAATTGGCCTTAACCCACTTACAACGCCCCTTGGCAACTTTGTAGTGGCATCTATTGTGGATATTAAAGAACGTTTACGCGCACAAAAAATGCTGGAGCATACTAACCGCCAGCTGCAGCAAAAAAACCACGAAATGGAGCAGTTTATTTATACGGTATCTCACGATTTAAAATCGCCGCTCGTTACCATTGGAGGCTTTGCTAAAATGCTATCCACGGGTCTTGCAAATACCGCTACCGATAAACAAAAACACCAACTACAGCGCATTCAAGCCAACGTAGACCACATGGAAACGCTGCTTAGTGATTTGCTGCAGCTTTCGCGGCTAATACGCCAAGGCGTAGACAAAACTGAAGTAGACCTAGAGGCGTTACTGGATTCACTTATTAACACCCTTGAAGGCCCCATAGAGGCTGTAAATGCCAAAGTGGAAATTTGTAAGCCGCTGGCAATTATTCAGGGTAACGAGCGCCTTATTTCCCAGTGCGTTCAAAATCTTCTATCCAACGCTATCCAATACAAAGATGAACAGCGCCCCCTCACTATAACCATAAGCACCTCAGAGCAAGCAGAGAGTGTAAGCCTAATAATTAAAGACACCGCCATGGGCATAGACGCAAAATACCATGAGCAAATATTTAGAATATTCGAAAGGCTTGATATTGGCGAAGGGACTGGCGTAGGCTTAGCAATTGTAAAAACGGTCATGGAAAAACACTCTGGCCAAGTGGTTTTAGAATCGGAATTGGGTAAGGGCAGCACATTTACATTGGTCTTCCCCAAACAAAAAAATAAGGACTAAACATGCCCCAAGTTAGACCCCTTACAATATTGCTCGCAGAAGACAATATCGACCACGCAGAACTTATTGTAGAAACGCTAAAAGAATTTAATATTGGTAACGACATAAAGCATGTTACCAACGGCGAGCAAGTATTAGATTACCTGCAATCCAAACCACCATTCGATGCAGCCACATACAGTAAACCCGATTTAATTCTGCTCGATTTAAAAATGCCTAGGCTAGACGGCAAAGGCACACTGCAACAAATACGACAACTCAATGGCTATAAAAACACCCCAGTAGTAATGGTAAGTACATCCAGTACCGATGCAGACATAGACGAATGCTATAACCTAGGGGCCAACAGCTACATTACTAAGCCTCTACAATTTGAAGAGTTCACACGTAAAATTAGAGAGCTGAATTTATATTGGGTGCTCACGGCAGAGCTACCCACGTCTTCCCCCAAGTAGCATATCGGCCATATAAAGCATGCAAATATTACTTATTGAAGACAACCCAGATCACGCAGAGCTTGTGCAAGAAACACTGCATTCTGCCTACCCTAAAAACACAGATATTCACTGGGTAGATAGACTCTCGCCGGGGTTAGAAAAGCTTAAGAATAATAACTACGACTTATTTCTGTGCGACTTAAAACTGCCTGACTCCACTATAGAAACCACCGTTTCGGCGCTGCAAAACATACAAACCTTCACCCCAATAGTGGTATTAACTTCGCTCGATGACGAAGGTATAGCCAAATTACTTATTAATACAGGTGTACAAGATTACATTCCGAAAGAAAATTTAGACCCAGATTTTCTTCAGCGTGTTTGCAACCATTCCATCGAACGTAAAAAACAAACTGTAGAGCTTGAAAACCGCAACGCAGACCAAGCCCGCTTTTGTTTTAGTTTATGCCACGACTTTAAAGAGCCTATACGAAAAATTTCCACCATGCTCTCTATGCTACGCACAGACATAGAACCCAAAATTGAACTTACAGAAGAAAATCAATGGTGTTTCGATTCGGTACAAAAAAACGCAACATCACTCATATCACTTATAGATGGCCTGTATGAATATCTAAGCCTAGAAAGTGGCGAGATTACGTTTACATCGATAAATTTAAATCACCTCGTACTGCAAATTAAATCCCAATTTTTAGAAGATAATACTACGGCGAGCATATCCCATGATGACCTACCCGTCATTGAAGGGATAGAGTCACAAATACTGTTCCTTATTAAAAACATCATTCACAATGGCATAAAGTACAACGCGCGCGCACCTCAAATTAACATTCGCCACGAACTAGACGCCAATAAGAAATATTGCCACTTGTTTATTCAAGACAACGGTATTGGCTTGAAAGAAGAGCATTTTGAAGAAATATTCTCCCCCTTTAAACGCCTTCACTCCAAAAGCAAGTACCCTGGCACAGGCCTAGGGCTAAGTATTGCAAAACGAGTTGTTGAAAATCACAGAGGAAAAATAAGCATTGAAAGTGAGCTAGGGCTGGGAACAACATTCAAAATCACGTTGCCACTCAAACAGAATATCGTGTAATAACCCTTCCCCTAAACGAAAAAGCCCAGCGCGAAGCTGGGCCTTAATAATAACAACACAAGCTCAGTTATAGGGCGAACCTATGCTCAACTAAGCCTGGCACATCCACTTCGACTTTTAACAATGCACCAGAAAGCGGGTAATCCCTAAGCTCTTCTTCGGGGCGCGCGCCAACAGTTGTTATATAAAGAGTTTTCAGGTCTTCACCACCAAACGCCACCATAGTTGGGCAGCGCACGGGTAAATCTATTTCCTGCAAAATTTCGCCTTCTGGGCTTAATCGCACTATGCGGCTACCTTCATACAGTGCGGTCCAATAACACCCTTCGCTATCTACGGCTGCGCCATCAGGGCGGCCATTACCAAATGGAAACTGATGAAAAACAGTACCGTTTGTCATTTCCCCAGTAGCCAAATCATAATCGTACTTATATATAACGTGCTTTGGCGTATCAGAGAAGTAAAAGGTTTTGTTATCTGGGCTAAAGCCGGCACCGTTGGATGTTAATAAACCTTCCGCTAGCTTAGTTACTTTAAGGTCGGTTCCAAGCTGCCATAAATTGGCGCCATCGTGATCTTTAGGCGGGTACACAGAACCTGCAATCATGCGGCCTTCGGCGTCGCAACGGCCATCGTTAAAGCGGTTTTTAACTAAAGTTGCTTCTGGGTCTGCAATGGCACGCAATTTTGTATTCCAGCCATCTAAAAAATGAAACCCGCTGCGCATGGCAACTAAAAAGCCATCGTGGTTCTGGCGCAAGCTAAAGCAGGCAATCTCTTCTTTAAAGGTAATAAAATCATCTTTACCCGTTTTAGGGTCAAAACGATGCAATTGGAAGGAATCAATATCCACCCAATATAAAAGCTGTTCTTTTTCATCCCAACGTGGGCATTCGCCCAACTTGGCGCGAACATTCAGAGCGACTTCGACGTTTTTCATGGTCCTAGCTTCCTAGTGAGTACAGTAGGTAGTGCCGCTGATTTGGCGTTTAAGAACACCAACACACAAATTGTGCGGTGCAGCATAAGTCTACCCTAAAAAGCAACGCAGTTTAATGGCCTATTTAAGGGATTGAAAGCCAAACAGGCCAAAAGGAATAGTTACGCGACTAAAGAGAACGTAGGACGTGCACAACTGTAGTGATGGAACTGCGGTTGCAGGTAAGCCATTTGATCGCCAAGTATGCGGGCGCTATTGGTTAGGGCGAGGTATTCGTATGGATTGGGCCTATATGGCAGGGCAATAAGGGGCATATCAATTTCAGACAACAGACTATCGCCCTTCTTTTGATTGCAGCGTTTACAAGCGGCAACCACATTCTCCCATTTATCTTCACCCCCACGGCTACTGGGGTGCACATGGTCGCGGGAAAGGTCTGCAAAGGTAAAAATTTGGCCGCAATATAGGCACTGATTTTTGTCCCGCAAAAATAGCGCACTATTTGTTAACGGCGGGTTAGCTTTAACCGGAGTCATCCGTTCGCCATCACAGGCAATAATAGATGACAAGGCCATACGTGTGCGCTTTCCAGATAGCCTACAACGGCCTCCGCGCACAGTGCGAACCACCTCCCCTAAGCGCCAAGCAACTAAGCCGCGGGCCTCTACGGTAACAGCCTGCTGCCAGTGCAACCACTCAATGGGCTGGCCAGCGATATTTAAACGCAAGATTCGAGCTTCCATGGCGCCCTCCCAATGGTGCGGCTAGCCGCACCATTTTCGGTTGAATCTCACCACACTAGGCTCGGCCCTTCCCCCATAACGAAAAACCCCGCTTGGCGAGACCAAGCGGGGTTTTTGAATTCGGGGGTCGGGTGCTTTGTGGGTGAGGCCCCATTTGTTGGGGTGACGAGCCCATGAAGCCGCGCAATTTTGCGACTGGTAGTAGCGTATGTGGCTATCTGTTGTGCTTTTAATTCTTTCTAAAGCACTGGCCACTTGTTGGCTTAGATACTTGAAAGCGGCATCCCTCATATTCGATTGAATGGAGAAAGCTAAACCAGCGCGCTTCAGCACTACAAAGCAACGCCTTAACACCAATACTACTCTTACTAACCGATCCGTCAAGATCACTTTGAGTATAGATGAAAAATTATTACAAAGAGATTAAACAGGTAAAAATGCAATAAGAAAGGATTAAAAATGGGGGAGTAAAAAGTGGAAAGATAAAACGTAAAATGCCGCAACAACCATGTCGCGGCATACTCACAGGATTTGCCTAAATCCATCAGGCGGTAACAGCGTGTATCCGTATTTCCGTGCTTATATCCGTATGTGCTTCCCTAACGCTGACTATTCTATACGCCTTATATTTTGGCGCCAGAGGCAAATCTCGCTAATTCTTGTGAGACATTTCCTACAAGCGTAGGAAATTGACGGTGAGGAAGTAATTGGTTGAGGGGAAAACAATCAAATAGGTTAATTATGACCAAACTGTAACAATAATGCATACATGAATCAATACTCTCATTATTTGTTTTTTTGCCGTTGCTGCAACTGGCTACTCTGGGTTTTAACTATATGTTGAATCAATTCTTCTTGTGCGGTTTTACTCATAGCATAAAAGTCGACGCGCATATAAAAGTGGCGTCCGTCAGGGGCGGGATCGCAGGATACGACACGGCCGTCTGACACTATTTTTTTCTCCTCAGGGTAAAGCGTTAGCTCCAGTCGCAATGGGCGCCCCTCAGAAATATGTTCTTCATTGGTAAAAGCAATTCCGCATGCGCTTATATTTACTTCGCGAATACGCATTGCTATTTGGTCTAACAAGCGCCCTTCCATAGTGAGCAAATTAACAATACGCTCTAATTTTTGGTTAAATAGCGAAACTAATTCAGCAACTTTAGGGGACTCTTTCTCCACCTCTAACAACGCCATTTCTATTTTTTTATCTTGCTCGGTTAGATGAGCCAAAATATCAGACGCGGGCGCATCGCCAGCAACATCTGCAGGGCCAAACTCATCTAAAACGGTATAGCTAAGGCCTACCGTTTCGGTAATTCTAAAATAGCGTCGCCGTTCTTCGCTCATTCACTTACTCTCTGTTTTATCGTTGTTATTACTTTAAGCGTTGTCATAGAAACACAACATAACATTTAAAATATTTCTTCTGGGTCTAAATCAAACAAGTACTCTGGCGCGAGGTTTAAATCGCGCAAAATATCTTGGCCTTGTTTGTTATCGCGCAGCAATTTGATGTCTTCCTCTTCAAGTTCGTCCTCCACCCCCTGTTTAATTAAAATTTCTACGCGACGATTTATTGCTCTGTTTTCCGCTGAATCATTCGGTACTATTGGCATGGTATCGGCGTAGCCCGCCACTTCAAAGCGGCGCTCTGCTATATCACCACCCGCCATTAGTTCGTGCGCCACAGATACAGACCGTGCAGACGATAGTGCCCAGTTCGAGCCAAAACGTGCAGACCGAATGGGAACGTTATCGGTGTGGCCCTGCACTTCAATCTTGCCTTGGCGCAACGCAAGCACAGATTTTACTTCTTTAAGTACGTCTTTTAACTCTACAGAAAGGTCTGCCGAACCAGACACAAAAGAACCTTTTTCTCGTATGCGAATAATGATCATCCGCCCGCGTGTTTCAATTTCTATTTGCCCTTCCGTTATTTGTTCGTGCATTGCCGCCGCTAATTCGTACGCATCGTCCTGCGTATCTTCCAGTAACTCTTCTAGCTTTTGTTTTACCTTAAGCGCAGCGCCGGCGTCATAGCCTTCTGTGCCCTGCTCTATGTCATACTCTTCAGCACATTGTACTTCTAGCGACATTTCTGTCAGGTCGTCGGTCTTTTGCCATATCTCGTTAATGGGCGTCGGCTCCGGGCGGCCAGGGCTAAACTCTTGCGCAATAATGCTGGTGCCCTTGGGGATGTCAGTTACGTTTAGTTTATTTTGCACACCAAAAGCTTGCGCCATAGACCCAGCAAGGCGCTTAAACTTCATCGCATCCATTTCCGAAAATGAAAGCAGCAATACGAAAAAGCACATCAACAGCGACATCAAATCGGCGAAGGTGCCCATCCAGGGCGGTAACCCTGCCGGGCAGTCGCATTTATTCTCGTCTTCATCACTCATAGGCTATACCTAACGCGGGTAGGCTAAGGCCTAGTCGGCGTCCGCTACCTCCCTTTTACCTTCGGGTAAATAGTTGCGCAATAAAGAGTCGATAACACGAGGGTTTTGACCGTTTTGAATAGCAATAAGCGCATCGATCACCAAGCTTTTGATCATAGCTTCGTCGATTGCACGCTGCTTTAACTTATCGGCTATAGGCCCGCACAAGGCGTTCGCGATTACCGCACCATAAAGCGTAGTTAGCAGCGCAACCGCCATCGCAGGTCCAATGGCCTTGGGGTCATCCATGTTTGCAAGCATGGCAACAAGACCAATAAGAGTTCCGATCATTCCCATGGCTGGAGCCATGTCCGCCATCGAAGCGAAAATAGTGGCCCCAACGTTATGCCGTTCAACCGCTTGGTTTTTATCCTTAGAAAGTAGCGCTTTCACAACGTCCGGATCGTGCCCATCTACCAACAGCTGTATGCCTCGTTGCAGGAAATCACTGCTTACCTCTTTGCCTTCCAATGACAGTAACCCACCTTTTCGGGCCTCGTCAGCCAGAGCAACAACTTCTTCAATAAGCGCATTCGGGTCTGGCAATTTATTGGTAAAGCTTTTGCCGGCAATTTTCATAGCACTTAGGTAGGTACCCAAACTGAATTTAGCCATACAGGCAAAGATGGTCCCCCCAAATACAATCACTAAAGAAGGGCCATTAACAAACATACCTAATTCGCCGCTCATCAACATTGCGATAACAATGAGTGCGCAGGCGCCAATTAGGCCGACTATCGTGGCTAAATCCACTGGGTATTCCTCGTCATGTCACAGGGACCACAGAAGGTGGTCAACAAAAGTATTTGGTGGCTGTGCAAAAGCATCGCTCTGCCCTATTTAAGTCTAGACAGTTTTTCGCACTTTACTTCCAATCAAATGATCTAACTGCCAGCGTTTAACAGGTTATCGGCAGTAGAGGGTATTATTTGAGCGTTGACCGACCGTTCGCGCTTAGGTAGTGTTTGCATTCCGCGAAAACGGCGAGCCTATCGCGCATTCCGCTTATTTTTTAATCACAACCATAGGGCTGCGACCTTGGCAAGCAAGAAGAAAGCGTTAAATTTTGAAGAATCCCTACAAACCCTAGAGAAATTAGTGACGGATCTAGAAAAAGGCGATTTAAGCCTAGAAGATTCCCTAAAAACGTTTGAGGAAGGCATAGCGCTAACCCGTCACTGCCAAACAGCACTCCAAGAAGCCGAGCAAAAAGTGCAACTGCTCACCGAACAAAACGGTGAAATTAGCAGCCAGCCGTTTGATAGCGAAGGTTAATTCAGGCATGAGCACAGAATTGACCCACTTTCTTGCCAAGTACCGCGAGCACACTAACGGTTTGCTAGAAGAACGCTTAATCGGCCTAAAGCACTACAACACCGACCTAATAGAAGCCATGCGCTACAGCTTATTGCTGGGCGGTAAACGTGTACGCCCCGTATTAGTGTATGCCGCAGCCTACGCAACTGGCGGCATATCTGCGGCCGCCGACGATTGCGCCTGCGCAATAGAGGCCATTCACACCTATAGCCTTATTCACGACGATTTACCGGCAATGGATGACGACGCATTGCGCCGAGGCCAACCCACCTGTCATATTGCCTACAGTGAGGCAACAGCTATACTCGCGGGTGACGCGCTACAGTGCCAAGCTTTTGAATGGCTAGCGAATAGCCAGCACATGCCTGCAAGCGCTGCATTACAGGCAATTGCCGCACTTGCGAAGGCCTCTGGCGCTAGCGGCATGGTTTTGGGGCAAGCTATCGATCTTGCCGCGGTTGATAAAAGCGTAGATTTGCAACACTTAGAAACCATGCACCAGCACAAAACAGGCGCACTCATCAGCGCAAGCGTAGAAATGGGCGCGATTGCCGCCGGTGCTACCCCCACCCAAACCGCGCAATTACGCCAATATGCCAGCGCCATTGGCTTGGCGTTTCAGGTGCAAGACGACATACTCGACGTTACCGCCAATACAGCCACATTGGGCAAAGAAGCTGGCGCCGATGCAGAGCGCAACAAGCCAACTTATGTATCACTCCTTGGTTTAGATGGCGCCAAACATAAGGCGAGCGAACTTTTGCAGCAGGCTTTGGCGTCGATCAAAGATTTTGACGAGCGAGCGGATATACTACGCCAGTTGGCGACATATATTGTGCAGCGCGACCATTAAGCCCAATTATTGCGACTCAACCCTAGTTAGAGCGGTATATACAGATGGTGCAAGCGCAACCAACAGCCTTATAATGTCGCTATTCACACACTGTGTGCGGTTGCCTGCCAACCACACCAACACATAAAGATTGTAACCCGTGACAGACTCTACATTTTTAGACGAAATAACCTGGACAAGCGACGGCCTAGTGCCCGCCATTGCACGCGATGCCAAAACCGGCACAGTATTGATGATGGCGTGGATGAACCGAGAATCCCTAAGCCTTACCGCACAAGAAAACATAGCTGTTTATTGGTCCCGCTCTAGGGGCAAATTGTGGCGCAAAGGCGAAACCTCGGGCTTTACCCAGCATGTTAAAAGTATTCGGTTAGATTGTGATGCCGATGTGATAGTGTTGGACGTCGAACAAATGGGTGGAATTGCGTGTCATACTGGACGTGAGTCGTGTTTCTACAGAGAACTTCAAAACGGTAAGTGGGTTGCAACCGACCCCGTACTTAAAGACCCAAAAGAGATATATTAATGACCAGTACGCTAGATGTTAGTAAAGTATTGGGCCTGTTAGATCAAGTACTTGCAGAGCGCAAGGCCTCTGGCGACCCTGAAGCTTCCTATGTGGCCCAGTTACACCACAAAGGGCTTAACAAAATACTTGAGAAAGTAGGCGAAGAGGCCACCGAAACCATTCTAGCCGCGAAAGACGCGGAGCGATCTGGCAATACAGACTTGCTAGTTTGTGAAACAGCCGACCTGCTATTTCACGCTATGGTGATGCTCTCTCATTTAGGATCAAACACAGACGCAGTAATGGCTGAGCTTGCTCGCCGTTTCGATCTGTCAGGATTAGAAGAAAAAGCCTCCCGCAAATAGCGCATATCGCGCCGCGAAGGCTAACAATAATTAACGAACAAATTTATAGCAGGTGAGATTATGGGTTTAGGTGGCATTAGTATTTGGCAACTTCTTATAGTGTTGGTAATTGTGTTGCTACTATTCGGCACCAAACGCCTTAAAGGCTTAGGTGGCGATTTGGGCGGTGCAATTAAAGGCTTCAAAAAAGCGATGAGCGACGATGAAGCCGCCAAGCAAGAAGCCGAAGAAGCTGAGCAAAAAAAAGTAGCCGCTGAAGAAGCCGCTGCAGCAAAAACAGCTGAACAAAAAGAAAAGACAGAAGCTAAATAACCGTGTTTGATATTGGCTTTTTAGAGCTTGCGGTAATAGCGGTAATAGGGCTGATTGTGATCGGCCCCGAACGCCTGCCCGAAGCGGTACGTTCTGGCGCAACGTGGATGGCAAAAATTCGCAAAATGATGCGCGACACCCGCGCGGAAATCGAAGTACAAATTGGTGCAGACGAGATTCGCCGCGAGCTGCATAACGAGCAAGTGATGAAATCGCTAGAAGCACTTAAAGTGACCAAAGACGATATTCAGCAGCATATTCTTGATGCCGATAGAAAAATGATGCTGGAACAAGAAGCGGAAGAGGCCAAGCTGCAAACACCGGTATCGCGCCGTGTTGCCGGTGACGACCCCACACTAGGTACCGACGACAACGTATTTACCGACCCAAGCTACGCGCACCCACCCGAGGAGCCGAGCAAAGTAGAGGCCGACACCTCGGCCGAAACACCGCAAGCAAACAATCAAGACCAGCAACCAACCACTAAAACTGAACCCGCCAATGACCGCTAAGTTAGACCCAGATGCAAGTGTTGATGAAGGCCAACCGCTAATTCAACACCTTATAGAGCTGCGTTCACGCTTATTAAAGTCTGTTGCTGCTATATTTTTAATCTTTATATCGTTATTTTATTTCGCCAATAAAATATACGATTACGTGGCCGCGCCACTGGTAGAACTGCTACCAGAAGGCAATATGATTGCCACCAATATTACGTCTACTTTTTTAACGCCGTTTAAACTCACGCTGTTTGTTTCTGTATTTGTAGCCATGCCCTACGTGCTTTGGCAAATATGGAATTTTATAGCCCCAGCCTTGTACCAGCGCGAAAAACGCTTGGCCATGCCGCTGTTTATTTCCAGCGTAATTCTTTTTTACGCAGGCGTAGCCTTTGCGTATTACGTAATATTCCCGCTTATCTTTTTGTTTTTTACCACTACTGCGCCTAGCTCAGTAACGGTAATGCCCGATATCGCCTCGCACCTAACCTTAGTAATTAAACTGTTTTTTGCGTTTGGCTTAGCATTTGAAATTCCGGTGGCAACCGTCATGTTAATAGCCGCGGGAGTAATTTCACCGCAAAAACTCGCCAATAAACGCCCCTACGTAATAGTGGGCTGTTTTGTAATTGGCATGCTACTTACACCGCCGGATATCATCTCGCAAGCACTGCTCGCTATACCCATGTGGATTTTATTCGAAACCGGCATCTTTTTTGGTCGCCTAGTTGTTCGCAACCAGAAAGCGACAGAAAGTGAAGAGCAAGCCAGCTAATTAGCGGGCTTGCAACACGCACCAATTACCCCATTCGTACAAATACCAGCTTACAGACCTGCGGTTAAACCACACTGCTCTATAGCAGCAATTGCCACCTGTTCATCGGCATTGGAACTCGCCCCAGAAATACCTACCGCGCCCACAACCTGCCCTTGTTCGAATATTAATACGCCTCCAGGTAGCGGTATAAATCGCCCATGGGTCGCGCCATTAATCGCGCTACTAAATTCTGCAGGTAGTGTTCCCTTTTTTACTAATTCGCTAAACGTTCGTGTACCAAACCCCATACCTAAAGCAGCAGATGCTTTACCCAAAGCAATTTCATAGCGTTGTGTACCCGAGCCATCGGCACTGGCACTGGCTTTTACATGCGCGCCTGCATCCAATACCACTATTGTTAGTGGTGGTAATGATTGTTGCTGCGCATAACCCAATGCACAATCTATTGCCGTTAGCGCCTGCCGCAAACTTAACCCTCTCATAAATATAGTTCCCAGCCAAAATAGAAAAAGTGATAAGAAAAGAGTAATAAACCCGATATTAATACGCGTACGCTGGCGCAAGCATTACCTGCTCGACAACGGCATAACATACTGCCACACCGGCAAAAAGCGCACTCACAACCACTTGCCCCACCCCTCTATAAAATATTGGTACAACCATCGCACCCAGCAGCATAAGGGTTAACAGCAAAGGAATTTGCACATAAAACCACGCCACGCCCAATAAAAGCCCGGTGAAGCCCCAAAGCACATACTGTTGATTGGCACTAAAGCGTAAGCTGTGTATTTCAAACCACGGTTTAGTTAAGCGCTGCCCTTTCGCAAGCAGTAAAACTTGCGCACAGGCGGCCAACAAAAACACACACGCGTAAGCACATACCAGTAACCCAAGCATTAAACTTGAGTGCAGCACAACCACCAGTCCTAAACTGCCATTAACCATTAACAACAAAATGGCAGTTGCGTTTTTGGTAGTACGTAAAAAATACTCGCTATAAAAAAATACAAAAACACAAAGCCAAAATGTCACTTGGCTTAACAACCCCAAATGGCTTTGCCAAGAAAAGTCGTAACGCAGTAGAGGCCAAGCAATTGCAATTGCGATAACTGCAGTGAACGCCATTAGCCACCACCGACTAGTTTGAAAATAATTGATGGCACAGGCGCCAACCGACACACCTAGAATATAAAACGGCAACCAGTCGCTGCTTAAACTTGGCAGTAAAACAAAACGCTGAGTGATACAAAAATAGGCGGGCAGCCAAAGTAGCAACAAAAACCACGCGGCAGGCAAACCACGTTTTGCAGCAAGCGCGGCAGAATCACCCACCGCTGCTGCACCGGATGAGGCTAGCGCTAAAGCGCCAGCCCCTTGAACCCCTTTCGCATAAAACAAGTGGTGTATAACTGCTGTGAATAACACCAACAAGACGGGTAACAATACAGTTTGAGCGAATAACGTCGTTAGCATAACGGCATCTCCAACTATGTAAATTACTGCTTAATGGCTTCTAGGTTTACGGTTAGCAATACCTCATCGCCAATGCCACCTTGCATAAAGTTCATACCAAAATCACTGCGCTTAAGGGTGCCAATAGCGGTATAACCCACTCGCTCTAAACCCCATGGATCTTTGCCTTGCTTGCCTTCTTCAAGCTCGAAGTGCACATTTTTGGTAATACCCAGTAGCGTTACCTTCGCGACTAGCTCGCTTTTACCATTCAAACGCTTAAAGCTAAGTGGGCCAGTTATTTTTATTTCGGGGAACTGACGTGCGTTAAAAAAATCAGGGCTGCGCAAATGCTCATCGCGCTTTGCGTGATTAGAATCGATACTGCCCACTTTTATTACCATGTTAATGGTTGCCTCCCCGCTACTACCTACCTGCACACTGCCTTCTAACTCATTAAACCGGCCTAACACATCGCTATAGCCCATATGATCCACAGCGAAAACTACACTCGTGTGCGAAGCGTCGATTGCATAATTACCTGGCGCAGGTCCATTAGCTTGCGCGGTTGCCGCAGCCGATAAGAACACAATTGAAAAAACTTTCGCTATCGCTTTTCGTACTTGCTTAACACTCATAACAGTCTCCTTAGAATAAATTAGTGGCTTCTAGCTTCTAGCTGTGAGCTGTGAGCTGTGAGCTGTGAGCTGTGAGCTAGAAGTAAAACAAGTATCTACCTCACCCAATCAAGAAACAATTAGCCCATTTATTCAAACTCTGTATACAATACATTAACAATGAAGGAGAATTCATGGATAAACTCACCTGTATGCGGGCGTATTGCCAAGTGGTTAAAGCCGGAAGTTTTTCCGCGGCTGCGCGTGAATTAAACCTTTCGAAGGTGTTAGTAAGTCGTTATGTTTCAGAGCTAGAGGCGGATTTAGGCGTACGCTTACTGCAGCGCACCACGCGCAAAATGAGCGTAACCGCAGAGGGGCAAGCATATTTTGAGCGCAGCCTAGTGGTATTGCAGGATGTAACAGAACTTGAAGACGCAATAAAAAATAAGACCGGGGCCATAACAGGTAAGTTGCGACTCGCCGCCCCCACAGAGGCCTTTTCTGTAGAACATCTTATGCCGCTAATTGGCGAGTTTGCGCAAGCACACCCCAGCGTTGAGTTTGATATTGAGATGAGCGACCGCTACACGGATATTGTGGACGAAGGTTACGACCTCGCGATTCGCATAGGCAAACTAAAAGATTCCAGCTTAGTGGCGCGCAAACTGGCGGATATGCAAGTGATTCTTTGCGCAAGCCCTCAATACATAGCCAGTAACACGCCTATAAGCGCACCAGAAGACTTAAACACCCACACACATATTGTGGATAGCAATTTTTTAAATGGCGCCAATTGGCCCTTTAAGCAGCAAGAAACCGTAGTCAACATTAAACCGCAGCCCATGTTTTTGATTAACAACTCGCCAGCTGCACGCGCCTTGTTACTACAGGGGCTTGGCGTAGGTGTGTGCCCTTCTTTTACGGTAAGAGAACAGTTGCAAACAGGTGAATTGGTGCAGTTACTACCCGAATGGGAGCTAAGCAAAGGCGGTATTTACGTGGTGTACAGCCACAGAAAACATCTTTCTGCCAAAGTAAGTGGCTTTGTGGATGCGCTTGTAGAGCATTTCAGCCAGCGCATCTGTTAACAAATTAGAAACTATTATTAAACTTTAACGTACATTGTTAATGTCTGCAGCTTAGATATTATGGGTAAAACAGGCTGAGTTACGTTTCATTTCAGTCACTTTTACCCCTAGGCAATAGCCGGAACAACATAGCCCTAAGAGGACACAACAATGCTACCGAGCCTTTTCATTTCTCACGGCGCCCCTAACAGGGTGCTGCACACGTCACCAGCGAATTTGTTTTTACAAGAGCTTGGCAGCTCACTGCCAACCCCAAAAGCAATTGTTATTGTTTCTGCCCACTGGCAGCACGCAGGGGTTGCGATTACCGCCACAGGGCAACATAACACTATTCACGACTTTGCCGGTTTTGAGCACGCCCTATATCAACAGCAATACCCAGCCCAGCAACCGGCATGGTTAACCGATGAACTAAGCCAAGCATTGCGCCCTTTTGCCTCACACTTAAGCGCAGATATAAAGATTAGCGAAAGAGGCTTAGACCACGGCGCGTGGTCGGTGTTAAGTTTAATGTACCCCAATGCAGATATTCCCGTCGCAGCGCTTAGCTTGCCCACAACGCAAGACCTAAACGTATATTTAACCCTAGGCCAAGCGTTACAACCTTTGCGCGAAAAAAATATTTTAATTATTGCCAGCGGCAGCGCTACGCACAATTTGGGGTTACTAAATAGAAACGGCGACACACCGATATGGGCGGAGGAATTTGTATATTGGTTACACCAAGCTGTTACAAATAAAGACTATACCGCCCTAACTCAGCTGTACAACAGCGCCCCACACGCAGCTATTGCACACCCCACACTAGAACACTACAGCCCGCTGCTTGTTGCTGCTGGTGCCGCCTACGGCAACACAGGCAAACCCATTCACAACAGCTACGAACTAGGCTCGCTAAACAATTCAAGTTTTAGCTTCGACTAAGTTCAATCGCGAATCGCGAGCACCTAATAGCTAGCGATTAATAATTAGTAGTTAGTGATTGTTTAATAGTGATTGAAATTATTTAGGCCCAGATTCTATGACCATTGATGGTTGCCAAACACTTACCATATTGCGGCCGTTTTGTTTGGAGTTGTACAACGCCTCGTCGGCTTGGTGAATTAAATCGTTGGGCGATTTTGCTCCCAGACTGAGCGCCGCAATACCAAAGCTGGAGGTTACTTTTACCCCGCCGCAGTTTTGGGTTTCAATGGTCATGCGACAGCGTTTGGCAATTATTTTTACCTGTTCAACAGTTGCATTGGGTAAAACAACACAAAACTCTTCACCGCCAAACCGCGCGACGATGTCGCTATCGCGTACAGCTTCTTTTACAACTTGGGCAACCATTTTAATGACTACGTCCCCCACGCCGTGGCCATATGTATCGTTTACTCGTTTAAAATGATCTATATCGAGCATGATACAAACGAGGTCTTTACCGGAGTTCTGCGCCTTAGCGAACTCATCATCTAACCTCTCACGCATTGCCCGTCGATTATAGCAATCGGTTAATGGATCGCGAGATGCCAAATACTCAAGTTTGCGGTTTTTATCTTCAATCGCACCTTGAATAGCAGCTAATTTACCCACCAAAAGTTGTAGCTGCTCGTTTTTTGCTTCCAGCTCAGACACATCGTCGAAGCTGGCTATTACACCTTGATTATTTCCTTTCTCGTCGAGAATAGGTACAGCATTAACCCTAAACACCTTGGTTTCATTTTTATTCACTGGCATTTCTAAACGAATATCCATTTGCTTTTCGCCAGTGGCAATGGTTTTTTCCCAGGGTAATGACTTTTCGCTGTCGTCAGTTTTCCACCCTAATGCGCTCGCTTTTCTACCAAGCAACCTGCGCTCATCTGATTTTAGTTTGCTAGTTAGTGCGGTATTCACCAGTACAATTTGTTCGCGCTTATCTAAAATAAATACACCTTCAGCTAACACGTTCATTGCATTGCGCACGCGCGCTGGCACAACAGAGCTGGGATCTAAATGATGCAGTGCTCGCTTAATAAAAAACCAAAACCCTATAAACGCAGAGCAACACAAAAACAGCACAAGAAAAACGGTATTCGATAAACCGAAATAACTTTTTTCGCCTGCGGTTAGTGGTACGTAAGTAATTTCAAGTGCGCCGCGATTTACACCGCTAAGCACTAAAGGAATTTCTACAAATTCAGGGCTTGAGTGATTACTTTCTTTAAGCAGCCATTTTTTATCGTGATCTTCGGTGTAGCGCATATACCCACCCGTAGGAAACCGAACACCAGCACTTTCCAGTTCGGGGTTGCGCATCACTGCATTATCTATCATTTGCTGTAGTAGGCGCTCATCCATACGCGACATAGCCAGTAAAACTTGAAACGCCAAGGTTTCTGATATTTGCTGCCGCGCAGCTAGCTGTTTTTTCTCTACATTAGGTGTTAACCCTAGCGCCTGTGCCAACAGCAAGATAGAAAGCATCAAAATAACAAGCCCGAAACTTAATCGAACGGCAGGATTTATTCGAATCATACTTTTTTACCTTTGCTTCCTTTCTGTTGTGGCTTATCTACAGCGCGATCGAACAAATACCCCACCTCACCCGCTTTTTTATCCTCTTCTTCTTTGTCGTCCTCTATGCCTGCCAAAGCTTTTTTACGTTTTTCTACATCCGCCAAAACGGGTAATGGGTCTACGCCGCGCCACAGAGGCATCATCGAAAATAAAGCAACCAACAAGCTACTGGCGCGCAACGCCCATATAATTAACCCTGTGGTAAGTGAGAGCGTTACCGTTGCCAGCATGCCTTCACGTTGCTTTTGCTCTGCGTATACTTCTTCCATATGTTTTCTTGCGTCATCTATAGCCATATTAAAATCGGTAATATCCTGCGCATTTAAATAGCCTCCTGGGCCTGCAGATATGCCAATTAACTGGTAAGCCTGCGCAGCTTCTTCTCTCAGCTGGCGCTCGTATTCTCGCTTAGCATTATTTTTTTCGTTTTGCTCTGTCTCTCGCTCTACCTCTTCGTAAAACTCAAACACACTTGCTGGCGGTAGCGGCGGAGCTACGGCCTCTACAACAATGCCTAAATCGGGCGAAAGCTCTGGCTGAATAAGTGAAGGTTCTTTTTCTGCTTCGGCTACAGGTGTTTCGTTCGGTTCACCCTCGGGCGGTGTTTCTTGCACCTCTTCTGGTGTTTCTGGCTCAGGCTCTGGTTGAGGCTCGGGCTGTGGTTCCGGCTCTAACGGCGAGGTTAGCTTTTCTTGAATAGTAATTTGTACCGTACGCTCAACCCAGCCACCATCATTATCGGTAGCTCGCACTGTAATATTAGCCGTTCCACCCTCGGCCCCTGCCCGGTTAATTGTGAATGTGCCACGCTCGCTATCTACGGCAACCACCTGCGCTATAGCGGGGTTAGAGTTTTCGGTAACCGTGTACACAAGGTCTTCACCGTTTTCTATATCAAAAAAGCCCCCCATTACACTAACAGTACGAGTTAATGAATCAGGCTCGATAACCCCACCGGTAATCGTTTGGTGAGTTACTTGCGGAATATCGTTCACAGAACTAACTGTTACATTAAACGTACTTTCTAGCGTTACACCAGTATTGGTAACGGCAGAAATTGTTATATCACTTTCTCCGTATTGATCCGCGGCATAAGTGAGTGTTAACGTTCCGGTTGTATTGTCAATTCTCACCTCTGAAAATAAAGAGGTATTTGAGTTTTGGGTAACAGTGAAGCTTATCGATTCACCGCTTGGCGTGATGGATGCGAATTGAGTCGCTAGGTCGATCTCATCATTAGCTGCATCTTCTTGTGTAGCAATGTTTGCCAGCTGCACAGCTGTTGGAGAATGCACGACCAACACAAAACTTTCCCGCGCCGGAATACCGCCATTACCATCATTTGCAATTACTTCTACAGTATAGCTACCAATATCACTTGTAACCGGCCGACCACTAAACGATTGCGCGACCTCATCAAAAACCAACCAAGCAGGTAATGGTGCTCCACTAATTAAATTGGCCGTATAAACAAGCGAATCACCAACATCTACATCGATAAAAGTACTGGGCGGTAATTGCATCGAAAAATCACGACCAGCAACCACTTGCTGATCAGGAATGGCAATATTTACTACGGGGCTATCATTGACGTTTAATACGTTAATATTAAATGAATCACTAGCCGTTATGCCGCCGTCATTATCCGTGGCAATAACCTCTACGCTGATTGTTCCTACATCTCCATTCGCAGGTGTACCGCTAAAGGTTCGTGTTGCGGGTGTGAACGTTAGCCAAGCCGGAAGCGAACCTCCACCAGAAAGTTGCGCGGTGTAAGTTAATGTATCACTCACATCAGGATCACTAAAACTGTTAGCTGCAAACTGATAGTTGAACGCTGTGTCCTCAGTTGCCGCTTGATCGACCAGTGCATTATCTAAAGTAGGATCGTCATCGGTGTTAGCAACAACAATATCGAATGCATCACTAGCTGTTGTGCCACCGTCGTTATCCGTAGCGATAACTTCTACAGAAATAGTTCCTACATCGCCGTTAGCCGGTGTGCCGCTAAAGGTTCGTGTTGCAGGAGTGAACGTTAACCACGCGGGTAATGATCCACCACCAGAAAGCTGTGCCGTATAAGTTAACGTATCGCCAACATCAGGATCACTAAAACTGTTAGCTGCAAACTGATAGCTGAACGCTGCATCCTCAGTTGCCGCTTGATCGACTAAAGCATTATCTAAGGTTGGATCGTCATCGGTGTTCGATACAACAATATAAAAAACATCACTAGCGGTTGTGCCCCCATCGTTATCGGTAGCAATCACTTCGACAGAAATAGTTCCTACATCACCATTTGTTGGTGTGCCGCTAAAGGTTCGCGTTGCTGGAGTGAACGTTAACCACGCGGGTAATGATCCACCACCAGAAAGCTGCGCAGTATAAGTTAATGTATCGCCAACATCGGGATCACTAAAACTGTTAGCTGCAAACTGATAGCTGAACGCTGTATCTTCCGTAGCTGCTTGATCAACCAGTGCATTATCTAAAGTAGGATCGTCATCTGTGTTCGACACAGTAATATCAAAAACATCCGACGCGGTTGTACCACCATCATCGTCAGTAGCAATTACTTCTACGCTGATTGTCCCAACATCACCATTCGCAGGTGTACCGCTAAAGGTTCGTGTTGCAGGTGTAAAGGTAAGCCAAGTCGGAAGCGAACCACCGCCAGAAAGCTGCGCAGAGTAAGTTAATGTATCGCTAACATCAGGATCACTAAAACTGTTTGCTGCAAACTGATAACTGAACGCGGTATCTTCCGTTGCCACTTGATCGACCAAAGCATTATCTAAAGTTGGATCGTCGTCGGCATTAGCAACAACAATATCGAACACATCGCTAGCGGTTGTACCACCGTCGTTATCAGTAGCAATCACTTCAACAGAAATAGTTCCTACATCACTATTAGCTGGTGTACCGCTAAAGGTGCGCGTTGCAGGAGTGAACGTTAACCACGCGGGTAATGATCCACCACCAGAAAGCTGTGCCGTATAAGTTAACGTATCACCAACATCAGGATCACTAAAACTGTTTGCTGCAAACTGATAACTGAACGCGGTATCTTCCGTTGCCGCTTGATCGACTAAAGCATTATCTAAAGTTGGATCGTCGTCGGCATTAGCAACTACAATATCGAACACATCACTAGCAGTTGTGCCACCGTCGTTATCCGTTGCAACAACTTCTACGCTGATTGTTCCAACATCACCATTAACAGGCGTGCCACTAAAAGTACGCGTTGCAGGTGTAAACGTTAGCCACGTTGGTAGCGCGCCACCGCCAGAAAGTTGCGCTGTGTAAGTAAGCGTATCACCAGCGTCTGGATCACTAAAACTGTTTGCTGCAAACTGATAGCTGAACGCTGCATCCTCAGTGGCCGCCTGATCGACAAGTGCATTATCTAGCGTGGGATCGTCATCAGTGTTCGACACAGTAATATCAAAAACATCCGACGCGGTTGTACCACCATCATCGTCAGTAGCAATTACTTCTACGCTAATTGTTCCAACATCACCATTTGTTGGTGTGCCACTAAAAGTACGCGTTGCAGGTGTAAACGTTAGCCACGTTGGTAGCGCGCCGCCGCCAGAAAGTTGCGCTGTGTAAGTAAGCGTATCACCAGCATCTGGATCACTAAAACTGTTTGCTGCAAACTGATAGCTAAATGCTGTATCTTCCGTTGCCGCTTGATCAACTAACGCGTTATCCAGCGTAGGGGCGTCATCGGCATTAGCGACAACAATATCGAACACATCACTAGCAGTTGTACCACCGTCGTTATCGGTAGCAATAACTTCTACAGAAATAGTTCCGACATCGCCGTTAGCCGGTGTACCGTTAAAGGTGCGCGTTGCAGGAGTGAACGTTAACCACGCGGGTAACGAACCACCGCCAGAAAGCTGCGCAGAGTAAGTTAATGTATCGCCGACGTCAGGATCACTAAAACTGTTAGCGGCAAACTGATAGCTGAACGCCGTGTCTTCCGTTGCCGCTTGATCGACTAATGAGTTATCTAACGTCGGATCATCATCGGAGTTAGCGACAACAATATTAAACACATCGCTTGCCGTTGTGCCACCGTCGTTATCGGTTGCAATTACTTCAACAGAAACAGTTCCTACATCACCATTTGTTGGTGTGCCGCTAAAGGTTCGAGTTGCTGGAGTGAACGTTAACCACGCGGGTAATGAACCGCCACCAGAAAGTTGCGCAGTGTAAGTTAAGGTATCACCCACATCTGGATCACTAAAACTATTAGCGGCAAACTGATAACTGAACGCAGTATCTTCCGTTGCCGCTTGATCGACAAGTGCATTATCTAAGGTTGGATCATCATCGGTGTTCGACACAGTAATATCAAAAACATCCGACGCGGTAGTACCACCATCATTATCGGTTGCGATAACTTCAACAGAAATAGTTCCAACATCACCATTCGCAGGTGTACCACTAAAGGTTCGCGTTGCGGGAGTAAACGTAAGCCAAGCCGGAAGCGAACCACCGCCAGAAAGCTGCGCAGAGTAAGTTAACGTATCGCCAACATCAGGATCACTAAAACTATTAGCGGCAAACTGATAACTGAACGCAGTATCTTCCGTTGCCGCTTGATCGACAAGTGCATTATCTAAGGTTGGATCATCATCGGTGTTCGACACAGTAATATCAAAAACATCCGACGCGGTAGTACCACCATCATTATCGGTTGCGATAACTTCAACAGAAATAGTTCCAACATCACCATTCGCAGGTGTACCACTAAAGGTTCGCGTTGCAGGTGTAAACGTTAGCCACGTTGGTAGCGCGCCTCCACCAGAAAGTTGCGCAGTATACGTTAACGTATCGCCAACATCAGGATCACTAAAACTGTTAGCTGCAAACTGATAGCTGAACGCTGTGTCTTCCGCTGCTGCTTGATCGACTAATGCATTATCTAAGGTTGGATCGTCGTCGGCATTAGCGACAACAATATCGAATATATCACTAGCCGTTGTGCCACCATCGTTATCGGTAGCAATCACTTCAACAGAAATTGTTCCTACGTCACCATTTGTTGGTGTGCCGCTAAAGGTTCGTGTTGCAGGGGTGAATGTAAGCCAAGTCGGAAGCGAACCACCGCCAGAAAGCTGCGCAGAGTAAGTTAATGTATCGCCGACGTCAGGATCACTAAAACTGTTAGCGGCAAACTGATAGCTGAACGCCGTGTCTTCCGTTGCCGCTTGATCGACTAATGCGTTATCTAACGTCGGATCATCATCGGAGTTAGCGACAACAATATCAAACACATCGCTTGCCGTTGTGCCACCGTCGTTATCGGTTGCAATTACTTCAACAGAAACAGTTCCTACATCACCATTTGTTGGTGTGCCGCTAAAGGTTCGAGTTGCTGGAGTGAACGTTAACCACGCGGGTAATGAACCGCCACCAGAAAGTTGCGCAGTGTAAGTTAAGGTATCACCCACATCTGGATCACTAAAACTATTAGCGGCAAACTGATAACTGAACGCAGTATCTTCCGTTGCCGCTTGATCGACAAGTGCATTATCTAAGGTTGGATCATCATCGGTGTTCGACACAGTAATATCAAAAACATCCGACGCGGTAGTACCACCATCATTATCGGTTGCGATAACTTCAACAGAAATAGTTCCAACATCACCATTCGCAGGTGTACCACTAAAGGTTCGCGTTGCGGGAGTAAACGTAAGCCAAGCCGGAAGCGAACCACCTCCAGAAAGCTGCGCAGAGTAAGTTAACGTATCGCCAACATCAGGATCACTAAAACTGTTAGCTGCAAACTGATAACTGAACACTGTATCCTCAGTGGCCGCTTGATCAACCAGTGCGTTATCTAATGTCGGATCATCGTCAGAGTTTGCAACAACAATATCAAATACGTCCGAAGCCGTTGTTCCTCCGTCGTTATCAGTCGCAATAACTTCTACGCTGATTGTTCCAACATCGCCATTCGCAGGCGTACCACTAAAAGTGCGTGTTGCGGGTGTGAAGGTGAGCCACGCTGGTAGCGCACCTCCGCCAGATAATTGTGCGGTGTAAGTTAAGGTATCACCAACATCAGGATCACTAAAACTGTTCGCTGCAAACTGATAGCTGAACGCTGCATCCTCAGTTGCCGCTTGATCGACTAAAGCATTATCTAAGGTTGGATCGTCATCGGTGTTCGATACAACAATATCAAAAACATCACTAGCGGTTGTGCCACCATCGTTATCGGTAGCAATCACTTCTACAGAAATAGTTCCTACATCACCATTTGTTGGTGTGCCACTAAAAGTGCGTGTTGCTGGTGTAAACGTCAGCCAAGTTGGCAGTGCCCCTCCACCAGAAAGCTGTGCCGTATAAGTTAAGGTATCACCAACATCAGGATCACTAAAACTGTTCGCTGCAAACTGATAGCTGAACGCTGCATCCTCAGTTGCCGCTTGATCGACTAAAGCATTATCTAAGGTTGGATCGTCATCGGTGTTCGATACAACAATATCAAAAACATCACTAGCGGTTGTGCCACCATCGTTATCGGTAGCAATCACTTCTACAGAAATAGTTCCTACATCACCATTTGTTGGTGTGCCACTAAAAGTGCGTGTTGCTGGTGTAAACGTCAGCCAAGTTGGCAGTGCCCCTCCACCAGAAAGCTGTGCCGTATAAGTTAATGTATCGCCAACATCAGAATCACTAAAACTGTTAGCTGCAAACTGATAGCTGAATGCTGTATCTTCCGTTGCTGCTTGATCGACTAATGCATTATCTAGTGTGGGATCGTCATCGGTGTTCGACACAGTTATATCAAAAACATCCGACGCAGTTGTTCCACCGTCGTTATCGGTTGCAATTACTTCAACAGAAATAGTTCCTACATCTCCGTTAGCCGGTGTACCGCTAAAGGTTCGTGTTGCAGGTGTAAAGGTAAGCCACGCTGGCAGCGAACCACCGCCAGAAAGCTGCGCAGAGTAAGTTAATGTATCGCCAACATCGGGATCACTAAAACTGTTCGCTGCAAACTGATAGCTGAACGCTGCATCCTCAGTTGCCGCTTGATCGACTAAAGCATTATCTAAGGTTGGATCGTCATCGGTGTTCGATACAACAATATCAAAAACATCACTAGCGGTTGTGCCACCATCGTTATCGGTAGCAATCACTTCTACAGAAATAGTTCCTACATCACCATTTGTTGGTGTGCCACTAAAAGTGCGTGTTGCTGGTGTAAACGTCAGCCAAGTTGGCAGTGCCCCTCCACCAGAAAGCTGTGCCGTATAAGTTAATGTATCGCCAACATCAGAATCACTAAAACTGTTTGCTGCAAACTGATAACTGAACGCGGTATCTTCCGTTGCCACTTGATCGACCAAAGCATTATCTAAAGTTGGATCGTCGTCGGCATTAGCAACAACAATATCAAACACATCGCTTGCTGTTGTGCCACCGTCGTTATCCGTAGCAATCACTTCTACAGAAATAGTTCCTACGTCACCATTAGCTGGTGTGCCGCTAAAGGTTCGTGTTGCAGGAGTGAATGTAAGCCAAGTCGGAAGCGAACCACCGCCAGAAAGCTGCGCAGAGTAAGTTAATGTATCGCCAACATCGGGATCACTAAAACTGTTAGCTGCAAACTGATAACTGAAGGCTGTATCTTCCGTAGCTGCTTGATCAACCAGTGCATTATCTAAAGTAGGATCGTCATCTGTGTTCGACACAGTAATATCAAAAACATCCGACGCGGTAGTACCACCATCATCGTCAGTGGCAATTATTTCTACGCTGATTGTTCCAACATCACCATTAGCCGGTGTGCCGCTAAAAGTGCGCGTTGCCGGTGTAAACGTAAGCCAAGTCGGAAGCGAACCACCGCCAGAAAGCTGCGCAGAGTAAGTTAATGTATCGCCAACATCAGGATCACTAAAACTGTTAGCTGCAAACTGATAACTGAAGGCTGTATCTTCCGTTGCCGCTTGATCGACTAGGGCATTATCTAAGGTAGGATCGTCATCCGTATTCGATACAACAATATCAAAAACATCTGACGCCGTTGTGCCACCGTCGTTATCCGTTGCAACAACTTCTACGCTGATTGTTCCAACATCGCCATTAGCCGGCGTACCGCTAAAGGTTCGTGTTGCGGGTGTGAATGTAAGCCAAGCTGGAAGCGAACCTCCACCAGAAAGTTGCGCGGTATAAGTTAGCGAATCGCCAGGGTCATCATCTGCAAACGCTATTGAAGAAAACTGAAAGCTAAAAGGGCTATCTTCTGTCGCGGCTTGGTCGGGTATTGCGTTATCAACGTAAGGATCATCGTCTGTATTGGCTATTACAATATCAAACGTTTCTGTCGCAGGCGTACCACCGTTACCATCATCCGCGGTTAGCTCGATAGTAATTGTACCCACGTCGCCATTATCCGGTGTACCACTAAATGTACGTGTACCGGGCGTAAATGTTAACCAACCCGGCCACAAGGCTCCACCGCTTAGTTGAGCAGTATAAGTAAGCGTGTCGCCGTCGTAATCTCCAAACGTATTTGCCGCAAACTGAAAGCTAAATGGGCTATCTTCGGTAGCTGCTTGATCGGCAATTGCATTGGCAATGTATGGGTCGTCATTGGTATCGGTTACGGTTATATTAAAACTATCTTCTGCTGGTGTGCCTCCGTTACCGTCATCTGCAATTAATCTTACGTGCGTTGTACCAATATCGCTCGTACTAGGTGTACCACTAAACGTTCGAGCATTTGCATCAAAATTTAGCCAAGCGGGCAGTGCACCACCGGTAAATAATTCTGCTGTGTAAGTGAGCGTATCTAAATCTGAATCACCAAAAGTGTTGGCCGCAAACTGATAACTAAATGGCTCGTTATCCCCTGTATTTAAATCGGGGATGGCATTCGCGACATATGGATCATCATTTGTATTGGCGATGGCAATATCAAATGTATCGGTAACGGTTTCACCATTTCCATCATCCGCGGTCACTTCAACAGTCCAAGTTATTGAGTCAGCTTCACCGGGTGTACCGTAAAAACGTCTGTTAGCACCATCAAAATTTAACCACGGTGGAAGTGGGTCACCGGTTGAAAGCCTTGCCGTGTAGGTTAACGAGTCTCCATCAATATCATTAAACGTATTGGCAGGAAAAGTATAATCAAACGCGAAATCTTCTGCGCCGGCCTGATTCGGAATTTGATTTGCTACAGTAGGTGGGTCGTTAGTGTTGGCAACCGTAATATCAAAAACATCCGTTGCAGTTGTACCACCATTACCGTCATCTGCTGTTACTTCAATAGAGATGGTGCCTACATCATCGTTGGTGGGCGTTCCGCTAAAAGTACGCGTGCCAGCAGTAAAAGTTAACCAACTTGGTAAAGCTCCACCGCCAGATATTTGCGCGGAGTAGGTAATAGTATCGCCTACATCTGGATCGCTAAAACTGTTGGCTGCAAACTGGTAACTAAAGGGGCTATCTTCAGTAGCGTTTTGATCGACTAGTGCATTGTCTAATTGCGGGTCGTCGTTATCGGTACTGTTTACTGTAATGGTTACAACGTCGGTATCACTTAGCGGCCCACCAAGACCATTGTTACCTTGGTCGTTAGTGGTAAACGTTAAGCTTACATCACCACTAAAATTTGCGGTGGGAGTAAAACTTAAAAAAGCGAGCGCGGAATTAATATCATCCGCTGTGCCTGTAAAAACCATGGTGGTGTCGGATGTTCCGTCACCCGTTGTAAATGTGAGCCCATCAATACCCGCGAGATATAACGTACCAGAATTAACTGAAATAGTAACTTCTAGTTCATCAGCGCCTGCATCGACATCAAATACAGAGAATTCGCTCCCTTGATATAAGCCAGCGGCAAAATTATCTTCATCGCCTGCCGCGATAATATTAAAACCACCAGAGCTAGGTGTTTGCCAAAAAAGCTTAGCTTCGGCTTCAACATTATTTTCGTAAAAATCTACTACAACATCGTAAGTACGGCCGGCAACTAACGCAATGTTTGAACTTGTATCTATTGTGCCCGAAGGATGGCTAGCCCAGTTATCTATAACTAAATCGCCATCAATATAAACGCGAATACCATCATCCGACATGGTTTGAAATTGATGGTTGCCGGTTTCAGTTACAAGTAGCTGCCCTTCCCACCTTACGGAGAAGTTATCTGCATTTATCCCTGTAACGCCGTTGTCTGGCGCGCCTGTCCAATAATAGTTGATAGTGTAATCGACATTTGTATCCACAGCAGGGCCGGTTAAAGTAGTGTTATTAAAATAGCTACCTATTATCCCGTTGCCTTGGTTGAACACAATGGGTACATCTTCGTCACTAGAAAAATCTGCTATTACAGTATTTACTGGTGCCTGATTGGGCGGGGCTACAACAATATCAAACGTATCGGTTGCTGGCGTACCGCCATTAGAATCATCTGCGGTAACTTCAATTGTAATGGTACCTACATCGCCAGATGCAGGCGTACCACTAAAAGTACGCGTACCTGGGGTAAAGGTTAACCACGCAGGCAATCCGCCACCGCCAGATAACTCTGCGGTATACGTTAACGTATCGCCAGCATCTAAATCGCCAAAGGTATTTGCTGCAAACTGGTAGCTGAACGCTGCATCTTGATCTGCGCTTTGATCGACCAATGCATTATCTAATGTCGGGTCGTCGTTAGTATCGTTAACATCTATTTCAAAAATATCTTGTGCGGGTGTACCCCAATTACCATCATCGGCTGTCACTCTTATTTCAATGGTACCCACATCGCTTGTAGCTGGGGTACCGCTAAAAGTTCGAGTGTTCGCATCAAACGAAAGCCAACTGGGTAACGCACCTCCGTTTTTTAATTCTGCGGAATAAGTGAGAGTTTCACCATCGGCGTCGTTAAAGGTATTGGCTGCAAAAGTAAAGCTAAAGGGTTCGTTGTCGGGGGCAACTTGATCTGGAATGGCATTGGCAACGGTTGGGCGATTATTATCATTGACAAAAGCAACGGTCAGTAAACCCGTATCTTGGTCGCCGTTACTGTCTTCAACCACATAATCAAATGTTTCATCGGTAGGAGTTGCTTGAAAACCGCTTAACTCATATACGCGGTAGCTATCGGTACCTGTTGTTGCGGTAAAAACTAAATATCTAAAATCGCCGCTCACCACTTCGTAATTTGTTGATAGATCGGTACTGTCACCGCTACCCGTGCCAACTAGTGTACCTGTGTCCACTAACACAAAGCTTGAGTCGTAGGCTTCCCACGTGCCTGTTTCCCCAGCCCCCAAATAACTAGTAATGGCTTCAAATTCACGATAATTCGCTTGCAGATCTACCACTACGGCTTCTGGGTTTGGGCCTATATTTTCAATGTGATCTTGCGGCCCAGATTCAATACCCAAGCCCGTGCTGCTTTGTAAAACGGTTTCGTTAGCTGCACTTAAATCTAAATTGCTACTGCCGTCTAAATAAGATTGGTTACTCATATAACCGTATAGGTTATAGGCTGTTTCCCAATCTGTTGTGGTATTTGCACCCGCAGATACGGGGGTAGCAGTGGGAGTATAAGTGAAGGTGCCGTCTTGATTAATTACAAAAGTTCCTTCATCGGCGGCAATATTTATATTGTTAGAGCCATCGAAAGAATTGTATAAAACAGAATCGTAAGTAATAGAAACAATTGTACCTGGTGCATCGGCGATAGTATCTGCACTCACGCCACCAGAGCCATCAATCACATTGCCGGTTACAGATTCGGTGTACCAAACGTTTGCGGAGTCATCCACTGCAGTGGGAACACCATTGATCACAATATCAAACGTTTCTGTGATGGAAGCGCCGTGATTATCGGTAGCAATTACATCGATACTCATGGTGCCTACATCGGCGGTGCGTGGTGTACCAGAAAATTGTCGAGTACTTTCATTGTATTGCAACCAACCTAAACTACCGCCACCAGATAGCTCAACGCGAATACGAATGGTATCGTTCGCATCTGGGTCTGCAAATGTATTTGCCGGTAAGGTATAGTTAAATGCAACATCTTCTGTGGCGGCTTGATCTGGCACAGCATTGTCGACATAAGGTGCCGAGTTGCTACCGTCTTCATAAGCGATTTTAAAAGCTAGGTCATTGCCGTCACCATTAGGCGTACCGTTACTTTGAAATGCATGCCCGCCAATTATACTGCTATTGTAACGTCGAATTAGAATTTCACTGTCGTCTGCATCAGAGGACACGCGAACAAAATAGGTTGCGCCATCGGTTAGCGACACATCGCCAAAGCCAAACGAATGCCACTCAAAACCATCGGCACTTATTTCTGACGAAGCGACGGTATCGGAAGCCAAAACAGTACCATTCCATGCATCACGTAACTGCACAGTAATTGTTTGACTTTCTGCTGTAGCGTAACGAGCCAAATTCAAACTTATTTCGTTTACCGTATAGGTACCGCTGCCGCTGTTATAACTAAAGTCTTGCCCAACGTTAACCGAGCTAGATACCGTCTCGGTAAAATCGCCGCCGCCGGTATTTATATAATTTACATCTACTAATAAGCCTTGCCATTGTTTCTGCGCGGCTTTAGTCACAATTATTTCTGTTTCAACTTCACCGGCGTTAAATTCTAAATCCCAATCACCACCTAAGGAGGCATGCCCTGTTAAATCGTCGCTGGCAGCAATATCGGCTTGGGTTAACTCAGCGAGCTGCTTTAATAGTTCTCGCCCTGCGTCGGTGGCGGCAATATCGCAACCGTAAATTAAAATGTCGGCATCTTCGCCTAACGCCTGCTGCCATTGCGTTATTGCATCGGCGTAGTTCGCCAAGCTGTGACTGTTTATAAAGCTGTTGCCTAATTGAATTTCCCCCGCCTTACCATGGGTGAGCATGTGAACGCTTTGCACACCGGTAAACCCAAGCAGAGTTTGTGTAACTAGCTCAACACCGTTTTCCTCTGCGTCTATGTAAATAACTTTAATATCGTCGGCATTTCTACCTTCTAACAAACCACTCAGTAATGACTCGTAATTGTCGATACCTGTATCGACAAAAACCAACTCTTTAATTTCTACACGGTCATCATTATGCACATCTGCTGCTAACCCGTCTTCGGTTTCGTATGGCGTGGTTTCGAAAGGCGAGGTATCAAAAGGTGTGGTTTTGCTAGGCGAGGTATTAAATACGGCAGAAAGATCCGTTTGCGCGGCGGCCTGTTGTAAAAAATTTACGTCACTATCTGCATCATCCAGCAGCACAATATCTGCGCTGGCAGAGAAAAGTAACCGAGGCTCTAGCGGCTCGATTAACGGACGTCGATTTTTTTTGCGCACCCTTTTGGACATGGGAGCTGGACCCTCTAACGAAACATTGGGTGATGCTTCCAGCTCACCGAGATGATAATCATCCGACTTGATAGGCAATTCTAACGCCAAAAGGACTGTTAAGCTTGGCTCTAATCAGACCGATTGCGATTAAAAAAAAACTCCTTATAACTATTTAGTTTAGTAGAAACTGATTTACCAGCACGATATAAGCCACTAATTCGGCCGCACAGTAGGAAACTCAATAGTACAGCGCAAACCGCTCGGCAATGCTTGGTCTGGATTAGGGAATGACAAACGAATACCAAAGGTATTGCTTGGGCCATCTATAACCTTATCGACCAGAATCACCTCTGCTTTATATTTTCCACCCGCTCTTTCTAGCTCTGGGGTAAGTTCGGCCTGCATGCCTTCCTTAATTTTGCCGTACATACTGGCAGGCGCGTAGGCCTCCACACGTAATGGGTCGAGCTGTGCCAAGCGCATAATTGGCTCGTTATCTACGTGTTCACCCACTTCTTTATACCTATCGACCACCACACCACTTATTGGGCTGGTAATGGTGTAACGGCTTAAATTCGCTCTGGCGCGCTTGTGTTCCATTTGCGCTTGCTCGCGCCTATCTTTAGCTTGCTCGAGTTTTTGTAGTGCAATTGCGTGTTCAGTTTTTGCTTTATCTAGCTCGGCAAACGACGCGGCTTTTTTACCGTATAGGTCTTTAACCCTTACTAGTGCTCGCTCTGCGAAATCCAAGGCTAGCTGCTGCGCCGCAATATCGCTTTCTACTTCGGCCTGCACACGGCGCAAATCAACTGTGGCGGACTCCAAGCCAGATTCCAGCCTAGCAACTATGTCGCCCGCTACGACCTCATCGTTTTTCTCTACAATAATTTCGCTTACAACACCTTCAACCGCACTGGAAACGTCTACCTGCACATAGGGTTCTATACGACAATTAAGCGTTAAACCCTCCGCCCATACTTGCGCAGTGCCAGCAAATAACGCCCCTGCAACGCCATAGTATGCGAAGAACTTAATATGTGAATTTCTAAATCGCTTGTTCAATATTGCCAGCCTATTACTACCGCCAAAGGATGCTTTACGCGCCAAAAACCCTATTACACAACATGCTCGCGCCTTGAGCAACTCCCTTTTAGGGCTAAATTTACCCGCCCGTTAAATTAGTATAGCAACGTACTGATAAATAACTGCCTTAAACGACGGTAAACTTGTTCAGCAATTGGTTCTGGCGAGTGGGTAAACAGCACATGCGCTCGCTCGCCATAATAATCTGCTTGTTCGTACCGAGGTAACGCCACATCCAACAGAAATATTCTGTTTTGCGATTGCTCTTCTTTACCTTGCTCACTGCTTAGTTGAAGTCGCCCCCCACCCGCAACGCTTAACGCCAAACTCGGCAAGGTGTAAGTCCCCCCGGGTACTTCGCGTTCTATTTCGCCGCGATGAGTTTGTGCAAGGCGATGCGCAAGGCGCACCTCAACGGCTTGTGTATCTTTGCGTACTAAGCCAATTTCGTGCTGGGTAAGGGCTACGCGAATATTTACAGGTTCTGCGCGCACTACGTAGCCGGCAATATCTCCCTGCTGAAAATAACTACCTGGCAGGTAGTAAGGAACAGAAAAATTAATTGTACCGCTGGCGGGGCTAACAACGTTTAGGGCGGCCACCTTTTGCTGTAAAAATGCAATTTCATCTTCTACTGCGCGAATGTCTTCACTTAATAGCCCTGCTTGCGCTCTATCTGCCGACCATACCTCTTCGAAGCGCGCGCGGTACTCGCGTAAAACCGCCTGCTGAACTTTTAGCGAAGCTTCTAACTGCGCATTTTTTAATAAAATTATTGGCTGGCCTTTTTGTACTACATCGCCATCGTTCACAAGCACTTGCGCCACTTCGCCTGCAACCTGCAAGCGCACTTGGCTATCGTTCGGCAGCCACACCACGCCCTCGGCTTTGGTAGAAAGCGGCATAGGCACAACAAATAATGCAACTATTATGGTTAAGCTTACCGCAACACTAAAAGCCACCGCGCGTTTGCGGTGTGCGGTAATACTTTTATCCACTATCAAATAGCGAATGTATTTACTTAACGGCCACAAGGCTTGAAAAAACAGCAGCCAGAGCGTGAGAAACACACTAAGCTCTAGCGAAAACTTGGCCACAATGTAAATAATGGTGGCAAAAATAAATATACGATAAAAAAATGCACCAACCGCGTAAGCCGTAAAACCAACGCCGCCTATAAAAGTAGATGCAGGCGAGTACAAGCCTTTAACGCCATAACCAAACCGCTTGGCTAAATACTTAAATTGCTCGGTAGCACGCGCGGCGAGATTGGGCACCTCTATGGCATCACACAACAAATGGTAGCCATCAAACTTAAGCAATGGGTTACCGTTAAAAATTAAGGTAGACACACTGCCCAGCACCATTAAATTAAATAGAATATTGCGCACTATGCCGTCTTCTATTATTAGCCAAATCAAAAACGCCAACGCAGCTACAAATAATTCAACAGCCATACCGGCGGCGCTTACCATTAATCGTTGGTATTTTTTGCTAAAACCGGTCGACGCGGTGGCATCCACATAGGGCAGCGGCGTACCTAAAATAAACACTACCCCGCACTCTGTTACTGCCCCACCCCACGCTTTGGTAAATAGCGCATGCCCCAACTCGTGAATAACTTTTAATAGCGGGTAGGTTAACCACAGTAAAAACATATTAGCCGGTGAAAACATTCCACCAAAATCACCAGAGGTAAGCGCAGACCACTGGGCACCTATCTGCAATACAGCCAAACCCACTACAAGCAACCAAATTACACCCGTTAATGGGTGGCAAAGCATTTTGCCTACAACGCTTATTTTATTAAGAAATGCATCGGGGTTGCCGAGCGAAATTTTCCACGACATAGGGTTTAGCAGCAACCGCTTCCAGCGCTGCTGTTTTTTATTTTTTTGGCGAGAGAATATTTCTTGGGTACTGGGCGGAAAGTCGCAAATAAGTAGATCGGCTACGTAAAGGTACTGCAAAAGGGCAATTAGATCTTCTTCATCGGGCAGGTATTCTTCTGGCACATCCAGCGCCACTGTATTGGCTTGCTCCAATATTTGCGCTACCGTGCGATGGCCATCCATTAAACCTATTAAGTGGTAAGCAACAATACTAAGGCGATGAAAAGTACCGTTACTTTTATCTTCTAGCACATACCAGTTTTCGCCACGGTAACTACGGGGTTGAAAAGCAATATGACGTTGCAGTGCGGGGCGAAGGTGCTGAATAGAATCCCACATGGATTACCACCAAAACCTAACGCGAAACCAATCAACGGCATTGTGAAACCAAATCCACCCGCGTTTAAATTCGCCCACGGCAATTTTGCCGTTACCGGTCATACCAGGTCTAAGAGTGGCTGGTGCCGCGAGCAACTGCGCCTCTACCCTAAAATAATTTCGCCCTTCCCGCACTTCGTTAAGGGGGGTAATTTTTAACACATCAAATTCAAATACTTCACCCGGCAAGCTGGTTAATACTACGTGGCCGCGCTGTTGTTTTTTTATGTAAGCAATATCGCGCTCATCTATATACAACAACACGCGGTATTGCTGGTTGGCGACTATTTCAAAAAGTCGCTCACCCTGTGATACTGGCGCACCCACCGACTGACTAACATCTTCCGATACCACTACACCTTCTATGGGTGAACGCAAAAGTGTGCGCTTTAATTGCTGCTCAATTAATTCTAGTTGAATAGTGGCTTGATCAACCAAGGCGCTGGCAATGGTCGCTTGCGCACGCTCAGAATTGGCCAGCGCATTGTTGTAGGTGTGGCGGTGCTGTTGTAATTCGCTAATTAATTTTCGACGCTGTAAGCGCAGGTCGTCGTCATCTAATTGCGCCAGCACATCGTCTACAAGTACTTGATCGCCGGGCCGAACATTCACTTTGGCTAAATAGCCGTCTTGGCTAGCTACAACCAAATGCTTCTGCGTACCCTGTAACACAGCTTCACCCGTTACGCGGTATTGCCCGGGGAGCAACATAACAACCACAAACATAAGTGCGCTAACGACAAGTGTTTTTGCCAGCCAGCTCCCCGGCCCAATCCACTTCGCTAACCTGCCGCGTGCGCGCTCGGCTAATTGTTTAGACACACCTTTTGCTGCGGCAATTTTAAAATCGATTGCTTGCGCTATAAGCGGGGCAATTGCCATAAGCGATGCAACAGGCCCTTCCCCTAGAGCTTGGCTAGCACTGTGCTCTATCAACATTACCGCAACGACGCGTTCGCCATTTTTTAGCAGTACAGAACGCAATGCTCGCTGGGAGTTGCTTTGTATAAGCCTATAATGTGCAGGACACGCCGAAGCAGCCTGTTCTAATTCACTCGTTGTATCTATAAATATATTTTGATTCGCCGCCACGCACTCTTCCATGGCAGCCGCAATACCCAGCATCACAGGCGTTCGACGGTCGAAATGGGCAGAAAAAGAGACAGCTTGTAGCGCAACCCCCTGTTGGGAGACCAAGCCTAGGCACACACGTTCGGCGGCTACAAAACTGGCCACATAGTTAACCAACGAAATAGCGGCTTCTGCTAATGAAGGCTCGTCGGCTACTTTATTTAAAATAGCAATTACAGGTTCTAGATTAGGTACATCTTGCTTGTACAACGTGTACTGCAGCCAAGTTTCACCCCACTTAAGCAGCTTTATGGCCGCGGTAACAGCGGTTGCATCCCTGTGGCTCATGCGCACTACAACCACGCCCCAAAACACTTTGTTTATTTCTAGCGGGTGCCCAAGCAAAATAGTGCCGTCGGTGTCGCGCAGCATTTGCATAGCCTGCTTTGCAAATACGCGCTTGGTTACATCGGCCATTGGCTCGGCCAGAGTCAGTTCCTGCGGCCATTTAGCCACCATTAAGGGTTTACCAGCGCTATCTGCTTGCACCAATACCCCTTGCGCCACGCCATTTATCATCTGGCACTGTAAGCGCAACCATAATTTACTGGCAGTATTTGGGGCGGGCATAAAGACTCGTTAGTTATATAGCGATTATTTAACGTTAATTATAGAAGGCTTTTACGCTGCAACCAGCTTAGATGAACTTTGCGCCACGCGCTAGCGGCTTTAAACCAGCTAGCGCCCCCTTGGGCCGTTATATACGCGTTAAAAGAACAAAGAAAATGCTTTACGCTACACGCGATAAATCGAGCTTAAACTTAGCAATAACTTGATGCGGTTCACATCTAGCCGCACTAGATTGCACTGCATATCAATACTCATAAAAACCATTTTATTTTCGTGTTAACACTCATTACTGCATACATAGATTTCCTTTATGTATGACGATTACGCAACCATATTCACTCACACCTAACAAGCGCGTTTTACAGCAAATTCATTTCACCTTTTGTTGATGTATATGGTTTATATTGGTGCTTCTCTCGGTGCGTTTAAGCGCCCACTGGTATTAAAAATAATAACTACCATTACCGTTTTCGTATTTTCAAACAATTTTTAGCTACAAAAGCGCTGCCAAAAATCACATTTACAAACTTAAGCGTTTCTTCTTTATATGTAGCTCTACATTAAAGCGATAAGTTGATTTTAGATATAAATTGATTTACCAATACCCAAATCAGTACCCAAATGGATTTCTCGGATTTGAATGACGCGCAGCCATAACTCGCGTCGTTCAAAAACCTCAACCAAAGCTAGGTTGAGAAAAGTAAGACGCACTGCATTCATCGGAGGAAACGCTAGTCAACGAGACTGCAGTGTACAAAGACAATAATAGAGATCTTAATTATGAAATCAGCAACCACAAATCAATCGAGGGCACGCAGTAGCGCCTTTAAAAATATGTTGGCGGCATCGCTCGCAGGTTTAGGGCTACTATCAGCTTCTGCATTTGCCGATGTAGCCCCGCTAACCGTAGACGGCAATAAAATTCTTAGCGGTGGCCAGCAAGCCAGTTTTGCCGGTAATAGCTTATTTTGGTCTAACAATGGCTGGGGCGGTGAGAAGTATTACACGGCCGGTACCGTTGAATGGCTAAAGCAAGACTGGGGCAGTAATTTAGTTCGCGCCGCAATGGGTGTCGATGAAAACGGCGGCTACTTAGAAGACCCAGCAGGAAACAAAGCGAAAGTAACAACCGTTGTAGATGCAGCCATCGCTAACGATATGTATGTAATTATCGATTGGCACAGCCACCACGCCGAAGACTACCAAAACCAAGCCATTAGCTTTTTCCAAGATATGGCTCGCACCTACGGTAACAACAACAACGTTATATACGAAATTTATAACGAGCCATTACAGGTTTCTTGGAGCGGCACCATCAAGCCTTACGCAGAAGCGGTAATTGGCGCAATTCGCGCAATCGACCCAGATAACCTTATTATTGTGGGCACGCCTACTTGGTCGCAGGATGTAGACGTAGCCTCGCGCGACCCCATCACGCAGTACAGCAACATTGCCTACACTATTCACTTTTATGCGGGCACCCACAAACAATCCCTACGCGATAAAGCACAAACCGCATTAAATAATGGTATTGCTTTGTTTGCTACCGAATGGGGTACAGTAAATGCCAACGGTGACGGCGGTGTAGACGCAGCCGAAACTGATCGTTGGATGCAGTTTTTTAAAGCGAATCATATAAGCCATGCCAACTGGGCCTTAAACGATAAAGCCGAAGGCTCTTCTGCATTAAAGCCTGGCTCTAACGCAAACGGCGGCTGGAGCAATTCCGACTTAACCGCCTCTGGTACCTATGTTAAAAACTTAATTAAAACATGGAACGACGGCTCACCGAGCAGCAGCTCATCTAGCAGCACCAGTTCTTCTTCAAGCAGCTCCTCGTCTAGTAGCTCATCATCTAGCAGCTCTTCATCTAGTAGTTCTGGCGGTACCAATTTACCCGCGCGCATTGAAGCAGAAAACTACGATAGCGCACCGGTAGAAACCACTGCAGGTAATAGCGGCTCACCCACCAATTGTTCGTATAAAGGTATGGGCGTAGATGTAGAAAACTCTACTGAAGGTGCTTGTAATATTGGCTGGACTGCGGCAGGCGAAAAAGTAACTTACAACATTGGCAATGCCGATGGCACTTACGATATTGCATTGCGCGTAGCCTCTATGGATGCGGGCAAACGTATCTCTGTGCATGTAAACAACAGCCTAGCAGATACCGTAACCACACAAGGTGGCGGCTGGCAGGCATGGACTACCGAAACCATTTCTAACGTGTATATCCCATCAAACTCGGTAATTACCGTTGAGTTTTACGATAGTGGCTCTAACCTAAACTTTTTAAACATTACCGAAAGCTCGGGTACCGAACCACCTGTAGAACCACCCGTTGAGCCGCCAGTAGAACCACCCGTAGACAACGGTAACTTCCCATGTAACGACGGTAACTCTACGCTTGCCAACAACGGCGCCTCCATTAACCTTAACCAAGGAGCGTGTGTTAAATACAATCACGGCTGGGGCGATATTCGTTTAGGCACCTGGAGCGGCAACGGTACCATTCGATACGACGTACTAGACTGCAATAACAACGTAATGAGTGATATTGCACAAAAACTTAATGACTTTACTGCTGTAGACACCGCAACAATGAACTGCGCACACTACATTTATGTAAAACAAGCCCCTAGCAGCTACACCCTGCAATTTGGTAGCTGGTAGTTTAAACGCTAACTACTAGCTATGAATCACTAGTCACTAATGACTAGCTTGTATCCCCCCTCACCATTGTGATGGGGGGAGTTCAATCTTATAAATCTCTAGCCTTTAATCTCTAGCTCACTAGCAACTAATTTTTGGCCCTACCACCATACCAATAATCAAAAGCTATTACTCGCCCCACTCTCAATTTCGACTAGATCTCAATTTTTCAATTCTCTGAAAATAATTTTCGGCGCCAGCTCGGCCAATCAAAATAACTACAAAACACCTCGAAACCCGCACCACATCTATATTTCACCGCATTTACCAGCTCTAGGCTTATTTCACTAGCCACCACACAAACTGTCAACTTATTCCATTTCGGCCTTGTGGTAGGGTTGCCTTACCAATTCTTGTAGGGTATGTTTTACGGGCAATCCCTAACCACTCAAATAATAAATAACAATTGGACACCCACATGCGAAACCTATCAACCAAGCGTTTACTGCCATTAGCAGCGCTCGCAAGTGCAATTTCTTTCCATACGCACGCTGCAGACTTACACGTATATAGCGGCGAAGATTTACAAGCAGCCATTCAAGCTGCACGAGCCGGCGACGAAATTATCCTCCACCCAGGCGGTTACGAAAGTGTGGCCACATCCACCCTTAGCGGCTTTTCCGATGCGCATTACTACGGCGCCGCAGACGGTACCGCAAGCCAACCCATTATTTTGCGCAGCCAGTCGGCCTCGAACAAACAAGTACTAACCGGTGCAACCCCAGATAAAAAAATTGGTTTATACATCACCGGCGATTACTGGATTATCAAAGATATTGTTGTAACAAACTCTAAGCGCGGCATTGTGTTAGATAACTCTAACCACTCCATTATTGATAACGTGGTTGTACACAACATAGGGCAAGAAGGTATTCACCTGCGCGATAACAGCTCGTACAACATTGTTAAAAACTCTTGGGTTTACAACACAGGCGTTACCAGCGCGGGCACGGGCGAAGGCTTTTACGTTGGCTCGCACCCTGGCAGCGATAACGGCAAAGGCTATGTGTACGGCGCGGCATGTAATTACAACGTAATCGGCGGCAACACCATTGGGCCAAACGTACGTGCAGAGCATATAGACATAAAAGAAGGCACCAAAGGCACCATATTCGAATACAACATTATGGATGGAACGGGTATTTCTGGTGCAAACTCGGCAGACAGCTTTGTAGACATTAAAGGCCAAGACGCGGTTATTCGTGGCAACAAAGCCTACAGAAACGGCGAAGCAAAAGTTAAAAACGCATTCGAAACTCACAGCGATGCCGACAACAACACGTTTATTGCAAACGAAGTGGACCTAGACGGTAGCAGCGATTACTTACTGTTTGCTTCAGAAGGCGTAAACCACGTTTCTAGCGATAACATACGTTTAGATGGTCGCAGCGATCGTATTGCCGGCCATTGGTCCGCTGCAAGTGTCGATTCGAATATCCCTAGCGGTATTCCTGCACCGGGCAACTACAGCACTAGCTCCGGTTCGTCTTCCAGCTCATCGTCTAGTTCTTCTAGTTCGTCTTCAAGTTCATCCTCTAGCTCTTCAGGCTCCAGCTCTGGCGGCGTAAATTTACCCGCAAAAATTGAAGCAGAAAATTACGATAGCGCACCGGTAGAAAGCACAAGCGGCAACGCAAACAGCGGCAGCGTAACCAACTGCACCTACCGAGGCCTAAATGTAGATGTGCAAAACGCCACAGAAAGCGGCTGCAATATTGGCTGGACAACAGCCGGTGAAGAAGTCACTTACAACATTGGCAGCGCCAACGCCAACTACAATGTTGCTCTGCGAATCGCTTCCAACTATTCCGGTAAGCGCTTAGCACTATACGTTAACAATACACACGCTGGCACAGTCACAACCAGTGGCAGCGGTTGGCAGGCATGGGAAACCAAAACGCTTTCTAACGTTTATATTCCATCTAACAGTGTTTTAACGGTTAAGTTTTTAGATGGCAGCACCAACTTTAATTACTTAAACATAACAACAGGCGGCAGCTCCTCTTCTAGCTCCAGCTCTAGCTCAAGTTCATCGTCAAGCTCGTCTTCAAGCTCGTCATCTAGCTCTAGCTCCTCCGGCGGCGGCGCATGCTCAAGTTATGTAGACATTCCTTGGGATGAGCGAACAGAGGTCACACTGGGCAATGGTGTATGTGTACGCACAGCACAAAATCTTGCTGGCAAAACCTTGCAACTATGGGATAGCGATACCAATAGCTCGTGCGACTTCCGTGGCACCGTTGTATCTACAGATGGCACCGGCAGTGTTAGCGTTAGTAGTAACTACGTATCCACAACAAATTTAACTGGCACCAAGCTTAATTTTGTACCCGCCAGCGGAACCAGTTGCCAATATGTAAAAGTACGTTCGTATTAATTTATACCCGTTAAAACCAAGCATGATTGATTGTTGATTTATCCTCCTCGGGATTACGTTCACTTTGTGGTAGCTACTCGCAAAGTGAACGCTTTTTAACGAACCACATTAATTAATAAAACCAGCAATTACCGATTAAATTAAAAGTTTTAAAAATATAACAATTAGCGAAAAACAGCCCCTCGTTTTATCGCAATAAAACAACCTCTATCAAACTGTATTCCACACAAGGACACAATTCACTTTTACTTAAAAGCGGGTTAACTGTGGAACAACAACTCCCAAGAATTTAAACCCTTCGCTAACCACACACAACGAAGAGTTTAAAAATTCAACTAAATCATTGTGATTAAGTTGAAGTAAAACGCATTGCTAAGCCGGAGGAAACCTAGTCAACGGTATGCAATGGCCACCACTAATAAAAGGAAATAAAAATGACTTTCACAAGAATGAAATCATCACACCAAGGCGCGTGTCGACCAAGGTCTTCCACCCTACAGCGACTAATCGCCTCATCACTTACCACCGCATGTTTGCTAGCAGCGTCTACTTTTGCCGACGTAGCGCCGTTAACCGTAGATGGCAACCGCATTCTCAGCGGTGGCCAAGAGGCTAGCTTTGCCGGTAACAGTTTGTTTTGGAGCAACAATTATTGGGGCGGTGAGAAATACTACACAGCCGAAACTGTTAACTGGTTAAAACAAGACTGGGGCGCAACACTAGTGCGCGCGGCCATGGGTGTAGAAGATAACGGCGGCTACCTAGATGACAAAGAAGGCAACAAACAAAAGGTAAAAACCGTTGTAGATGCTGCTATTGCCAACGACATGTATGTAATTATCGATTGGCACAGCCACCACGCCGAAGACCACAAAAGTGAAGCCATTGCTTTTTTTGAGGATATGGCGCGCACCTACGGCAATAAAAAACACGTTATTTACGAAATTTATAACGAGCCTTTACAAATTTCGTGGAGCAACACAATTAAACCCTACGCCGAAGATGTAATTAGAGCTATTCGCGCGATAGACCCCGACAACTTAATTATTGTTGGTACGCCAACGTGGTCGCAAGATGTAGACGTAGCATCGCAAGACCCCATTACCGGCTACGCCAATATTGCCTACACATTGCACTTTTACGCAGGCACCCACAAACAATCTTTACGAGACAAAGCGCAAACCGCACTTAACAACGGCATAGCGCTTTTCGCAACAGAGTGGGGAACAGTAAATGCAAACGGTGATGGCGCTGTAAACACCACCGAAACAGACAAGTGGATGACGTTCTTTAAAACCAACCACATAAGCCACGCAAACTGGGCGCTAAACGACAAATCAGAAGGCGCTTCTGCATTAAACCCCGGAGCCAGCCCCAATGGCAACTGGAGCAACGCCGACTTAACCACATCGGGTAAGTACGTAAAAAACATTATCAAAAACTGGAACGACGGCACGCCGGGAGGCAGCTCTTCAAGCTCGTCCGGCGGCTCAACCAGTTCCTCCTCAAGCTCATCTAGCTCTAATTCCAGCTCTGGTGCTGGCAAAGTAAATTTACCCGCACGCATTGAAGCCGAAAACTATAACAGTGCACCGGTAGAAACAACTGCAGGCAATAGTGGCGGCAGCGTTTCACAATGTACATACAGAGGGCTAAATGTAGACGTACAAGACGCAAGCGAAGGCACTTGTAATATTGGCTGGACAGCAGCAGGCGAAAAAGTTACCTACAACATAGGCACAGCAAATAATACTTACAATATTGCACTTCGCACCGCATCGCTTGATGCAGGCAAGCGCGTATCGGTATATGTAGGCAACACCCTCGCCGACACAATAAGCACCCAAGGTGGCGGCTGGCAAAATTGGAAGACGCAAACCATCCCCAATGTATATATTCCATCAAACTCAGTTATTACCGTGGAATTCTACGATGGCCGCACCAACCTTAACTACTTAAACATTAGTGCAGCTTCGGGGTCTTCCTCTTCAAGCTCCTCATCTAGCTCGTCAACGTCTAGCTCTTCTTCGAGCTCATCTTCTAGCTCTTCAGGTGGTGGCAGTTGTAGCAGCTATATAGATATACCTTGGAATACTCGCACCGAAGTTACCCTAACAAGTGGCGCCTGCGTTCGCTTTAACCAAAACCTTTCGGGCAAAACCCTACAAGTGTGGGATAGCGATGCAAACTCATCGTGCGATTTCCGGGGCACAGTTACAACAGTAGGCGGCACTGGCAGTTTAAATGTAAGCAGCAACTATGTTTCGTCTAAGAGCCTAACAGGAACCAAACTTACATTTAATTCAGCAAGTAATAACAATTGTAAGTACGTTAAAGTTCGTGCTTATTAGTAATTCAAACGCCACTTTTAGTTAACTCGTGAACCACCCTCCTACTCGGGAGGGTGATCTTACCCCCGAAAAACTGGAGTAGTTAGAGAGGAAGACGAAGCTAAAACTGGCTGCATTATAATTTCAAAAGGTTATTAAAAATTTCGCTAGACTCAACGCACCATCACTCTGCCTTCACCTACAGCAACAACTCCTGACACCTTAATCTATCTTTAAACGATCTCCCTACAGTAATCTCTCATACAAATAACACACGAAAAACGGGCGTACTAAGGCGCATCATTACGCCGAAGATAAATATTTTCTTTAGTTTCAACTAGAGTCCCACGCCCCAAAATATCAACATAAATGCGCCTTTTTGACGGATAACCACTAAACTCGCTTTTGAATACACCAACACTATATCCCTTGGCCTCCACAATTATACTGGGCGTATTGGAAGTCCCCCCCCAGCAAGAAAGGGGTACCAAGCTTTATCCAATCGAGCGGTGAACTCACCCAGCAAATCAGTTTTTACTTTCTCTTTCCCGATCGTCCCCACTACACACTCATAAAGTAAACCTAAGGAAAGATACCAAGTAACCGTAACATCGGCACCAACAACAGGATTCCCATTTTTCGCATCAAGAATTGCACCTGATTTTGGCTCAAACCTAATCACCCAGGGATTAGGGAGAATCAACAACACAATAAATAAAACACAAGCCCCAACAATTCCCCCCCCCTAACTGTATTAGAATTCATGCAACGTCCAACGACCATCGGTAAGTTTAAACATGATTGTATATATCTCCGCCTCGCCGTTATCTGATATTTTGCGAGCAAGATAAACTGCACTTCCCTCGGCGATATAATAAGGCACCATCTCTTCTATTTGCTCGACCACTTCGATCATTTCGTCACCAAGTATTTCGTATAACTAGTGCCTGTCTTAGTTATCCCTTTCACCCATCAATCATTCATTTATTATTTCAAGATAGCCACACAAATTTTGCGAGGTTGCTTCAGAGCAAGAATTTGGCGCACCACACGACCAATAAACCTTAACGTGATTTTGCGATGCGAGTGACAAAAGCACCATGGAGACTTGCTCTTTTGTTTTTGTTTGCACCCACATACTTCCTTCGCTGCTCTTCAATTTGAAATTTACCTTATTATCTTGCCCGTCACTCCATTGATTCACACGTATAATTTTTCCTTCACAACTCAACGCATGTACTGTGCCCGCAACCATTGTAAATATAAAAACCAATAAACACTTCATTTAAATAACCTATGCAGACCTAATTGTGTTCATTTTACGTATTAGCCCTTAAGATCTATTGAGCTTAGTCTTTCTGCTTGACCAAAGGGCCCGGAGCTACAGCTTCCACCAGCAACCCATACCAACTTATCGGTCACTTTAGCTGTTAACGCTAAACTCAACATAACCTTATCGTATTCACTTGCAGGATCTAGCCATAACGTCAACCCCGCCGTTTGCCCAGTGCATGTATTTGAGTTGTCGAAACTCCCTGCGCCAACAGTAATAAAAACTTTACCGCTGTATGCAAAAACGCTTTTTACTTTTCCCTGATAGGAGCTGGAAGATGCACCAACACTAAGGAGTAACATTACTACTGTAAAAACGGGCTTTAACAAAACCATTCATCACCCCCAATCATCGATTGTAATTACTTAATACAACCAGTTAATTTAGATCACACTACTGAACCAGACAGAACACATTTATTGCCAAGCTTTTATACAATCAGAAGCGAGCAAAAACGATTTCAACATATGACGCTTTTCTATAGAGACATACTTAACACACAAATATCAACCAAATCTCTCGTTGTTTCTGGCCCCACTAAATGTTTATTACTAACCCTCACCACACTTAACAGTTTTAGAAAATACTTTATAGCTTCCAGACTGGGTTCCACCATTGTTATAGGTTCTCTCTTGCTTAACTTGCAACCCACCATCTACATAAGTAAAACCGCTTTCACCACATAACTTCGCAGCCTTTTTGTCAACTTTATCTTTTAGCTTGTCGATATTTGCGAATGAGTTACCGAATGCCTTTACTGTATATACACCTGGGGCCTCTAGTTTAGAGGTGGCAGGCAGCATTTGGGTGCAGCCACACAACATAACAACTACGAACAATACTAAATTTTTCATATCTACATCCTTTAGCTAGCACTATTATTAATTTAGGAATTAACTGGGTTTATCTCGACTGTTAACCTGCTATTGGCAGCGTAGAAATTACTCTGCAAACTTTATCAGTGCGAAGTCCCACGAACTGGACCTCAGTGTGCAGGTACCGGTATGCCACATTTCTACCTTTTTACCGGTAGTCTTAGCTATAAACGCCATTGAAACAACCGACTCAAACAGTGGATGATCCGAGCTTATGGCTATGCGGCCACTGGTAGCACCAGATTCGCAAGGCGACTTCATTTCTGGCGAATCGATATAGATATTAGCTAAGCCTACGTCGCTCGAACTATAGCTTTGATAGTTACTAGCAAAAATCATTACATCCATCACCTGCCCTTTAACCTTAACGGTATCCGCTTGCGCGGAAGCAGCTAACACTACGCAAAGCGAGCAAAACAACATTTTTCTTATAAGATAATTCACCATCTTTCCACCTGTTTGTTAGCTAGTTTTATAAACTAATCGAGTCTGGGCTACTATAAGTTTCGTTCTCTTCGGTACAGTCAGATATATTAGGCCAATAAAACGTAAGCTCATTTCCGCCAACTCTAGCTGCAAGCATTGACGAGTACGCTCGATTTAAACTGTCGGAGTTATCCCAATTGACTTTACACCAGCCATTAGTACATGTTTTATTGGTTTTAAAATATACACTACCGTTTTTATGGGTAACGAGCGATGTTACGGTTTCCGTACAATATTTCCCTGCATGAACCGAGCAACAAAAAGCTATAAATAGAGCCCCTAAAAGGTATTTTTTACACATAATCAACACTCAAACACCTCTTATTATGCCTGCCGGTTTAAAAAGTAAATGAGCCAAAGTCCCAAGAGTTATTTCTTACCGTACATGAATTCAAGTACACAATAGTCATAGGTTCACCTGTAGTTCTAGCTAGCATTGCAGCAGAAACAACTGTAGAAAATAGAGGGTGATTATGTGTAATAGCTATTCGCCCCATACCGTTACCACAGGCATTTGGAAGTCCCGCCATAAAGATGAAGAACACACCGCTTTCACTTTCAGAATAAGACGTATATGTATTGGAATGCCCAGATATACGGGTTACTTTAGCTTTATGCTCGACCAATTCTGCAGAATGCACAACACTGCCAAACAACATTAAAAACAAAAAAAACACCTGCTTCATACTCCCCCCTCTACCATACTTATATATGTATTAAACACCCCACAAACTACCCGCAGAATTTGTTTTCACAAAAATAAACGTGGTTTATTTTCGGGTAGAAATTAGAACCATTTTGAAAACAGCCATGCAACTGAACCGATATTTTTGCCTCCGTCAGCTTTGCACTTAATATGGTGGAATAAAACAGACGACCGCTCTCGCTAGAAGTATCGATGGCATAATAGCTTTTAGCATTACACTCTGCTTCTGACGGACTAAACTCACCTTCATCCAACATCTGGTGCAATCTTACACGAACATAACCGGCCCCCAGAGTTACCCCCTTTATAGTTGCTGGCTCGGTATACGTTTCTGCATTTATCGCACTCGATAGCGTAATAATTAGAAAACCTAGCAATGCATTTTTAATTTTGGTATACGTACACATATAGCTCAATCTCGATTTTAATTGCTCTAAAATAATTAATGACTTGATTATTTACTTACAATTAACTCCATGAATCTACCTTAACCATACCTGATCAATTATGGGCCAGCCGGAATCACACCCAGTTAAGGCTAATCGAACACTCTTGCCCGTCGTATATGCAGTAAGTAGTGCTGAGTACTTTCTTTTACCTTGCTCTGAATCCGGATTTTGAAGAACCAAATATACCGTGCTTTCGCACCCTCCGGGGTTTTCGGTGCCTGGCATTGTAATTAGCACCATGTTTTGAGAATATACACGAATCGACTGCACCTTATGATCCCCAGACCAACCATCATAGCCAAATGCATTAAGGGATAAACTAAATATTAATACCGCTAAAACCTTTCTCATAAAGCCCTCATATTCTAATTAATTATTGGTTATCGATTATTTTCATAAAACGTCCTTCCCCTAAAGCAGGACAACGAAGTCAGAGTTACCTACAATCAGCCCCCCTTCAGTTAACAATATCAATCATTCTAAGTAATTAAATAGCGCCTTGTTAGTTAATATAAATATCTTTAGTTTTGTACCAAGTACCCAAACAACCTTCTAGGGTTACAGTCACATTCGCACCGGCCAACTTAGCGGCTAAGATTGCTGACTTTAGCGCTGGGTCTGCACTGCTAGTACCCGCCCAACCATTTCCTTCCGGGCACTCATTTCCTTCTATCGCCTTAGGAAAGCCGCCACTTAACGTAAATGCTATGCCACCAGATGCAGCGATAAACACTTTATGTATTTCACCTGAATCTTGTGTATACGAAAAAGCAGATTGCGCGCTTAGTAAAATTATAATGGTAATAATAAATTTCATAGAAAACCTACTCGTAAATATTTTCTTATATTGCAGCTGCATATACACTCATAAACGCCTGCCCCATGCCCGTGCATATATGTGATGCACTCATCACCAATCAATGTATGATTTTTATTACAACGCCCAGTCTAGCTTATCCATATCTAACCGAGCAGCCGCATCAGCACTCGCATTGACAGTCACCGCAAACAACTTTCTGTATATTACCCTCCACTATTCCTTTATAAATTCACAATATGACAATTGGTGACAACTATTAACTATATTCGTTGCGCCACATAACCATCTAATACTGACATCACAATAAAATTCACTCTAGCTCGTGACTCCACCTTTTTACTATCAACTTTCAGCGGGGTCGAACTGAGTAACCTGGCAATAACCAGAAGCAGCTGGTGAGGTGTAAACGGTTGCACTTCTTCCCATAGCCCACGAGGTAAGTACTAGGGATGTCATAGTTGTATGCTCTTGCTTAACCAACATCCAAAAATAACCGCTAGTACAATTATGTGGAACTTCTGGGTTTGAGCTGGATTCGCCTATCCGAATAAGCAATCCAGAAGACAAGCTAGTAACGTTCACTATTTTACCGGTTACGTAAGATGGCCCCGAGGTAGCGAAACTTACTGTAGAGAGAAGTAGAAAAAATATAGCAACAAAGTAATTCCACTGACTTTTCATAACTTAACCTATAATTTAATTGGAATTCAGCTACTCGATAAATAACCTTTTTACCAAACTAGCTACTGTTTACACTTTACAAACCCGCATTGACAGCCACCGCAAACAACTGTATAAAACACTGTATGCACTTGACAGGAGGTCGCTATGCCTAAACCCCGTAAAATGCAGGTTTGTTTAGACGCCACAGCTTATTACCATTGCACATCTCGCTGTGTACGCCGCGCGTTTTTGTGTGGCATAGACAACTTAACTGGCACAAACTACGAGCACCGAAGGCAATGGGTAGAGGAAAGGATTCACCTACTTAGCCAAGTATTCTGCATAGATATTTGCGCCTACGCCGTTATGTCTAACCATCTGCACATTGTTTTACACATCAACACGGCTAAAGCAGAGCAATTATCCCTTACCGATATTGCTAACCGCTGGCATGCTATTTACAAAGGCACGCTACTTACTCAAAAATTTGCTACTGGCCTACCTTTAAGTAAAGTTGAGTTAGACGCCGTAACCGAAAAGCTAGAACAATGGCGCGAGCAACTTTCTAGTATTAGTTGGTTTATGCGGGCATTAAACGAACCTATTGCGCGGCAGGCAAACGCCGAAGACCGCTGCACTGGAAGCTTTTGGGAATCGCGCTTTAGTTCGCAAGCGTTATTGGATGAGAAAGCCCTAGCTGCATGCTTGGCTTATGTAGACTTGAATCCCGTCCGTGCGAAAATGGCCGATACGCCAGAAAATTCCGATTTCACCTCTGTAAAACTTCGTACTGAACAACTAAAAAAGAATAAAGCCCAACCAAACTGCCTTTACCCTTTTGTAGGCAACCCGCGCGAACCTATGCCCGATGGTTTGCCCTTTAAACTTTAAGACTATTTGAATTTAGTCGATTGGACCGGACGTATTTTACGCAAAACCAAACGCGGAGCCATTGCCGAAAACTTACCGCCCATTTTACACCGGATAGGCATAGAGGCCAACGAATGGCTTACATTAACTGCACAATTCGAGAGAAAAACATCTACTTTTGCAGGCAGCGAAAGCAAAATTAGAATTGCTGCCGAGTTACTTGGCTATAAAAAGCCACCTGGCATCGCTAACGCGAAAGCTCTATTCGCTTAAACACAATTCCAACTTCTTTTTTTCAATACCCTCTTAAGTTTCGCTCGCCTTAAATTTGATAAAACAGCTTGTATTCAAGGGTATTGGACATTCATCATTTAAAATCAAACAAAAGAAAAAACAAACGAAAATAAAAACAGGCACTAATTAAATTTCTTTAACTAGTGCCTGTCTTGATTATTCCATTTAATTCCTTTCCCACCTTAACCTTCTACCATTTACGTTTACATTAAGGTCACAATATTCTTTACGTATTTTACTACCGACAGCAATACTCTCCCATAAGTGAGCAGGAAAAAACTCATATACGACACCATCCACAATCAAAGTACGTGAATCATGATTATTTGAAATGTATTTAGCTTCAACCTTTCCATTTATTTCTACGCTTTCCATCTGAAAATCAGCATACCTATTCGATGCATACACCACTAACACCAACGACACAGGAAGAGCAAGAAGCTGAATCACATTGAATTTATTCTTAAACAAATAAATACATGACAAAACATATCCGCCCGTCAAGATACCAGCAGCCAAACTAGAACCGTGCAGCAATATTTCAAACCCCTCCGAACGAGAGCATACCTCATTCTTACCACCAATAAATACTAAGGCTATCATCCAAACTATAAGCAGCAGTAGAATTACAACCCGTAACATAAGGGCTTTACTGCTCGACATAGAATGTCTCCTGATATGAGGCAGATATTGGCGTCGCACCAACAGAAGGGCCAAAGGTTATTCCAATCCACCCCTCCCCCCCCGACGATTTCATACCTTCCCAAGGAGACCAAAAGAGAGAGAACGAAAAATATCCAACTCCAAAAGCAGCCGCGTTAAAATCCCCACTCCACGCTCCTGTGCCTAAAGCAAACACTAGCTCCATACCAGCACCATACTCAATGCCATCCCCGGACCCAGTGAACGTATAGTATTTTCCCACGACCTCTCCATTCTCCAAGAACTTCTGTCCATTAAAACCGTATATCCCTCCGCCCTCAGAAGTGAGCATATTAATGGTTGCTGCAGACACATGCGCTCCGCTAGAAAAATTATGTTCTATATCGTAACTCCCATCATAACCATGGCACAAACCCTTACAGTAAGCGCTCTCCTTTCTTGCTATCCTTCTTTGTGCCTGATCTGACATTTTCTTAATCTGTGCGGTTGTAAACTCATTAAACAAAAACTGAAAAGCAGCCGTCTTAGCACCATTAGCAAACTTCCCCCCAGTAAACTTAGAAACAGTGCCACCAACTGCACTTGAAAGCGCCAACCGCTGTATAAACGTACCACCGGGTGAAGCCCCCGTCACTCCTTTGGTTATGCCAGCCGATATAAACCCATGTCCAAACTCCCCTCCCTGAAGTTTCGCAAGTACCCCTCCGACACTAGCGTGCGCTGTAATTTGCGCAGCTACTTGACCACGCGTAAGAGTGTTACCACCAAACTTAACAAGATTAGCATCGTATGGACTGTAAAACGGATCCTCTAAATGAGCAGCTCCGAGATCACTAAATACCTTGCCCACTGCATAGAAAGCAGCAGCACTCACCCCAGCTGTAATAGCACCTTTGAGAACATCCCCCCCTGTAGCCCCAGCGCCAGCCGCCCCTCCAATAGCACCATAAGACGCCATACTCCAAAATTTAGCGCCCCATGGCTGCCAAGCAGTAAGCACCAAGCTAACAATCGTTCCAACATAAGGTTTAGCATCATTCCAAGCGTTGCTCCATTCATCACTAATCCAATTGAACCCAGTAGGATCCACTCCGTTCAGAGGGTTATTCATTATATATGAATAACGATTATACGACCCCGTATCTGTGGCCGCCTGCACAAACGGATCCGCCTGTAAAAACCTCGCTAACTTGGCATCGTAAATACGCCCATTCATGTGAATAAGGCCCACCTCATCCAACATTTCATGGCCTGTGTAGCCTTTACTGGTGATGCTATCGTTGTAGTTAAACAGCTCGGTTACCGTTAATACCGGAAGGCCGGCCGATTCTTTGCGCCGCTCACCCCACGGGTTAAAGCTTAAACTTTGCTCCACAGTTCCATCCGCTAGCGCTATAACATCTAACGAACCTAAGTGATCATTAAATATAAAGCGATGCACCAAATCATCTAGTTTGGCGTTAGCGGTATCTGTGGTGACGGTTTGTTGGCCACCCGCCACGGTGCGGCGCCACTCAAAGGTGTCGCCTTGTTTAATACGTTCGATATTACCTAGGTACACCGTGGTTTTGTTTTTACTTGCATCGGCGGTGTTACTATCTATTTGCAAGTAACGCCCCCTATCTGCTCCGTAGGCAAAGGTAGACGTATGATTACCTTTTGAGATGGTTAGGGGTTTATCGAAGGTGCTATAGGTTAGCGAACGGCCATCACCACTGGTGTTGTTACCATTGTTATCGTAATAATAGGTCGCACCACCCGCTGTTTTAACTGCATGACGTCGATCGGTGTGGTAGGTATAGCTGCCTACGCCCTCTTTATAGGTAATATTACCAATGCTGTTATACCTAACATCTTGCTGCTCGGTGGCCAGCCCCGCACAATTGCTAGCGCTGGTTGTGCCAATATTAGTTTTAACCAAACGGTTTAGACTGTCGTAGCAAAAGCTTTCTTGCAGGTTGCGGTTTTGCGAATTACTTATTGCACTTTGGTTCTGGCGCGACAATAAGTTACCTAGGTCGTCCCACTTGTAACTAATGTGTTGAGTAGTATTGTTGCTTGGCTCCTCACCATAACTAGGAAACCAGTGACCATAATAAGCAACCTGCTTTTGGAGACGGCCTGTAGCGGGACTAAAATTAAGCACGCGCGTGTAGGTGTTACCCTGCCCAAGGGTGGCCTTAATAACTTGACCGCGAGCATTGGTATTAACGGTTTGATACAAGGTTTGGTTGGTTGTTAGATCTGTAGTGGACTCTAAAAAGCCGGTTGTTGTGTAATTATTTTTAACGCCACTGGCTACCGGTACGCCACCATCCGTAATGAGGTTATGCATAGCATCGTAGGTAGTATCTACACGGCCCGCCACATCGTATGTTTGGCTGGTAGTAAACACCTCTAGAGGTGTTGTATTGTTATCGTCTGTGTCTATGTGCTTAGTATTTTTAAACGGCCTACCGTAAAAATCGAACTCGGCATATTCACAGGTTTTTGCGGTTGCGCTTGCACAGGTAGTGTGACTTGCATTTGTGCTAAGTATTACAGCCGTTGCTTGGCCGTAGGCGTTATCTAACACGGCGCTATTGGTATCTGTTTTACCATCGTAATAATAGGTAGTATGCAGTTCGACATCGGTCGCATTAGCATCGCGGTAATCGGTCCGCGATGCAATACGCCCAAGCAGGTCGTACCTGTTAACTACTTTTTGGTTTTTACCATCGGTTTGCGAAACAAGCTCGCCAAATGCATTGTAGGTATAGGTCCAATTACCTTTATCAACATCTTGCATGGCCTTTTTGCGACCTGCATCGTCGTAGTCGATATGGGTATTTATCACATCGTTAGCGGCTTCGCCTGTGTGTACATTTGTATCGGTTAACTTACCTTCTGAGTTATACACATAACGAATAAACGCATAACTATTGTTGGTATCGTGCGTGTTATCTTCTACTTGTATCAATTCACCAAAGCTATTTTTAGTTTCGCGCTTAGTTTGGCCAGCAGGGTTGCTAGTAATGGTGGACGCACCGTTGTAAGCAATACTACTTGTTACAAAACCATCGTCGTTATCTGCCGGTGCGGTAATAGAACGGGACCGCCCCAAAATATCGTAGCGAGTGGTCGTCCAATATTGCGCATAACTAGTAGAAAAATAGGGCGCACTAACCGCGATAACTCTGCCCAAATTGTCGTATTGGGTATCGGTAAATACCCAGCGGTTTTCAAAATCTAACGCCGCTTTACGCATTGGCCGGCCAACCCTATCAAAATAGGTGATAGAAGTGGCGCCGTGTTGCTGACTTACGCGCATGGCATATTGAGCATGGGCAGGGCAGGCGGGGCTTACCTGATTACAGCTTAGGTATTCCGTGGTAACTCTGTTTTGTGCAGTGTTATCTTCTTTGCTTACCTCTCTCCCTAGTAAATCGTAACCTATTGTAGATACAGCACCACTGACGGATTGGATGCTAGTCGGGCGGCCGAAAGCATCACGCGAGAGTATCTCGCTAATAATTTTACCGTTGTGGTCTTTACTTGATACTAAGTAGCGGCCGTTAGCGTCGTAAACACTCTCACTTTTGCGGGTAACAATGCTCTCACCGTCCCAGCCGGTAACTTCTACTATGGTTTTATTACCGAAGGCGTCGTAATGGTGCTTGGTTACACGCGCTATAGATTGGTCGCTGGAAATTATTTGCTCTTCATCCAACAAACCATTGGTATAGTAAGTAAAACTCACTTCTCGCTCGGTAGTTATTCCATCGCGAACACCCGTGTATTGAGACGCAGCTAGCCTGCCTAACTGCGCATAACTTAGAGATTCACCATGCAGCGTGATGCCTTCACCATTACCATAGGTGTTTATCGTAACCTTAGATTGAGTGACGGTTTTGATTTGCCCTGCATTGACGATATCTGGATAGTTACCTTCGGTTATAACTTCTGTGCGGGTAACGTTACCAAAATCGTCGTACTGAGTATCTGTAGTTACCACTGTAAGTGGTAAGGATGTATCTACCGACAAGCCATCGCCGACACCACTTTCTTCTTCTGCTATATCCGTGCTGCTTGGGTAAACCTTTTCTACGCTAGAGACTAACTGAGGCCGAAAGTAATTTTCATTTACAGATTTATCCTCGTAATTATTTTCCGAGAAACTTAGCATTTCACCATCAGGTGCATATACGGTTGTTTGCAAAGGCCGCCCAATAAACGGGAACTGCTGATTATAAACGGTAGTAGTGTAAACACCTGTTTGTTTATCAATTGTGCTCAGCGTTTTAAAACCTAAAAAGCCTCTGCCACCGCCCTGCAATTTGGCCTCCGAGTACAAATAATCCACTTGACTGGTTGCATCTGGGTTACTTGCAACTGGGGAGGAGCTTTCAACAGATGTAACAATAGGCATCGCGGAATACATATCGTATACAGGTTTCAGGTATTCAGGATCAGTATGCTCTAAGTCGAAGGGGTTATTAAGCAACCTAAAGAATTCAGAAAAACTTACCTCACGCGAGGTACAGGTTGTCATAGCTGTTCCGTCATCACTGTAACACGGGTGCGTGTGCTCATTTACTAACTGAGATTTAACTTTTAACCGATCATAATGACGGCTTTTGTTCATCGATTCGTAATTAATTGAGGTTACCGAGCCGAAATTATTATCAACTCCAACAATCAGATTTTTTACGCCTGAATTGGCATTAAAAATCACCCCTATAGAGCGCACTGCATCCGCTTCGGTGTTATAGGCATTTTTGGATTTGATGATATCTACACCGCCGTCACTATTCGCATCCACAGCCATATAGAGGTCGTAATTTGAGGTGGTAATTGGAAGCTTTATAGGCGAAGTAAATGTTTCGGTAGATGGCTGCCAATAAGCAACAAAGAGCCCGGTACTAGCTTGCCAAAAAATATCCGAGTAGCCATCTTGGTTAAAATCAACCACTTGGAATCGTTCTGGCGCGACCCCCAACTCAGTTGTATTCTTACCAACAGTACCGTTGCTGTTCGGCTTTAAAGATACCCGCTTAGGTAGAAACGAAGGCTGTATTGGCACTTCAGACCCCAAATCAAACCCGCTACCATTATTTAAATACAGTTTATAGCTATTACTATACGTATAGATAATATCCGCTAAACCATCACCATTAAAATCACCGGTGTAGACATGCTTTTTAATATTTGGCTCTTCATTGAGACAGAAGCTATTGCGACAATCCTTCAAGTCCGACCAAGAATGAAAACTGCCATACCCAGATTCAGTTTTAACGCTTACAGCGATTGTAGTGCTAAATCGTTGAGCACTATTTGTAGTATCTCTTGGGTCGTCTGGCTCTCTAGGATATTGAGAATTATAGTAACGAACTACATCCACTTGACCATCACCATTGAAATCCCCATAGGCTATGGGCTTAACACCTACTGCAATACTCGATTTATTCGTATATATATTGTTATCAGTATCACTACGGGTAGTGCTTTTGCCTCGGATCGCTATACTGGATGTACCCACTAAATCAACTAAACCATCAGCATTAACGTCAATAAACGTACCTGAAATAGTGCTAGGCAAACCCGCACTTTCATACCGATCACTTACAACCCAACCTCCATCCTCTTGTGGAACAGACAAATAAAGCTTCCATCCAGAGTTTTCGTTATATCGAATTGCAACATCTTGACGACCGTCCGCGTTGTAATCCAATACGCCTATCGAATACCCGGTATCACCTTCTTCATACCTTTTTGAAGTAATCACATCTGTTTTTCTGAACATGGAACATCCAGCGCCACTTGGTTGCGAGCGCATAACTACTGTCCTAAAGCTAGGCTCTGCATTCTCATCGCCAAATTGATTATCTAAATCCAACCAGCCGTAAACTAAATCTACACAACCGTCGCCATTTATATCTGCTTGTTTTTGATCCATTAGCAAATTATTAGACGCTCTAGCAATTTCTTTCTCTAGAAAATCACCCTCACTAAACCAATTACTTTTTGTTTTCCAATCAAATTCCAGCGCTGGCAAACAATTAGCTTCGCTACCTGCACACTCCTGCACCCTCTGCATTCGACTTAGAGTGTTATCAGTTTTAACTTTTAGGTAACTTAGATAGTAATTACGCAACACGTCTCCACTATTCTTTACTGTAATTCCTTTCAACCGCTTTGTTGTTGTAATTTTCTGCCCGAGCAAGTGACTAACAATAGGATCGGGACGATTATCGGAATAATTGAATATTACTTCCGCTTCGCCACCAGCATAAGAAATACTCGTGAGACGATGATTATTGAAATCCGAGCTGTAGTTGTAGTTAATTGCATTCCCGATATTGTCTTGTACATCTGATAAAGACCAAGACACAATTTTATCGCTTACTTTAACCTTTGAATCGTCAGTATAACCGTAGCGCTTTAGGGATCCATCTTTAGCTATTACAGTAAAATAATTGGGGTTGCCTATTGCGTCTCCGACAGCTTTTATTTCAATTGCGTAGTTGTCTATCTCTGTTTTATATGTGGAATTAGCTGCACCATATTCACCATCGACAAGCACAAGTCGCTGGCCATCTAGGCACAGTCGATCCTCCTCATTGAGCTTAATTGGCTTAGCAATCCCATCTTGATATAACGTACTTGCACACCGAGATATTCCGGAACCAGCAGACAAGGACCACCCCAAACCTACTATCCCGTTACCCCCTTGAGAAGAATAAGAAAGTGAAACACTCGGCTGCACACCTGCGACCCCGCTTGGCAAGGCAATGGGAAGGTTATAAGTCGCAGCCCCCGTTTCTGAGACACGAAATTCACCGCCCGTAGAGCCAGAGAAGGATGAAGGATAAGCAGGAAGAGGATCTTGAACAAAATCGATATTCGTATACGCCCCCCCACCCAATATACTTATTGCAGCAAATTCTGGGTTTTCGTTAGGCACAATGATATCGAGATAACCATCCCCATTAACATCTTTGAGCGAGATATCTGCTCCACCATTTTTAATTAAACGAGATAAATCAGTTGGGTAGGCTACCATCGGCGATGTCGGGTCTGCGCCGTCATACAGTAATGCTCCTGAATCACTTACTCCAGGTAAAAGCAGGTCTGATTTGCTATCCCCATTGAAATCCGCAACAAAATATCCGTCACCGGCTTTAAGCAGTACCAAACCAAAGTTTACAATTTGCTCTTCAGTTAAAGCTGGAGACACCTCCTCAAAGGTGGTAGAGAAGCCCCACTGAAGCTCTGTAGACGTTCCACCTCCGGTATGGTAAACAGTCACATTTTCGCTAGTTGTAGCTAATTTATAGCTACTTTGAGGCGGAATAATAAGTGGAATAGATATATCTGAATAAATTAGTACAAATTGCGGTTTAGCATGAAAGTAATAATCATTTTTGCCATCATAATTTATATCGCCCATGTAAATATCGTATTTACTTGTATTAAATTCGATCGCCTGAGTAGCGCCTGAAAATGCTATCAAGCAGAAGAACACGACATAAATTATCCGATTAAACATTCAAATCTCCATTGAGAATATCTTGATAAAAATAACGAAAACTAATAGCACTAAAAATTATTAATGCAGTGGAACTACCACAAGGGAGCATACGACGAAATACCAAGCTAGCAGCTGATTCAATTTAGCGAGCAACAAATCACACTAAATTAACAGATAAAATAAGGGGGACGGGGGGGGGGTACAAACTTCCCTATCAAGCTCTCCCTACTAGCCTTGCCAAACAAAACTCAATTAACCACATAATCTCGCTGCCAATCATTTGATTCTTCTTGGCGCAAGCAACAGTCCTTCTGGACCCGCGCGCAACTTTAAATAATCTAACACCAAACTTCTAGAAGTTTTTATTAATACCAGCAACTTAATGAAACTTAAACACGAAGAAGCAATAATAAAGCATTAGAGTAACACAACCTTCCCCCCCCCCTTAAGTGCCAACCACAAGTGCCTGACACAAAAAAATACTTACAACCAAAGGCGCCAAGAGGTAATAAAACGGCCACACCAAATTAAAAACCAATCTGTAAGCAACAATTTTCAGCAACGTGCTTCTGAAAAACACACAAGAAAAAACTACCCCACAACCCCCAACGTAACCCTATCATTCCCCCCATTATCCTTCTCACTCCTCACCCCCACATAACCGTTTTTCTCAAAAACACCCCGCACAGCCTCCGCCTGCTGCCAGCCATGCTCTACACATAAAAAACCGTTTGGTAACAAGTGTTGTTTTGCGTGCTCGGCTATATGCTGAATATCGGCTAGCCCTTGGTTGGGGGCAACTAAGGCGGTTAGGGGTTCGAAGCGAACGTCGCCTTGTTTTAAGTGGGGGTCTTGTTCGTCTATATAGGGTGGGTTGCTTACAATTACATGAAACTTTTGCAAAGTTATTGCGCTAAACCAATCGCTGTGTAAAACCGTTACGTTTTTAAATCCGAGGGCTGCGCGATTTTTTTCTGCTAGCTCTACCGCCTGCGGCATTTTATCTACGGCGGTAATGTTTGCGGTGGGCAATTCAGAGGCGAGGGCTAATGCTATTGCACCAGTGCCTGTGCCTAAATCTAAAATACGAATATGCTCTTGCGGATTTTTTTGCTGTAGCGTTTGCGCAAGCTCTAGCGCTACTTCTACCAGTATTTCGGTATCGCCGCGCGGAATTAATGTTGCGGGGCTTACTTGTAACGGTAAGCTCCAAAATTCTTTTTCACCAGTTAGGTACGCAATAGGCGTGCCCTGCTGGCGCTGCGAGACCAGCTGGTTAAATTGTTGAAGTTGATCTGGGGAAGGGATTTTATCGCTCCAGGTGTATAGCCAGGTGCGATTTTTTTGCATTACAAATGCAAGCAGGACTTCTGCATCCAAGCGCGAGCTATCACTAATATCACTTAACAATAGCTGCGCTTGCTGCAAACATGCTTTTATGGTGATGGGGTTATTCACTTAATGCGGCGAGCTGATCTGCTTGATACTCGTTTACCAACGGCTGAATAACATCACCCAATGCGCCTTGCATCACTTCGTCTAATTTGTATAACGTTAAATTAATACGGTGATCGGTAACGCGCCCCTGCGGGAAATTGTAGGTGCGAATACGCTCGGAGCGGTCGCCACTACCAACTAAACTTTTACGCGCACTCGCTTGCTCGGCGGCAGCTTTTTCTTCTTGCGCCATACTTAAACGCGACGCCAATAACGACATAGCCTTGGCGCGGTTTTTATGCTGCGAGCGCTCATCCTGGCATTCCACCACCACACCTGTAGGTATGTGCGTTAAACGTATTGCTGAGTCCGTTTTGTTAACGTGCTGACCACCCGCACCACTTGCGCGGAAGGTGTCTATGCGCAAATCGGCTTTATTGATATTCACTTCCGCCATTTCATCGGCTTCGGGCATTACCGCTACAGTACAAGCAGACGTATGAATACGGCCCTGCGATTCCGTTTCGGGAACACGCTGTACTCGGTGCGCACCAGATTCAAATTTTAATTCTGAATATACGCCTTGGCCCACTACGCGAGTAATAATCTCTTTATAGCCGCCGTGCTCACCTTGGTTTTCGCTGATTATCTCAACCTTCCAACCTTTAGATTCAGCATAACGCGAATACATGCGGAACAAATCGCCAGAAAAAATCGCAGCCTCATCACCACCGGTACCGGCGCGAATTTCCAAGAATACGTTTTTGCCATCGTTCGGGTCTTTGGGTAACAAAAGCTTTTGCAGCTCTAACTCTAGCGGCTCTAATGCGGCTTCGTTTTCTTTTAGCTCATCTTGTCCCATTGCCCGCATATCTGGGTCACTATCGCTAATAAGTACTTTGGCTTCGGCTATATTGCCCAAAACAGTGTTGTACTCGTTATAGCATTTAATTACGGGTTCTAGCTCTGCGTATTCGCGGCCTAGGTCACGAAATTTATCTTGGTTAGAGATAACATCTGGGTCCCCCATTAGGGCGCCCACCTCGGTGAACCGTTCGGCCAAATGCTCTAATTTTTCTAAAATCGACGCTTTCATTCTTTCTCACTTTTGGATTCGTTTGCGCTGGGCAAACTAAAAAGCGTGCGCACGGTGCGAAGCATATCTTGCTCGCCATCTGCGCCAGCTTGTTTTAACTGGGTACTAGGTGTGTGCAAAAATTTATTGGTAAGGCTGCGCGCTAACTGCTCTAATACTTGCGCGGGGTCTGCGCCGGCTTCTAGCGCTTTACGGCTTTTTTCTAACTCTTGTTCGCGCAGGGCATCCATGGTTTGGCGCAGGGCCTTAATGGTATCTACGCTTGTTAGTGCGCGCTGCTCTCGCTCGTAATGAAGCAGGCCTTCAACAATAATTTCTTCGGCAATTTTAGCTGCCTGTTGGCGCGAACGCATATTCTCGTCGATAACTTCTTTTAAATCATCAACCGTATAAAGGTACACATCCGCTAAGTCGCCCACCTGCGCTTCAATGTCACGCGGTACCGCAATATCCACCATAAACATAGGCTTGTGACGACGGCGTTTTAACGCCTGCTCCACTGCACCTTTACCTAATAACGGCAATTGACTCGCTGTGGACGAAATAACAATATCGGCGCGATGTAAATGCTCGGGAATATCGGCCAGCAAAATAGCTTCGGCACCAAACTGCTCTGCCAAGCTGCGCGCATTACCTAAAGTGCGGTTAGCAACAATAAGCTTTTTAATGCCCTGCTCGGCCAAATGCCGCGCGACCAGCTCGATAGTTTCACCCGCACCTATTAATAGGGCTGTATCTTGTTTTAAATCGGAGAAAATTTGCTGCGCTAGCGATACCGCCGCGTAGGCAACCGAAACAGGGTTTTCACCAATGGCTGTTTCTGAGCGCACACGCTTGGCCACAGAAAACACACGCTGGAACACATCGTGTAAATGCCCACCCAGCACGCCCGCCTCTCGCGCCACCGCATAAGCCGATTTCATTTGCCCCAGTATTTGTGGCTCCCCTAATACTAGGGAATCTAAGCCACTGGCCACTTTCATCATATGGCTGGCAGCTTCGCTCGCGGTATATAAGTAGTGGGATTGCTCAAGCTCGGCAACATTAACTTGCTTGTATTCTGCCAGCCATTGAATAAGGCTATTAGCCTGACTCGAACCATAGGCATATAGCTCGGTACGGTTACAGGTAGAAAGAATCGCAACTTCGCTTAAACCCGCACCAGCAATTGCCGCGCGCAGGGCGGACTCTATCTGCGTTGAACTAAACGCCACTTTTTCGCGAACATCTAGGCTCGCAGTATTGTGGTTAATGCCTAACGCAATTAAAGTCATGAAACGGAAACAATCTTATTGTGCGGAATTTGGGGGGTCATTTTCTTTGTTGAGGCTTGATAAGGCAAGCTTCACACCAATATAGGTGAGTATATCTTTGAATTATGCCGTGCTAGTACGTTTTTTATACATGCAAACACCCTTTTATTAGCGAAAAACTCTAGTAAAACACAGGTACAGCGCGCAGCGCGCATATATACTTTAGTAAAGCACCGCTTATTAAAGGCCAACTAGCGGCCCAACCCAAGGTAATAGATGAAAGCAGGCACCTCTTCACCACAAGCTACGCAGCAAAAAACCTTAGGCCTACTTAAAGGCCGAAACGCCCTTGCCGGCCTTATATGCGCCATAGCATTTACCGGCTGCGCCAACGCCCCCGAGCTTGTAGAAACGCCCACCATTACCGAGCCCGTATTACTTACCCCAGTAAAAGTAGCCGACCGAGCCTTTACCACAGACCAGCTCTACTCTTTGCTGGTAGCAGAAATGGCCATAGAGCGCCGCCGCTACGACATAGCCTTAGATAACTACGTACAACAAGCCAATGCAACCCGCGACCCAGAAGTAACCGCTCGCGCAGCGCGTGTAGCCCGTGTATTAAAAGCCCACGAGCCAGCATTAGAAATGTCGCAAATTTGGGTAGAACTAGAACCCTACAACAGCGAAGCACTATTAATACTAACAGACGAATTGATAGAAGCAGGTCAACTTGAGCAGGCCTTTGCTCACGCTCGCAAACTGTTAAACCAAGGTGAACAAGTTGCCTTCGAAGCCATTGCAGCCCGCGCGGCAGATGGCCCACCAGAAACTACGCGCAACCTAACCAGCCTGTTCGAAGAGATGCTGGCACAGCACCCGCAAAACCCACAACTATTAGTTGGCTACAGTTTATTGCTGGAGCAAGCTAAGCGCCCAGAAGATGCTCTAGCTGCGGCCACACAGGCCACCCAAATAGACCCCGAAAATATACGTGCGGTTTATCAAGAATCGCGCATGCTGCAGCTAATGGGTAAACATAGCCAAGCTATAGAGAAAATGGGCAAATTAATTGCCCTCACCCCACACAATACCTCGCTGCGCACACGTTATGCGCACTACCTCGTCAGCCACGATTTAGAGCTTGCACGCCAGCAATACCAAATTTTGTTTAGCCAGCGCCCACAAGATGCCGACATCTTGCTATCGCTAGCGCTGGTTGAAATGGAAAGCGAATTGTACGAGAGCGCTATTAGCCATTTTCAGCAACTTATAGACCGCAAGCAGCACGACGCAACCGCTCACTACCAGTTAGGCAAAATACACGAGCTGCGCAATCGTCCAGATTTAGCCCTGCAACACTACAAGGCTGTAACCCCAAGCCAAGAGTTTTTATCTGCCGTATATAAAGCATCAGAAATGATGGCCCAGCAGGATATCTACAACGCCCTGCAATACGTGAAAGGCCTACACAGCAGCACGCCTAAGCAGTATCGCGATAGCCTATACCTGCGCGAAGCCAATTTACTGCTAGACGCAGGCAACCCCGATGGCGCCCTAGCCGCGATGGCAAAAGGCCTAGATATAGCACCAGACAGCGTAAACCTGCTTTATAGCCGCGCCATGCTTTACACCCAACTAGATGACCTAGCGCTCGCCGAAGCCGATTTCACCCAAATATTAGAGCTGCGCCCAGATAACGCGGCAGCCTTAAATGCGCTTGGCTACACCCTTGCCGACCGCACCGACAGGCTGGATGAAGCCTACAACTACATTAGCCGCGCCCTAAGCCTAAACCCAGATGACCCAGCCATATTAGATAGCATGGGCTGGGTGGAGTACCGCTTGGGCAACATTCCCGCTGCACTAAAACGCCTGCGCCAAGCCATGAGCATATTGCCCGACCACGAAATAGCCGCCCACCTAGGTGAAGTACTATGGGTAACCGGCAATAAAAACGAAGCGATAGAAACGTGGAAAAAGGGGCTAGAAAACAACCCCACAAGCAGCGTAATTGAAAGCACCCTAGAGCGATTGAATGCCACACTCCCCTAATGCCTACCCCCAGCACACTGCACGCCACTTTTTTGCCCGCACCAAACAGCTACTTATACTGCTTGGCGTAAGCCTTTACCTTGGTGGCTGCTCGCTTACCCCTACCAAGCAGCCAAACCTGCAAAGCAAAGACGAGCTATACACGCTGGATAGCTGGCGCGCGAGCGGCAAGCTAGGCACCCGCTACAAGGGTAAAAACGAAAGCGCATTTTTTTCTTGGACCCAAACCGGCGACGATTACACCATTCACCTATACGGCCCCCTCGGCCAAGGCAGTGTGTATTTATATAAAGAGGGCAACAGCTTCCGCATAGAGTCTAAAGACCTAAACGAACATGCCGCCAGCCCAGAACAATTACTACAGCGCACCACCGGCCTGCAGCTACCCGTTAGCAACCTCGCCTACTGGCTGCGCGGTATTCCCGCCACCAGCATTTCGGCCGACAAAACCCAACACAACGAAGACGGCGACTTAAGCGCACTGCAGCAAGAAGGCTGGGAAATAACCTACCGCAGCTATATGCCTGCCTACGGCCTAAATATGCCCGAAAAAATCATCGCCAAGCGCAAAGACATCAAACTCACGGTTTCGATAAAATCCTGGGACATATAAGCTAACCCACTCGCGCAACCAAACTGAGCCAAACACCTAAAATCATGCTGCAAACAAGCCTTACACTGCCCGCCCCCGCCAAGCTGAACCTATTTTTGCACATTACCGGCCGGCGGCCCGACGGTTACCACAACCTACAAACCGTGTTTCAGCTATTGGATTTTGGCGACGAACTTACCTTTACCCCCAACCAAAGCGGCGAAATAACCATAACCCCAGCCATAGAGGGAGTACCCCTAGAGCAAAATCTAGTATACAAGGCGGCCAATATTTTGCGCAGCCATGTAAACCGGCCTGAATTGGGTGCAACAATACACTTAACCAAACGCCTACCTATGGGCGGAGGGATTGGCGGCGGCAGCAGTGATGCCGCCACAACACTCGTAGGCTTAAACTATTTGTGGCAAACCGGCGTTAGCCCTACCACCCTCGCACAGCTTGGCCGCCAGCTAGGCGCAGACGTGCCTGTTTTTGTAGAAGGTAACAGTGCATGGGCAGAAGGCATAGGGGAACAATTAATAGCCTTAGATTTACCCCAATATTGGTATGTTGTGCTTACTCCTGCCTGTCATGTGTCCACAGTAGAAATTTTTTCACATAAAGATTTGACAAGGGACACTCTCGCCATTACAGTAGCGGCCTTCTTTGAGAAGGGTGGAAAAAACGACTGCCAACCACTGGTTGAAAGACTTTTTCCACAGGTAAGGGATGCGGTTGACTGGCTCAATAAATTTGGCCCAGCGAAGCTTACAGGTACGGGCGCAAGTGTATTTGCAGCCTTCCCCTCTAAAGATGCTGCGCAAAAAGTTTTCGCCAACAAACCAAAACATTTGAATGGTTTTGTAGCTCAAGGCGTTAACGAGTCACCACTGCATCAACGCCTCCCGGAGCAGTGTATAACTGGGGTGTAGCCAAGCGGTAAGGCAGCGGGTTTTGATCCCGTCATGCGAAGGTTCGAATCCTTCCACCCCAGCCAATTCCAATGTTTGCAACTGCAAATTCCTCGCTATATCAGCTAAGCTTTTTTAAATTCAAAACAAAAGGGTGTCTGACGTGGCAGACTTGATGGTTTTTAGTGGCAACGCCAACCCAGAACTCGCCAAACGAGTTGTAGCTCAACTTGGCATTCCTCTTGGCGAAATAACCGTAGATCAGTTTTCCGACGGCGAAATATCTGTCGAATTACTCGAAAATGTTCGCGGCCGCGATGTATTCGTAATGCAACCCACCTGCGCCCCCACCAACGACAACCTAATGGAATTGTTGGTAATTGTAGATGCCCTACACCGCGCATCTGCCGGTCGCATCACCGCGGTTGTACCTTACTTTGGTTACGCTCGACAAGATCGCCGTGTGCGCTCTGCCCGCGTACCTATTACTGCAAAAGTTGTGGCCGATATGATGGCCACCGTAGGCGTTGACCGCGTGTTAACCGTAGACCTACACGCAGAGCAAATTCAAGGCTTCTTCGATGTACCCGTAGACAACGTGTACGGCTCGCCCGTACTACTTGCAGACATAGAAGAGCAAGGCTTCGAAGACCTAGTTGTAGTTTCCCCCGATATCGGCGGTGTTGTGCGCGCACGCGCAGTAGCAAAACAACTAGATATAGACCTAGCCATTATTGATAAACGTCGCCCTAAAGCGAATGTTGCGGAAGTAATGCACCTAATAGGTGAAGTAGAAAACCGCACCTGCTTGCTCGTAGACGACATGGTAGATACCGCTGGCACACTGTGTAACGCAGCCAAAGCGCTTAAAGAGCGCGGCGCGAAAAAAGTAATAGCCTACGCTACCCACCCAGTATTATCTGGCCCAGCTATTGAACGCTTAAACGCATCTGAAATGGACGAACTGGTTATTACCGACTCCATTCCACTTTCTGATGCCGCCAAAGCAAGCCCTAAAATTCGCCAACTAACTCTCTCGCACATGCTTGCAGAAGCCATGCGCAGAATTAGCAACGAAGAATCGCTTAGCGCGATGTTTAGATAAAATTTTCAATAAAGCCGCGCACCGCGCGGTTTTGTTGTATTTATTTACCGGTAATTAGGCCGGTAAACTCGTCGCAGAACAACCTGCTACGATCTCAAAACCCCATATATGATTCTGGTCGCGGATCTATATGGCTTTTTATTTTTTGGAGCTACACATGTCTAACGAAGACTTTATATTAAACGCCGAAGCGCGCGATGTTTCAGGGAAAGGTGCGAGCCGCCGCCTGCGTCGTGAAGCTGGTTTAGTGCCTGCCATCGTATATGGCGGTCGCAAAAACCCACAAAACGTAACCATCACATTACGTGAGCTTACCAAGCACTTAGAAAACGAAGCATTTTACTCTCACATCATCACCTTAAACATTGGTGACAGCAGCGAGCAAGTAATCTTAAAAGACCTTCAGCGTCACCCAGCAACTAACTTTGCTATGCACGCTGACTTCTTGCGCGTTTCTAAAACCAAGAAGTTCAACACCAAAGTACCTTTGCACTTTATTAACGAAGCAACCTCTAAGGGCGTTAAAGAGCAAGGCGGTAAAGTACAGCACAGCATGACCGAGCTAGAAATTGCTTGTTTACCAGCTGACTTACCAGAGTTCATCGAAGTAGATTTAGCAAACGTAGAGTTGGGCGGCATCGTTCACATCTCTGATATCGTTTTGCCAAAAGGCGTTGAATCTATCGCTCTACAACAAGGCGAAGACCACGACCTACCTGTAGCGTCTATCTTCAAGCCTAAAGGCGTAGCTGGCGACGAAGACGAAGAGGCAGAAGGCGACGCAGAGTAATCTCTCGCCTTTTACCCTAAGCAGAAGGCCCCTTGCGGGCTTTCTGTTTACCCCCTCCACCAACCCGTCACTGCGGATTCATTAACACTCCCATGAAAACGCCAGACACCTGCATACAACTTATTGTTGGCCTGGGTAACCCCGGCAACGAATACGAACATACCCGACACAACGCCGGGCAAGATTTCGTAGAAGAGCTCGCCCGCGACTTGGGCCAGCCACTTAGCCCCACACCCAAATTCTTCGGCCATTTTTCCCGCTTAAATATAAACGGCAAAGATGTACGACTACTTGTGCCCACCACCTATATGAACCGCAGCGGTCAAGCTGTGGCAGCGGTGTGCCAGTTTTATAAAATACCCCCCGAAGCCGTGCTGGTTGTACACGACGAGCTCGACCTGCCACCCGGCAAAGCGCGCCTAAAAATAGGCGGCGGCCACGGTGGCCACAACGGCCTGCGAGACATAATAAGCAGCCTTGGCAACAACAAAGACTTCGGACGCTTACGGTTAGGCATAGGCCACCCAGGCAACGCCAAGCTAGTAAGTAATTACGTACTAAAGAAAGCGCCTAGCGAAGAATTCAATGCAATTGAAGACGCTATCCGCGCCGCGCAGCCCCACGTAGCCGACCTTGCGAAAGGCGACTGGGAAAAAGCTATGCGCGAACTCCATTCCAAAACCTAGGACAAACACTATGGGCTTTAAATGCGGCATTGTTGGGCTACCCAACGTTGGCAAATCTACACTCTTCAACGCATTAACCAGCGCCGGTATCGACGCAGAGAACTTTCCGTTCTGCACCATCGAACCCAACTCTGGCATAGTGCCTGTACCCGACCCGCGCATGGATAAAATATCCGCGCTCGTCAAACCCCAGCGCGAACTACCAGCCACCATGGAATTCGTAGATATCGCAGGCCTCGTAGCCGGCGCATCTAAAGGCGAAGGCTTAGGTAACCAGTTCCTCGCCAATATTCGCGAAACCGAAGCCATTGCCCATGTAGTGCGCTGCTTCGACGACCCCAACGTTATTCACGTTGAAGGCAAAGTAGACCCAGCCGCCGACATAGACACCATCAACACCGAGCTGGCACTTGCCGACCTAGACGCAGTGGAAAAAGCCATCTTCCGCTACACCAAGCTAGCCAAAGGCAAAGATGCCCACGCAGTAGCCATTAAAGCCTTGCTAGAAACGCTATTGCCGCACTTAAACGAAGCCAAGCCACTGCGCGCCTTCCCGCTTACAGACGACCAGCTAAAGCTACTTAAAGAGCTTTCGCTGCTTACACTTAAGCCCACCATGTACATTGCCAACGTGGAAGAAGACGGCTTCGAAAACAACCCGCTGTTAGACAAAGTACGCGAAATAGCCGCAGCAGAAAACGCCGTAGTAGTGCCAATCTGCAATAAGCTAGAAGCCGAAATAGCCGAGCTAGACGACGAAGAAAAAGCTGAGTTCTTAGGTGAGATGGGCATGACCGAACCCGGCCTTAACCGCGTAATTCGCGCAGGCTACGAGCTGCTAGGCCTACAAACCTACTTCACCGCCGGCGTAAAAGAAGTACGCGCCTGGACCATCCCTGTAGGCGCCACCGCACCACAAGCAGCCGGCAAGATACACACCGACTTCGAAAAAGGCTTTATACGCGCAGAAATTATCGGCTACGACGACTACATCGCCTGCAAAGGTGAAGCAGGCGCAAAAGAAGCCGGTAAATGGCGCCTAGAAGGCAAGGAGTACATCGTTAAAGACGGCGATGTGATTCACTTTAGGTTTAATGTTTAAGGGATAGCTTGAGGGCTAGTTAACAGCTTACGGTTCACAGTTTACAGCTAAGGGCCTAAAAGCTAAAAAAGTTAGCATATCTCTTGACTTTAGGAGGGCGACTAGTGAAAATAGCCGCCCTTCGAAGCCGGACCCACCGGCAACCAGATCGAAGTCCGTTTTATAAAATACCACCTATTTTATAAAACACACGCAAAACGATGGCTAGGTAGCTCAGCTGGTTAGAGCGCAGCACTCATAATGCTGAGGTCGGGAGTTCAAGTCTCCCCCTAGCTACCATCTTTGTTTTAGATCACAGCTCACAGTAATTGTCACCTTCCCCTTTAGCTCGTCAAGCCCTACAAGGTTATGCAAAACGGCATTTACCAACCTCTATGCTGGGTTATTACAAATATTTCTACCAAAGCAGAAACACATTACCCCCTATGACAAACCTTAAGTGTCGTTGCATGCGTTACACCTCTATTTATTCCAAAGCACCGCAATTTGAGCTGGTCACGCCGGAAGGCGGCTGCGCCTTTTCCGGCCTACGTGTTTTGGATTGGCTGAACGCATTTCCGTGGGAACGATAATTGTAGGCCCGATAAGCGCAAGCGCCATCAGGCTGTGAACCTATTCAATGGCGTGAAGCGAATCAATTACTCATCAGCTTCCAACAATATTTTTGTGAAAATAACCTACTGAATAAACCGATTATTACCAATATAATTTACATTACAATTTTTAACCCGTTTAAATAATTCCGCCATTCTATAATCGGCTTCATCTAATCCGCTATTGAAGCCCCCCAAATAAAAAACCCCAGCATTGCTGGGGTTTGGGTACTATCTAAAATTTTTCATTTGCTACTTTATTAATTTTTAACTCTCGCCTATAAAAACTCATCAAAAAAGCTGTTTATATTTGTGAGTGAGTTGAAGCCGAATATCCAGCAGTCTTCGACTGCATCCGAGAAGTCCATACCGCCGTCTCGAATATTGGGGTTTTGCCAGCCTTGGTGGTTGGCGATGGCATTGTCGGCTATGCGTTTTGCTTCTTGCCAAATTGCGCCTACTTGCGCGTGGTTTAGTGCGCGGTTCCAGTTGGCGCTGCTGGATGAGTTAAACCCAGGCGTGCCGTTGCCTGTGGAATTGCCATCAGCAATTTTTTTGTAGTCGGTTTGGTTTTTTACATAGGTTAAATCGGCTGGAGTGGTTTTGTCTTGGTTCCAGTTACTATGCTGCACTATATGAATTCGCGTTTGCGTATTAATAGCGGGTAACTGTTGTTTGATTCTGCGTACCAAATCGGCGCTAAAGTCGGATTGACCGGCCTCTTGAACCCAAATATCACCACCATTGGTTAACGTTGCGGCAACTTTGTTGTAAACAGTTGTAAGCGCCACATCTCTATTGGTGTGCGCGTTGGACCAATTACCGGCACCAAAGGCTAAGTTAAACAAATGTGTAGCTTCAATGTAATCACCACCTTGTATACCGTAAGCACCCGATACTGCGTGGTATTGCACATTGCTAAAACGGGAATCTTTTAGCATTGTTGCCAGGGCCGCTACTGAATGAATATCGTCTGGGTCTGGGCGGCTATCGAAATTTGCTAACAACAGGTCGCGGCTTTTATTAAATACACCAAGCATATCTGGTTGCTGAGTACCCGCTAGCAGCAGCTCTAACCAGTTAATATTAAAATTGCCAGCCTGTACTGCTATACGCAACGTATGCTCGCCTTGGGTTAAGTAGCCAAGGTTTGCGGTTTGGGTAATCCAAACTTGCCAGCCACCCGTGCCATTAACGGTGTTGGTGCCACTTACCGTTACACCATCTACCGCCAAGCTATACATGCCAACACCATTATTAGATGCAACACGAATATTCGCGGTGTAGTTACCAGCTTGCAGTACGTTTATGTTGTACTCTAGCCATTCATTAGCGGCTATCCAGCCTACGTTGTACCCGCCATTGGTGTCTGTGGTAACTTGAATGTCTACGCCTGTGGAGCGGTAAGCGCCGCCGTGATTAGCCGCCGTTACATCGTAGTAATCGGTAAAGTCTTCTGCTTGTATTAGGCCCGGTACTGCGGCGGAATTGCTAGGTTCGGGTTGTGGATTATCTACTGCACATTCAGTACTTCCACACATGCAAATACTGTTATCTGAGCGACTATTTTTACAATCCGTGGCTGTATCGCCGTGGAGTATTTTGCACTCAAGCGTGGTGTTGCATTGGTCTTGCGCATAGCCATGAGGTGTAAATAGCATTAGCAACATTAAGCCCAATAGCGCGATGAGGTTTTGGTTGACTTGTTTCCTATTAGTATTCATGTAAACACCTTTATATTTTATATAGTAAGTAGGGTCTTCGAGGTTGCTAGCAAACATTAACTAGCAACTGGCAGTTTACTAACTGCAGTGCAGCAAACGCTGGGAGCCAGCTCACAGGCAAACCGAGATACAGCCCATAAATACCGAATAAAATACTATTTATATTATAATATATTCTGAACCCCATAATTTACGTGTAATAAAACGCTATAAATAACGCCAGAGGGTATGTATTTAGCCAAAGGTGTTTGACGACAGTTAAAAAACACGTGCCATAAGAATGATGAAAGCGTTAGCGCACGAACACATGCAACAACTTAAGCACGACACCATGCTTGCAGCTGCAATGCTAGCTTGCCCTGATACACATTTCATTATTCGGAGTTATCTAGGCGAGAAGGGAATGATAAAACTGACCCTGCTATTCGTAGCGCTTACAGGATAAACGAAGAGGCTTAATAATGCTGCGGATTAGCAGTCGCCGCTCCAATCATCATCACTGGTAACTGATCGCTCGTCTACGTAGGGGTCGTCGTATTCATTTGGCGTTTTTACATAATACTCGGTTGCATCTCCATTTTCGCGCGCATACGCCGGTACTCTATACTTCATCCACACTTCTTTTACCCCTTTAAAATGCTCAAACACAGTGGCCGTGTTTTGCATTCTGGCGGTGGCAATTCGTTCTTTATCGTAATCGGTTAAATCTTCGCGAAGAGATTCAATGTGTGAGGTATCGAACCCTATATATAGGTAGTCGTTTTGCACCACCACAAACACTACCCCTTTAATTAAATCTGTAAAGCCACCGTGCCAGCGCTCGCCTTTGCCCTCAAAATCGAACGCGCACCAACGGGCACATTTTTTAGCCGAGGGTTTAAAGTTACCTTCACAACTTGCTCTGAAAATTTCTACCAAGCTATCGTCGGGCTCACCTCGCGCGCCTTTAAACAAATCGGTAAGCGCAGTTCGGTTGGCTTTAGCTGGAATAAGCAAGCGGATTAACGCGGTATAGTCGGTTTTATCTTTACCAAAATTGAACGCACTTACATCCACTCTATTACCACTTTCTTTTTTGGCTCGCTGTAGCACTTTGAATGAACTAAAGCCTTCTAGCTTGTCATCGATAAGTGAGTAATAAGTCGTATCGTCCGTTTGCTCGAACCAAAACTCCGAAACAATATTTTCGCCCCCAAGCAAATCTAACTCGCGATGAAGCGTTTCTATTGCACTGGGTACCAAGTCGAGATAGTCCACTGAAGCAGAAAACTTACCGTTTTTAAACTCATACCTTACCTGCTTCGCTGCAGTTGCATTGCCAAATTGTGCGACCAGTAATTCAGCCTTTTCAGAGCTTCGCTTTTTTAATTTACAATTAATTACAACGCTATCTTCGCTCATATTTTTTCACCCGATTAGCCCTTTTAAAATGCTCATTTCACTTAAAGCTTAGCTAACCTAAAATTACAGATGCCGTGCCCGATGGCGCGTTGCTTATCGGGCCTACTGGGCTTCCAATATTTTCCAAACAAAGTGAATTGCCTAAGGCGACAGTACGCAAGAGGCGTCTTACGCTCTGCCCCTCTGTGTAATTGTACTGTTTAACTGCTGCACCAATTCTAGCAGAAGTACTTATTTCGCCACCATAAACGGGAAGTTGGCATTCGCTACGTTGTTGTTGCCATCATAACTGTATAAAAATAGCCGATACTCACCGGCTTCGCTGGGCGCTGTAAACTCTATTTCTATATAATCTTCACCTGCTTTAGCGCTTATAATATTTACAGGTAAGGTTTCTGGCTCTTCTTCATGGTGACCACCCTGGCTGCGCACGGATACTTCCTTCATAAAATACCATTTATGCTCTAATTTATCGCCATCTGGGTCGCTAACTACAACCTTCGCTTTAGCTTTGGCGCTTGGCTTTAAATAGACGCTTTCGATTGGCGCTAAATTATTAACCGTAATAGAGTAGCTTAGCGGAGCTCGGTTTTCTGGGTAAGCGCCTGTCCATATGCGGGTTAGCTCGTCTACCCTCGCGGTGCGCTCACCGCCTGCATTAAACATGCCGTACCATGTTGGTGTTCGCTCTTGCTTTTGCCCCCATAAAAATGCGTATGAGCCAATTACCTTGCCTGAAGCATCATTAATAATCGCCTTTCGCATACGCTCGGCCATGCCCGCTGCTTTAATTGCACTGGGCTCTTCTATTTCTCGCCCCCAACTGGTCGCTTCAGTTTCCCAATGTCCTTTGGGGCCAAACTCGGTGACCATAAACGGTTTATCTATATTCAATGCATTAATGGTTTCGCCAAGGCCTTCTAACTCACCGTATAGCTGCACCGAGATAATATCGATATTAGGTGCATAAGTAAGTGCGGTGTCTATATGCTTTTTCATTGCGCCGGCAAAAGTAAACGTTACCGGGTGGTTCGGGTCTACTTTGTGAATATGATCAATTATATCGCCCAAAGCTTTGTACACCTTAGGGTTAACGTCTGCTAGGCCACCTTTATCGTCAAACAGTAAGTTAGGCTCATTCGCAATTACCCAACACAACACATTAGGGTGATTCTTATACTTTTCGATAATGGCCGCCACACGTTCAAATTGCCTATCGACTTCGGCTTGATTGTTATAATCGAACCCTTGCAACTCCTTACCGGTTTCAATGCCGACCGCAATCATTAAGCCTAGCTCTTGGGCTAACGCCAACTCTTTTTCAATACTGCGAGTGCTCCACGTTCTAAAGCTATTGCCACCGGCTTGCTTAAGTGCACGCACTTGCTCTTCATTTTGATAGCCGAGCCCCACGCCATTTACGACAAAAGGGACTTTATTCACACTTAACTGGAACCCTTCGGGTGTTCTTACAATTCCTACCGTGCTAGCAGCTGCAAAAACGTGACTTGTGCAAATTGCTAGTACTGCACCAACTATAAAATGTTGCACAGTGTTAATCGGATTACACACAAAATATTTTAAGAAATACGCCATAACTTATACACCTGCTTATAGGCTTATTATTAATTCATTCGATAAAGCATTGCTCAACATACAAATATATATCGAGGAATATAAAAGTAATTTTAGGCAGTTTTCAAACTGTCAAACACTAAGACTATATGCTAACTAGCAACATATCAATGCAGACACGACCACGCTGAAAGGAGGTTGAAGGAATACAAATGGCGCTCGATAGAATTACTAATAGGCCGCCCCGCAAACAAGTGGGTTAGCAACAAGCTAATAACGGAGGGGAAATGGCGATGGTTTTTGAGATTGAACTTTAACGACAAACAAGCTGAAGGTGAAGGTGAAGGTGAAGGTGAAGGTGAAAAAGCGTAGCCCTAAACGCTTAGCTAGGGCTACTAATATTGGAACAACAATTGAAAATAGAAATTTTATTTACAGGGGTATTTAGACTCTAACACAGCACCAATTGGGTCTTGTTCTTCTGCCCAGCGCGCAGGGTGTTGATGAAATTCTGCCTGTAAAGCTTTCGCAATTTCACCTACACTTTTGTTTTCTGGTAAGCAATATTCATAGGTGCGCTTTATATTTCTTTTACCAGATGCCCCCAAGCGCGTTCTCACCGCTCGCTCGGAATAACTTTCGCTGGCATCGGGTGCTGCCGACTGCGTCGCTTTGTTATTTTCTGTAGTATCTTTAAGGCCAATTAAATAACCTTTGAAAAAATAGCGACACTTTTCAGTTTCTACATTAACACCTATACACTCTTCCGCTAGCGACGTGCTAGCAACGCCAGCAAATGCAAGCAAAGCTGAAAACATGGATATTTTTTTTATCATTTTATTTTCCTTGAGTTGGTTAGAATCAGCGCACCACATATAGCAGACAACAGAGAACCAAACAGCACGCCTAATTTAACACTTGCAACCATTTCACTATTGGCACCCTCAAAAGCAAGGCTACCTATAAATAAGCTCATGGTAAAACCAATACCCGCCAGCAAACACACGCCGTATAGCTCTCGCCAGGTCGCGCCTTCGGGCAGCTTAGCTATTCTCAATTTAATACTTAACCAACATACACTAAATATACCCAGCTGTTTACCCACGAATAAGCCAACAATTATGCCCAACGTCACAGGGGCTGTTAACGTATCTAAACCTATGCCACCTAGGTGCACACCCGCATTCACAAAAGCAAAGAATGGCAAGATAAAATAGGCTACCCAAGGCTGCAAAGCATGCTCTAGCGACAGCAACATGGGCTCATCATGTATATTTTTATGTTTAAGCGGGATAAACCAGGCAATAACGAAGCCCGCCAGCGTGGCGTGCACACCCGATTTTAAAACCGCGGCCCACACTACTAGGCCAACAAACATAAAAGGTGAAACATGTCGTATTTTTAAGCGGTTCAACACAAACAGCATTACTATGCCAATGCCTGCAACTAAGAGCGATAGCGTAGAAAGCTCGTGAGAATAGAACAAAGCAATAATCACAATAGCTGCAATATCATCAAATATAGCAACCGATAACAAAAAGAGCTTAAGCGATACAGGTAGATGACGCCCGAAAAGACTAAAAACGCCTAGGGCAAACGCGATATCCGTCGCGGAGGGAATAGCCCAACCCCTTAGTGCTGTAGGGTCTTGCCAGTTAAAGCTTGCATAAATTATAGCTGGGAATGCCACGCCTGCCAATGCCGCTAAGCCGGGCAGCACCACTTGGCTTGGCTGAGAAAGATGCCCTTCGAGCACCTCGCGTTTAACTTCCAGGCCTACCATTAAGAAGAATAGTGCCATTAACCCGTCGTTAACCCATAACAACAGTGGTTTTGAAATTTCGAATGCGCCTATAGCGACAACCAAGGGTAGATTTAGTACGCCGTTATAAAAGCCGCTTAAGTAAGAGTTGGCAAATATTAAGGCCAGTATAGAGGCAGCTATGAGTAAAACGCCCCCAGCGGTTTCTTGTTGAGCCATTGCACGAAATACTTTTCCCAAGGGATTTACCTCCATTTATTGGTAATAAGCCCTTAATCTACGTTAAGTTCAATACAAATAAAACTCGAAATATGTTTAAATGCTTTCAACTTATTATTGAAAGGAAATACCCCTGTGGAACAGTTCAACTGGAACCATTTGAAATATTTCTACCACGTAGCCCGCGAGGGCAGCATAACCAAAGCCGCCGAAAGGCTGTACGTTACCCCGCAAACTATCAGCTCGCAGCTCGCCCTGCTTGAGGATTCACTTGGCTATTCACTTTTTGACCGCCACGGAAAACGCCTAAAACTAAACCAAGAAGGTCAATTAGTTTTACGCTATGCAGAAGATATTTTTAAAACAGGTAGAGAACTACTAGCCGAACTAAAAAACGCAGAGCTATCCACACGCCGAGTGGTATCTATTGGTATTCTTGATTCAATCCCCAAAATTTTAAGCTGTCAGATATTAGATAGGGTATACAGTACCAGCGAGAATATTCGTATCGTTACCCACGAAACCGATTTTGAACAACTGCTAGCAGATTTAGCATTAAATAAACTCGACATGATTTTGTCCGACAGGCCCGTACCACCTAACGTAGCAGTTAAGGCCTATAGCAAGCTTTTGACCACATCAAACTTTACATTTTTTGCTACGCCTAAACGCGCCAGAAAGTTACGGGCCAGCTTTCCTGAGTCTTTAAATCATCAACACTTTTTAATGCCTGGCGAAAGAAGTGTGCAATATACGCACGTATTGTCTTGGTTTTCACGTTTAGACTTAACACCTATCATTTTGGGCGAGTTTGACGATACCGAGCTAATGAAAATGCTTGGCCAGCAAGGCAGAGGTATTTTTTGCGCGCCCACCATTATCGCCAAATATATTCAGCTGCAGTACGGCGTAAAATCTATTGGCACTACAGATAAAATTCAAGAGAGCTACTACTCCATTACACCGGAAAGAAAAATAAAAAACCCTGTAATTGAATTAATTCACGATATGTACAAAGATGGATAACGCTATCGGCCAATCTCGCTAAGCCAATTATTCTCGTTTAAAATAGCTGGACCTAGAATTCCGGCCACCCGCTTCAACTTTCGTACTTGCGCGTTTAAAACACTTTAGATATTAATAACATTGCCCTGCTAACATTGTCCCACTGACATTGCTCCACTAGCCCCCCATACTGGCGTAATCAACTACGTCGAAGTATTCACGCCATCAAAAGCCCACATCACCACACTATTACAATTGGGTACAATTCTGGCGCGCATTTGGCGCGCATATTCATAGCCGGTTTAGATAGAGCTGCTAGACTCGGCATCCCCTAGGGTTGGTTTACAACCGAATTGAAGGGTGCAAATGATGTTTTATCCCAATAATAAAAGAGGACAAAATGATGAACGCACTAAAAAAAACCGCATGCGCACTTTTGTGCGTATTTGGTATTACACAGTTTAGCAACGCGCAAGCCACTAGCTCGGGCTTTGCAATTGATGAAGGCAATGTAGTTGTTACCCCTGCAAGGTGTTTTCCTGAAAGCTGCGAGAGCACGGTAGCGGCTTTAACAGGCACCTTTAATGCAGATATAAACGGCACCGATATCACCTTTAGCAGTATTGATGTTTCTGTAACGCCAAATGTGGGTTTTAGCCTACCGGCCAACCCAAACACCAGTAGCAATGGCACAACCCGCCAAGCAAAGTTTGAATTAAATGGCGATACACTAAGCGTAAAAGGTATTGTAGATTCGCGCGCGTTTGATGGCCCACTGTACGAGTACAGCTTTACCGCCAGCGTAAGCGACAGCTTTGATGCCCACGACTTTTTTACAGCCACACAAGATTTAAGAAAATGCGTATCACCTTTATGCGGCGGCATTTATGTAAAAGCGGTTAACAAACGTTTAACACAATGTGCCGATGGCACACGCAAACCACAATGTTACATAGGCACGCCCAACTGGGAAAAGCTAGGCTTTAATCCGTTTACCCATGCCGGTGACACAGGCCCATTTACACCCATTTTGTTAAAAGGGGAGATATCTGCATTAGATACCAAACCCTACGGCAACCTAGGTGAATTTACTGCAACCGCGGCTTATCGCCCGGCCACAAACAACCCAGCGCGCGGTAAATTTGTTGCCTTAATGAACAAAGGTATTTTTTGCATTACCAGCCCTTGTTTTTCTACCGATGAGTTTATTTTAAATACCGATAAAACACGCGTTATATCTGGGTTTGATTTAAACCCCACTGGCGCCAGCGGCAAAGATGTTGATGCGGCATATAACGAATACGGCAACGAACGCCCCATTATCGCCGCAGGTTACAATAAACGCGTGCAAGAATTACATGGTGTTGGCGTATCGTTTATAGCAAACCAATTTTACCTGCCTATTTCAGGGCCCAAAACCTGTGACGAAGGTTACAGCTTAGTAGAGGGTAAGTGCCAAACACCGCACGGCTGCGAAGCGCCACAACTGGAACTTACTGCAATTGGCGGCGCGCCAATGATAGACCCCATTACCGGTGAAATAACGTCAAGCGTTAGCTATAGCTGCGTAGATAGCTGTGAGTTCCCAGCGTTCGAAAGCGGGCCGGCTAGCTGTACAGTTGCATTGCCCTAGCGGTATTTAATTAAAAAATGCAATAACGTTTTAGAGGATGCCCGATGGCGCTTGCGCTTATCGGGCCTACTCACCATAACAATAAGCCGGATGAGCAGTGGTGCTATCCGGCTTTTTTACGAGCAAGGTTTATTAAAACTAGCGGTTAAGGTTGCTTTAGGTAGGTTATTAATTGATGAGACACCGGTAAAAAAACCCGACTGTAAATGTCTTCTATATCCAACGGGTAGTATACGCGTGATATTTCATATTTTTCTTGGCCGGTAAGATAAAAAAGATGGAGCATTTTAAAGGTAATGATTTCGCTTACAGTGTTGGCTGTTTGCGGACAATCAATTATGCCTTTATTGGCACTGCGATTGGCTAAGAGGTTATCTACACCTCTATTATAGCGACGCACGTCGTCTAGCACTTGCAGCATTAGCATATCGGTTAAGTCACCTGCGCCCATACTCCAATCCGGTTGTGGGGGCTCTCTCGCTGCCAAAGTAGCAAGCGAAAATGCTTCATTTATATCCACCCCCAACGCTTGCAGTAAATCGCCTAATGTCATTCCCTTGGCACCTATCGCTTGTGCAACGGCTGTTAACTTTGCTGTATCCCCTGCTGTTAGGTAGCTATTACCTTTTTTAACATAGTACGCTAACAAAAGCGCTAAGCGCGCTTGCCTGTAGAGTGCTGGCTTTGCGTTTTGCAAACGTATAAACGCACCACGAGCGGTTGCACTGCCCATAGCAATATTCGATAGGAGCAATTCCGCACCAAAAACATGGTGTGCTATTTTTCGCTTTGCTCCACGCTTTAGCTTTTGATTCTGCCAAAGCAAAAAGTCAAACCTTGGGCTATCACCTTCGCCAGCTCTAATCTCATTCATGCGCTCTGCATGTTTTGCATCTAGGGCTTCGCCTTGCGGGCCTTGCGCAATATTATCGCCAAACACACCAGGCCAATCTAAATTAGTACCCCATACTGGCCTTGCGTTATGGTTGCCGTGGCATTCGGCACAGGAGGCATCATTACGTATTAGCTGCGGTTTATGTAAAGAGAAATCAAATACCGAAAATTCCCACTCACCTGTTCGCTCATCTAAAAAACCTACGTCTAGCAGGTTGTACTTGGGGTCATCTGGCTTGGTGCCAATATTGAATAGAAACTTGCCATCAGCACCGAACAACACAATTCTTGGCCAGGTTAAGTTAGATTCACCCGTAGCGCGTGTATGTTCCACCAATGAAAAGTTTGTACGGTAATCAACGGGTAGATAATTGAGTAATTGCTCAATAGTTTGAATGCCGTTAGCAGCTATAAACTGCTCTATGCCAATAATAGACATATCCAGCGTTTTATTTCTGGCTTGCGGCAAAGGCACAATTGTATCGTAAATAGTTTTTGGACATAGGCCAGTAGGTACCGGCTGCCCACCACTGTGAAAAAGCTTTTGCCTAATGGCTTGCTTAGAATAACTGTTATTAACCTGTTCGGTTTTATTAGTACCTTCGGCGAAATCAGAGCTGGCAAATACATCCGCTACAGCAACTACACTAATCACGCAATTTAAAAGTAAACACGTTAGATACGTTATTATTTTAATATTCACGTTACACCTACTTAATTTTATTGCACCACACTTAAGCTATAGTGCTGGGCAATAATGCTTATTGCTGCTTTTATACTTTGCTGCGGCTCGGCCTTAACCAGCAGGTATTGCTGCAATGCGGGCTGATAACTACATACGTAGTGAAAAGCCTGAATATTAGTATCTGTAATTACCACGACTGAAGCCTTTGCCTGCAATGGCACATAAAAGCCACCGGAAGCACACCCCGATACACCTTCATTTAATTGATACTCGTCGGGAAAATACAGCGGCCACGCCGAATAGAGCCACTCTTCGTTATCAAAGCCCGGGGAAGACATATCTACAAAATAGTTACCTAGGGTATCTTGCTGAATACTTTCTCGCTTTTCTTGAAAAAGTGCATTGCGCAGTGCAGCTATTGATTCGTCAGGCGTATCTCTCGCTATAGCTGCGGGATACCTGCTTGCAAACTCAACCTTACTTTCTTGCACTTCATGTTTCGGTACTAGCTTTTGTTTTTGCAATGTATTTGCTAGCGGAGCATACGAGCTAATAGCCTGCAGATATGCGCCCGACCACACAGCGTAATATACCCATGCAATGCAACCATAAATAACAACACCAAGAATGGCCACTTGTGGAATATGCCTAAGCATTTGCACCTCATAATTATCGACGCCCATCACGGGCGCCGATACACGTTACGTGTCATACACAAGCGTTAAATTGAACAGTTTGCTGAAGCGGCTTGTGCTTCATCGGCAAAACAACGACCACACGAAGAAGAAAAAATGGGGTGCGAAGCTGGGCAAGCGTTACTTACACCACCAGAGCTACTTGACGAAGAGCTTGAAGAACTAGAGCTTGTTGAAGAGCTACTTGAAGAGCCTGTCGAAGATGAACTGCTAGACGAGGAGCTACTTGAACCACCGCCATTACAGCCGCCACGGTACTCGCACGCCTGCGCATTCACACCCGGCTGCCAACTGCGAGTAAACTCCAACATACTTGCCTTTACCGCATCATCTAAGTCGCCAGCGTATTTATCTATTGCGCCATCACCAATATACAAACCTACGTACGCCATGATGTCGTCAGTAGAAAGACCGCAACCAAAATTGGTATTCAGCAATTGGCGAGGGTCCGAGCCTTTCGCTTGGCTTGCTTCGTTGCGGTCTACCCAACCGTCGCCGTTGGTATTTAGCAAGTTAGCCAACTCAACACCCAGTTCTTCACCGATAAGTGCAGAGAAGTAAATACGTGCATCTTCAATCGTCATACCAGGGTTTATTGAAGGTGGTGCACCCTGATAACCCGATTGCGCAATAAACTGGTCGTCAATATCTATCCCTAAGTTGTACTCGATATCTAACATGGCCTCTTTGGCATTAGCTGGGTCGCTACAAATACTGGCGTTGCTTACGAAAATACCTGCGCTATTGAGACAACCGGTATCGTTACCCACATAGGTAACGCACTGAGTATCACACCAACTTTGGGTGAATTCCGTGCGACGTCCAGAAATAACGTGCGAGGGATTCTCATCGCTATGGCAACTGCCGTTATTGCTGCTGTTATTGTTGTTACCGCTATTATTAGAAGTTGCACCAGAACTGCTTGATGTGCTGCTAGAACTACTGGATGAACTCGATGACGCCACCGCACATCCGCCCGCTTGTGCTTGCGCTGCATCGGTATAGCATGCATTGCCACAACTAAACGGATGGCTAGATGGGCAGGATTGCGCCAGCGCCCCAGCACTACACACCATAGAAAAAACAAGCACACAGCCGGTAGCCATGCGGTTAATTAAATTTACACTCATTGATGAGATTCCTCATTATTATGGTTAAAGTTTTAAGGAATGACGGAAACGGTTGGCTAGAGTAGACGCACCTATATTTTTATTTACGCGCAGCCAATTGCCGGTCATTAAAACCAAGCTATCACGACGTTTTTTTACTCACAATGAATGATTGGTAGGAGTTTTACGGAAGGATTACTACTTTTAATTTTGCGTGTTAGCGAACGTTTTTGGTGCGCAACTAAACACATAGCTGCAGCAATTCGAACTTTCAATAAGAATTAAAACTTAGGAACCTCTGAATAGGTTAGCGCCCATCAAACAGAGGATAAAAAGATACAGGCAGCCAGACAACTATGTATTAGCCAAGAAAAAATACATGTTCGCTGAAATAAATGACAGTATGCTAAGTCACGCACTGGATAGTGCGCTAAATAGCGCGTTAAATAGCTTGAAAAATGGTTAGCCTACGAAACGCACCAAGTAATTAAAGCTTGTTAAAAACCTACCTAACTTAATGCTTGCCAATGAGTCACCGACACCCCCGCCAACCATAATAATTGCGCACCGTAACTCAAACGCTGATACAGGCCAACGTTGCCTCGCTGTTTATACGCTTGCGCCATTAGTATTAAAAACACAACAACTAGCACCAAGCATACAGCAGAAAATACGCGCAAACCTGAACTCACACTGGCAAATATAACCAATATATTAGCGATAAGTAATGAGAACAGCATTACAACTCCGGCAAGGGTGTGTACCTCGCACTTTTTAGAAGGGGTTTGCGTATAAGGGTCTGCATCCATGGGGAAGTAGCCAGCAACAAACGTAGCCATGCCGTGTGCGATAACCAACCCCCCTGTAGTGGTAAACAATAGCGAGCTAGATACATACAACACATAGCCTCCAAATACACAAAACAATATACCTAGCGGGTAGTTATTAATAAGCGGAGAAAACTTTTCTGTTGGGCTGCCTGCTGCACCCAGTTCGCTGCACAGCTGACGCAGATGACTGTAACCGGGGTAACGAGCGCCCGCAATTGCGACGCCCATTACTATCCAAAACGCAGCCAACACACCTGATAACGCCGCAAATTGTAGTAACACTTTTTATTCCTTTAAAATTTATCAATTAATAATATTTGTTGCCGTTTAGCTTAACTTTTTTAGCTTAACTACCCTAACCCCTAGTTACCCAGTAAGGTTACTCAACAGGTAACGCACGCCCCTTTCTATCCCCCGTTGCGGCTTTTGCGCGCACCAGTACCGGCGTTTTTACTTGTACTGGCTTGTTGTAAGGCTGCCAATCTTTACCGGCTTCTTTATATTCAATACCTAACCCTGGGTAAGCAAGATTTGCGTGTAGCATGGAGTCTTGAATAATAGCGCCCACCGTTGGTATGCGGTAGTGAATGTCGGCGGCATCTAGCTTAACGAATTCTTTGTAGCCAATGACGCTTGCGAATTTTAACCACGCTTTATCGCGCTCACTTTTTTTATTTTCAGAAAATAAACCGCTATTAGCATTATAGGTTGCGCCCTCGTAATTGTAGGGCGGCTCCCAACTTGGTGCGTGCCATGCGCGCTCTGCCAAGGCAATTAAACGCGGAAAGATCATATATTCCACAGCGTTATCGCTGCGTATAGTTTCGCTCCACAGCTGGCCTTGGATACCCGCCCATTGCACGCCTTGTTTTAATGGGGTGGTGCCTGCTATTTCAAACCCTGTTTGGGTAGGGCTTGGGTATACCTCTGCCAAAGCCGGTAAGTTACCGGGCATATAGTTAAATACTTTGTGGGTATCTATATGGCGGCTGCCCCAATAATAGCCGCCTTCTTTTGGGTCTGGCTCGTATGGGAAGTCAAAATACAGCGCGTCTGGGTGAGATAGCACTACATCCCACCCTCGATTGGCTTGCTTATTTGCTTCGGCAACGCCCCCCCAAGGTAATACATCCCAAATATACGATTGCACCTTGGCGGGCATATTTTTTGGGTTAGTGTGGCTTAAACCATCGCTCCAACCTGCGGTTTTAATACCCTTAGTTTCTAATAATGCGGCCACGCGCTCGATAAAATAAGCACCTAGCTGTTTGGCATTTTCTACACCGTAAGGGTTGTTGGCAAAAAACGCTTGGCATATTGGCGATTGCGCCCAAGCACCGGCGGTTTCATCTGCGCCTATATGGTAAACCGTAAGCGGCTGGCCCGCTTCGCTGTGCATGGCTTTTACTTCGTCTATTACTTTGCCTAAAAATTTATAAGGAGATTCCATGCACGCGTTAATCGTGTTATCGGAATAAAACTGAATACTTTTGTACTGCGTTTTATCGTTTGGGTCTGAAAGTAAATATTGTTCAGCGGCTTTTTTATTACCAGCGGCCATGAATTTACGGTAACGCGCCTCCATAGCTTTTATTACAGCGCGCGAATGACCGGGCATATCAAAAGAAGGGATTAACTGTATGTGACGCGCATTCGCAGCTTTTACTAGCTCTATATAATCTTGCCGAGTGTAATAGCCATCGCGTTCACTTTTGCCGCTTACGTCTGCCCCAAGCTGCATTAATAAGCAGGTGTTTTCTTGTGGATCGTGACAGCGCTTACCGCCCACATCAGTAAGTTCTGGCAAGCTGGGTATTTGCAAGCGCCAGCCTTCATCTTCACCCAAATGCAAATGCAGCTTGTTAAGCTTGTACGCCGCCATTTGATCTAATACATCCAGTATTTGTTGTTTGGAATGAAAGTTACGACCTACATCTATGTGCATACCGCGATAAGGGTAACGAGGCGAATCGTTAACGGTTAACACAGGTAAAGTATTTCTGCCCGCTATCATTACACTCGCCAACGATTGCATACCGTAAAACGCACCAACCGGTTCGCGGGCAAAGATGGTAATTTGCGTTGGCGATACCACCAATTGATAGGACCCCACTGGCGAGCGCGACGGTAAGCTCGCCCGCGAAACAGACACAACAAACGGCATGCCCGCAGGGTTTTGCTTTAGGCCCAATGCTTGTAGCCACGCCAGTGCCGGCGCAACTGCGTCTTGCTCCACCCCCTGTAGCTGCAGGTTTATACCTGCGCTAATATCTATATTTTTGCCAGAGTCCATTACAAAAGTTGGCGTAGGTATTATTGTGCGCAGCGCTTCGTCTTGCGCTACAAATCCCAGCTTATTTACGTTTTTATTTTCGTTAAATATAAAAGCGGCATCGGCGTAAGGCGTTTTATCTGCCTGCGACAGCTTAAAATTTTGCCTACTTATTTCGCCTGCAAAAGGTCGCTCCTCTAACCCTGTTTCTGGGTGTATACGAATACGTGTTGATTCGATAACACGGGCTTCGCTGTATAGTGCCTGTTTATTATCTTGCCCTTCTGCTACCACATAATAGTTGGGCATTATTTTGGCTTCGGTAAGGGTTAAACCCGCCACAATAAACTGCACCTTTTTAACTTCGCCCACATTAAATCCTTGGTAGCTGGCGCTGGGGCGAATTCGGTGTAAATCGCCATTTATATGGTCGATTGTAAATTCACCAGCTGGGTGCGCATAAATGGGATCGGTTTGGCTGAAGTAAATAGACCAGTTACCATCTAAGTCGTTTGCCGCAAGCTTATCTGGCGAGCTGAGTGAAAGCTCAACTATAGAGCATGGTGATTTGGGGCTGGGCGGTAAGCTTGGCAAGCTGCATTCGCCGTCACCCTTATTTAGCAGTACTTGATAATGCACCTGCATATTGCTGGCTATGCCATCAATCCATTGCTGTGTATCTGCAGTTTGCGCGTATAAACGACTACCCAGCAAACTAACCGTACCTAATGCTCCGGCAACTGCCACTTGCCATACATACTTGCTAAATAACGCCATTCGCTCCCCCGTGCTCTATATGTAATGTTTGTTCGGCTGTGAGTATAGCCTTATTAAGGCACCACATAAGTACCTAAACATCGCCAAAAGACAACGATGTCAGAGACTTGGCTAAATGGCAAATTAAAGCTGTAAAACAGTCTTATTTGCATAACCACCTACTAAGAGCGACCAAGTAAGATAAAAACTATAAACCACATGTATTTCACGCAAGCCCCCAAGTTTCAACAGAAGCACCTCCAAAGAAGCTATAGACGCCAACCACCTTCTCCTAGCCTAAATAGCTAAAAGTGCTAATAAAACCAAATACCAAACCATAAGACGCGACTGGTTCTCACTTACATGTGGATTAAACGCACAAATATTCATTTTCGGCGAAACGCAACGGTCGACCAATTAGCCCGCCCACACAAATCAAAATAGCATTAATTATCAATTAGTTATGAAAACAATAAAAAATTGGTATACAAATTTTGGCACACAAAACCAAATTGGTTTAGCTTCCACCTACCAGAATACGATTACAATTTGGTTGACAGAGCGGTCGCGAAGACGCACACTTAAATTTCACTTTTCAGCATTCTCTGCAGTATTTGGATGTACTTGCAGAGTGAAAAATAAAAATAATTTTGTGCGTGCCTAGGATGTAACGGGACATGCACTATCAATCCACAGCTAGCTTGGCAAACAAAGTTTTGCACTTAACGGTGTAGAAAATAAAACCTAGCCTTATACCTAGAAAGTGCCAAGTGCTTCCCAATCGGAGAATATAATAATGAAGGTAAAAACCCTTCCATTAGCGATCTCACTCGCGCTTAGTGCATCTTTAACACAGGCTGCGACCATTTCTAACTCAGGCTTCGAAAGTGGCTTTGACGGTTGGACAGACACTGACCCTTCGGCACTTTCTAGCGATGCAAATAACGGCAGCCGATCTGCCAAAATTACTGGCTCCGCCGGCCGTGTAGATCAAGACGTTGCGGTAACCCCAAACACCAACTACCAGTTAACTGCATATGTACTTGGCAGTGGACGCGTGGGTGTTAACACCGGCACTGCAGTTTATGACGAAGCCGTAAACACAAGCAGCTGGAGCAAAGTAACTGTTAACTTTAACTCTGGCTCTGCAAACTCTGTAGAAGTGTTTGGTAAGTACAATAGTGGTACTGGCCGCTTTGACGATTTCAGCTTAGTTGAGACGGGAACACCGACTCCTACGCCAACACCTACTCCTACGCCCACGCCTACACCAGCGGGCTGTAACAGCTTAAATACCATCGACATTAGCTCTGCTACCGATGATGGCTCTCACGATGGTCACGGCCCACACCTAGCTGTGGACGGCGATTTATCAGCTGATTCACGCTGGTCTTCTAAAGGCGACGGCAAAGCGATTACTTTAGACTTAGGCGCCGAAGCCACAGTTCGTCAACTAAAAACGGCTTGGTACAAAGGTGACTCACGTACCGCTTACTTCGATGTAGAAACGTCTACCGATAAGAGCAACTGGTCTACCGCTTTAAGCAACGTGCAGTCACAAGGTAGCACTGGCCTTAAATCAAACAGCATTGACGACGTAACAGCGCGTTACGTACGTATTGTTGGTCACGGTAACTCGTCGAATACTTGGAACAGCTTGATTGAAGCACAAGTATTGGGTTGTGCTGGCACTGTAACGCCAACACCTACTCCTACGCCTACACCAACTCCGACCCCAACGCCTACTCCTACGCCAACTCCATCTGGCTCAAAAATTCCTGAAAGCATTACAAACAGCGATGTTTGGGATTTGGAAGGCGAGAACCCACACCCATTGGTAGACCCTTACACGTTGGAATTCGTACCTCTTGAAGCACGCGTAACGACTCCAAACGGTAACGGCTGGCGCCACGAGTACAAAATCGCTTCTAGCGAGCGTACTGCGATGACTGCTACCTACGAAGATTTCTCTGCAACTATTAAAGTAGACCTATCTACTGGCGGTAAGACAATTGTTGCACAGCATCACGCAGGCGACACTGGCACCATCATGAAACTATACGTTTCCGACACAAGCGAATCTGGCTTTTTCGATAGCGTAGCGGCAAACGGCATTTTCGACGTGTATGTTCGTATTCGTAACACCAGCGGTGTTGAAGAGAAGAAACCATTGGGCACAATCCGCTCTGGCGACTCTTTCAGCTTCCACGTACTTAACAACTACGGCGTTGTAAAAGTATCTGCCTTTGGTAAAAACCTAGAGACAGAAGTAGAAGACGATTCTGCATCTTACTTGAAGTTTGGTAACTACCTACAATCGCAATACCCACAAGGTAGCAAAGATTGTGGTTCACATGGCGACTCCGATTCGTTCCGTGCCTGCTACGAAGATATAGGCATTACCGAAGCGAAAATCACCATGACTAACGTTTCTTACACGCGTATCACTAAGTAAGACCGTTAATATTTTGGCTCACCTTCGGGTGAGCCAAATTTTATTTGCAGTTTATTTCTGAATTACACCACAGCAGTACCGTGCTTCCGCACTAAAGCAAAAGAGCAAAAGCGCAAAAGTTAAACCCTGCCGTAAACATATTTAAACAAGCCTGTGCTACAACTCACCCCGCATTCAAGACAAACAACACATACACCGCTAACTAGTAGCACCCTCAATCAACGGCTACCCTTTATACATCACCTAACTTCTGCAAAAACCATTAAGCAAGCGCACCGTTATCACACCCAAGCCTGTGATTTAACGCGCGGCAACAAATATCAACTTACGTATAATTCCTAGCACTTATAGGGGAAAGGGTTCGAAGTATGAAAACCGAATTTGACGAAGATTGGCTAGAATGGATAAACACTAACGTAAATAATGGCCAAGATAAAAACGGTATTTTTAAAATTTTACTCGACGAAGGCTATGCATTTGAGGCCATAGAGCGGGTAATGAATTTTCGCCCTACCGTACCTGTAGACCAGCTAATTAACCCTTTTAAGCGCGCAGCCAGCCCACAGCAAACGGTAAACAACCAAAACCTGCAAACAGCAGCTAACCACGGCGCCCCCACCGACCCACGTAAAATATTTATACCCAACGCACTAAAGTTAAATTCCGACAAACTAGAAATGTACGCCCTTGGGGAATTTTTAACTACCGAAGAGTGCGAGCGCATAATTGCCAACATACGATCTAAATTGCGCCCCAGTGAGCTTTCTAGCCAAGAGAGTGACAAAACTTACCGCACAAGTCGCACCTGCGACTTGGGCACGATTGACGACCCGTTTATTCACTACGTAGATTCGCGCATATGCAAACTCGTGGGTATAGACCCCTCCTACTCAGAGGTGATTCAAGGCCAGCTATACGAAGTAGGCCAAGAATTTAAAGCCCACACCGACTACTTTGAAATTAAAGAAATGCCCGAGCACGGGGCAGTTATGGGCCAGCGCACTTACACCGTAATGATTTACCTAAACGACGTTGAAGAGGGCGGCGAAACCGATTTTCCCGCCGCTGACGGCGCCATTAAACCCAGAGCTGGGCTGGCGTTAATATGGAACAGTTTGCAATCTAACGGCGCGCCCAACCCCCACAGCATGCACCAAGCTTACCCCGTACTAAAAGGGCATAAGGCGGTAATTACTAAGTGGTTTCGCAGCCAAAGCAGGCTGCCCAACGCGCCCCCTATGTACAGTAAAGAAGCCAATGAATATATTCCAAACTATACGGCGAGCGGGTTACACAAAAGCACACTAAACCCAGCTTTATTCCAAAAGTTAACCCAGTTCTATACCGACAATAAGCAGCAGCTTACTGAAGAGCATGTGCCGGGCGACTTTATAGAAAACGCCAGCAAAACGTGCAAAAAAAGCAGCTCACTAATCGATTTAAGCGACGAGCTGCGTCAAGCCGTACACGACGAGCTTAAGCCCAAAATGGAAGCCTGGTGCAATCAACCACTGGCGCCAACCTATGTATACGGCATACGTGAATACCATCGCGGCGCCAAATTAAAAATGCATAGAGACAGACTAGAAACACATATAATTAGCGCCATCATTAACATAGCGCAAGACGTCGATGAAGATTGGCCACTTGTAATAGAAGACAACGCCTATCGCGTGCACCACATATTACTCAAACCCGGCGAAATGGTATTTTATGAAGGCGGACGCCTACTGCACGGCCGCCCTATTCCATTCAACGGCGACAGTTTTGCCAATATTTTTTGTCACTTTAAACCGGAGAGCTAGTGAACAGGGAACAGGGAACAGGGAACAGGGAACAGGGAACAGGGAACAGGGAACAGGGAACAGGGAACAGGGAACAGGGAACAGGGAACAGGGAACAGGGAACAGGGAACAGGGAACAGGGAACAGGGAACAGGGAACAGGGAACAGGGAACAGGGAAATTATGTTTTTGGCAGATAAAATAATCCAGTTTTTTCGCATACTGCGGCTATTAAAAAAACAGAAAACACACACCCAAATAGAAACGGCCCGATAAACGAGCCGCTTAATTTTTGTTTTAACTGTTAACTGTAACCTATCCCTCAACTAACATCCCTTATAGGCTTTTTTCTCGCCGCCCCAATTTGCATTCAACCAATCTGGTCCTAAGCGAGCAGATTTTACTGTGTCGGTCCACACCAAGGGTTCATCCATTTTAGATAAGTCTGCGCCTGCTTTTTTAAGGGGTAAATATACGATATCGCCAGTGCCAAATGCATCGCACCCTTTAAGTTCTTTTTTCGATTCAGCTTTAGTGCCTTTGCTAACCAGTGGCGACACTTTGCCATCGGTAATATTGCCTTTTACTTTTGCAAACGACGGTACATACTCCGCTTTATCAATGCCATAGTTGTTACCGTATTCAGAGTCTGGCGTGTAATCTACACTAATGGCTAAGCCCCGCACCCAATCTGCAGTAGATGGTGCAACATCTAGTTGGTACACCAAGTTATTAATAAACGTGGTTTGCATAGGGGGGCGAGTCATACTTAGCTTACCTCGATCGTACCAAGTAGAAAGCATTACAGGCTGTGCAGATTGAATAACGCTATTATTCGAAAGCACGTTGCGCTCACTTAACTGGTAACCGTTGATATTGGCATCGTCATCTTTTTTGGAGTAACCCGCGGCAATACCAAGTGCTGGCCGATACGCGGCCGATTTGCCACCACCGGCAGAGCCAGCAATGTAATTGTTGTGAATAATATTATCGTCGCCAATGACACGTATACCACCAGAGCCTTCTGTTTGGTCCTGCAAAAACCAGTTATTCTCTACAGTGTTTCTGTTGCCGTGGCGCAGCGTGAGGCTCGCGGTTGTATTGCGCACAGTATTGCTGCGATAAATATTAGAGGAGGATTTGTTCGAAATAACCTCTGGCTCGCCAAGTATGGATGCATCGTAAAATAAGTTGTTGGCCACGGTAACCTTAGCATCAACATGCTGCATATTTGAATCGCCCACTAACAATGCTTCACCACCATTACCTACAGCTTTGCCCGCGTTACGCGAAGCAAAATAGTTGTACTGAATAACATGGGATACGGGCAATTTTTGCGCATTAGCATGCTTTAACTGAACCTGTAAAACTCGGCTGCCCGATTTTTTAGCACCGAAGTAGTTGTACCTCACCACGTTGTTATAACCGTATAGCTCAATCCATTTATATTCAGTATCGATCGCTTTATCGTTCTCGTTATCTATACGCACGCGCTGTAACACGCACGCTTGGCACATATCCTTAGAGGACTCACTGCTAGAACCCGCGCGGCGGTTGGCAATAATTGCCCGCACTTTATTTTTATACATGGAATAGGTTACGTCGTTAAAATCGAAACCATCTACCACAATAAAATAGCCCCAGTAGCGCAGCCACGATGCACCTGTAAGCACAACGCCCCCAGGTGTTTCTGCTTTAAGTACAATCGGCTTGGCCTGCTCACCTTTGCCCTGCACGTTAATTTTTAAGTCGGCGTAGGTGCCATTCGGGATAATCACCACATCGCCCGGCTTTAAGTCCGTTTTGGTCCAGGTTTCTTTACCTTTGCCATCGTAAATATGCGTTTCGGCACACACAGCCAAGCTGCATAACCCTATTAAAAGACTAGCTACTATTTTTTTCATACATCATCTCGCAACGTTGCGTTTGTTTTTTAATAAAGATTCTTTAAGCAAAAATATTTATTAAAAAAAGCCCCACAGAGTGGGGCCAATGCTACTCACATGAAAAAACTTTAAATTTTTAGTCTGCTAGCGATGCATGCGATACTAGACGGAATTCGTCAAAGTATGCTTTGGCATCCGCAGCAGGTGCACCTTCATATGTCAATGCAAATTCATCTACACGAAACTCCGTATCACCAGCGTCGCCGCCGTCAGCAATAATTGTGTTGGCGTTGTATTCAGCAAAGATAGTAATAGTTGAGTTACTACCCGTGTTAAACGTTAGTGTGTCTTGACGGAAACTGTCGTCGCCTTTCGGCGCATTAGCTGCAACAAGGTCTTCAAAATCAACCACTTTGCTTGCTAGTACAGTGTCTGTTTCGCCAACAAACGCCCCCATAGTTACAGTCACATCGGCAGACTTTTTGTAAAGGGCGTACATAGATAAAGTATAGTCCGTATTTAATTCTAGGCCGGTTAATACTTGGCTTATACGCGGGGTACCCACTTCTGTAGCGTCTTCTAATTTAAACTTAACAGACCCATCAGCGCCGGCTGCTGAGTTATCAGAGCCTTGAACCTGACCGATACCTGCTCCCTCGTACACACTCCAAAAGGTGGTGTCTGCGCCAGGGAAGCCGTCTAAGCTCGCTTCGCCAATTGGGGCATAGTTAAGTACAAAATCATCAACTTCGCCGTAAATGGTGGCTGATGTTGCATCACCAGAATTAAAGCTTACGGTTGCTAGTTTGTACTCCAATGAAGAGTTCACATCTGAACGATAAACCGTGCCACCTACATCTGCTGCAAGAGTTGCAGTGCCTTTAACAAACGCAGTTAAGGTGTAGTTGGTATTCGCCGTTAAGCTAACAACTTGCGAAGCGCGGCCGTTAGCACCGGTTACTTCCACGCTTGCACCGCGGGCAAAAACCTCTGCAGCGTTAGTGTTTACCACTGCATCAACTAAAGTCCAACCTGCTGCACCTTCATCAAACGCATAGTTGGCGACATCCACTTCTGCAACGTGTGGGGTGGTCATTGGTGGGCGGTAGCTTATTGGGCCAACATCGTAGCTATTAAGAATGCCGCGAACTGGGTTGCCACCTATATCGTCGTCAGCACCAGCTTGTGTGGTTGCTGCACGCGCCAAGCCATCCATATCCAAAGTAACGGCGGCAAAATCGCCAGTATCTGCAGCTGCCGCGGTTAAGTCTGGGCTGCTGCCTGTAGCGCGCATTACGCCTTGCATATCTGCTGCGAACGCAACGTCTAACCAAGTAATACCGTCTACAGAGGTAAGGCTAGAGGAGTCGGAAAAGCTTTGGCCGTAAAAAATGTTGCCCGCAATCACAGAGCTACCAGGCATACCATCTGCAGCTTCTGTAATAACAGGGCCTATGCCATTAGCAATAATGTTATTCACTAGGTAAACATTATTGGGGTTGGTAGACTTTTGGCCGCCATCTACGTTCAAGCTGTTCACGCTATCTACCACAGTGTTGTGCGCAACAAGTACATTGGTTAATTGCTGGTAACCGTTGGTGGTTGAACCATCGGAGCCCATCAACACAATACCGCCATGGTGAGTAGTTGCTAAATAACGCGCACCTTGGATGTAGTTGTTCGTTACGGTGTGGCCGTCATCAATAATGCGCAGGCCGCCTGCATATGGGTGACCATCGCCAATAATAAAGTTATTGGTAATAGTCGCGCTTGAGCCGTGACGTGTAGTAATAGAACCATAGCTGTTACGTACAGTATTGTGCTCTATGCGGTTGTTGCCAGACTTATTAGAAATAACTTCGGCTTCGCCTTGTATGCGCTCAAAATAGTTGTGCTCGATTACCGAGAACGAATCACCTGTGTGCGAATCACTGGTACCAATGCGAATACCTTCGTATTCGTTGTCGCCGCTACTCGCGTAAGCTTTGCCATCCACCGGTGGACGGTCGCCGAAGTAGTTGTGATCGATTTGCGCGTAATCTATTTCGGCATCGAGTGGGTCAACACCATCTTCAATGTAACGATCTACAACAAGTAATGCGCCGCGGGTAGTTTTGCCAGAAAACCAGCTGTGGTCTACGCGGTTATGTGCACCGTAGATGTGAACCCATTTGCCGCTGCTATCGGAATTTTGATCGAAATCGATAATGGCAATTTCGGTAATACGGCAGTTATTACAAGGCGCGTTAGAGTTGCCGCGAGTTTGAATTAAGTCGCTACTCGCGCTCTCACCGTCTTTAAAAATAAGCCCTTGCAACACAACGTATTCACCGCTCATGCGGATCCCAACTTCGCCGCCAATTGTAACCATACCGGGGTTAGCTGCTGCCACAGTAATAGGGTTCGCTTCGGTACCAATACCACCGAACTGAATTTCTAAGTTGGTGTAGTTGCCGTCAGCCAAACACAGCGTTGTACCTGGGGTCATCTCGTAGCTTACAGCGTCTTCTAGTTCTGACGTACTGTTTACGGTTTGCGTACATACCACGTCTGGCACAGTGTCGTTATCACCGAGTGAACCACGCGGAAAGTTAGACTCCTGAGGTTCACCCTCTGGCTCTCCTTCTGGTTCCCCTTCTGGCTCTCCTTCTGGCTCTCCTTCTGGTTCTCCTTCAGGCTCTCCTTCTGGCTCTCCTTCAGGTTCGCCTTCAGGTTCTTCAATCGGGTCTGGGTCTGGGTCTGGATTTGAACTACCGCCCCCACAAGCAGTAAGCAGGCCCAATAGGAATAGGGCCACTAATGATTTGAACTTCATTTTTTAACTCCGTCTGGTGTTATCGTTATTTTTAGGTGTTTTTTATGATGTGTACTCTCGGGTTACTACCAGCGCGACGTTAAAAAACAAAAGGTCCCTCCACCTTTATAGTTTGTTAACGTCGAGCCAGAGTTCGGGGCGATCTACAGGTGTATCCTTGTGCATTTCATTATTTGGCATGCGCAGTACTATGCGATCTTTAATATTGCCTTTTTCAATAACCTGCTTAACCATTGGTGCGCTATAAAACAATTCATCAAAGCTGCCATCAGCAATGGCTTGTTCAAAACCACGCGTAAGTTTTGCGTGCAATGCGCGGTTATCTTTTTGCAAATAAAAATACATTGCGTAGGGGTAAATAAGTAAAATACGTTTTTCTACTTCTAGAGGTAGCTCTGGGTACTTAGCTAATTCGGCCCAAGGCTCGTGTATACCCCGCGGAAAATAGTCGAACCGCCCCCCTTCCAACATATGAAATAAATTTTCATATTTCATCGCCGTAACAACATTAAGCCCGGCCTGCTCTAATACTTTGGTCGAGCCCCAAGTACGGCCCATGCCAGCATCGAGGCGCGCTAAATCTGAAATTGAGCGTATATCGTTAAATTTGTGCTGATCGCCTTGGCGAATAATGGAAATGCGATGACCCAACATACCCTTTAACAAAGGAATACGTACCGCCAACATCTGCTCGTCGTTTTTGGCCGAGGCGCCTGCCCACATTAAATCTATAGCGCCACTTTCGACCTCTACAGGTAGGCGGCTAACAGGCAGCTCATCGTTTAATTGAATAATTTTTCCGTTGGGGTCTGCTTTGCTCCACACCAGTTCAAGCACAGACAGCAGCAGCTCTTCTTTTTCACCTGCCACTTTATTAATGCGAATGTCTTCAGCCACAGATACCTGACTGAAGCATATAACCACTAGCAGCGCGGTTAGCGTTTTAATACCGAACATATTTAACCTCAGAATTCTTATTGTTCAGCGCTTACTGCGGGGTAAACACCTTTGGACTGGCAAACTTTTCACCACAATCATTTGGTAACAAGAAATGTATATCAATTTTGCGATCAATTACAATACATATTGGTAATGTTTTCCATCAAACCAATAACCAAATGCAATCCTTCCAAGTCACTTCGTGCTTAGAAAGTAGGTTATTATTTCGACAGACATACCAATAAAACGCCCGCACGCCTCTATTAAGACTAGCTTATGCGGGTAATTTGAACAGAAAGATTGAGCTATGAAATGGCGTTGCGAGGCTTATAAGGCGTTTAGACCGACACAGCTCAGACCTTCGCGGCACACCCAGCTTATCTGGGCCAATTAGAGCAATAGGCCCAATAACCAAAAGTAAGAAATGAAGGCGTTAACCTAATAAAAAGGTCTATGCGCCCTTTGCGGTATTACTACACAAAAGTAGAAACTGGCCTGCCTGCAAGGAGGCACCGCCCACCAACAAGCCGCTAATAGTAGGTAAAGATGATATTTGAGCTGCGTTGCCTGCGTTAACACTGCCACCGTATAAGAGTGGTAACTGAATACCTAGCTGCGCTAACTTCGCGTGAATAGCGGTAGTAATTGTAAGAATATCGTCAGTAGAGGCAGTCGACCCAGACCCGATAGCCCATATGGGTTCATAAGCTACTATCAGCTGGCCAAAGAGCTCACTGCCAATAGCATGTAGCACAACCGATAACTGCTGCCACACCACCGCTCCTGAGTCACCACGCGCTTTTTCTTCGGCGGTTTCCCCCACGCAAAGTACGGGTAGCATACCTACAGAAAGCGCCTGTTTTACTTTAGCGGCAATAATACGATCGTTTTCACCGCGCGACGCCCTTCGTTCGCTATGGCCAATAATAACCATTTTGGTGCCCATCGAAGCCAACATAGGCGCGGATATTTCGCCGGTATGCGCCCCTTGCTCAAACTCGCTTACATTTTGTGCGCCAAGCAAGATAGGCCCACCTTCCAGCGCATCAGCCATAGCCTGCAGAAGAGTAAACGGCGGGCAAAGTACCACGCGAATACCTGCGTAAGCCGCTTGATTATCCAACATGGTACGTGTGAACGACTCCACCAACTCGGCACTGCCGTTCATTTTCCAATTGCCAATAACTATTTTAGATTTCACACCCATAAATTACTCGAGGACAGGCTAAGCAGCAGGCACACTTGCAGCTTTAGGCTTTAGTATTTGTTGATATTCCACTTCTAAAGCATAGCGCTTGTCGTTGGGGATTACCCGATATAAAACTATTTGACCAAGCGCTTCAAGCAGTACAAAGCCCGCCAAACCGGTGGCTGAGCGATAGGGCATAGAGAACCCGCCATCAATAGAAAAGAGCTTGCCATTGGCCTGCACTGGGCGCTCGCCAGATTGATACTTAACCGGCACGTGTCCATTTACAATGCGCACCTGATCGCTACTGCATTTTAATTCCGTGGCAACGCGTGCTAAAAACTCAGGGTTGGAGCGAAGGTTGTAGTATTCATTTTTACCTTCTTTGTGGGTTTGCTTATCGGCCACAAAATAGCGTTCAAAGGTGGTCATTCTGGCTTTGCCAAATAAAGGAGAATGAGGGCCGCACCATAAAAACCAAGCAATATCGGACTCATTGCGGTCATTAATGACCATTCTATTTAAATAACCGCGCCGCATTTCCAGCTCGCAGAAGTTAAACAGGCTTTGTCCACGTGTGGTTTCTGGTGCAAGCGCAAAAGGTTGAAACTCTCCCTGTTCGTCAACGGGTACACAGGCGTGATAAAGCAGCCAATCTCCTGTTTTCTTTTGCATTCCACCGCGGTGAAAAAGTATATCCATATGCTGGGTAAGCTTTGCGCTGGCAAGAAACTGCTGCTTAAGATCTTCTGCAACTTTGCGTTCATCTTCACTTAAGCGATAAGGCTGCTCTACATCCAGCGTAGGAAAATTCGAGTCTAATAGTGGATGCACAGCATCACCCACAGTAACCGTGCTATTGGCAATATTTATTTTATCCAACAGCAGTCTATCGGCCATTGTATATTCTGGCCGACGGGCAATAAGCTTACCTTCAAGCTTAAATTGAATAATTGATATGGCTTTGTGCATACGCGCAATGCGCAGCTTTTCTTCAGCGTTAAGGTCGCCCTTGGGGGTAAACTGCGCACAATCATCATCGCCGTAGGCTTTAGCAGCAAACCGTTCTAAACGAGAGAGGTTGATACCGTAATCGCGGTGCAACATATCTAACGTGCCGTAGCGCAAACAAATACGCACCGCCACCGTAATACACGCAAGGTTGCCCGACGCAGCACCCATCCACACTACATCGTGATTGCCCCACTGAATAGCCACATTCGGCAGCCCGCGCAATCGCTCCATAATGGCGAAAGCATCTTGCCCTCTATCATAAATATCGCCAACTATATTCAATTCTGGGCTTAACTTTTTAAATAACGCTTTTGCAAACGCCTGCACTAGCGCGAAAAAATCTTGCGCACTTAAAGTGCGAATATTCTGCGCAAGCATTTCAACAAGCTGACTAAATGGCGTACAACTTAACTGCGCATCACCACTTAAGGCCCGATGCACGGTAGACAACCAGCCCCACCGGCGAATAGCTATAGTAAGCGACTCGTCTTCTGCTTTTTGCTGTACCACCATTAAAAAAAGTGCTGTAAAAAGTATTTCTTTGCTTACAGCACTAGTGCGATCGAGCTGAGCTTGGCTAGCGTTTGCAGCACGGCATAAACGAATAGCGCTAGCCTCAATAGCCGCGCACAGAGTTTCATTTAGCTCGGGAGAAAATTGCTGGCGAATTAATAGATGAAGTATGCCGAATTGGCGGTCGGCGAGAAAATCAAAAACATCGAGTTCGCCATGAAGATCGGAGATAAATACTTTTAATGCGTTGCTGGTCACGTGGGGTGCTCAAAATAGGTAAGGTAAATCTAGGTCGCCTCGCTTATACGCGAAGCGACCTAACCTGCTTAAGCTATTTGAGCCTCGCTAACTGGGTTGGCTTGCGCACAGCCCAAATCTTCACAAATAGACTTTAGCTTATCAGCGAATGATTCCTCGCCACTGCGTATCCATTGACGTGGATCGTAGTACTTTTTATTTGGTTTATTGGCGCCTTCTGGGTTGCCGATTTGCGCTTGAAGGTACTCCATACGCTGCTCGTAGTAACTCTTTACACCGTCCCAGTAGGCCCACTGTAAATCGGTATCTACGTTCATCTTAATAACCCCGTAGCTAATTGCTTCGCGGATATCTTTTAAATCAGAACCGGATCCACCGTGGAACACGAAATCGACAGGGTTAGCGCCAGTATTATATTTCTCGGCAATAAACGCCTGCGAGTTCTTCAAAATTTCGGGGCGCAATATTACGTTACCTGGAGAATAAACACCATGCACATTGCCAAATGACGCAGCCACAGTAAAGCGTGGGCTAACCTCACTAAGCTGTTCGTAGGCATAGGCTACTTCTTCTGGCTGAGTGTAGAGTTTAGAACTATCTACATCGGTGTTATCTACACCATCTTCTTCGCCGCCGGTTACGCCCAGTTCAATTTCTAGTGTCATATCCATCTTGGCCATGCGCTCTAGATAAGCTTTGCAAGTGGCGATATTCTCTTCTAACGGCTCTTCAGACAGATCTAACATGTGCGAAGAAAATAATGGCTTGCCCGTTTGAGCATAAAACTCTTCGCCAGCATCCAGTAGGCCGTCTATCCAAGGCAGTAATTGCTTGGCAGCGTGATCGGTGTGCAACATAACGCTCACACCGTATTCTTTGGCTACTTGATGCACATGCTTAGCACCAGCAATGGCACCGGCAATAGAGCCTTGTTGGTTCACATTCTTAAGGCCTTTGCCCGCATAGAATGCAGCGCCGCCATTAGAGAATTGAATAATAATGGGCGTATTTAAATCGCGAGCAACTTCCAATACTGCATTTACAGTACTGGAGCTAGTTACGTTAACCGCGGGTAAAGCGTAGCCATTTTCTTTCGCGTGTTTAAATACGCGCTGGACATCGTCACCAGTTAGTACGCCCGCCGGAAAAAGGGTCGTCTCGTTCATGTCTCAAGCCTCTTACGATAGATGTCTATAGGGTCAAGTTTCTACGCTTAGTGCAGCGCAAGGAAAAAGCTATTTCACCTGCGCTGGCTGCGTTATTGTAGTTAGTAATATTGCTAAGACTTACGGCGTTAACAAAACTCACCGTTAACGCTAGTTAGTACGCTTCGCTAAATCTGTGTTTAGCTACCCAAGAAGCGCCCAACGTTGCCAGTATTAACCGACCATTTTGGGCATGGCTGTTTTTGGGATAATCGCACCGCGATATTGCACTACCGTTGAAGCCAGCAGATGACCGCGTAGAGCAGATTCCTCAACAGACATACCTTGCATGCGGCCGGTTAAGTAGCCCGCATTAAATGAGTCACCAGCAGAGTTGGTATCAACTACAACCACTTTTCGTCCTGGTACTAGGGTGCGTTCATTATCGGCAACGGTATAACAACCTTCGCCACCCATTTTTAATACAATTTCTTTCGCGCCATAGCTCAGCAATCTATCGATCACTTCGTCTTTAGGCTCTTCACCGTACAACTGAAACTCATCGTCAATGGTAGGTAAAATAATATCTGCAAAGGCTGTAACAGTTTGATATGCCTGTCGTGTTTGCTCTTTGCTTTCCCACAGTGCTGGCCGGTAATTGCCATCAAACGCGATTTTTGCACCGCGAGCTTTACACTGCTGGAGTAATTCGTACATGCGCTTTTTGGACGCCTCGTCCAAAATAGCTATGGATATACCGGATATAACAATCCAGTCGAATCCTTCTAAATCTGCATACAATGCTTGTTTCTTTTCTTCAGAATCAATGATGTAGCGCGCAGCTGAATCGTTGCGCCAATAAGTGAAATAGCGCTCACCACTTTCATCATTGGTTACCATGTACAGGCCAGGCACTTTCTTTTCATCTGTACGCACAAAACGCGTACCTACGCCTTCACTCTGCCACTGCTTAACTAACCACTCACTGTTTTTATCTTTACCAACAGCGGTAATGTATTCAACTTTTGCGCCTAGGCGCGACATATATACAGATGAATTAAGGGTGTCACCGCCGTACGAAAGCATCGCAGGCATAGAGCGACAACTAGAGTCAGACTCAGCACGCATTAATTCGAGCATGCTTTCGCCAATTACAGCCACACTATTATTCATTTTCACTACCTAGAAAAATAAACGGCGACACTCCCCATTAAATAAACAGAGTCGTCGCCATATTTATACGCATGCAAATGCATTGCTTCCCATGCTTTTAAAGGGCAGCCACGCTGCCCTGAACAACAGCTTATGAGAAGTACAAGCCGCCGTTTACGTCCATGTTCAAACCCGTTAGGAATGAAGACTCGTCAGACGCTAAGTACGCAACAACATCTGCAACTTCAGAAGCAGAACCTTCGCGACGTAAAGGAGTAGCAGCTTGAATGTTTTTACGAACTTCGTCTTTGGTGAAAGTGTCGTGGAAAACAGTGCTGATTACACCTGGGCACAATGCGTTAACGCGAATGCCACGTGGACCAAGTTCTTTAGCCATAGAACGAGTGAAAGTCATAACCGCGCCTTTTGCAGTTGCGTAAGCAGAAGCACCTGGGCCACCACCGTCACGACCAGCTTGTGAAGCGAAGTTAATGATAGAGCTACCTTTAACCATGTGTGGAGCACATGCTTTGGTCAAAAGAAAAGTAGTGTTCAAGTTCAACTTGATGAGGAAGTTCCAGAAATCTTCGTCCATCTCGTCGATAGTTTTACGGGCAACTAAACCACCAGCAACGTTTACTAGAATATCGATTTGAGCACCGAAAGTTTCTAAAGAAGCATCAACTAACTTTTGAACATCTTCACCGTTAGTCATGTCGCCGTGTACAAGAATAGCTTCTGCACCAGCAGCTTTAACGTCTGCTAAAGTTTGCTCTGCTTGCTCGGGGTTATCGTAGTAGTTGATTACTAACTTCGCGCCTTCAGAAGCTAATTTAAGAGAAATTTGCTTACCAATATCGCGAATACCGCCAGTGATAACACATACTTTATTTTCAAGTTTCATAACTTTTTACCTATCTTATTACAACAAATTAAGGTGCTAAAACGCACGCACAAATGGGTTTAACTAAAGTTTTCCTGCTGGCTTTACTGGGCCAGAAATCAACCACACTGACAGCACGGATAATGGTACTAACAACGCTGCAAACATAAACACTGGCGCGTAGCTTACAGTGGCTATCATAGGTACTAGCTTGGTTGTGATAATTACACCTACAACTGCAGCCGCACCACTTAAGCCTGCTAGTGAACCAACGCTCTTACCGTCGAAGTAGTCACTAGGCAAGGTTTGGATATTGCCGATCGCACACTGGAAGCCAAACAAAATACAAGCAATCAGTAGTACGGCAACAAGGGGGTCGCCCGCGTATGCGGTTAACAACAAACAAGGGAACATGATTACGCCACCTAATGTAATAGCGAAGCGGCGTGCAAAATTCACCGATTTACCACTGCTAATTAGACGACCAGATAACCAGCCACCAAACAAGCTGCCCGCCGCTGCACCCACATAGGGTATCCAAGCGAACATACCGATTTCTTTAACATTAAAGCCAAACTGATCGGCAAGATAAATTGGCAACCAAGATAAGAACAACCACCAAACTGGATCTAAACAGAAGCGAGAAAGTACAACGCCCCAGGTTTGACGATACTGCAACATTTCCATCCAAGTTGGCGCGGCAACGTCATCACCAGTAGATTCATCTTGGCTAGGCGCTTTTTGCCCTTTAAGAATATATTCACGCTCTTCGTCACTTAACCATGGGTGAGAATCTGGGGCTGCTTTGTATAAGATGTACCAAGGCACAACCCAAATAAAACCAAAACTCGCAATAACAATGAACGTAGCCTGCCATCCCATTAATAGGTACAAATAAGCAATTAATGGAGCAGAAATTACCGCACCCAACGCAGCACCTGAGTTAAAGATACCCTGCGCTAATGCGCGCTCTTTAATCGGGAACCATTCGGCATTCGACTTGGTAGCACCAGGCCAGTTACCTGCTTCACCGAAACCCATAATAAACCGGAAGATACCGAGCGAGACTACGCCACGCGCGAAAGCGTGCAACGCTACCGATACCGACCACACCACGATGGCTAAAATAAAGCCAGCGCGCGTGCCGAGCATATCGAATATTTTGCCGAACAATGCTTGACCTAGCGCATAGGAAACCATGAACAACATAATAATATTGGCGTAATCATTGTTATCCAGCCCTAAGTCTTCAGAAATACCCGGCCACATAACGGCCAACGCATTTCGATCTATGTAGTTTACGATGGTAGCGATTGCCACCATCGTCAAGATCATCCATCTCAAACCTTTAATTTTCATTATTTTTGTACCTACTTTAAAAAGTCAGCCCGAACCGGACTAAATACATCAACGAGTACGCCTGCTTTTTTACAAACCGCGCCGTGGCTAATATTGGGAGCAATATAAAAACCGTCACCTGCTGTTAAGGTTTTGATCTCACCACCCACATTCACTTCGAATTCACCGCTTTCTACATAGGTAGCCTGCGAATGAAAGTGTTCGTGCACATAGCCTTCGGCTCCTGCCTCAAACGTAACGCGCACCATCATAATTTGTTCATTAAAACCTAGTATTTGGCGAGTTATCCCTTCACCGACTGTTTCCGGTTCTATTTCTTTGGAAAATAGAAAATTTGCACTTTCGGTTAACATCATTAAGCTACCCTCCACTTTTCTAAATCTCTGCAAACTCCAAAAAAATGTGACCTCCGTGTCACCAAAACCTAAGTGGAGCCTGCTCATACCAGCACAAACATAAGCGCCGGCATAAAAAACCAAATTATTTACGTCGAACCACCACGCTAGAGAAGCCCTTCCACTCTATCGCTTCTTCACCGGCGTTTACTTTATGTACTTGCTCGCTATTAGCGTTGTAGGACAAAGCGACAACAACATTGCTGCCATCTTTCAAATCAACTACAACCACATCTTTACCGTTTTCGCTTACGTGTTTAACTGATTTAACATTTGAGTAAGCACCGCTAGTCGTCTCCAACGAACCATCGTATTTACCGTGTGGCTCTAACACGCTAACAAACGATGCCTGCTTCGCTTTTTCTACTCGACGAATTAATACCTGCTGCTGACGCAAATTGTAGTTAGGGTCGTTTGCTCCCAACTCAGCAATCAATACATTTTGCTTTTTACTTGGAGTAGAAGTAACAAACGCATAAGAATAAAAGCGATCATCAAGTATCCAAGTAGCGCGCTCACTGGCGTCACCTACTGGTGCAGTGTTACGCAACCACAGGTGTTGGTAGCCATTGCGCTTGCCTAGCATTTTCATCACATTTTTGTTGTCTTTTACCTTAAAGCTAAAATCGATAATTTGACCGTTAAAATACAATGGCAAATCAAATGTTGAGGCTTTATCGGCAGAAACATTCAACACATCTACAACAATTGGGTGCTCTAGCGAAGGCACATTTACCAGCAGCATGGAGCGAACAAACTCAACGCCATCGTAGGCATTAGCCTCTTTCGCAGAACTTAACTGATAGTCTTCGCCACTATAAAAGCTAAGCACTTCGGGGTGATGCAAATCGGCTGTTGTAACGTCGCCATAAAAATGGCTTTGCTCGTTTACAACCAAAGTGTTGTGCGCGATAGTTTGTTTAGCCCATGTATTGTTTTCAGCTAAATAATGACCGCCGTATTTAGCTTCAACGTTTAGGTAGCGCGCCGCACCGTAATCGGTAACTATTTCGTTGCCGTTATCGTATAAAAGCCAATTAAGCTTATCGAAGTGACCATGCCCCATACCTTGGCTAGTATTCTTCGCCACCAGCGCCATATGGTTATGACCTTCACCCAAACGGTGAATAGACAGAGCACCTTGATCACCATCAGCGCCATCACCCAATAAAATGGAGCGATAGTTATATGGCTGGGTTAAACCTTCGCCAACAGCCTTTGCCACTTTTAGGCCGTCACCAGTTAGGCTAATGCGCCCTTGTTCTTGCGCGATATCTAACAATGTATTGTCACCGGTAATTGAGTAGACAATTGCCAACGCATGTACAAGCTCTACGGTATCAATACCTTTATCTTTAAGCGCATCATTGATGGGGAAAAAGTAACCCGCATAACTAAGATCGATAGTGGTATACACCGCCTTCAACAAAATATTATTGCGGTATTCAAATATTTTTCGCTCAGGCTCATTGGTTTCAATCGCTTTGGCAAACCAAATAAATGGCATAAGTGCATAGCGTTGGTAGTATGGGCCTTCTGTGTAATAGCCATCTGGCGAAAACAGTTTATCCAACTGCTTCATAAAACCCGCTTTACCGGTTTTATCTAAACCCATTAACGAGATTTCAACGAGCTCATCGTTGCCAAGTACGTAACCAGTCATGCCTACTGCGGCTACGGCCCACGTACCGTGATTGTGAATCTTGTTGAATGTTTCAGGTGACTCTACAGAAAGAAATTTAGCCATGGGCAGAAAAACACCCGACTCAATTTCTTGTTTTTCTTCTGCGGCTAGGCCGTCTATTATGGCGTCGTAGCCTTGTATGCTATAAACCAACCAAACAGCTTCATTTAGGCTTTGCCAAAACAATCGACCAGGCGACTGCTCTTTGCGATTGGGGTGCTCACCTAGCGATGGGTACATTTTGGCGTAGGCTAGCAACAAGTCTTTGGCGAACGTTAAATATTTTTCGTCACCCGTTACCTGATACAAAAAGCCGGCATTGCGAATAGCTTTATAGTTGCGCTTGTGTTGCTCGTGGGTATAACCGCCGCCAGCATCTTTAGGCATAGGCACAACAACACCTTCAGCCATAAATGCGTCGAGGTTGGTCTTGTCGGCATTTAATTGCTCGGCATATGCATCATAAGACTCCCAGCTAGCAGCTATGTTTGCTACGTCTTGCTCTGTAACAATAAGATTCGGATGACCATTGCCAGAAACTTGAGCAGTTGCAGGCACAGAAACAAGCACTGCTGCCAGCAAGGTGTTTTTAATAGTATTAACGCTTAACATATTACTTAGCACTGCCTTATTTTTTATAGGTATTATTTTTAATTACTGCGGTGGTTGTCTTCTTAGAATACAGCTCTTGTAAATCTAACTTAGCTGTATTCACAAACGTGTTATCTACAACGCTTGTTACAGGCTCACCCACAGTGTGCTCAATAATTACAGGCTTACTATCTAGCCATTTGTTGTTTGAAATAGCCGTTACCTGTACACCATGTAAATACAGTGACGCGTTCAACTTGTTCTTGCTGCCATTACCTACATTTTTTAAGGTGCTGCCAGTCATTTCAAAGTGTGGGCCGAAAGTACTTTCATCGGTACCACCACGGTAGTAAGTAATCAATGGGCCATCTACATCTTCAAACTGGCTATTCTTAATCGTGACGTATTCTGCGTTATAAATACCGTAATCATCGGACTCAAGATCTAACTTCAACACTGAGCCAGTAACCTTTTTAACGCTTACGTTTTCTAACAAAATGTTATCTGCTAACGTAGACTTGCTAACCGATACAACGTTGAAGAATCTGTTTACATCTAGGTCTGTGAACTCGCAATTTTTAAGCTCTAAGCGATAATTTTTTAACATGGAATAACGCGATGTACGCACGACCGCATTACCTACATCGTCTGGCGAACTCGCACCGCTAATTGCCAAACCTTCAAGCTGTAAGCTGCCGCCATCAACCACTTCAAACAGCGACTTTTTGTAGAACTCAATATTTACTTTTTCGCCGGCTGCTGCTTTAACGGTTACGGTTTTGTTAATAGTGATTGTTTTAGCTTCTACATAATCACCCGCTGCCAGTTCGACAACGCCACCATCTTCTACCTGCTCTACTGCATCGTAGATAGAGTTTTGGCCAGCACCAGCTTTAACTGTTTTACCCGATTGGAATGCTTTGCGATCTTCCGACTTAACAAACCAGCTAGCGCCCACATCTTGCTTGCGAACGGGTTTTAGCGACTTGCTTGCACCGTAAGTACCGGAGGCATCAAACACCATGCCTTGATCGTTTTTAGCAATCTTAGCGGCATCAACTTCAAAGCCTTTCTTTAGCTCTTTGGACGCTGCACTAATACTGTTATTAGAAAAGGTTATGCCGCTAACATCGTCGTATACGGTAAACGGGTTGCGTTTATCATCGTTGACGATCAAGTTATTTGAAAACTTGGAATCCACGGGTGTAGCTGTTCGCTCTTTATCGCTACCAGCTGCCAGCTGAATGTGATCGACATTCACCAGCGTGTTGTTTTCTATAACGGCATTCTTTACTTGGTGGTAACGATTTATCGCTGAGTTAGGCACGCCATTCATAACAACTAAACCACCACCAAAGCGGTAGCCTGCAAGATCAGACATGTAGTTGTTGCGTACCGTTTGGCGCTCGTTAATTACACGAATACCACCGGTGTGATCTTTGCCATTACCAAAGAACACATTGTTTTCGATTACGTTTCCATGACCGTGACGCATAGTTAGCGTGCCACGCGATTCAAAGAAGGTATTTCCAATAAACTTGTTAGACCCAGACTTGTTAGAAATAATCTCTAACTCACCGTTACAGCGATCGAAATAGTTGTTTTCTACTAAAGTGAAAGAGTCTGAAAGAGAGAAGTGGCTCGTGCCAATACGCAAAGTCTCTCCGCCGTTGGAGCCAAGAATATCGCGCGGACCAAAGTAGTTGTGATCAATTTCATGATGGTTTTCGCGGCTATGCGTGGTATCTAAACGCACAGCCATCAACACACCTTTATTGCGCTTGCCGGTGAAGTTACTGTGATCAACACGGTTGTGTTTGCCATAGATAAGCACCCACGAGTCAGTTTCAAAACGCTCTGGGTTGCTAAAATTATCAATCACCACCTCGGTGACTCGAGAATGCATTGCAACTGTACTGTAGTCGTCTTCCGCTACGGGTTTAGCAGCTCTAAATGAGATAACGGCATCGCTTGGTGTGTAGCCATTAGTGAACACCAAACCAGATACCACCAAATGCTCACCGGCAAGCGCCAAGTTTGACTCGCCAGTAATTAACACCTTGCCTTTTGTTTGCGCAGTTAGGGTGATTGGCGCTTTTTCAGTGCCCTTACCTGTAAATACAATTTCGAAATCTTTCCATTCGCCATTAGCCAACACAATGGTGTCGCCAGGCTTAACTGAACTCAATGCTTCTGCGTATTGTTCCTGCGAGTTCACCAGAATTTCTTTGGCGCAACCCATTAGGGAAAAGCTCATAAAGAAGCTTACCAAAACAACTAGCAAGCCCTGCTTCGCGATGTTTACATTCTCTTTTTTCATACAATGCACTTATTATTGGTGAATGAAATTGCCAGAACACGTCTAGCAAAGAGCAACTTGTCGAGAAAAAAATGCCAGTCCCGCCACGGAGCGCAACTGGCACAAAATAAGCGATTTAACTTGAGGAAATAACTAAACCGCTTTACTCGAATCATAGATAGCCAAACTCTCGGTAAGAATTTGACCTAAAACAACCACTGACAGAATTACTGGCTCTGTCCCTGTTTAGGCTTCGCAATATGGTCACATTATCAATTGGGCGACATTAGTGTCAACCAATATATTTACCGGATTGCGCCCAACCTTAAAACATTTTGCTATACCGCACTCCACTCTTAGTGCTGCACGGCGTCAAACCAGCCCCTTTCAATGCCGCTATACCGCTAAAAACCTAGCTATTCGTCTACCATTTCGTACAAATTTACAGCAAAGCTGGACTAATACGGGCAAATATACGATATTGGTAACAACCAATGATAACCAAGATGATGAACAATATATCATCCCTATTTGAGACGCTATTAAATGTCACACCCAGCCCAACACCTAGTGCGCCGCGGTATTTGCTCTTTAACAACAGGCTTAATTATTAGCCTAGTCACTATTTCTGGGTGCGGAGTGAAAACAGAGAAAATTGGCACCCAAACTTCCAATAAACCACTAACGATTAGCGCCGATTCAGCAAACACCCCGATCACATCCCGTGGAATCGGGCCTGCACTCACACACGCAACTCTCGACCCACAAAAACCACCCGCTATAAACTTTGCGTTAACAAATTGGAAGATCACTTTGCCAGACGCCACCGAATACCTACCTGATTGGTTAACAGCGGGCAACGAAGTGGCCAACACCTTTTACACATCCCCTCAAACCGGCGCCATGGTGTTTAATTGCCCAACACACGGCAGCACCACCAGCAGCGCGACAAAATATTCACGTACAGAATTAAGGGAAATGTTACGAGGGCTGAATACACGCCCTTCAACCAAGGGTATAGGGCGGAACAATTGGGTGCTATCAACCGCTCCACACCAAAACCAAGTCAGTGCAGGCGGCATCGATGGCACCTTAGAAGCAGTTCTGAGCGTTGATTACGTATCCCAAACTGGGCCAGCGCATATGATAGGCCGCGTGATAGTGGGGCAAATTCACGGTGAAGATGACGAGCCTGTGCGAATTTATTACCGCAAACTGCCGCACAACACCAAAGGCTCGGTGTATTTTGCAAGCGAGCACCCCGGCGGCGAAGATGTGTTCTATCCAATGATAGGCAGTAGTAGCAATAGCGCGGCCGACCCAGAAGATGGTATAGCGCTAGGCGAAAAGTGGGGGTATCGCATTCATATAGAAGGCAGGCAGCTTAGTGTAAGAATTATTCGCGAAGACGGGCGCTATGTGGAGCAATCACTCACTATCGGCGAAGCGTACAATAACGATTGGTTTTACTTTAAAGCGGGGGTATATAACCAAAATAATGATGGCAACCCAGATGAATATGCCCAAGCCTCTTTTTTTAAACTTAAAGCAACACATAAACAGTATAATAAACAATAACTTAAACGCGTTACATCACAGCGAGCTGTACATAATCCAGGCCATTCAACCAATATGTATTACCAATTGCGATTTTATGTGATAGTATCGTTACAAATTTCTAAACACCTAGTTTGCGTGGGGCTATTAGCACCCTAGGCATCGGAGAAAAACAATGAAACCGGAAATAGGCAACGCTCCTCAGCGTACGTACCGCAAGGTAGTCGAAAAGATGCTCTCATCGTTAAACGCTGGGGAGTACCCATCTGGTGCCCGTTTACCACCTGAACGCGAACTCTCCGAACGCTTTGGCGTTAGTCGACCAACCATTCGCGAAGCCATTATTGCGTTAGAGGTAATGGGCCGCGTTGAAGTGCGTACAGGCTCTGGCGTCTATGTGCTTAAAAACTTTAAGCCTGCCACCAGTAATGAATACGAGTACAGCCCCTTCGAGTTAACCGAAACACGCGTATTAGTTGAGGCAGAAGTTGCCGCGCTGGCCGCTTCCACCATTACCGATGAGCAACTTGCAGACTTAGAAGGCGCCCTGCAAGAAATGGCGCAAGAGAACGAAATAGGCAACTTAACGTCTGAAGTAGCCGATAAGAAGTTCCACGCGATAATCGCCAACTCGACTCAAAACAGACCGCTAATTAACATTATTGAGCGCCTGTGGGATATTCAAGCTAACTTGCCAGACATTCAATACGCGCACAATGCGATTTGTAAGAAAGACGGGCAACGCCGCTTAGAAGAGCACCGCGCAATATTTGATGCGCTAGCAGAGCACGACTCGCAGAAGGCCCGCATAGCTATGCGCGCGCACTTTACTCGCTCACTTGAAGCGCTGCACGCCACTACCGAAGCCCGCGCAGTAGAAGAAATTCAAAAGCAACTTACCCAGCGTCGCGAGCGCTTCTCTTTAGCCCGCCTAGACTTAGGTTAAAACCTCACTCTTTTGGCTGCTGGCACCGCCAAAACCAGCAGCCATTCATCACACCGCTACCGCTATAATTTTTAACGCTATAAGTAGCAGTACCAGCCCCCCAGCCAGCTCAGCCTTACTTTCTAACCACGTGCCCGCTCGCTTGCCAATAAACACGCCTGCAAAACTAAATATGGCGGTTATTACCCCAATTAGAGCGCACGAGACCAGCGGAGCAACGGGCAACACCGTTAATGCAAAGCCTGCGGCTAGCGCATCTATACTTGTTGCTATAGCAAGTAACAGCAAAACGCGATGGGTAAGCTGTGAGATATCCTCTTCAATCCCCTCTGCGAACGACTCGTAAATCATTTTTGCCGCAATAAGTGCTAACAACCCTGCCGCCACCCAGGGCGCAAAGCTGGCTAACCAACCCAGCATTCCCTTGCCCCCTAAATAGCCAATAAGAGGCATCAATGCCTGAAACACACCAAAATAGAGGGCTGCTTTTAAGCCTAATACAACGGGGGAAGCTTTATTCTTAGCCCCCAAGCCAATAGAGACGGCGAATGCATCCATACTAAGAGCAAGCGCAAGCAAAACAACATCAATCACAGACGAACAGACTCCCAAAGAAGGGTAATTACAAATAAACACTCACGGGAAACTCTTCCCGTATTTGAATAAACGGCTGATGCCCCATAACTATGCGGTAGCTTCGCCACACGGTTCCGGCCGCTGCGGAAGCACTACCATCATCAGGCGTACTGCCCACACAAGTAATTTGGCGATAGGTTTCCAAGCCGCACTCACGCAGCAACTCGCCGATACCCACCTTGCCCGCCTCTAAGGCCTCGCGAATGTGTACGGGCAGCTGATCGGCGCAAATGTGAGATTGCGCCTGAGCGTATTCAGTTTTGGATTTTTGCCCCACCAAACGCACTTGGCGCTGCCATACCTTATCACCCGTAGTGCGCGCTATCTCAGGCTTATCTTCAGCCAAAGTTATCCAGCCTTGGGCCAACGTCTCAACCTTTACAGGCTCCCAAAAGTAGGACTCTAAGCTTTTAGTGACTGTGCCATCGGTGGTGAGCAACACGCGCAGAAAGGGAGGAAGTGCGTGAAAATTAGGCAGGGCCAGTAAAGATGCTTCGGCGGGCTCAATATAGCCACTCGACACGAAAAAGTGATTCATTCTTTCCCCAGTAGACAGGTTGCAGGGTAAAACCGTAGTTTTTGCGCCCATTATCGTTAACAGCGCTGTTTTTAGGCTGGCAGCTAGCTGTATAATCTCGCCCCTGTTGCGTCTGCACAAGCCAAAACATGGTCAAAAACAGTGCAGGCACCCTACACGAACCTCAAGACTCATCACAAATGGGTCGAATTCTCAGCAGAGGACACAACCTTGAATTTAAGCAATGCGAGCGTAGAACAACTGCAGGAGTGGAAGCAGCAGCTTTCCGCTGAATACGATAACGTCTTGGCACGTAAGCTAAACCTAGACTTAACTCGCGGAAAACCTTCCGCAGAGCAGCTTAGTTTATCTGACGCCATGGACGGTATTTTGGCTGGCGACTATATCACAGCTTCCGGCATTGATGTTCGCAATTACGGTGGTCTAGAAGGTATCCCAGAAGCGCGTGCAATCGGCAGCGATATTTTAGGCGTGCCAGTAGAAAACGTTTTAGCAGGCGGCAACAGCAGCTTGACCTTAATGTATCAAACCATGGCAATAGCTCACCAATTTGGCCTTGCAGGCGAAGGCTCTGCGTGGAGCCAAGAAGGCACAGTGAAGTTTTTGTGCCCAGTACCAGGCTACGACCGCCACTACTCTGTATGTGAGCACCTTGGTATAGAGATGCTAACAGTAGCCATGACCTCTACCGGCCCAGATATGGACCAAGTAGAAAAAATGATCGCTGCAGACCCAAGCATTAAAGGTATGTGGTGTGTGCCTAAGTACTCCAACCCAACTGGGGTTGTGTACAGCGATGAAACCGTTGAGCGTATAGCTAATTTAGGCAACATTGCCGGCAAAAACTTCCGCGTATTTTGGGATAATGCCTACGCCATTCACGACCTTTCGGATAACCCAGTTGCCTTGGCTAATATTTTTGAAGCTTGTAAAGCCGCTGGCACAGAAGATTCCGTTATCCAATTTGCCTCTACGTCTAAAGTTACCCATGCAGGTTCTGGTGTAGCGTTTATTGCGGCAAGCGATACTAACTTAAAATTCTTTAAGCTCGCGCTGGGTTTTATGACCATCGGGCCAGATAAAGTAAACCAATTGCGTCACGCTAAATTCTTCGCTGCCGATGGTGCTCTAAGTGCACACATGGCTAAGCACGCGGCCATCATTAAGCCACGCTTTGCCAGTGTATTGAAGCACTTGGAAGCTGCATTCAGCGATAACGATTTAGGCGAGTGGGAATCTGCAGACGGCGGTTACTTTATTTCTTTCGATACCCGTCCAGGTTTAGCGCAGAAAGTGGTTAAGCTTGCTGGTGATGCTGGCGTAAAGTTAACACCTGCCGGTGCCACCTTCCCTTACGGCAAAGACCCACAAGATAGCAATATTCGCATTGCGCCTACTGTACCTACAGTGGATCAAGTAGAAGAAGCGATGCAAGTATTTGTGTTGTGTGTGAAGTTGGCTTCTGTGGAGCAGGCTTTAGCTAACAGCTAACAGCTAACAGCTAACAGCTAACAGCTAACAGCTAACAGCTAACAGCTAACAGCTAACAGCTAACAGCTAACAGCTAACAGCTAACAGCTAACAGAAAATAAAAAAGGCTTGGCGGGTATCCGGCAAGCCTTTTTTGTTATTTGGGTTTATTTTTCAACTCTAATTTTAATTATCATAAAATGCGCAATTGATTGTGCGCATATTAAAGTAATACTGTTTTACTGCGATCGCCGCGATGGAACACAGCAACTAACGAGTAGTTATAAAATTCGCTGCAGGTAGTGAGGTAGTCTTTAATCCAGTACTGCACTAGCTCGGCAGTCTCGGCTTGCCCTCGCTCCGGTAAACTTTCGTTCCACGTAAAAGCACACACAACAGGAAAAGGCCCGTCTACAGATTTACTAGGGTCAGTTACCAGCACTGTAAGCGTGTTTAATTCGCTATTCCATTCAAACATTAAATACATAGAATCGTTGGTAACATTGTCGTGCAGCAATTGCATGGCTTTGGCTATGCATTCATCCACAGCTTGTTGTGCGGCGCTATCGGTTTGCGCTGCGCACGACGCGACAAAAGTTCCCGGTACAACGACCCACTTATCTGCATCGCGACTGCTATCGTTTGGGTTTTTATTTATGCGTTCGAATGTTATTAAAGGAGTTTGATTATTCAATGCTAGCGCCTTAAAAGTAAATATGGCAGCAACCGGCTGCGAAAAGGCGCAATTGTACGCAAATAGAGGATCAAATAGAAAGGAAAGCGCCACCTGCTTAACTAGGTGGCAAAACAATAAGCACTAGCGTTTAACTATGCCAACCCAATGAGGTTATATTTAATAACCTGGCAACACAAAACTATACGCAAGCCAGTAGTGGAGGATAACGTTTAAACCACACAGCTATTAAATCACGCCGCTATGCTGCGCTAGCTAGAGCCAAACCAAAGCCAACACACAGGAAGGCACAGCCAGAGCCTAGCGCATATTTGGCAAACAAGGCTTTTTTAAAGGCTTTATTACCTTCAGCAATTACCTCTTCGCTGGGTGACTGCTTGTAGCCCTGCGCAAGAATCCAACTAAAAGTGCCGCTAGACAAACCCATATCCGCAAAGGAATAGCCATTAGGTGACCCCAATAGTCGCCAATTGGCCTCATCGTAGCGCTTTAGTTTTTCGCAGAAAACAGGAAAACTTAGGGATAACGCACCCAAAACAATTAAAAACGCACCTAACGCTAATAAGATCATTGCCAGCCTCCCACCAATGTTTTCATGTTGTAAAAACCTCGTGCTAAGCCCTTAGCACTCACTCCAATATTAGACATCTCAAAGGGGTAATTCCATCAACCATTTAACACTTTCAATAAGGATTTGGGCACAGATCTCAAAACGAGGAAAAAGTGAATAACAACCACCCGGCTCAGGACGAACAGGTTAAAAGCTAAGATCCAAATCGTCTAACAACGCATTTTTTATGCGCTTAATGCCTCAGGTTACCGCTTATTGCTGGCATCTATATCTCTAGCGCAAATATAGAAATTAACCCGTCAGCGGCTATACTAAATTTATGACAAATCCCCTTTCGCTTTTAGCTCTTTCCCCTCGGTTTAGGCCGACTCTACGCCGCATAGCATTTATTTGGCTAGCATTGCTCTGCCTGCCTGTTTCAGGCCAAGAGTTGGCTGCAGAGCCCACCATTGTGCGCTACTTCAGTAAAGGTAACACCGAAGGCCTAAGAGCTTACCAGCTAGAACTGGTAAAACTTCTATTAGAAAAAACCCGAGCAACTCATGGCGACTATTCTCTGATAATTGTAGATAGCGACCTGTCGGCAGCACGCGCTAAAGCCGAAACTGAAAAAGGCGAGTTAATAAACACCCACTATGCCACCGAATGGTCTGGGGAGTTTGTAAATGCCGAGAATGTATATGTACTACCACACTCGGTTTTAAAGGGTTTACTGGGCATGCGCAGCTTAATTGTGCGCGAAGATAGGCTGCGAGACTTTGAGCATATAGATCAACACAATCAGTTATCACTGTTTAAAGCGGGGCAGCGCACAGATTGGCCGGACGTGGAAATACTAATGTACAACAAACTGCCTACCATACTAACAGAGCAGTTCACCTCACTAAGCCCCATGCTTCAAGCCCACAGGTTTGATTACCTTCCACTTAGTATATTAGAGGCCCCAGCAGTTACGGTCCCCTTTAACACTGGCAGCAACGCACTTGCTATATCGCCGTCCACTGCCATTTTTTACCCTTTAGCCATGCACCTATGCGTAAGTAAAACCAAACCTAAAATCGCCGAACGCCTAGGTGCGGGACTTACAATTGCCAGCGAAGACGGCTCGATCGATGCGCTTTTCGAAAAGCACTTTGGCTTTATAGCTGTATTGCTCGCTCAAAGAAAGCTCACTACTCTAATTTTAAACAACCCGCTTATAAGCCCCTCTGAAAATAAACGCCTAATAGCGGAATTTATAAATAATTATGGCCCTTATACTAAAACGGTCTATTCTGAATAATTGTATCTTTTTATACCTACCCTATTTGGCCATCTATACTCGATATATGCTGCTGTCTAAAACCCTACGCTCACTTAATGCTGCCTGCTGCCGTTCCGCCATACCGATTTGGCTGGCCGTCTGCAGCCTTGTGTTTGGCCAACTAGCCTGTGCTGCGGCCCCCACAAACGTAAAATTTTATACCCGCTCAAATACAATAGGCTTTCAACCGTACCAATCAGATTTGCTCAGCTTGGCACTTGAGAAATCGCGCCCCAAATACGGCGACTACCGCCTAAATTATTACACCGATCCACTATCTCCAGCACGAGCCAAACTGGAAACGCAAAAAGGTCAATTGATCAATGTGATTTTTGCTACAGAATGGCAAGGCACTTATACCGACAAAGATAAAATAATCGCCATTGAGTTTCCGGTATTGAAAGGCCTGCTGGGTATGCGCAGCTTTGTTGTGCAACAGCATACGCTCGACAAGCTCCACAGTGTGGATACCTTTGCTAAATTACAGGCGTTGAAAGCAGGCCAAGTAAGCACCTGGCCGGACACAAAAATATTAAGCTACAACAAGCTACCGGTTATAACCGCGGACACTTACGGTAACTTATTCGAGATGCTAGGCCACAAACGCTTCGATTATTTGCCATTAAGCATTTTAGAGAGCTATACCGTAACAGAAGAATTTAAAGAGGGCGGGATAGACTTACAAGTAGCCCCAAACGTAGCTGTTTTTTACCCCCTGCCTATGTTTATTGCAGTAAGCGCTACCGAGCCAGAAATTGCACAGCGCTTAGAATACGGGCTAAAGCTCGCCCAACAGGATGGCAGTTTTGATGCACTATTTAGTGTGCACTTTGAAAAAATAGAAAAAATTATTCAGAGCAATAAACCGCACACCTTTATTTTATACAACCCGCACTTCAGTAAAACCGAAAATGACACTTTGACCAAGGGCTACATACATTCACACGGCTCAATGCTTAAGCCGCACTTGGTGCCCTAGCCAACTATCACAACTATTACTTACCCCCCCCCCCCAATAAATCGTCATATTTCTGTAGCATTAAATTCACAAAATAATTATTCATATTACCTACTACCATACAATAATCTTTCACTTTGTAGCCTAAACTTAAAGCGCTATACGGCGGCCTTTCTATTGGCCCAACTCCACGTGTATTCGGTTTAATTTCGACCTAAGGCTTATTAGCGCACCATGGAAACCCTAACCACTGCCCCTCTTTGCGAAAACTTGCCCCCACTGCCACAGCGCACAATAGAAGAGCGTCGAAAACTTAAAATCAAGCTACCTGAATTACTGTGGGTGGAAAAACTCATGCGCAAAAACGCTGCGCATATGCACGCCCGCACAGAGCACACACTGCATCACGACGGTATGGATTTACCCATATACAGCTTAACCCTTGGCAGCCAGAAGCCGGCTAGTCCCACACTGCTTATTACCGGCGGGGTGCACGGACTGGAGCGCATTGGCACGCAAGTGATATTAAGCTGGCTGCAAACCTTGCTAGAGCGCTGCCGGTGGGATACCCACACCAAAGCGCTGCTCGCGCAAATTCATATAGTTATTTTGCCGCTGGTGAACCCTGTTGGCATGCTTAACAACACCCGCTCGAATGGCAACGGCATAGACTTGAATCGCCATGCGCCGGTGCAGGCCAACGAGAAAACACCGTTTTTAGCCGGCGGGCACAGGCTGGGTAATTGGCTGCCGTGGTACAGAGGTAAAACCGGCGCCGAACTCGAGCCTGAACTAGCGGTTATGATTAAAGTGTTTAAACGCTATATGCAAAGCCCTGCTACAACACTGGGAATGGATTTGCACTCGGGTTTTGGCTTTCACGATAGGCTTTGGTTCCCCTATGCTTATAGCAAAGAGCCTATTGCCAATATTTCTGATTATGTCGCGCTTAAGTTAATGTGGGAGCGCAACTACCCGCACCACAATTATTTATTTGAACCGCAAAGCATGCACTACTGTACTCACGGCGATATTTGGGACTACCTCTACGACTTAAATAAAGCCGAAGGTAACAGCCACTTTTTACCACTCACCTTAGAAATGGGGTCGTGGAACTGGGTAAAAAAACGCCCCCGCCAACTATTCAATTTTAACGGCTTGTTTAACCCCCAATTGCCACACCGCCGCGCGCGCGTATTGCGCGACCATTTGGTACTGTTAGATTTTTTATGCTCGGCAACACTCAACCACGAACAGTGGCAACCCGATAAAAAAATGGCGGAAAGTTTTGCCCAAATGGCGCAGGGCATTTGGTATAAGGCGCGCCAATGACCCACTGCATTTTGTTGCGCGGCTTGGCGCGTGAGCATGCCCACTGGGGAGATTTCACCGATCAGCTACAAGTTATGCAACCTAGCTCGCAAATACACTGTTTAGACCTACCGGGCTTTGGCGACTTTACACAACAAACAAGCCCCACCACAATTGCGGGTCTTGCCGATCATATAGAAAGCTTACTGCCCGAAGATAACACCCCCAAAGCAGCCATTGCACTGTCTCTGGGTGGCATGGTAGCACTGGAGCTGCTCGCCCGCGGCGCCATTCAATATGCGGTAGCCATTAACACCAGCTCCCTAATAAACCCATTCTGGCAGCGGATAAAACCTTCAGCTTTACCAAGCATGACAGCCGCCCTGCTTAGCCCATCGCCCCAACTACAAGAGCGACTAGTGCTGCAGCAGGTATGCAACAATAAAACGCTTGCTGCTCAGCATTTACCGCAGTGGTTAAACATACAAGCCAAACGCCCTATGACCAAATGCAATGCAGTGAGGCAGCTAATTGCAGCCTCGCGGTTTGAGCCACCACAAGTAGAATGCGGCGAGCAGCTTACGCTGCTAGCCAGCGCGAGCGACAAATTGGTTTCGGTGGAATGCAGTAAACGCCTTGCGGCACACTATCGCGCAAAGCTTATTATTCACCCCTCGGCAGGGCACGATTTACCTCTGGAGGACCCAGAGTGGGTGTTGGAGCACAGCTTACATGCAATTAATTCAAGCGCTAATATCTAATTGATAATCTCTAATTGCTAATCTCTAATTGCTAATCTCTAGCTATTAATTACTAGTAATTAGCGACTAGAGATTAGCGATTACTCTTCTTCTGTACGCATATAGACTTTATAGTTTTCTATATAGTCTTCGGTGCTGTCGGCAAATAAGCGTTTGAATTCGCGCGAGAAGCGGTCTATTGCATCGTCTTTATCTTCTTTTAAGTCTTTGCGACTTTCGCTAGCACTGGCCAAATAGAAGGCGCTGTAACGCGCCGCGGCGTACATTAACGCTTGAGATACAGCCCCAAGGTCGCACTCTTCGGTGCGCTTGTTAGCCAGCTCAATAAACTCCTCAACCAGGTTCCAGTATTGTTCTTGCGTGTCGCTAGAAGAATCGCTCATGGGTTACTCTTTATCTAAAAAGTTTTTAATTAGTTTTGCCACAACGACCGGCTTATCTGCATGTAGCCAGTGGCCAGTTTTCTCTACCACTTTTACCGATGCATTCGGGAAGCGCGTAAGAATGGGTTCGCGATGCACTTCGGTAATGTAGTCGGAATCGCCGCCTTTCAAAAACATGACGGGGCCTTCAAATACACCTGCGCTGTTACCCGCAATTAATTCGGGGTAATCCCGCGCTACCACCGGCAGGTTAAAACGCCAAGCGAAACCGTCGCCACTTTTTATTAGGTTCTTTAACAAAAAGCTGCGTACTGCAAGCTCTGGTACATACTGCAACATATGCGCATCGGCTGCGCTGCGGCTGCTTAAGCTTTGGGTATCTAAACTTTGTAAGCCGGCAAATACTTGGTTGTGGTGCGGTGGGTATTTTACTGGCGCTATATCCATTACCACTAACCGGTTTACCCGCTCTGGGTGCTGCAGAGCTATCTCCATTGCAACCTTACCGCCCAGCGAGTGACCAACTAAGTCTATTTTCGCAAGCCCTTGCGAATCCATCCACGCCAATACTTCTTCAGCCATTTGCACCAAGCTCGTGGTTTCGGTATGAGGAGAACGGGAATGGTTGGGCAGGTCGATAGAGTATACGTTGCGGCTTTCTGCTAGAGGCCGAGCCACGCCGGCCAAATTTTCTAGCGAACCAAACAGACCGTGAATAACTAATATAGGTGGCAAATCTGGGTGGGGCTCACCCAGTATGCGAAAATTTAATGCTAACAATGTAGGGCAATCCTAAGCGATGAATGAGGCTAAGGTTATTTTTCGGGGCGAGGAATAGGCGCCTGATACGGAAACTGAGCAACCTTGTCGCCCTTTACTTCCAGTACCTTAACAACACCTTCTTTTTCTACTTCATCTATACGAATAATGCTGTGCATAGGTATAAACGAACGCTTCACACCGGCGAACTCGCCTTTTAGCTTCTCTTCGCCAGGGTCGACCACCAACTGAGTGCGCTCGCCGAACACAAATTCTTCTACTTCCACAAAACCGTACATTTCGCTTTGATAGATCGCGCGGGCGTATATTTCATACACCTGATCTAAGTTGTGGAAGATAACTTTGTAAATTGGATCTTTTGACATAAATACGACTAAATCTGTTAATGGAAGGAGCCTATAGAAAAGCCAGCGCGAGCGAATGCGCAGGCCCCTCTCCAAGGGGCGCATACGATACCACAATATGTAGCCAACTCCGCTATTTACAAGGCCAAATAAGCCCTTACTTCTAGAATAAATAGCGATAAAAATATTACCGCGCCACTGCAGGTAACTATGGGAAAAGACGCGACGTATCGCTATAATGCGCGCTCGTTTTTTAACCATCTGGGTGTAGCACTGAATGCAACACCATATTGGCCCCCTGTTTTAAACCAGTCGCGGCCGCAAAAAGAGAGCTTCATGTCAGAATCCACTACCGCTAAGCCCACCAAAAAGCTATATATCCAAACCCACGGCTGCCAGATGAACGAGTACGATTCATCGCGTATGCGCGACCTGCTGGGCGCTTCCCACGATATGGTGCCAACCGACAACCCAGAGGAAGCCGACGTACTTTTGGTAAATACCTGCTCTATTCGCGAAAAAGCGCAAGAAAAGCTATTCCACCAACTGGGTCGCTGGAAACACCTAAAAGAAGCCAAGCCAGACCTCGTAATTGGTGTTGGTGGCTGTGTAGCAAGCCAAGAGGGCGACGCTATCTCTAAACGCGCACCGTTTGTAGACCTTATTTTTGGCCCACAAACACTGCACCGCCTGCCAGAGATGATTGAAACCCCACGCGAGAACGGCGCAGTTGTAGTTGATATTAGCTTCCCTGAAATTGAAAAATTCGACAATTTGCCCGAGCCAGAAGCCGATGGCGCCACCGCGTTTGTGAGCGTGATGGAAGGCTGCAGCAAATACTGCACATTCTGCGTTGTGCCCTACACCCGCGGCGAAGAAGTGAGCCGCCCAGCAGTAGATGTATTGCGCGAAGTTACCCACCTAGCTAGCCAAGGCGTGCGCGAAGTAAACCTATTGGGCCAAAACGTAAACGCCTACCGCGACGACAGCTCTGGCGAAGTAATCGACCTTGCCGAGCTAATTGCTGCCGTTGCAGACATAGACGGCATAGACCGCATTCGCTTTACTACCTCGCACCCTATGGAGTTCACCGAAAGCTTAATTCAAGCCTACGCCGAAATCCCCGAGTTAGTCAGCCACTTGCACCTGCCGGTACAGAGCGGTTCTGACCGTATTCTAAGTGCCATGAAGCGCGGCCACACATGCTTAGAGTACAAATCTAAGCTGCGTAAAATACGTGCCCTACGACCAGACATTAGCTTCTCATCTGACTTTATTATTGGCTTCCCCGGTGAAACTGAAGCCGATTTTGCCGCCACGATGAAGCTAATTGAAGACATAGGCTTTGATAACTCCTTTAGCTTTATTTATAGCCCGCGCCCCGGCACCCCCGCTGCCGACTTGCCCGACGACACCCCAGAGCAAGTTAAAAAGGATCGCCTAAAAATATTGCAAACACGCATTATTCAGCAGGCGCAGGAAATTAGCCGTCGCATGGTAGGCAACACCGAACGCGTTTTGGTAACTGGCTACAGTAAAAAAGACCCAGGCCAGCTATCTGGCAGAACAGAAAACAACCGCGTGGTGAACTTCCGCTGCAATCAACCAGAGCTTATTGGCAAATTTGCAGATATTCTTATTGAGGAAGCACTTCCTAACTCGCTGCGCGGCGTATTGCTTGGGTCTGAACTAGACGACTAAACCAACAACCGCCAACGCACAAGCAAACAAATGGGCGCGGTAAACAACCCTTACTGCGCCCTTTGTTTATAAACCTTCGCGATTCGCGATTTAGACCCTTTTACCCACCGCAAACTTGGGTTAGTCTAACCCTTACTTCGTTTCCACAGGATTTATCCCTACTTGGACAATCATTTTCATACTGAAGAGCTCACCTTCGAGCCCAGTGACGCACACCGTCTCGCTGCCCTCTGCGGCCAATTTAATGGTCACATCAAACAAATAGAACAGCGCCTACAACTCGATATTCGCATTAGAGAAAACACCGCCCGCCTTACCGGCCCGCAGCAGAGTGTTGCCCTTGCTCGCGATATATTGCGCCAACTATACAAAGACACCGAGACTCAACCCGACCTTTCCCCCGATCACGTTCACCTCGCCATACAGGAATCGTTAATGGACACAGCTATCGAAGAAGTGACCCTCGACGACGCAGCGCCTAACGCCGATATAGAACAGGCCTACGCCAGTGTCAGTATGATCAAAACCAAAAAGTGTACGGTAAAACCGCGGGGAGGCAATCAGTCTAACTACGTTATGGCTGTGCGCGCGAACGATATAAATTTTGGTATTGGCCCTGCTGGTACAGGTAAAACATACTTGGCCGTAGCCTGCGCCGTGGAAGCGCTGCTTAAAGACGAAATTGAGCGCATATTACTTGTGCGCCCAGCGGTTGAAGCCGGCGAAAAGCTGGGCTTTTTACCCGGCGACCTAAGCCAAAAAGTGGACCCATACCTGCGCCCACTCTACGACGCACTGTACGAAATGCTGGGCTTTGAAATTGTAGAAAAACTTATAGAGCGCAGCGTGATAGAAGTGGCCCCGCTGGCGTATATGCGCGGCCGCACACTGAACAATGCCTTTGTTATTTTAGATGAGAGCCAAAACACCACCCGCGAGCAGATGAAAATGTTCTTAACGCGTATTGGCTTTGGCTCCACCGCGGTTATTACCGGTGACCCGTCACAGGTAGACTTGCCACGCGGTGCCGCCTCTGGCTTGCGCCACGCCATCGAAATTTTAGAAGGCGTAGAGGGCATTAGCTTCACCTATTTCACCTCTCGCGATGTTGTGCGCCACCCCATAGTGCAACGCATTGTGGACGCCTACGAAAAAGCGGAAGCCAAGGCAGAAAAAATTGCCAAGGAAGAAGCCGAAGAGCGGGCGAGATTACGCGCCGAATTCAAAGCTGAGCAAGCTCAACGCAACGGCGAATAGTAAGTGCTTACCATCGACATACAGCAGGCATCCACAGCAGATGCCTCCCAACTACCCAGCGACAAACAATTCGAAATATGGGTAGAGGCCGCCCTGCAGCAACGCATGAATGAAGCAGAATTAAGCATTCGCATTGTAGACGAGGACGAAAGCCAAGCCCTTAACTTGCAGTACCGCGGTAAAGACAAATCCACCAATGTACTAAGCTTTCCTTGCGAGCTACCCGATGGCGTAGAGCTACCGCTGCTTGGCGACCTGGTAATTTGTGCGCAAGTAGTGGCAAAAGAAGCCCTAGAACAGGGTAAACTTTTGCATGCCCACTGGGCGCATATGGTGGTACACGGCACATTACATTTGCTAGGCTACGACCACATAGAAGACGGCGAAGCCGAAGAAATGGAAGCGATTGAAATACAGGTATTACTTGAACTGGGTTACCCTAACCCCTATTAAGCAACCATCTCATTTACACACTCAACACTTTTAGCTAAATACTTTTTTATATAGAACGGAGAATTACAGGACAATGTCGGACGACCCTTCGAGTAGTCGAACGCAGCCCGGATCAGGTTCGCGATCTTGGCTGGAGCGTATGTTTAATGGCTTTGCCAGCGAACCTAAATCACGCGAAGAACTACTAGACATTATTCGCGGCGCGGCCAACAACAAGGTCGTCGATCAAGAAGTACTCAGCATTATGGAGGGCGCCCTCGACGTCGCCAACCAGCAGGTGCGGGAGATAATGATCCCCCGCTCGCAAATGGTTTCCATTAAAGAAGATGAGAAACCGGCTGACTTCTTGCCTCGTATTATCGAGTCCGGTCACTCACGCTTCCCCGTTATTGGTGAATCCAGTGATGACATCAAAGGCATTCTGCTTGCAAAAGATTTATTGCAGTTATTGGTCGATGGCACCGAAACGTTTTGCCTAGAAAAGCTATTACGCACAGCCAATATTATCCCTGAGAGCAAGCGTTTAAACGTATTGCTGCGCGAATTTCGCGAAAAGCGCTACCACATGGCGCTGGTTATCGATGAGTACGGCGGCATCTCAGGCCTAGTCACCATTGAGGATGTGCTCGAAGAAATTGTGGGCGAAATTGAAGACGAAACCGACGAAGATAACGAAGAGTTTATTCGTCAGGTGTCTGATAACGACTTCATCCTTAAAGCGCTCACCCCCATTGAGGACTTTAACGCTTACTTTAAAACCAAGTTTAGCGACGAAGAGTTCGACACCATCGGCGGTCTCGTTACCCAGGCATTTGGTCATATGCCCAGCCGCAATGAAGTCACCATGTTACGCGGTATCACTTTCCGCGTGCTGTACTCTGATAGCCGCCAAATACATCTATTACGTGTAACCAAAAAGAAAAAAGCCAAAGCCATACAACCTCTCGATTAAGGCCCTAATCGCCGCATGAATCCGAAAATTTGGCATACCCCCGGCTGGCCGGGGGATCTCACTGCGCTTTTCGCCGGTGCACTGGTAACACTCTCCCTCGCCCCTTACAGTATGTGGGTGCTTGGTATGCTTGCCACCACCGTGTTGGCGAGCTTACTTACCGGCTTAAATGGCAAGCGCGGTTTTTTACGCAGCTTCTTTTTCGGCATTGGCCTCTACGGCTCTGGCGCCTCGTGGGTATACGTAAGCATTTACAATTTTGGCTTAAGCTCAGCGCCTTTAGCCTTCGCGCTTACCTCGGCTTTTGTTATCGCATTAGCGTTAGTATTTGCATTACCTTTTTATTTCTACAGCCGTTTTTTAGAGCGCAGCCGCTGGGGCTTTTTACTGGGCTTTCCAGCCATTTGGGTGCTAGGTGAATGGAGCCGCACCTGGTTTTTAACTGGTTTCCCTTGGTTGTTTTTAGGGTACAGCCAGCACTCTACTTGGATGTCTGGGTGGGCGCCTGTCATTGGCGTAAACGGCCTGAGTTTTATTCTAGTGCTGACCGGCGTAGTGCTTGCCAATACGTTCTACCAAGCAATTAATTGCCTAAGTAAGGACGAAGACAGCGCCCCGCACTGCCAACCGCGTACTACACTCGCCCTGCTGTTTATTACTTGCCTGTGTTGGGCAGGTGGCGCCACCCTGCGGGACGTAAACTGGACACAAGCCCGCGACGAACCCGTAAGCGTAGCCGTGGTACAACCCAATATTCCGCAAGAGATGAAATGGAACCCCATGTACCGGGGCTATATTAATCAAACCCTGCGCGACTTGGCTAAGCCTCACTGGGGCACACAATTAATGATATGGCCCGAAGCGGCTATTCCCGTTATGTATCAAGATGCAGATTTGATTTTCGAAGAAATTGAAATGCAATCGGCAATAAAACCCACCGCGGTACTAACCGGTATTTTGTATGAAGACGAAGCCAACCAGCAGTATTACAACAGCATAGTTGGCCTAGCCGAGGCAGAGGGCACTTACTTTAAGCAGCGCCTCGTGCCTTTTGGCGAGTACGTGCCGCTAGAGTCTACACTGCGGGGCATCATTAGCTTTTTTGATTTACCCACATCAATTATTAGCCCTGGCCCCAAAAACCAAGCGCTAATAAAAACTGATAGCTACGACATAGCCACATCTATTTGTTACGAAGTGGTATACCCCGATTTAGTCGCCGAATATGCCGCCAAATCGCAGGTTATTGTCACCATTAGCAACGATGCTTGGTTTGGTGATTCCATTGGCCCCCTGCAGCATTTTGAAATGGCCCGCATGCGCGCTCTAGAGAATGGGCGCTATTTAATTCGCGGCACCAATACGGGTATTAGCGGTATCATCACCCCCAAAGGGGAAGTGCAATCGGCCACCGCGCAATTTAAGCAAACAGTACTCACCGACAAGATTTACCTCTACGATGGCGTAACACCTTTTGGCGCAAGTGGCTCTTGGCCAATCGTTACACTTTGCATACTTCTTTGTGGCTTTATTGTGGTTATAATCCGCCGTAAATCTACCGTCGCCCCCACTGCTCAATAGGATAATTATGCGTTCGTCGCTAGCTCAATATGGATATCGTGTAGGCCGCGTTTTAGCTTTGGTTGGCTGCTGCCTATTTTTTACCGCCTGTTCCACTAAAATGGCTTATAACTTTTTAGATTGGGGCTTAATGTGGTACGTAGAACGCTACGTAGATTTAAACAAAGAGCAAAAAGACAAAGCCGAAGCAGCGATAGATAAATTCCACCATTGGCACAGAACCACACAACTGCCGCGCTACGCTAAATATATTACCGACTTAAAAGAGCGCATGGCACAACCTGTTACAGCCGACCAATTGCACGCCGAGACCGACGAAATTCAAATATTCTTAGACGATTGCGTTGCGTTTTTATTGCCCACTGCCGTCGATATTGTAAGCAGCTTTTCTGAAGAGCAAGTGCAACAGGTACTGGAAAAGTTCGCCAAAGACAGAAAAGACTACGACAAAAAATATATTTCCACATCCATGGAAAAGGTCGTTAAAGCGCGCCAAAACGAGCTAAAAGATCAAATTGGCCCGCTGTTCGGCCGCTTTACCGATCAGCAGCAAAAATGGGTCGACGAGTGGTCCACAGGCATGGAATATTACGAACCCCTGATGCTCGCGCAGCAGGAGGATTGGGCCAAAATGCTAGAAGAAGTACTGCAAAAAAGAGACGATAAAAAACTGTTAGACGCATCGTTGCGCAAACTTATGTTTTACCGCAGCGACGACTGGGACCCAGAGTTAGAAAAACAAATCGACATCAACCAAACCCTCACGCTAGAAATGATGGCCAAGTTTATGAACCACCTCACTCCCACTCAACGCGAGCGCTTTAACAAAAAGCTCGACAAGTACGTAGAAGTATTCACTGAGCTAAGCAGCGAGTAGTAAGCAACACAACCTTAATCGGCAAGTCGCAGCCACGCTTCTAAATCGTCTTCATGCCAGCGGCGCACCAGCGCTAAACCTTGGTTAACCACATTCCAATACACATCGATTAGATCGGTCGCCAGTTTAAATAACTGGTGACTGCTGGCAGTAATTGTGGTGCCAGACAATACATCTTTGTCGATTGTGTTTAACAAAAACATAAGTTTTAGCTCGAGGTTTTTAAGATCCCCCAAACCGGGTATTGAATCTCCTACAATACTTTCCAAGCGCTCAGCTTGATGGCGCAACTTTTCACTCTGCTGGCGAGAGCACTGCAATAAAAAACGCAGTTTTCTATCGTGCGGGTAATCCACAAGCCCTGTTGCCGCCGCATAGGTGCCCAAACCGCGCACCTTTGCAATCTGCTCGATCATATCCGGCAACTGCTTGGCCACAAAATTCAGCACCTCTATTTGTTTGAACATACGCGGGTACGATGCGCTTGAATCATCTTGATCGGCTTGCAAATCGTGCGCATCAACAAGCTCTGGCGTTAGCGGTTTTTCCAGCTGCTTGGCCAGCGAGTAAACCATACCCTGTAACTGCTCAATAAAATGCGAGTGCAGCTCAAAATTATCGCTAAGGTCGTCATCTTGCCAATTTTGGCGAATAGTCACCCACGCCAAGTGCAGGTTTTCCTTGTCTTTATCCGACAAAATACCACCCACAGACGAAGCAAATGTTTCTAAGGTGGCCAAACGCCGCTCTAACTGGTGCTGCAAAACGACAAAATCGCCCTCAAACACAGCATTGCCACCCAATAACCCCATGCTAATACCGCGGTGTTTTTGCACAGCCTTCACCATTTGGTTTAGCTGGTGAACCAATGTGAGGGTATCTTCACGACGACGGTAAGACTCACAAAAACGCGCATACTGCTCATCGCTGCTGTCTACTGGCTCGTGGGTGATAACAACACCATCGATTTGAATTGTTTGAACTTCGGTCATAGCTTTGGCTTATAAAAAATTCGGTTTATACCTTGGCGGCCCTAGACACTGCCCACAAAGGAATACTCAATTGCAATCCACCGGCAACACTGCCAACAAGATTCAATTGCAGAGAGTGCACAGCAACCTTCGTACCACCTATAAAAAGCGGCAAACTAATGCACACAAATTAAACCTAATGTACCAATAACACGCGCACAAGGCCCAATTTACAGTACACTGCGCATCTTCAAACCGCACAATCATGCAATAGGGAGTTTCACCATGCTATCCAATTTACGTAATACACTTCTAAAATGCACCGCCGCCGTGCTTTTGTGCACCACATATGGGCAAGCAATAGCCCTAGAGCCTAGTAAAGCCGCCACCAATGCTGAAGTATTTTTTATTGAGCCCAAGAACGGCGCAGAGATAACAGGCCCGGTCACCATTAAGTTCGGCATTAAAAACATGACGGTTATCCCAGCTGGCGTACAGCACCCTTACTCCGGCCACCACCATTTGCTTATCGACGTAGACAAGCTACCAGACCTTAAAAGCCCCATTCCCGCAGACGCTAATCACCGTCACTTTGGCAAAGGCCAAACCGAAGCAACACTCGAGCTTGAGCCAGGTGAGCACACGTTACAATTGCTGCTTGGCGATCATTTCCACATCCCGCACGACAAGCCCGTGCTATCGGAAAAAATCACCATTACAGTAAAAGCAAAGCCCGCCGCAGCGGCAAAATAAGCCTTCTTATACCCAGCGCACCTATTATTGTGTGCGCTGCGGTAAATTCCCCGCGCTTCCCCCTACGCTATACCTTACTTTCCCCGACTAAGCCGCCTATAATGTGCCCCTTTCTCAACGGCTAGCATTTAATTTTATGCCTGTTAGCCGACAAACTTACCTAACAATATCTAGGCCCCATACCCCCCATGAACGAGTATTACCAGCCGTCCGAGATCGAGGCACAAGCACAGAAATACTGGGAAGAGAACAAAAGCTTCAACGTTACTGAAGATCCCACCAAAGAAAAGTTTTACTGCTTGGCCATGTTCCCCTACCCCAGCGGTCGTTTGCATATGGGGCATGTACGCAACTACACCATCAGCGACGTAATATCTCGGTTCCACCGCATGCAAGGCAAAAACGTTTTGCACCCCATGGGTTGGGATGCCTTCGGTTTACCGGCGGAAAACGCAGCCATTAAAAACAACACTGCGCCGGCAAAATGGACCTACTCCAACACAGACTACATGCGCAAACAGCTAACCGAATTGGGTTTTGGTTTTGACTGGTCACGCGAAGTAACTACCTGTAAACCCGACTACTACAAATGGGAGCAGTGGTTCTTCACCCGCTTATATGAAAAAGGGTTGGCCTACAAAAAAGTTGCATCGGTTAACTGGTGCCCCAACGACCAAACCGTATTGGCCAACGAGCAAGTGGTAGACGGCCAATGCTGGCGCTGCGACACAGCCGTAGAACGCAAAGAGATTCCACAGTGGTTTATTCGCATCACCGACTACGCCGAAGAGCTATTAGCCGATTTAGATAAGCTGCCAAACTGGCCCGAGCAAGTAAAAACTATGCAACGCAATTGGATTGGTAAAAGCCAAGGCGTAGAAATGCGCTTTGATTTAGCCAACCCCATAGCAGGTACCACCGGCTTTGATGTGTATACCACCCGCCCCGACACCTTAATGGGCGTGACATACGTAAGCCTTGCCGCCGAGCACCCCATTGCCAAAGCACTGGCAGAAACAAACCCCGCGTTGGCTGCATTTATTCAAGAGTGCAAAGTGCAATCGGTGGCAGAGGCCGACATGGCCAACATGGAGAAAAAAGGCATAGACACGGGCATAAAAGCCAAGCACCCCATTACCGGCGACGAAGTGTCTGTGTGGGTGGCCAACTATGTGCTTATGGATTACGGCTCTGGTGCGGTAATGGCTGTGCCTGCACACGACCAGCGCGACTGGGAATTTGCCAAAAAATACGATCTAGAAATTAAACAAGTTATCGCCCCCGAAGACGGCAGCGACATAGACCTCACCAAAGAAGCCTTTGTCGACAAAGGCGTGCTAGTGAACAGCGGCGAATACGACGGCTTAAACTTTAACGCCGCGTTTGAAGCTATTTCGCAAACACTGCAAGCGGCCAACAAAGGCAAGGTAACCACCAACTTTCGTTTACGCGACTGGGGTGTTTCCCGCCAGCGTTACTGGGGTTCACCTATTCCTATTTTTAATTTGCCCGACGGTGGCGTTATTCCCGTGCCGGCAGATCGTCTGCCAGTGTTGCTACCAGAAGACGTGCAAATGGATGGCGTACAATCGCCAATCAAAGCAGACAAAGAATGGTGCAAAGCCGAGCTAAACGGCCAAGCGGTTGAACACGAAACCGATACCTTCGACACCTTTATGGAGTCGTCTTGGTATTACGCCCGCTACACCAGCCCCAACGCCGACAGCATGCTCGACCCAGACAAAGCCAACTACTGGCTGCCGGTGGACCAGTATGTGGGTGGTATTGAACACGCTATTTTGCACCTGTTGTACGCGCGCTTTTTCCACAAGCTTATGCGCGACGAAGGCTTGGTGGAATGCGACGAGCCGTTTGAGCGTTTGCTTTGTCAGGGCATGGTATTAAAAGACGGCACTAAAATGTCTAAGTCGAAGGGCAACACCGTCGACCCAGAAGACCTAATTAAAACCTACGGCGCCGATACCGTTCGCCTGTTTTCTATGTTCGCAGCGCCACCAGAGCAATCGCTAGAGTGGACTGACTCGGGTGTAGAGGGTGCATTCCGCTTTTTGAAAAAGCTATGGAAAGCCGTTGCCAGCCACCTAGAAGCAGGCAGCGCAGGCGAGATAGACGCAAACAGCTTAGACGAGCAACAAAAAGCGCTGCGCCGTAAAACCCACGAAACCATTAGCAAGGTAAGCGACGACTACGGCCGCCGCCAAACCTTTAACACCGCTATTGCCGCGGTAATGGAATTACTAAACGAAATTACCCGCAGTGCTGACCGCAGCACACCAAACGGGTTAGCGGTTGAGCGCGAAGCGCTAGAAGCAGCAACGTTATTGCTAGCGCCAATTGTGCCGCACGCCTGTCACGCACTGTGGCAAGCCTTTGGCAACGAAGTAGCGGTGCTAGATGCGCCTTGGCCAACCGTAGACGAAGCCGCACTAGTAAAAGACACCATTACCATTGTGGCCCAGGTAAACGGCAAAGTGCGCGCTAAACTCGATGCACCCGCCAACGCAGATAAAGACGCACTGGAAAAAATCGCCCTAGCCGATGAAAGTGTTTTAAAACACATAGACGGCAAGATGATTCGCAAAGTGATTGTTGTGCCCGGCAAGCTGGTTAACATTGTTGCCAACTAATGCTGCTTGCGGCGCGCTGTAACAAGCGCGCTGCTCTGTACTTTACATACAACTTAATTACTACATTACCTGATCTTAGCCCTCAGCTAACCATTAAGAGATAAGCCCATGAAACACTGCAAACTAATTCGTTACCGCTTGCTTTGCGTTGTAGCATTAGTGGGCTTAACCCTAAGCGCCTGCGGCTGGCAAATACGCGGCAGCGAAAATATTGCCAGCAACGCCAATTTTGAAGGCAATGCGCTAAGCGTTAAATTTATGCAGCGCAACCCAGCGCTAATGCAAGTGTTGCACAATACTGTGCGCAGCAACCAACTGGCAATAAATAGCGATGCCAGCACTAAACTGGTTATAGAGCGCGAGCGCCTAGAGAAACAATCCCTAGCGGTAACCGAAACTGGCGTTGCCGCCCAATACCAACTTATTCTTACTATTCACTACCACGTGAAAACGGCCGACAAAACGCTGGTACCCTCCAACCAAATATCTAGCTGGCGCAGCTACGACTTCGACGCCAAGCAAATTGCCGCCAAGTCGCAAGAAGAACAAGCCCTTTTACTAGAAATGCGTGAAGAGCTGGTAAACCGAATGTTGCTGGCCATAAGCGATAGCGAAAACTAATATGGCCCGCATCAACGCAGACCAACTCGCCAGCCATATCAAAAACGCCCTGCCACCCGTTATTTTAATTACCGGTGACGAAGCCCTAGTGGTACAAGAAAGCTGCGATGCAGTGCGCGCCGCCGCACGCAAACAAGGCTTTACCGAGCGCGAGTTACACCACACCGATGCAGGGTTTTCGTGGGATCAATTATTACAAAGCGCCAACAGCTTAAGCCTGTTTTCTGAAAAGAAAATAATTGAAATACGCGTTACCAACGGCAAGCCCGGCGATGCGGGCAGTAAAGCGTTGGTTGAGCTGTGCCAAAAACCAAGCGCAGACACTCTCATACTATTGGTATTCCCCAAAATAGATAAGCGCGCGCAAAACAGTAAATGGTTTAAGGCGTTAGAAGCTATTGGCTGTATTGTTACCGTATGGCCTGTTGGGATGCCGCAACTACCACGCTGGATAGATCAACGCTTAAAAGCTGCAGGGCTGCGCGCAGATTCCGCTGCCATAGATATTCTAGCCGCCAAAGTAGAAGGCAACCTACTTGCCGCCGCACAAGAAATTGAAAAACTTAAATTAGTTGCAACCAACGAGCTTATAGATAGCCAATTAATGACCTCCGCGGTAATGGAGTCGGCGCGCTACGACGTATTTGGTTTGTTAGATAAAGCCCTGCTGGGCGATGCGCAAGCGGCAAGCCGCACTCTACTTGGGCTAAAAGGTGAAGGCACCGAACCTACCGTTATTTTGTGGGCCCTTACTCGCGAAGCGCGCATTTTAGCCAGCATTAAAGAAGCCACCGACGCGGGTGAGCACTTCGGCCAAGCGGCAAAACGCAATGGAGTGTGGGACAAGCGCCAGCGTTTAGTACAACAAGCATTAAGCCAGCAATCGGCAAAAAAATTACATATGCTACTGCGTAAATGCGCCCTTGCTGATCGCACTATTAAAGGTATGTCGCGCGGCGATGCTTGGGCAATATTGCTAGATATTACCTTGAGTTTAGCGGGGGTAGATAGCTTTACTCCACGCACCCAACGGGCAATGATCCGCTAAAGCTAGCTCGACGTCATATCAAATAACCACCTGTAACTACTAGTAATTACAAGCAACTACAATTACCTACAAATAACCACAAGCAAGATAAATAACACCTAGCACCAAGGCCTAATGGTTTGCGATTCGTACCAGCTGGGCACCCACGCCTGCAACTCTTCTGCAGATTTACTAGGGCAAAATAAACGCCCTTGATACGCATCTACATTTATATCTGCTAATGCCAGTAAATCTTCTGGCTGCACTACACCCAGCGCCACCAATTCAATGCCCGCTATTTGAGTTTGCAGCCGAATAGATTCAACTATAAGGCGCATAATTTTATCGTTGTGAATACCCTCAGTCATTTGGGCATTCAACTTCACCGCGCTAAACGGCATGCGCGTAATTTGCCTGAGGTTAGCGTAGCCCTGCCCGTAATTATCAAGCGATAAATTAAAACCATTAATGCTTAAACGGTGAATATTTTTAAGCTGCTTATCTTCCATTATCGCCTGGTTTTCTGGCACTTCTAATCGTAGGCAATCGAGTGGAACAGCATAGTTTTCCGCCAAATCGGCTAAGTACTCTGGCAGCGTATCGTTGTATAGCTGTTGAGCAGACAAGTTAATAGAAAAGCGACAGTCATTGCCAACCAAGTCTTTGAGGTTTGCCAAATCTTGACCGAGATTCTCCATTTGGCAGTCGAGAATTAAATCCATTAACTGGAATCGTTCGGCCACCGCAATAAAACGGTTCGCACCGATTAAGCCCTCGCCATTTAAATTTAATCGCGCCAAGCACTCAAAGCCAACCACTCGGTTATCAATAGAGCTAACTTGCGGTTGATAATAATTAACCATTTGACGAGCGCGCAGCGCCTCAAGCACATCTTTTCTGCGCAACAAAGGAACCTGAGAAGACACATTGGGCATTGAATTTTTTATGCGTCGCACCATAAAGGCGACGAGCGATTCATCAAAAGGCTTTTCTAATGAACCGAGTAGACGTAGGTGATAATTAGAAACTGCTTCGAGAGTAAGATTGATAGCGCGCGCACCAAGGGCAGAAATAATAACAACGCCACCTGCGTACTGCATTTCACTCAGACGGTGCATCAACTCCAAACCGTCCATTCCTGGCATATGTAAGTCTATAAAGATTGCATCGTACTTTGCTGGTTGTTTCTCTATTAGCGCTAGCGCTTCCTCACCACTTAAGCACCAGCTTGCCTTGAACACACCGTAGTCCAACAACTGCATTTCGAGCGACTGACAAATATCAACCGCGTCATCTACGATTAATACGTGTAACCTTGCATCCATAACTTTCTCCTTGAGCTTAAGTTATAGCTGCTAGCGCATACATTGTCCACATAAAATAAGCACTTAGCTTCACTTTGCTTACCGCCGCACACACTTATGCCGCACTCGGGAATAAGAAAACTAACATGTCTCTTATTCGGGAATAAACTTAGAATTAAAAACTAAAACAAATGGGAAAAAGCAATAATTTTTATATTAGGTATTGGCTTCCGTGGGCAACTACAGCGCCACAGCCTTAGGCTGATTTTTATATGTATTGCATAGCGTTACAAAACAGCCGGCACCGAGCAATAAACTAATTACACTCTGGCGCCGACCACAATAAAAGCACTTACGATGACAACACTTTTGTAGCAATTTCGGCCCCGGGTAAACCATCTAGAGCAATTAAAACAATCATAGCCAAAAATAAACCCACCACTAAAAAGTACCACCCCAAACTAAACAAAATACCGTAAGGGGTAAGCGGGGTTACATCTTGCTCCAACCCGACTCGCCAACCGGACAAGGTATCTATAACGCCCAACACAATAAAAAACACCAAAAAATAAAACCCAAACATTGCACTTAATACTGCACAGCCGGCAGAAAGGGTAAGCAATATTAACAGTGCCCAATAATTTCTGTACGAGAAAACAAGCGCTTTAATTACTCGACCACCATCTAGCGGGTGCACCGGCAGCAAATTAAACAGGTTTAATAGCGCGCTAATAGAGGCGACTAAACCGGCGAAGTGGCTGCCTGTAAACGAGTAAATAAGGTAAAAGACCACTGTCATAATTAAACCATATACAGGGCCCATCATAGAGATATAAACATCTTGCCATTGAGACTTGTGCTTTTCGCCAATCGCCATACCACCAAAAAACGGAATTAAATAAATACCTTTGGTGGGTATGCCAAACTTTTTCATACCGCGAATATGGCCATATTCATGGAACATAAGAATGGCCACCAATGCCACAGCAAATTGAGGCGTGAAGATTACGCTGTACACCCCAACAGATGCAGCTAACAAAGCCACCTTTACAACCTTTACCGTTTTAAGCAGCTTAAAACCAATGCCGGCAATAGCTAACCACTTACCTTGTGATCGCGACGTAGCTACACCTGTTGATTGCGGCGCAGCTAATACCTGCGCTTGCAACATGGAAGCGTCAACGTCTTGCAAGCTGGCCGCCCCCTGACCCACAAACGCATCGCTCAAATAAGCACGATAGCCCACGGCAGTTTCATCACCTACAACAGCTTGCAGCACAAGCTTAATTACACCGTGCTCGTTAAGGTGCACACTTATTTCGCCGCTCGTCGCATCTTGAGATATTGCACAAGTAATGCCGTTTGCACGCACATCGCACAGTGCCATATCGTCATTAAAATACAGGATAAACTCTTGACCAGATACATCGATGACACAACACTTCATAAAGCAACTCTATTACCTATAATTAAGAGATGCGCATCTTACCACGCACGCACATTAAGTTGTGCTGCCCGTGTGTAACCTATAGAAGCCAATAAAAGCCCAGACTATTTGCATGTAATCGCCAGCTAAGGTTGAATGGCAGTAGTTAAAGCAAGTGAAATATAAGCAACGAGTTAGCCCAAGGCCCCCGACTAAGGAAGCAAAATACATGCAGATCCCGTCAAAACTGGCTCTTCCTATTGGATTTATTGCTTTTTATTGTATTGGTTTAACGCTGTTCGGTTGGGCCAACTACACAACTCATTTTCAAACTCTGCTAGATCATGCAGACCAAAAGCTCGCCCTAGCGGCAACGGCTAGCGACAGGCTATTACCCGCGAAGCTACACAGCGCTCCACTAGTGCAACATATGTCGCGTGCCGAAGAAGAAGCAATAGCCAAAACCCTCACAAGCTTTGCGCAAGAAATGCAGCTTGCCTACGTTTACACCCTAGTACAACACCAAGGCAAACTGCGATTCACAAGCTCGAGCGCAGCGCCAGGAGAGTTTGAAAGCAAACAGTACAAGCTTATATACTGGAGCGAATACGACGATGCCAGCCCTCAAATTAATAAGGCGATACAAACCTTAAAGCCAACCAGCGCAGAATATACCGACCAATGGGGGTCTTTCCGCTCGTATTTTTTACCGCGCATAGCCGAAGACGGTACGGTATACATAGTGGGCGCAGATTTAGATATTTCTGCAGTACATGCACTGGCAATGGAAAGCATGCAACGCGCTGTGGCGAATGGTGTATTGCTTACCATTTTATGCTTGCCCTTTATTTTAATTGCCCGACGTAATTTTTTAGCAAATATCGCCCTGCGCGAGCAGGCATACTTTAAAGATCCGCTCACACACTTACCAAACAAAAATCAATTAGAGAAAGACCTTGCCACCTGCTTTCACCCTCATTTAGTAATGCTAAATATCGATCGATTTTATTACGTTACTAGCTCTTATGGACAAGCCTTTGGCAATATGCTGCTGTGCGAGTTTGCCTACAACCTTGCCAATTACACCCACCCTTCACTTAAAAATATGCGCGTTTATCATATTCACAACGATGAGTTCGCGGTACTTGTTGATCAGCACTTTCATAACGAGCAAAACCTACACGTTTTTAACGACTTTTATAACTGTGTAAGCCAAACCCAATATCGCATGCCAGACGGCAACATGATTGCTTTGGATTTGCATATTGGTGTTACCGCAGAACTGGACGACCCTTTGGAGCTAGCTCAGCTCGCATTGCGCAAAGCCCAAGAAACCAACACCAGTATTATTTTTTACAATTCGACAGAATCTCTACCAGAAAGCTACCTGAGCAATATTAAAAAAATACAGCTAATAAAAGACAGTTTCGAAAACAACCGTGTAATAGCTTATTTTCACCCCATTGTGGATGCACGCACTGGCAATATAGAAAAATACGAAGTACTGAGCCGAATAGTCGATGACGCGGGGAAAGTAATAATGCTGCCCGATGAGTTTGTTCCACTTATGCAGCGCTCGCGCAACTACGGCCTACTTACCTTAAGCATGCTGCAGCAAGCTATAGACATATCCCGCGTAGAAAAAGTCGAGCTCTCTATTAATTTTTCTACCCACGACATTATCGACCCAGAGCTGGCAAATAAAATTGTCAAATTAGTATCTCAATCTGGTATTGCTAAACAACTGCATTTTGAACTTTTGGAAACCGACAGTTTGGTAGACGAGAAAAGCCTAAGCCAATTTATAATGCGTTTAAAAAGGCTAGGCTGCCGAGTAGGGCTTGATGACTTAGGCAAAGCTTACTCCAATTTCGACAGACTAATGTCTCTACCCATAGACTTTGTGAAAATTGACCGAGGGGTAATGGCACGCTTAGAGCAAGATACCGATGCACAGGAAATTACCCAAAAAATAGTGCAGTTTGCACGCACCAAAAAAATTACAACGGTTGCCGAATATTGCTACACCCCAGAAGTGTGCAGGCTTGCAGCAAATTTGGGCATAGACTACCTACAAGGCCACTGGCTGGCAGAGCCAGAAGCACACATTAACCGCAAGGTGAGAGCCTTTTAGCCCTAAAAAAGAAAATGTGATAATTCTGTGAGGTTTTACTATTAACAATCGCGTAGGCTAAAGCCCAAATAAGCACACTACCAAACCCTATACATGCAATTAATCACGTAAGAGATGGGCGACGCATGATCACTACGTTAATAAAACCTTATAAAATCATACGGCTAGCATCGTTACCACATCCCTTAAAAACCTTAACGCTCATTGTTTTAGTCAGCGCACTTTACGCCTGCGGCGGTGGGGCGGCAAACACCACAATGCCCCCTTCAAACGAAACGATAATCGAGACCGAGACCGAGACCGAGACCGAGACCGAGACCGAGACCGAATTATTAACTGGCACATTTAAATTAAATGCAACCACCCATGTAAGCGGGCTTTATTATATAAGCGGCGACAATACGGGTTACACCAGCGCCAACGGCAGGTTTAGCTACCAACAAAATGATGACATTCAATTTTTTATAGGCGATATAGCCCTGCCAAACACTCTTGCGCAAGCAACAATAGATACCGTTTTATTAGCAGGCAATAGCGACCCCGCTAACACGGTAACGGCAAATATTACGCGTTTATTAATTGCCTTAGATGCAGATCAAAACCCAAATAATGGCATTGAAATTACCACCGCCACCCACCAAGTAGCAGAGCAAATAACACTAAACTTTGCTAGCTCAACATTTACTAGCGATAGCGCCAGCCTAGTGGCCAGCGCGGGCGGTGTACTCCCCAGCAAAGTTGCAGCCTTAGAAAATATCGCCATTGCACTTGGCGCAGATACTAGCTGTGGCAGCAGCCACGAAAAAATTGGAACCAGCGCAGAATTTAACACTTTCGCCTATGGCGTGGCGGGTACCGTAACCGTAGTAAACGATTGCACATTATTATTCACCCGCTTTAGCTATACCGGCGGTGGCTTGCCAGACGTATACTTTTACACCGGCCCCAACGGCAACTTTAACCAAGGCAGCGGCTTCGGCCCCAACCTTTACGGCCAAACCTTCGAAACCACAACCCACATCCAAACCATCTCCTCCAGCGCACTTAACGAACTAGACGCAATAAGCGTATGGTGCGTACAAGCCGGCGTAGATTTCGGCTCAGGAGTTTTTAATTAATTATATATTTGCACGGCAGGCAGGCTACACCCGGCCCTCCCTGTAAGCTGTAAACTAATCGCTGTCAGCTATCCCTTCACCATTTCATCTTATATTCCACACCCACCGCATGATTCACTTCGCTATCTATGCGATATTGATTGATGCGGTATTCGTAGATAGCGTAGAAATTTTCTACTATGCGCCAGCCAACTTGGGTTTCGCTAACAATAGGGTTAGAAGGAAAGGTAGGAGGCAAATCTTCATTAAAAGTGTGGTCGATAAAACCCGCCACATACAAGCGCTTACTTATAGCCGGAAAAGAGAAGGAATAGGCATGCTCTAACTGCCACTCATTTGCGTCTGTATCGTCAAACTGCACGGCGTGTAAATTAATGGACCATTTTGCGTGGATACGCTGAAAGAATTGCTCAAGGTGGGAGGTATTATTTAAGCGCCAGCGCACCCCTAAACGTGTGCGATCATTATCTTCACTGCTGCGCATAACTTGCTGCAGGGTTAAATCGAGTGGCGATGTTTCTGCCACTTTCCAGCGTAAATTTAATTCGCTGTAAAAATTTACTGTATCCTGCAGTTCATTTTCATTTTGCTGGTTATAAAAATTAATAAACCCAAAATAACTAAATCTATTTGGCAACCCAGAAGCCATATTCAAACTGAATACGCTATCGTTCTCGGCCTTACTTAAGTAGGGGTAAAAATTAAAATCCAACATCCCCCCGCCACTATTTTTTACCTCACCAGCCGAAGCCAATACCGAAAGAAACGCCACACACCCCAAAACAAAATACCTTTTAAATATCATCCACTGCCTACCCATACACCACTCTCACCCTGCGTTCTGTACGCTGCAATCTGTAAACTAGCCCCTAAACAATAAAACAATCGCCATTACTATCTCTAAATACTTTTTCACTATAGAGCAGCTTTAACAGTTCATTTTCACTGAGGGGTTTGCAAAAATAATAGCCCTGCACTTGATCACAACCTTGATCGTACAACCAGCGAGATTGCCCTAAGCGCTCTACGCCCTCTGCTACTACAAGCATAGACATATTATGAGCAAGGTCGATAATCGATTTGGCGATAGCGCCATCGTCTAGCTCGGAACCCACGTCGTGAATAAATGTGCGGTCTATTTTCAATTTATTTACAGGGAATTTTTTAAGGTAGGATAAAGAAGAATAGCCAGTACCAAAATCATCAATAGCAATAGAAAGCCCTAACTTATTTAGATAGCCCAGCGTTTGCAACACCTCGTCGGTATCTTGCATAGTTAGGCTTTCGGTTATTTCCAGCTCTAAATATTGCGGAGGAAGTTTACTTTTATTTAACGCCTCTACTACCGTTTCGGCAAAGTGGGCTTGCCTAAATTGACGTGCCGATAAGTTCACTGCCACCTTACCTAAACTCAACCCCTGCTTTAACCAGTGATGAAAACGTTCACAAGCATGAGCAAGCACCCATGCACCCACCTCTTCGATTAAACCTGTTTCTTCTGCTAGTGGAATAAAATCTAACGGCGAAATAACGCCCTTAGTTTTATGCTGCCAGCGAATAAGTGCCTCTAGCCCAATAATTTTGCCAGTGCGCAAATGTACCTGCGGCTGATAAAACAAAATAAATTCATCTTGCTCTAGTGCGCGACGCAAATCGTTTTCCATTAGCAGGGCATCGACTGTGCGCTCGCTCATTTGTGCGGTATAAATTTTATAGCGATTTTTACCTTCGCTTTTTGCTCGCGCCATGGCTTCATCGGCGTGCTTAAGCAGCAAATCGATTGAGTCGCCATGAATAGGAAACTGACTTACCCCCAAGCTTGCGGTACAGGTAATTTCGTGACCGCAAATATTTAACGGCTGACCAATAGCGTTTAAAATTTTATCTGCAATTTTGGTTATGTGATGAGGGTTATCCACCTTATCTAACAGCAAAATAAATTCATCGCTACCCAAGCGGGCTACGGTGTCGTTATCACGCAATACATTGCGCAATATTTCAGATATTTGAATTAGCACATCGTCGCCGGCACCCACACCTAAGCTATCGTTTATATTTTTAAAACGATCAATATTCAGCATCATCACCGTTACGCACTCGCGATGCACACGGCCGTAATCTATGGCTCGGCGTAACTGTTCATACAACTGCGCGCGATTAGCCAAGCCGGTTAACGGGTCAAATTGCGGGGGTGAAGTATTGGTGGGGGAAGTTTGGCAAACCCCAAGCGTACAAATAAGCTCGGTGCGCCCCTCTTCTACTGCTGGCACTTTAAAGCGGTGTATTTCATAGATGTGCTCGCTGCCGTCTAAATAACGCAGCGCTTGCATAAAAACAGTATCGTGAGGGTTGGCTTGTTTAGTTAGCGAGAGACGTAAAGGCGCAGGGAACAAGCCGGCCTCAGTATCACTCTCAACCGTATCCCCAGCTCCATCTAGCAATTCAAAATGGCCATTGGAGAAGATTAGCGCCCCTTCTGTAGTAGCCAGTGCCATTAAAGCGGGCATTTTACCCGCAAGCACTTCTAACGAGGCACTGGGAAAGTCGAATTCAAACGCTAAACCACCGTGCAAGCTTGCGCGACTGGCTAGTGATGGAGGGTTAGTTTTTGGCATATTTTATTTATAATTCATAGCGTTACGTAGCACTCACTATGGCGGGGCAGGGGTAAACCTGTGCCAAAGCAACTTACTAAAGCATAGATCACAATACAGGGATGCACATTGAGAAAAGCCCAAAACCTCACACACCGCCACATCTATACTTTTATATTATAAGTATGCTACTGCATAATTCCCTCTTGCTTCAACGGTCTAACGCATCAGCTACCCGGTCGAGTTGACTTCAACACCGAACATAACCCTAAATGAATCGCCCCCAGCAACCGCTCTACCCGCCCGACAGCCGGATAATCACGCCTTTAGGCAGGTTACCTCGCCCGTATACATCCAGCCTCATCTATATTGAATGAATGATTCAAGCGCTCCTAAAGCAGGCACCTCATCCACAATGGGCATGGTTACTGGGCGGAGGTGAGCAAAAAACTACCTATTGATATTATTGTATTACTATTGCAAAATCGATTTATCTGATATTTAGGCGCCATCAGGCCAAATCAGATGGCAATAGATAACAATAAAACAATATATACAATGAGAGGCTCACCACATGAAACTTAAAGTATCACTCATAATGAGTGGGATTTTGGCCGTTTCTGGTTGCGGGGGATCGGGAGAGAACAATGTCCCTAACACCGTAGCGCTAGACACAACAACTAGTTATCCCAACCCCACACCCACCATCAGCGACAGTAGCGCATACAGCAATGCTGCCATTCACGACCCATCTATTTTGAAGGCTGTAGTTACCGAAGGCGAAGAAAGTAAGTCTTATTACTATGTATTTGGCTCTCATTTAGCCGCTGCGCGTTCAGAAGATCTAATGAATTGGACGGTTGTTTCCTCGTTAGGCGCCAACCATTTGGTAGATGAAAGCCCACTCTTTAACCACAATTATTCCGGTGAAGCAGCAGAAGGCATTGCGTGGTCAGCTAACTTTACTGGCTCTTGGGCTGCCGAAGTTATCCAGTCTAAAGCCGACGGAAAATACTACTTCTACTACAACCACTGCGCACAAGATAACCCAAATACCGTTGAAGTAGATGAGGTGTGCTGGCACAGGTCATACATGGGCTTGGCCGTGGCAGATCACCCAGAAGGGCCTTATGTAAATCAGGGCATCTTTCTTCGTTCGGGTCACACTAATGAAGAGCTAGCAGGCGATTACCCTGTAGTAGACCCCGCAACAGGCGAGAACATAACGAGCTATAACCCTGCTCACTTACCAAATGCCATAGACCCAGCCGTTTTTTACGATAAAAACGACAACCTGTGGATGACCTACGGTTCCTATTCAGGCGGTATCTACCTGTTAGATTTGGATGAAGCCACAGGCATGCCAGTAGCTGGCCAAGGTTTTGGCAAGCGCATAGCTGGTAGCGAAGGGACATTTAGCTCGATTGAAGGCAGCTACGTTATTTACAGCCCTGAAAGCGATTACTACTACTTGTTTGTATCCTTTGGTGGTTTCGACTATCGCCAAGGCTACAACATCCGTGTAGCGCGTTCACGTACACCAGAAGGCCCCTACCTCGATGCAGCAGGCAACGATATGGCTGCCACATGGAATGCAGACGCAGGTATTTGGGAAGGCGGAGCGCGCGTAATCGTATCTGTCGATGACCAAGGTAACCCAACTAGCGTCGACTCCAACGACTACGGCAGTAAACTTTTAGGTGGTTTTACTTTTAAATCCCAACTGGGCGACACTTCTGCCGAATGGGGTTACTTAGCGCCGGGCCACAACTCAGCACTTTATGACGAAGAAACAGGCAAACACCTATTAGTTACGCACACCCGCTTCCCTGATACCGGCAATGGCCACGCAGTACGCGTACACGAAATGTGGGTAAACAACGACGGTTGGTTAGTTGCATCACCTTTACGTTATGCCCCAATCGACGGCGACAACCAAATAGATTCTAGTGATGTAATTGGCGACTACCGCTTGGTTATGCAAGGTGCCGAAACAAACACCAGCGCGAACGAATCTATCTATGTCAAATTTACCGATCGCGGCCGCCAAATAACTGGTGACATTACCGGTTCTTACAAAGTGTTTATCGATCAGCCAGAGCGTATTGCAATAACCCTAGATGGTAGCTACTACGAAGGTGTTGCAAAATGGCAATGGGATACCGCCGAAGAGCGTATGACCGTTGCATTTAGTGCGACGAATAGTGATAACGAATCTATTTTCGGTATCAAGATGCAAGAAAAATCTTCTGCGGAAGTTGCTGCAGATATTGAAGCTGCACTTGCACTCCCAGCACGCATCAAAGATCGCTTGTCTCTACCCAACCACGCAACTCGCTCAGCCCAAATAGCCTGGACAACCAGTGATAGCGACCTAGTGACTAATACCGGCAGAGTTATTCGCCCAAGTGTTGGCGCAGGCGACCAAAACGTAACCCTTACCGCTAACGTAACGTTAAACGGCGAAACCACCACTTACACCTACCCCATCGATTTAACCGTAGCAGAGCGTGTTGAACTCAACCGAACTGCGCACTTTGCTTTCGAAGACGGTTTAACCGATGACACGATGACTTTCGATGCGGCCATGCCAATCGGAGATCGCCCATACAACACAGGCGAAGTTGGTTACGCGGCTGGCGTTGATGGTCAAGCAGTAAGCTTAAACGGCAGCAATGGTGTGCGTTTGCCAAACGGTTTAATTGACAACTATAACTACACGGTTTCTTTTTGGATGAATCCTACAGTTGTTAGCCAATGGACTGCTGGCTTCTTTGGCGCAGTGGATGAATTTGAAACAGACGCTGGTGTGTATTTCGCAGATCGCTGGGTGAGTTTCTTGCCAATGAGCCACGACGGCAACACTATGTTGTGGAGTCATAACCTACACAACGGCGTAGACAGCTGGTTCGATGCGAGTACCGGGTTGCGTATTCCAGAAAACGAATGGACCCACATGGCGTTTTCCGTACAAGAAGGCTTTGTACGCGTAATGATTAACGGTGAAGAGCGTTTCGCAGGAGGCAACCTCGCTAACCTTTATTTCGGTAAAGACGGCGTATTCACCCTTGGCGTTAATTACTGGGACGTATCTTTTAACGGTCTAATTGACGAATTTAAAGTGTACGACGAAGCAATGAATGCCGCGCAAGTTAAAGCGTTAGATATCGATAAGTTGAATGACACCGAATTATTTCAAATCATTCAAGATACGCTTACGCTTTCTGGTGACCTAACGGCAATTATTGATGATATCGAGCTGCCATTCGCCGGCGCATTTGGCTCAGCAGTTACTTGGGCATCTACCGACAGCAGCGTAATCGACCCTACTTCTGGTCAAGTAAACCGCCCTGTACGCGGCCTTCCCGATGCACCAGTAACGTTAACCGCAACCATCACCTTCGGTGACATGACGGCAACAAAAGAGTTCGACATTAACGTTAAGTCGAATACTCCACCACAGCCTGTCGCTCGTTTTAGCTTTGAAGATGACCTAAGTGATTCTACTGGTAACTTTGAGGCAGGCGTTGCCGCCGATAAAGGTATCGTTGTACCTGCGAGCTCCGAGAACACCTACACCACAGGCGTTTCTGGGCAAGCCATTGAGTTCTTGGGTGATGCAGGTCCCGGCGCGAAATTACCGGATAACCTAATTACCGACCATAGCTATTCAATTTCTGTGTGGCTAAACCCAAGCGTGAAAACGCAGTACACGCCAGCACTGTTTGCTTACGTGGCGGCCGACAATTGGATCAGCCTAGCTCCATTTGGCCCTGGTGGCGGCAACACCCTTTTGTGGGCGGGTAGCCTTGCATGGTATGACGGCGTTATTGGTTCGCAAATACCTAGCGGGCAATGGTCACACATTGTATTTGTAATTAATTCCGGCAATTTCTCCGCTTACTTAAATGGCGAATTAGTGAGTGAATTAACTAATTACCCAGACACTTTCACCGGCAATGGCGTTTCCCAAATGGCGTTAGCCACAAACTTCTGGGATGTAAATTACAACGGTTTGATGGATGAGTTGGTTATTTTCGATGACCCAATCTCTCAAGAAGATGTAAGTGAACTGTTCGCCGAAGGCGCTGCAGAATAAAACGGTGAACGCGGAGAGGTTAGCCTCTCCGCCTTATACAAGAATAATCACACTGGGTTAGCGTAAAAATAATTCGCCAACCTAAATATGGGAGAAGATCCATGTTTAAACCTTCAAAACTCAGTACTGCAATTGCCACGTCGGTTGCATTACTTAGCTCGGTTGCCTTTGCGCAAGAAAGCGAAACAGAGCAAGACTACGAAGAAGTTATCGTTACAGGTATTCGCGCAAGTTTATCTAAAGCAATAGACATTAAACGTAACGAAGTACAAGTAATAGAATCAATTGTTGCAGAAGATATTGGTAAGTTTCCAGATAACAACGTAGTAGAAGCATTACAGCGCGTACCCGGCATTCAAGTTACCGATCGCGCGTCGGGTGAAGTTAACGGTATCTCTATTCGTGGCTTAACGGATGTAACTACCACCATTAATGGCCGCCAAATGTATATTTCTAACGGCCGCTTCTACACCATGGCAGACACGCCTGCGAGTTTGATTTCACGTGTAGATGTATACAAAACGCGCTCAGCCGATAAAGTACCCAGCGGTATAGCGGGCCAAGTAGACGTTCACACCCAACGGCCATTTAATTTTGACGGCTCTAAGGTTGTAATTAATGCGCGCGGTATTTATCAAGACCAAGAAGGCAAATTCGACCCCAATATAGGAGCGCTAATTAGCAACCGCTGGGATTTTAATTTTGGTGAAATTGGTGCGCTTTTAAACGTTGCCACTGCTACCACAAACTTTCGAGACCAATCGATTACTTCTGGTGCTGCGTTCCCATACTTTACCTCAGACCCTAGCGGCCCAGAAGCGCAACCTTTCGCGCGAATCGGCTCTGGCTGGGAGCCAGGGCTAGAAGCAGGCTTGCCTTTTGCAGCTGGCTCCACATTAATAGTAAATGGCGTTGAAGAAGAATATATTTTATCGCGCGACGCAATGTTTGCGTCGGATTTTTCAGGCGAACGCGAACGCCCTGCTGCCAATATAGCGGTACAATTCGCACCTAACGAAACATCAGAATACACCTTTGAAGCCTTCTACAACGGTTACCGCCAACAAGACTTCAACAGCTTGTTTTTTAGCTTTGTGGATTCCACTTACAACCTAGACTTTAACGATGACATTTTATTGTATGAAGGTACAAACATTGTAAAAGAGCGAACGGTTTACGGCGCTCCGGATACCTATCCCAACTTCCACAGTGGCGACGCTTCCATCCGTCAAACAGACAGCTATCTGTACGCTATTGGCGGCGAGTGGGATATAGGCGATAACTTCCACTTATCTGCAGAGGCCTATACACAAAAAAGTGTATTCAAAAGCGAGTTTTTTGCCATCCGTTTAAATCACGGTTACTACGCTATGGATGTAGATTTTAACAGTGGCGACGGTGTTCCCGCTTTAACCTATATCGATAATCCCAACACAGCTGATGTTAATGAAGCAGACTTAACCGACGCATCGCAATTTGCGTGGGGACCAGCGTGGGATAACGGTGCAAGAGATGAAGGTGGTGCAGATACGTTAAAAATCGATGCCAACTGGGACTTAGACTTTGCCGGTATTACTAAAGTAGACTTTGGTTTACTTTACGAAGTTCGCACTGCTAATTCTGCGGGAAGAGGCTCTAACGTAAGCACACCAGTGCAAGATATTGCCGTAGACGAAATCCCCGAAGGCTTTCTAACAACCACGAGTGATTTCTTTGATGGCCGCGCAGATTTCCCTTCAGAGTGGGGTATTGCCGATGGTAACTACATGTTTGCCAATCGCGATTACTTCCGCAATTTATACGGTTTTTACAGCGAAGAAAATGACAATTACCTAGGTGGCGGCAACTACTTAACATTGCAAAAAACATTTGACGCAGAAGAAACCACCGCCGACGCATATATCCAGGCTAGCTTTGAATATGAAGTAGGTGTAGGCGTAATAGACGGTACTATTGGTATTCGCTATACCGATGGCACTACCGATATTAACTTCGTACGCTTGGTTAATAGCGCTACTGCAGGCCCAGAAGATAATTTCGAAGAAGGCGACGTTCCTTATTCCACCGTCGAAGCGACGCAAAACAGCAGCGCTAAATTGTTGCCTAGTATTGTTGTACGTTATAACTTCCTCGATGATTATATGGCGCGCTTTGCATACACGGAAACCATTCGCCGCCCGGACTTTGGCGCCCTTAACCCGTTTATTACCTACAATAAAGACGTAACGAATATAGGTTACGGTACTGCAGGTGGCGGTAACCCTAACTTGGAACCAGTTGTATCTAAAAACTTAGATTTCTCTTTAGAGTATTACTTCAGTGATGGCAACGCGATATACGGCACAATATTCAGTCGTGATATAGAAGGTTTAATTGTGGGTTCGCAGTCTGAAATTTACTACGACTACCCCGATGATGATCTAGATTCATACCGCCATATACTTAGCCTGCCAGATAACTCGGCAAACGGTGAATTAACAGGTATTGAATTGGGCTTAGTGTACTTCCCAGAAAACTTGCCAGGTGCGCTAGACGGCTTAGGTATCCAAGCGAGCTATACCGCATTAGATTCATCACAGGACAACCCTGTTTACAACGATGACGGCAGCTTAGCCGGCTATCAAGAATCCGAGATGTTTGGTGTTTCCGACAGTTCCCTAAGTACAGTACTTGCCTACGAAAAAGATAATTTTGGCGCTCGCCTATCGTATGTTTGGCGCGACGCGTTCCGTCAAAGAAACGAAGCAACCCTGTTCGCAAACCCTCTGCCCATATATCGCAGAGCAGAAACCAGTGTCGATTTCCAACTATCTTACGATGTAACCGACGATTTCGTTATTACCTTTGATGCAACCAACCTAACGGATGAAAAGTATCAAGAGTACTACGAACATCAAGACATCTATAACTTCTACTCCGGCATCTACAGCCGCACCTATGCACTAGGCGCGCGCTATTCGTTCTAGAAGGGTAGGGTATTAAGGAAAGGACTCTTTAATAAATTGCACATGCAAGGTATAGATGATTAGCGAAAGAATTTGCTAATCATCTATACATTTAAACGAGTAACACTTAAAAATTAATTTTGACTAGCATTAAACAGACGGTTGTGAATAACGTAATGCTCGCAACAAAGCTAACCTTTAACTATTGAATATTTCCTTCGCTAGCCAACTCTCGTACCGGCCTAATTTCAACACTTCCGTATCGAGCAGGCGGTATTTTTTCTGCAAGTCGCAACGCCTCATTAAAGTCTTTGGCTTCTAACATATAGAACCCCGCCAACTGTTCTTTCGTTTCAGCAAAAGGCCCATCGGTGATGGAGGATTTACCGTTACGCACCCGCAACGTCGCGGCCGTGTTTGTCATTTGCAGTGGTGCCCCATCGATATAATGGCCACTAGCGCTTAAGCTTTCCACGCACTCCATACACTCTCTATTGAGGGAGTCCCACTCCTCCTGCGACATGGCCTGTATTGTGCCTTCGTTGTAATACACCAAAGCGAGATATTTCACGTTTACTCTCCTAATTCTAATGCGGCAGTTAATCAATCAAAATTATCTTCGTTTGCCAGGATTATCATGGGCTTGAGTTTGTTGTACACCGCAGGTGAATCGAAGGTTTGCTTCTCACCCAAAAGCTAAATCCATTAAATTTTGGCTTCTGCTAGTGCGGCGAACTGTTTGGCGGCGAGACGCCAAGCGTCGGTCAATTTTGTGTCGCTACGCTGCCGCGAACAAGGTGTACACCAAAATTGCGCGGCTAGCCGATAACGAGTGCCGACGCTATCGGCCGCAAACCGAATTACCCCAAGGGTATAGGGCAAACTCGAGGGCTTGTCAGCGAAAATTGCATCGGTAAAAACAATGCGTCGCTGGGGAGCAACCTCTAAAAACAATCCCCGACGAACACGGGATTCACCATTCGGCCCGTAAATAGTGGTGTCGAAAATCCCCCCCGTACGCCATTCGATAGAGTGAACAACAGTACGTAATGGTTTTGGCTGCCACCATTCCGACAACTGGTCTTTAAATACCGACCAAACTCGTTCGGGCGGAGCATGAATATAACGCGTCATGGACAGCTCTCTCGACGGACTCGGCAAGCGAGGACTAAGCGCAACCATTGCGCCTACTCCGACGCCGCGTCTGCAGCAATCAACACCATCCACTGAACGCCAAACGGATCTTTAACCTGACCGAATAACGGCGAGAAAAACGTTTTTCCTAACGGCATTACAATTTCCCCTTCGCTTGCCAGCGCACCAAAAATGCGTCTCACATCCTCCTCGGTATTCAAAGCGATAGAGAGCCCAAATCCACCAGGCTTTTCAGCAGAAGAGCACCCGTCGGAGGCAAAAAAAGTGGTATCCCCTATCTTGAACTCGCAGTGCATTATTTTATTGTCGAACCCCTCCTCAAGTAGCTCTGGAGGTAGAGGATCTGGGCATTCGCTAAAACGGGAAGACGAAGAAAGCACAGCGCCTAGATGTTTTTGATAAAAACTTAACGCTTCTTCGCAACGCCCAGCAAAGAACAAGTAGCTGGTAACGTTCGATTTCTGAACAGCGATGGCCGAGCGCAACTCTTCCTCGTGCTTGCCCAGCTCGCCACCAGTATCCTGTTCAGCGAAATCGTCCATTTCGAAAAAGGGGCGAATTTCAATGTCCGAGACTTCATTTTCCATTGGGTTTGGACACTTCTGCACCCAATCCAAAGCCTCTTCCATCGATGCCACATTCCACACCCAGTAACCTGCTATTAACTCATTGGTTTCAGCAAATGGCCCTTTGATCAAAGTGCGCTCTTTGCCTTCAAAGCGAACACGCCAACCCTCACGCGAAGGTTTTAGGCCATCACCAGCTTCCATTAGCCCCGCTTTAACTAACCCTTCATTAAACTGCCCCATGGCCGACATTAGCTCTTCGCTGGGCATTTTGCCAGCTTCTGAATCAGGCGACGCTTTGACTATAACCATAACTCTCATACTCTTTCCTCATTGTTTGCGTTAATAATTCTATGTTGCTATCAAGTAGTCGAACGGGAACGGCTGATTTCGACAAAAGAACTCAATAAAAAGTAAAAATAATTAAGCAAAGTTTGAGAATGGGGAGTTGGGGACAATCTAATCGCTACTCACTAACAACATACTCTCTAGACTGCTGAGTAAAAAGACCGGAACATTTTGGCCCAGTTAAATGGCGTCGAGCCTACTCATCTTTAGTTTTAACACCCGTCGCTCGGCCTCCTGATTCGTTAGCGACAACGCTCGCTCAAAAGCCGAACGAGCGCCCATTAGTTCCCCAGTTCGGCTCAGCAATTCGCCGTGAGCAGCGTGGAGCAAGTGATACTGCTCCAACTCTTGACCGCGGATCAATTGTGTAATGATCTTCAACCCAGCTTCTGCCCCTTCAAGCATTGAGACTGCGACTGCTTTGTTGAGCTCCACGATAGGAGATGGGTCGACCTGCGACAGAGCCTCATACAGCTGAACAATCTGTTGCCAGTCAGTTTCCAACCAAGTGGGCGCCTGTGCATGGCAAGCTGAAATAGCCGCCTGTAAAGTATAGAACCCCACCGACCCGAGAACGAAAGCGCGGCCGACTCTAAATCGTCCCTCATCTATCAAGTCTTTCGCCCATAGACTTCGGTCTTGATCCTCTAGCAAAATAATATCACCAGCAGAATTTGTTCTACTGGCACTACGTGACTGATGCAGCAGCATAAGTGCAAGCAGACCTTCTATCTCGCTATCTTGCATTAGCTCCAGCAACTGCCGCGATAATCGAATCGCTTCTGATGACAGCTCCACTCTAAGCAAAGTATCACCTTTAGTGGCCGAGTAGCCTTCATTAAACAGAAGATACACAACAGCTAGTACTGCATCTAAGCGCTGCGCCAACTGCGAGCGTTCAGGAATTTCGAAGGGAAGTTTTGAATCACGAATCTTGGCCTTTCCTCGAACAATACGCTGTGCCATTGTCGATGGGGTTACTAAATACGCACTAGCGATCTCTTCAGTGGTTAGGCCACACACCTCTCTTAAAGTGAGCGGGATTTGTAACTTGGGGTCTAGCGCGGGATGGCAGCAGGTAAAAATCAAGCGAAGTTGATCATCCTCAATAATATCGCCATCCCAATCCAGCGCTTCACTGTCGCTAAGGGGCGTAATAGCCTCTAGAGTCTCAGCTAAATGAGTTTGCCGCCGCAACTGGTCGATAGCCTTAAAGCGGGCGGTAGATACCAACCAAGCACGCGGATTATCCGGTATGCCTTTATCCTGCCATTGACTCAAGGCGACATGAAAGGCGTCGTGCATAGCCTCTTCTGCCAATTGCATGTCTCCTATTAGCCGAATAAGCGTGGCGTATATACGGCGAGACTCCGCGCGATATATGGCGTCAATTAAAGCAGGAAGGTCATCTTCAAACGGTGATGAGGTTTCTTGAGAATGCATAACTAGGCAGACTATAGCGGTAAGTTTAAATGTCTTTTTATATTGAGGCTGGTAACGCAAAAACCGTTGTAGCTAGTGATCAAGATGCCAGCATAGCACGCTACAAAGTCTTTAGTGTAAATCCAGTAAACCGCAGAATGTATTAAACACGAAGAAAAAAGCTACTGCCATTATGGTGTTGGACGATGGTGTACTAAGCACTCGTATCCCCCCAAAAGCGGTGTGGTACAAGTGCTTTTTGTATAAAACTTAGAGACTTAAAAATTAATTTTTACCATAACACCCGTCAATGAAACACCCTGCCCATCGAGGGTGTGGTACTGATATTTAATGCCTATTTGCGCGTCTTTATTGAGTGGCAGTGATGCACCTAAAGCGAAGTACGGGTCTATGCTACCTTCCAATTCGGTATCGGCAATGCCTTCTACCGATACAACTTCACCTTGCCAAACAAACGCGCCCAACTCTGCGTAGCCCATTAGGGGTTGCATAACTTGTGCAGTATACCTAGCACCTAGGGTTAGCCCCGAACCGGTATGTGGGTAATTATTTTTTAGTGCGGTGGGCAGTGCGCTGCTATTACCCGATGGCACGTCAAAATCGACAGCAATTTTACCTAGGTCTAAGTAGCCCACTGTTGCTGCGAGATGTTCGTTGTAGTTGTACCCCAACATAAAATGAAACGCGGTACTGGCCGTATCGTATTTTGTGGGGGTTACAACTAAGCCGTCGGCAGCCATGCCCGTCACAAAATCGCTTTTATTATGGGAGCCACTGGCTCGGCTAATACTTACTTCGCCAAAACTGTTTTGCACAATATTTTGCCAATCTAATGCCTGCGTTTTTTCGCTTGGCAAACTTAGTGCAACGGCAGTAGCAACAGACGCGGCGATTTTTTTATGCGTGTTGTTTTTACTTTTATTGCGTGTGCTAGCGGTGCGTTTTTTTCTGTTAGCCCACGCCAAGCCACCAAGCAATACCACAAGCACGGGCGCTAAACTGCCACCACCACTACCGCGTGTGCTCACCGATTGCGAGTTTTGTACAGCAATGCCACCGGGGTCTTCCACAGAGCCATTTACAATACCGTCGGCATCGTTGGGGCCGCCGTCTTCAATGGTAAGCTGCACACAATAGCTACCTTGTATTAGCCCCGCTTGCCAAGATGCATCCCCTGGAGGTGGGCAGTAGCCCAACTCGCCTGCGGCGCTGTGTAGACTGTTGTTTGCATCTTCCACAAACGTAGACCACACACCATTGTTAAATTTACGGTATACACCGTTTGCAGGTATGGCCATTTGCTGAGGAATAACAACACTCACCGATTGCCCTTCGCTGGGTAGATCTGCCACCTCAAAGTCGAATAAATCGCTCTGTAGTGCAAAGTCGGTATCTTCAATTAAGTCTTCTTGTTGCGCTATATCTTGTTTATCTAAACGCGCACCACCAGAGCGCCCAGCTAATGCAAACTGGCCTAAGCGGCAACGCACACCAGGGTCACATTCTATTAAGAAGGAATCGGTTTCATTTACCGTTTCTGGCAGTACGTTGGGTGCATCAATGTTATCGAGATAATCAGAAATGCCATCGCCGTCGGTGTCGGCGGTGCCTTCGGTTTCATCATCTATGCCATCGTTATCGGTATCTACAGCGGCGGATAAAACCGGCGGCGCAGGTACTACAACAACATTTATTGTTTCGGTATCCACTGCGCCACCACTGTCGGTAACGGTAAGCGAAAGCTTGTAAGCGCCGTTCGCTAAACCGCTTGGGCTAAATACGAACAAGCCATTACTTGTATCGCCATCTGTATCCACTAGGTTGCCTCTGCGCGTTGCCCAACTGTAGGTATGGGTATCGCCTACGTTTGCATCCACCACCGTAGAGCTAACCGTTACTGGGCCACCGTTGGGGCTTACCAATAATGTTGCCACGCCGTTTTGTTTAGCAACCAGTGCCACCTGCGGTGCAATATTGCGTTCCACAATGGTTAAGGTGTGCACGGTTCGCGCACCGGCATTTATGTCGTAAATATCGGCTTCAAAACCATTTGTTAAGTCTTGCGCATTGGTTGTTCTATCGTCTAGTCGCACAATTAATTGCTCGTCGTTTTCGGCAATACCATCTGCGGTAATATTTACCATTAACTGCACACTGGTTGCGCCGCTATTAAATGTAGCAATACCTGCAACTAAGTCGTGATCTGCAGAGGTAGCAGTACTGGACACATCAATAATGTAGGGAATTTGCAGCGGATAAAAAGGCGCTTTACCGTTAAGTACTATGCCAATTTTCGCCACACCACCTTCCACGTTTGTTGTGTCTTTACTTAGCGACACTAACGGGCGTATATAAACTTTTTGGGTGACTTCCGCCACGTTGTTTTTGTTGTCGGTGGCTTGCCACACAATATTGTTTTCGCCGGGCGCTAATTTGTAACTATCCACTATTGCGCCTTTGGGGTACAAATCGCAGCAGCCTTGGCCATCCACGTTATCGCTTACTAATGCAGCCATGGCGGCATCGATTTCTGCGGTATCGGCGTCGGCCGCCAGCCCCAACAACTGCGAAGTGGTTACGTTGGTAAACAGCGCTACGGCATCCAAAATAATATTGCTGGGCGCTGTAATTTGTGGCGGGGTAACATCCAGGTAGTCCGATCCATCCATTGGGTCTGTGCCATCTTTGCCCTCTTGGTAATCGGTTATGGTATCGCTGTCGCTATCCACTCTGGCCACCACTGTTAAGTTAAACGCAGGTAAGGCCACAGTGTTTACACCATCAGTAACATTTAACTTAATATTATTAAACACACCCACATCGTTAGCACCGGGCTCACCGGTTAATGCGCCGGTTACAGGGTTAACGCTTAGCCAACTGGGCGCATTTGTTACGCTGTAGGTAAGGTTAAAATTGCTATCGCCTACTGTTACATCGGGTGTAAAGCTGTAGCTGCCGTCTTCTTCCACATCGGCATCGGGCGTACCCGATACAGCCGGTGCGGCAGCGGGCACAAATTGTATTTGCACGTTAGCCGCGTTAGACACAGCACCGCTGTTATCTTCAATGGTATAACTAAAGCTATCACCACTCGTTACATCGACTGTTTGATTTGCGCTATAGGTTAGCGTGCCATCGTTGTTATTCACTAAAGTGCCCTGCACGGGTTGTTGTGTAACAACTATGCTAGCTGGCTCTAAGGTGCCATCGATATCGTCATCATTAACTAACACGTTAATAATTTTATCTACACCAATCACCACATCGGCACTGTCATTATTGGCTAGCGGCGCATCATTAACGGGGTCGATAGTTAACGTTACGGTTGCGATATTAGACGCAGCGCCATCGTTATCATTCACTTGATAGGTGAAACTATCGTTGCCGGCATAATCATCTAGCGGTGTATAAGTTACGCTGCCATTAGCTGGGTCTACTGCCACAAAGCCTGAAGCCGGCCCGCTTATTACCGCTACCGAACTGGCTGCAAGCGAGCCATCCACATCACTGTCGTTACCTAACACGTTAATCATAAGCGAGGCATCTTCCAGCAAGCTTACCGTATCGTCTACCGCCACCGGCGCATCGTTCACGCTTGCAACGGTAATGGTAACGGTTGCTGCTGCCGATGCGGCACCTAGGTTGTCTTCTACGGTGTAAGTAAACGAATCGCTGCCATTAAAGTTGACGCTTGGCGTATAGGTAATTGCACCCGTAGCAACGTTCACGCTTGTGCTGCCGTTGCTAGGTGCCGTGGCTACAGCCACAGAGCTTGCAACTAAGCTGCCGTCACCATCGCTGTCGTTGGCCAATACATTTACTTCTACTGCGGTATCTTCATCGGTAGTTGCAGTATCGTTACTGGCTACAGGTACAACGTTGGGGTCGATAACCGTCACCGTTACCGTCGCTGTATTTGAGGTTGCCCCGTTGCTATCGTCCACGGTGTAAGTAAATGAATCGTTGCCAACAAAGCCGTTGGTTGGGGTGTAAACAATTTGCCCCGCAGATACCACGGCGCTGCCGTTGCTTGCGTTATTCACCACCACAAGGGTGTTGGCATCAGGTGCATCTGCTGTGTCTACATCGGTATCGTTAGCTATTACGTTAATTGATACGGCCGTGTTGATATCTGTCGAAATCACATCGCTCGCGGCAACCGGTGCATCGTTTACGGAATTAATAGTAATAGAAACGGTAGCAGCAGCCGACGTCGCACCCGTTGCATCTTGCACGGTGTAGGTAAAGCTATCGCCACCGTTAAAGTTGGCTGCAGGTGTATAAGTAATTACGCCGGTGGCGGTGTTAATACTGGTAGAACCATTACTTGGCGCAGATACGATTGTTACACTCGCCGCGTTGATGGCGTCATCGGAATCGGCATCGTTAGCAAGCACATCAACCATTACGGCGTTGTCTTCATCCGTTGTTTCTGCGTCGTCGGTGGTTTGCGGTGCATCGTTTTGTGCAGCAACACTAATGGCAAAACTAAAGTTAGCGCTGCTGTTGTTATTCACATTACTCAAACCATCCGCAAGACTAAATGTGAAACTGTCGCTAGTGGTTTCACCGCCGTCGTGATCGTAAGTGAGGCGGTTATTTGCAATGTCGTCTTGGGTGAACGTTCCGCTGTTAGCTAATGCCGAGCCACTTAAACGCAAGGTTCCGTTAGCAGGTGCAGCTGCCACCGTGTAGGTAACATTCGCAGCGGTACTTAGGTTATCTGTAGCGGCGAGGTTAGTCGCGCTTATCACTGCATCCGCTTCACCTTCGCTCACACTTAGTGATGAATTGGTATCGAGCGTGGGTGCCGATACATCCACAACAAATGTGCTTATGGTTAACACGTTACTGGTGTTCGATGAAGCATCCACCACCGTAAGGGTACAGTCGCTGTAGCTATTGCTCATTAACGCGCTGCTGTTATCCGGCTGTGTAAGGGTAATGGTGTTATTGCCAGACGTTATTGCGCCTTCATCACCACTGCCACAACTGCCACCCACACTTAATGTACCCGCCTCGGTAGACGAGAAAGTAACTGTAGGCATGGCATTGTTACCTGGGGTTGCCACCGCGGTTACTTCCGCAAGTGTTGGCGCGGCTACATCGATTGTAAATGCTGTAAGGGTAATGGTGTTGCTAGTGTTGCCCGAGCTATCTGTAACTGCCACGGTACAATCGCTGTAGGTACCCGCAGCAAGTGGGCTGGTGTTATCTGCCTGAGTAAGCGTTAAAGTTGTGTTGCCGCTACTCATGCTGCCTGCACTCGCGCTGCCACAGCTGCCACCCATTACTAAGGTGCCAGCTTCGGTGGTAGAAATAGTTACATCTGGCGTTGTGTCGTTTGCAGGTGTAACCACCGCTGTCACTTCCGCTACGGTTGCAGCGGTTGTATCAACTACAAAACTTGTTAATGCTAAAGCGCTGCTTGTATTGCCAGCCGCATCGGTAACGGTTGCAGTACAATTAGAATAGGTTGCATCTGCTAAGACCGTGCTGTTATCCGTTTGCGTTAAGCTAATGGTGTTGTTACCCGACGTAACCGCACCTTCACTTGCGCTGCCACAACTGCCACCTATTGCTAGCGTACCTGCCTCAGTAGTAGAGAAAGTGACACTTGGGGTGGAATCGTTAGTAGGCGTTGTTACTGCGGCTACTTCGACAAGCGTTGGCGCGGTTAAGTCAATTTCAAAACTCGTAAGCGTTAACGCGGTATTTACATTACCAGAGGCATCAGTAACGGTAATTGTACAATCTGCGTAAGTGCCTGCAGTTAATGGTGAACTATTGTCGGCTTGAGTTAGCGCAATAGTGGAATTGCCCGAGGTAATTGCACCTTCGCTTGCACTACCACAACTGCCACCTACCGCTAATGTACCTGCTTCATCTGTAGAGATAGTTACATTGGGTGTGGTGTCATTGCCTGGCGTTGTAACGGCTGTTACTTCGGCAACGGTGGGCGCAGTTAAATCGACAGTAAAACTCGTAAGCGTTACCGGCGTATTAGCATTACCCGAAGCATCGGTAACGGTAATTGTACAATCGGAATACGTGCCTGCAGTAAACGCGGTACTGTTGTCGGCTTGCGTAAGCGTAATAGTGGTGTTGCCCGAAGTAATCGCACCTTCGCTTGCACTGCCACAGCTACCACCTACGGCAAGCGTGCCCGCCTCGGTTGTCGAAATAGTAACATCAGGTGTCGAGTCATTTACTGGGGTAGTTACAGCGGTAACTTCTGCAACGGTTGGCGCAGTTAAATCGATAGTAAAGCTAGTTAACGTTAATGCACTGCTTGTGTTGCCTGCGGCATCGGTAACGGTTGCCGTACAATCTGAATAAGTGCCTGCAGCTAAAGCCGTGCTGTTATCCGTTTGCGTAAGGCTAATAGTGTTATTACCCGACGCAACCGCACCTTCACTTGCACTGCCACAGCTGCCACTTATTGCTAGCGTGCCCGCCTCGGTAGTAGAGAAAGTTACACTCGGGGTGGAATCGTTAGCTGGCGTTGTTACTGCGGTTACTTCGGCAAGCGTTGGCGCAATACCATCAACCAATACTGCAGCAAGGCTACCAACAGAATTTAGCGTAACATCTACAGTATTGCCCGCCGAGTCTGTCACGGTGCCAGCATTTAGCTGCAAACTTCCATTTACATTAATGCCATCTGTATCTTCGTCACCAATTTGCGTTACATGCCTAAATAAAAGCGCCGAAGAACCTGAACCAGATAAATAATTTGCGTAACGCGTTGTAGCCCCCACCGTTAATTCCAAACGAGGCGTTCCGCTACCAGTAGTTACAAAAACAGTATCGTTAAAGTTAACGGTAAAATCTAAATTACTCGATGCAGCATACGTTGCATTCGCCGGTACATTTACCGAAGTAGTGACCGGCGCAATATCATCAATAATAATTAAGCCCGTGTCGTTATCTACTGCCGATGTCGCACCCATTTGTGTGCCGCTATCAACGGTTAGATCTGTATCTCCATCGAGGCTCAGCTCAATAGTATTACCGTGCGTTACTATTGTGTTATCGCTGTAATACGCGTTAACGGTATAGGTTTCGCTATCGCCATTACTAACAACCAGCGACAAGCCTGTAAACGTAATGGTATCTGCAACAGCGCTATAAGTACCGGTCACATTTGCAGCGTCATCTCCGTTTAAGCGCCACACTATTGCAGCTCTTTCTGTATCGCTCGAAGTGCCCGCCACATGAATAACCACTTCAGATATATTCAAATCAAAACTGTCGCTTGCACCACCGTCACTGAGTGTAAAATCAAAAACATTTACAGCTTCACCAACCGTGTCGGCAGAGTAGCCCAAGTTAACCGGCTCACTTACACCGCTGCCTGCCGTTAAATCGCCATCATCGTCGATAGATTCAACTGCAACAGTTGATGCGAGAGCCAGCGCAGCCACATTATCGTTGGCGCCAGTATTAGAACCACTATCGGTAACGCTGGTTAACGTAATAACTCGATTCGCCACATCAGGCGTGGCGCTGTTATTTTGGTAGCTCAACGCATCTATTAACGTTTGCGTCGCAGCACTAGAAACAGTGCCGCCACTAAACGTTACGGTTGCTGTAGTACCGCTCACGCTTACGCTGTAACTTAAGCTGTTGGTTGCGGTGGTGCCACTATTTGTATCTGTTAGCGCAATAGCGGTACCGTCTGCATTTAAAATTTCGCTTGAACCATCGGCTAGGTTTGTAACGGTTAAAGTGAAACCAGTTAGGGTTTGGCCCGATTCAACAGTGCTAGCAGCCGACCCACTAAATAAACTGGCCGCTGCGCCGCCTTCGGTAAAGGTTGGGTTACTACCAGTGGCAGTTAATGTCGGCTCGTCATTTAATGCCGTCACGGTTACGGTGGAAGCTAATGCTAACGACGCGGTGTTATCGTTGGCGCCTGTGTTCAAGCCGCTATCAGTTAAGCTTGTAAGCGTAACAACTCTATTGGTGGTATCTGGGTCGTTACTATTATTTTGATAGCTAAGTGCATCTACTAATGTTTGTGTGGCTGCAGTAGAAACGGTGCCTCCGCTAAAACTCACTGTAGCAGTAGTGCCAATCACTACAACACTGTAGCTCAAGCTATTACTGGCAGTAGTACCGCTTGTACCATGGGTAAGCACAATAGTTGTGCCATCGGCATTTAACCGCTCGTTACTCCCATCCGAAACATTGGTCACAGTTAAAGTAAAGCCCGTTAAGGTTTGACCGGCCTCAATGGTACTTGCTGCAGCACCACTGAATAAACTCGCCGCCGCGCCGCCTTCGGTGAAGGTTGGGTTGCTGCCCGTTGCGGTAAGAGTTGGTTCATCATTTACTGCAGTGACCGTGACGGTAGAAGCTACCGCTAACGCTGCAACGTTATCGTTAGCCCCAGTATTCGAACCACTATCAGTTAAACTGGTTAGCGTGATAACCCTGTTAGACGTATTAGGGTCTGCCGTATTATTTTGATAACTCAGCGCATCAATTAATGTTTGTGTTGCAGCAGTAGACAGCGTGCCACCACTGAACGTCACCGTTGCTGTAGAACCACTTACGCTTACACTGTAACTTAAACTGTTGGTTGCGGTGGTGCCGCTGTTCGCATTGGTTAGCGTAATGGCAGTGCCATCTGCATTTAGAATTTCACTACTGCCGTCGGATACATTAGTGACCGTTAAGGCAAAGCCTGTAAGGGTCTGGCCCGATTCCACAGTACTTGCCGATGCCCCACTAAATAAACTCGCCGCCGCGCCGCCTTCGGTAAAGGTGGGGTTACTGCCTGTAGCCGTGAGTGTAGGCTCATCATTTGTTTCGGTAACGGTTACCGTGGAAGCTATGGCCAAGGATGCGGTGTTATCGTTTGCCCCAGCGTTCGAACCGCTATCGGTTAAACTGGTTAACGTCACTACGCGGTTAGAAGTGCTGGGGGAATTACTATTGTTTTGGTAACTAAGCGCATCTATTAACGTTTGTGTGGCTGCAGTAGAAACGGTGCCTCCACTAAAACTTACTGTTGCGGTTGTGCCTATTACCATAACGCTATAGCTCAAACTATTACTGGCCGTTGTACCGCTTGTACCATGGGTAAGTACAATAGTTGTGCCATCGGCATTTAACCGCTCGTTACTGCCATCCGTCACATTGGTAACAGTTAAAGTAAAGCCAGTTAAAGTTTGGCCAGATTCTATCGTGCTCGCGGATGATCCGCTAAATAAACTCGCCGCTGCGCCACCTTCGGTGAAGGTTGGGTTACTGGCTGTTGCCGTGAGTGTGGGTTCGTCGTTTACATCCGTGATATCAATATTGATTGTGCCCACGCTCACATTGCCTGAACCATCACCATCGTTCACCGTCAGGCCGGCTGTCGCCGCATCGTTGCCGCTTACATTTGAGGCACCGGTGTATTGTATATTGCTGGCGGTATCCAAATAGGTGTTGATGTTGGCGATGGTCCCAGTCAGAGTCAAAGTACCGGTGCCAGATCCACCAATGGTAACGCTGCCACCCGAACTGGCAGCAAAAGTACCGCTGCTAGCGGTTATAGTGGCGGTGACGTTTCCAGAGGAATCCACATCGGAGAAGCTAATTGCGGACAGCTCGAAATTACTCGCGCTCTCTTCAGTAACCGTGATATCGGTGGGAACGCCCGTAGCTGATGGGTCATCGTTAACCGCGGTGATGTCGATATTAATGTTTGCGGCAGTACCATTTTCCGTCCCATCGTTGGGTGTAATGGTGAGTGTAGCGGCATTATCACCATTTGCATTGGCCGCACTCGTGTATTGAATATTACTTGTGGTATCAAGATACGTATTAATATTTGCCGCAGTGCCAGCTAAGGTGAGAGTGCCCGTTCCTGAACCACCGACAGTAACACCTCCAGCTGTCGACGCGGCCATGGTGCCTGCTGAAACCGCGAGTGTGACAGTTAGGCTATCGCCATCGCTATCCGCAAAGACCAGCGATGATAGATCGAGGTTGCTGGCTGTATCTTCGGTTACGGTGACGTCTGTGGGGGCATTGGATACCGTTGGGGCATTGTTCGCTGCACCGTGCCCTGGGGCGTTACAGGCATCGTGTAACGCTTGGCATTGGGCGAGGTTTGTGCCGTTAGTCAATCCACCAGGCCCGCTAACAGAACAAAAAGTATTAGCAGAATTCGCACCACTGAACACAAATGTATCGTAACCTGGTTCACCGCAAACCAAAGCGGAAAATGGAGTTGCTGTACCTAAAGTATGAGCAAACCGCCTACGGCTAGCATCGTTATCCCCCGAAGTAGACGCGATTTTGACAGTGGCATTGCCGTCTACTTTCTGATTTAGCAATTGCTGCTCAAGTAGAAATTTCACCGCAGTACTAGCAACATTTTTATTGGCACTCTGTTTACCTACGCTACCCCCAGCCCCAAAAACGGCAAACGCAGACCGCGCCGGCTTTTGAGGCAACGGAGTAATAGTATTACCCAGTGTACTGGGTAATGGGTGCACCGCAGTACTTAGCGGCCCGACGCTAGAGATAGCACGTCGGCTAGATACCGGTGACTGACTAGCATTTCTGATAGAGGCAAAAGCACCACCAGCACCACCAGCGCCACCCGCAAACAACGCGATGGCCGGCAAGGTGGCTCGTAACGCTTTTTTAAAACCGGCTTTTGCTAACGATGGCTTTTTGGGGTGGCTCATATACCTAGGCCTCTAATAAGATTTTATAGTGGAATACAAAAATGGTTGCGCATTCGCGGATGCGACGGCTCCAAAATCTCTGGGAACTTACAATTAGGTATAACGGCAATATCGTAAATTTGGTCGACGTTGCCGGTAAATTTAATATAACCAATAGTGCTATTGGTGCTTAAATCGATGAGCCATATCCCAGAAAATGTTTCATCGTATTTTGTAGCTAGGGGCGGCGCATGTAATACGTTGCCCGCACGTACCTTAGATAACCCAACAAACGCAAGTGAGCCATAAAAGTCGACACCGCGAGTGAAACCCTGTAGCTCGGCAATTATCTCTTCATCACCCGTACGAGGGTTATATTTACAAAAAAGCCCAAGGCCCGAATTACAATAATAGACGCTATCTTGATAAAAGCGCGGCGAATGTGGCATAACTAAATTGCGAATGAGTATTTCGTTGCCATCTACGCTCATTAGCGTGCCATTAAATTTATCGCCCTTTCGCCACAACCCCGGCTCATCGAAGGTAGAAAACGTGGTTACGTAGGCGGGCTTTCCGTCTTTTAAGGTCATGCCATTTAAGTGGCAGCGGTCTTCTGGCACTAGGGCGGTAATAAAATGTGGCTTCCAGCGCGGTACAAAGCTGTAATCTGGGTCTAGCGTGCACAGGCACGAGAAGCTGGAGTTAACAACCCATAGCCCTTCATCCCCCCAATCAATATCATGTAGATTGATCATGCCGGTGTAGTGGCTGGAGCGCGTAATAAAACAACTGTCTACACGCGGGTCGACGCCTTCGTGTAATTTTTTCTGTCGCTCTTGCTGCAGTCTAAGCTGTTCTGAGTGCCGTTCTTCTTGTTCACTATCTAACTCGCTCATTACCTCGAGCGCACCTGCACTATCGCCCCCTTCCTGCTCTTTAGGGTGAATACGCGGGGCTGTAATATCATCTTGAATAGAAGGCAGAGGGGCCTTTAATTGATCGATAAGATTATCGGCTCGATGGAAATTGATAATTTGGGCAAAGGTACCCAGAGTTAACCCACTTTCGGTGCTGCATAACCCCATTGGGCGGGGAAAATTTTTATAATTCACATCAATACTTTTTTCGTCGCTTCTTACCACCATCAAGCGACCAGCTTGGTACGAAGTAAACGCAATGGATATATTTAGTGCGCTAAGCAACTCGGGTAAGTTACTGGAATATTCACAAGTAAAATCAAAAGTGTTTGTTTGCTCATCGGGTGATTCAATCATTTTTATTTATCTTGCCGTTATTAGTTGTTTTGTCGATTTCTGCTTTCTTGGTTAACGCTACAATAATTTGACTAGTATCAAGCGATGAATCAGCAGCCATTATTTGTGCCGCCATGCCGGTGGTTGTTGCGGCTGCCAATGAAGTGCCCGCAACGACACTGTAACCACCTCGCTTAGAGAGCGTGATTACTTTTTGGCCGTTGGCCCACACATTTACGCCTTCACCGTAATTGCTGGATACAAGCGGCGCGCCGGAAGTACCTAGCGCCCCCACCAACAGCGCTCCGCTGGCAGCAATATTAACCATGCTTTTGTGTATGTGCTGACCATCGTTACCAGCAGAAAACACCACCACCGTGCCCTTTCCTTCGCGGCCATTCATGCTTAAATGGCGAATAGCATCGGCAATAGGTTCCACCAGTACTACCATATCCCAACTACAGTTAATTAGGTCCGCGCCCGCTAATTGCGCGAGCTGTAAACTAAGTAACGTTTCGGACGTCCACCCACTGGGCGAGCGGATAGCAATTAGGTTGGCATCGGCGGCCATACCACTTACTCGGTTGCTTGCGTCTTTAGCAAATAGAACCCCGGCAATTCGAGTACCATGCCCATCTAGTTTAGTTTTGTGTTGTGCATCTAAGCTTTGCGATTGAACGTCATAACTAAATAGTGGGGTGATGTGCGCCAACGCAGGATGCTTAAGTAATATTCCATCATCTATGATGGCAATATTCACGGGTTGTACCTTTTGCCTAGCGTTATTCATTACTGAATGATTAGAATTTACAGGTTTTGCATCTGTACTCTTTTCAGCATTCTTTTCGGTATTCTTTTCGACACCACTTGGCGCGGCCTTTAACTCCCGCGTTGTGGCAAACGGTTCATTTGTTCTTTTAAGGTATATATCTGGCTGCGCGAGCAGTGCTAAAGGGCTAGCTAATACTTGTTGGTATGTAGAGTCAAAGCTATTTTCAATCAGTAATAGGTAATAGTTAAAACTATCGCCAGAAAAAATAAGCTGCGCTTTTTGAATGTTGTTTGAAATAGCTAGCACAGCGGCCACAGATGTATTTGCACCCGTTTTAAGAATTATTCTCTGCGCTTGCTCTACTTTGTAATAAGCGTTTTCGAGACGAACCTCTGTTTCGAATGGCGAGAAATAGTTACCAGCAAAGCCTTGCTCTATCGCAAAACTTACCGAGATGGCACATGAAAAAAGTATGCACGCAAAAAAGGCAACTGAGCTTGCCATAACTTTTGCGCGTTTTTTAAGAACAAGCAGATTATTGATACGAATTAGAGGCCCAACCTAAATAATTCAAACAAAGCGTTAGCCTATAAATATGGCTAACGCGTTAAACGTACATATTCAGTTTAGCTTCTACTTGGATATAAGCCCATTAATGCAATAATAAAATTCATAGCAATATAGGGCTGCATATTATTGTGTGACTGACTACCCCCTGTATCCCCTGCGGCTAGGCTTGCCAATGATTCTAGGGGTTGAGTTTGTGCTTGATTATTGTAAATTCTACCGCCACGGGGCTGAGCCATAGAAGCCGTGGGGCTAGGGACTGTCTCAGCGCCAGCACTGGAGCTACCCCGTAATTGATGGGTATGCGATGGTATTTGAGCCTCGTTTAGCGTCACAGTTTCGACGCCTACTCTCTCCCCCAAGCGCCGAGCAGTCAAACCAGGCCCTCGCCCAGGATGCATAGCTGCGCGCCCTTGTAAATTTGGTAAGCCTACTGTAGCGCGACCGTCTCCACCATAGGTGGTGCCAATCAATGAGAACAACGCTGCATTGTTCGCAATGGGCAGCAATTGGCCGTCACAAAACGCCCAATCTCTAGGCGCGAAGCTACCCGCAAATATTCGCACTTCTGCAATAAATGGTTCAGACATGTGTATTTCTCCTAACTACGCGTTGGGTAGATGCCCATAAGCGCGACAATATAGTGAATGCAGAGCGACGGCATTAGGTTAGTATGGCGTTGACTACCGCCGGTACTATCAATTGCTGCACTACTAAAATTAGAGTCTGGTGTACTATTATTTAAGTACCTAAGCCCTGTTTGAGTTGTGTCGGCCACCACCCGCCCAACCGGCACCTCCTCGGTACTGGAGCTGCTAGAAGCGTGGAAATCGTGGGAATGGCTTGGGAGTTGGTTAGCGGTTAACGTTTCACTTTCTGATCCGCCCCTTGAGCCTAGTCGCCTTGGGCTAAGCCCAGGGCCGATTCCTTGGTGCAATGGAATTCGACTACGCAAATCTGGCAAGCCAAATGTTGTGCGCCCATCCCCCCCGTAAATAGTACCCAACAATGAAAACAATACATCATTTTGGGAAACGGCTAATAACTGTCCGTCGCAATAAGCCCAGCCTCTAGGGGCGAAGGTTCCAGCGAACATTCGGATCTCTCCAACATAGGGTTCTGACATAAATAACTCCTGTTAATTTCTAGAAGGAAAGAGCCCTTGCAGGGCAATGCAGTAACTTAACGTTAAATAAGGTTGCATATTATTATGCGCTTGGCCTCCGCCAGTATTAGCGATGGTGCCGCTATTTAACGCAGCTAAATTAGCGGGGCTTGCGTCGGCATAAAGGTCTCTACTGGTATCCGCTAAAACGGCAGTATCGCCAACAGGCAACACGTTTGCCGCGCTAGTACTAGCCTTTACAGCATGATTATGTGCTGGAATTTGAGCAGCTGTAAGCGTTACAACTTCACTGCCGCCCTTCTGCCCCAACGCGTGGCCATCGGTTCTATGAATAGGTGTACGGCCACGTATGTCGGGCAGAGCAAACGACGTACGACCATCACCACCATAATTTGTGCCCAATAAAGAGTAGAGCGATTGATTCTGGCTAATCTGCATTATTTGCCCATCGCAAAAGGCCCAGCCGCGCGGGGCGAAATTAAAGCCAACCACCTTGACTTCTGCTAAAAAAGGTTCTGACATAGTGCTCTCCGTTATTTAACTCATGTTAAATAATTAACTCGCATCAATTAATTTTTTACTATCTTTCTAGAGACAACAATTTCACACTCTGTAAAGCTATTAGGGCTCACAAAAATATTTTCATTCTTGTACTCATCGGAATCAAAGGCATAAACGCCTTGATTAAACTCTGGCGGGGCTTCGCCTAAATCAAGAATCACACTAAAACATTCCCACTCGTCGCCATTTGAGGTGTTTTGTGTAACCTCGGCAACTTTCGCTTGCACACTTTCGTCTAAAGTATCGCCCGACAAAGTAACGGTTTTTCCCTCTAGCTTTTTGGCTATTGATAACGTTAATTCGGTCATACGCTTTCCTTGTTATTAAGAGAATGAATATTGTTTGATGGATTCTGGGTACCAAATCATGCGCTGGTACATTGCAGAAGGAGAAGAAGCATCGAAAGTGAACCCCAACTGCTTATACAGTTTTACACCTAAGTAATTATCTTTCGCTACGCTAATAAGCAACGGCGCCGCCACCTTTTGCGCTGCCATTTGCAACGATTGAACAACCGCTTGTCCGTACCCCTTATTTTGGAATTTGGGGTCGATTGCGAAATCAATGAGATGAACCAAATCGGAAGTGAAATCCAATGTAACCTTACCTATTGCCAAATCGTGCAGCTCGACAACCCAGTAAATAGCATTTGGAAATTGCTGACTATAGCCAGTTTTCTGCGCATTAAACTGCATATTAATAAACGCATCTAAGAACTCTTCGTTTTGATTGATTTGCTGTAAGTCTTGCCGCGTTGTTCGGTACAGTTGCGCAAGAAAAGGGGTATCTGCTTCCGCTGCAATACGTAAATTCAATCCTAAAGGCAGGTCAAGCATCGAAAAATCCTTATTATTAATGTGATTTTAATAACAACACCAAACCATTAATGTATCTCGCAGCGGCTTACTAGTAGGGCTGCCATTTATGGTTATCCATTTGTGCTCTACAAAGCCTAGCAAAAGATTAAGAAAAGTAAGTAAACACAACAAAAAATGGGCGCGCTAATCACCAAGGAATTTAAGACGCTAAACAGACAGCAAAATAAATTATCGAGAAATAAGGGGAGTGATAAAAATGAGAGGAATTTGAGGAATGGGAGAAATGAAAGAAATTAAGAAAACAAAAAGAAAGGGATAATATGCACCAAGCGCTTAACGCCGCTAAAGGGGCGTCAAACGCTAGGTGACAATTAAGTTTTATTGCTCATCTTCTACCGCAATACCAGTCAAATCGTAATCATCCGACCCGGTTATTTCTACCGCAGAAAACTCACCTACTTTCATACCTGCTGCGCCACTAAAGGTAACTACACCATCAATTTCTGGTGCGTCGGCATAAGTGCGGCCGGTGGCTATATCGCCGTCGATACTGTCGATTATCACATCCATTTCGTAGCCGACTTTTTGTTTGAGCTTGGCTGCCGAAATAGCTTGCTGGGTTTCCATAAAACGTTCCCAGCGCTCGCGTTTTACTTCGTCGGGCACGTGGTTGGGTAATGCGTTCGCTTTTGCGCCTTCAACGGGGGAATATTCAAAACACCCTACGCGATCTAATTGTGCTTCTTGCAGCCAATCTAAAAGAATTTGAAAATCTTGTTCTGTTTCGCCGGGAAAGCCAACAACAAATGTAGAACGCAATACAAGCTCTGGGCACATTTCTCGCCACTTGGCTAAGCGCTCTAAAGTTTTTTCTTGGTGCGCGGGGCGACGCATATTTTTTAATACTTGTGGCGATGCATGTTGAAAAGGAATATCTAAATACGGCAGAATTTTGCCTTCAGCCATAAGTGGTATTACGTTATCTACATGCGGGTATGGGTACACATAATGTAAACGCACCCACGCACCTAACTCGCCCAACGCTTCACACATTTCAAGCATGCGTGTTTTAACCGGGCGACCCTGCCAAAAACCGGTGCGGTATTTTACATCTACGCCGTAAGCACTGGTATCTTGTGAAATAACTAAAATTTCTTTGGTGCCCGCTGCCACTAAGCGTTCGGCTTCACCTAATACATCACCGATGGGTCGACTAACTAGGTCGCCGCGCATATCTGGAATAATGCAAAATGTGCAGCGATGGTTACAGCCTTCGCTAATTTTTAAATAGGCGTAATGGCGCGGTGTAAGTTTTACACCCTGTGGGGGTACTAAATCGATAAGTGGGTTGTGCTCTTTTTTCGGCGGTATATAACCGTGCACAGCCCCCATTACTTCTTCGTAAGCCGCCGGGCCAGTTACGCTTAATACATTGGGGTAAGTTTCTTTAATAACTTGGGCATCGTTACCCTTGCCCATGCAACCCGTAACAATCACCTTGCCGTTTTCTTTCATGGCTTCGCCAATAGCATCGAGGGACTCTTGCTTGGCGCTATCGATAAAGCCGCAGGTGTTAACTACCACCACATCGGCATCGTTATAGCTTGGCACCACGTCGTAGCCATCCAACTTAAGCTGGGTAAGAATGCGCTCGGAATCCACTAGTGCCTTTGGGCAGCCCAAGGATACAAACCCGACTCTGTTGCCTAACTCGGAGCTTGGTGCTGCAACCGCGTTAGGCTCAGGGGTTTTACTGGCGCTATCTGATGCATGGGTAACGGGGCTAGCCTTTGAGGGGTCGAAGGTATTAACAGTCATGAAGTATCCGGCAGAAAGAGTGGGGGTAAAAAACGGGGGGAGTATACCGAAAACCGCGACGGGATTCAGTTATTTCTGCTCACTAAACGAACAACAATTACCGGCTAGTGAAAGCTAAGGCTAACGCCCAACCCAACCTGACGCTCTTCTGCCAAACTTATGCCAAATGCTCTGGTTTGAAAGAAGGTAGCGGCATCGCCAAAGCGCGCAGCGGATTCTGGCGTGGTGTCGTTATTAAGGTTTTTGCCCCATAGCGATACGCCCCAATTATCGCGCTCTATACTCGCCATAAGATTAAGCCGGTAAAAATCGCCAATGGTGGCAAAGTTGTGCTCGGCTACGTAGCGCTTAGATTCGTAAGCAAGCGTACTACTCAGTGAAAGGTGTAAATTGCTGGCAAGCGCTCGTTGGTAGTACAGCCCAACGTAGGCATCTAGCTGAGGCGCATTGGGAATGTGGTTTCCGCTTACATCGCTATTGCCGGTTAAATCTAAATGCGCTGTTGTAGCTGTATTTTTTAGTTCAGTTTGGGTAACACCCATATTTAACCGCGTAGAGAAAGCGCTAGTCAAAGCCGCTTCTAGCTCTAGCTCCGCACCCATGTTGTGAGACTTGCCACCATTGGCAATGGTAGTAACACGTACATTTTGCGCGCTGTCATTTACATAACTTAGGCTTTGCGTTAACTGTAATTGCTGCCAATCGTAGTAAAAAATATTAGTGCTAAAAAAAACCTTATTCGCAATTAACTCACCTTTCAAACCAATATCGTAACTTATTAACGTTTCTTCTTCGAAAGTTTTAAAACCTAGTATGCGCGCGCGTTCAGTATCGTTTTCGAATGCGAGTGACTCGAGGTTATCGTTAAAGCCACCAGGCTTACGCCCTTTCGCCATAGAAATATACGCTAGCCACTGGCTATTTAGCGGTGCCACGTTAAATAACTTTGAAACATTTACCCGCGGCGATACGCTGTGCCAAACATTAGCGTCGCTGTAGGTCTCACCGTTATCAAGACTGCTATAGGCAATTTCATCTTTGCTATAGCGCACATCTACGCTTAATTTAATATCGTTACCCAGTTCTTTATCTACGCTAGCGAATAAAGAAGTGTTATCTATATAAACAGATTGTGCCGCGCCAACCATAACCGAAATTGGGCCACCAAAGTCGAAGGCGTTGTTAGTTTGGTTAAATTTATCTAGCGAATAGTGCGACGCCCCAATAAGTAAACGCCCAGTATCGAAATAAATGTTAGAGATAACCTGCGATGTGATGTCGGTACTATGCTTATTTAATTGGGTATAAACGCCTTGCAGCTCGTATAAGTCACCGTCAAAACCGGTTGCATTATTTAAACTGCTGCGCGCATGTGTAAATGTTATATCAAATTTATTTTGTGTAACGCTCGCCTCTAGGTGTTGACGCTCTATTGTATTCTCAAGCGATAGATCCCAAGGTGCGCCCGCCGAGTTATACCCCACAGCCTTAGGTGCAGGTAATTCACCACAATAGTATTGAATGCTTGTGTCTAAATAGCAGTTGTTAAACTCGCGGTTTTGCAAATACGCGGGTATGTGACCATCATTATCGTCTTGCTTGGTTGCACGATAATAAAAAGCGAGGTGTTCACTCGGCTGCCAAGTGCCAGCGAGGCTTAGCATTTGGGTTTGCTCGGCGCCGTAGCCTCGTGTGGTATCACCTAGATTGTTATCAACACTATTCGAATTGGATTGTTTAACCGCTGTTAACAGCAAGCCTGTCGTATTCGTGGGCGCTATATTCCCTTCGAAATCTAAGGTGCGATATAGGTTGTTCGCAAACTTGCTATTAACAATTGCATAATTATTTTGCACTGGGCGCTTGTAAACAAAATTAATCGCTCCAGAAAAATTAGCGCGCCCGTACAGAGCCGCTTCTGGGCCGCGCAGCACTTCAATTTGCTCCAAACCCCGCATGGGTATCGACTGCGTCATATTCGATACGCTTATTCCGTCGATAAGAATCCCCGCAGGTGACTCCCCCACGATGGATGCCACGCCACGTATAACAGGCCGCTCTTGATAGCGACCAAAATTGCGGTGCATTGAAAAATTGGGCACTAACAAACTTAAATCGTAGGATGAATGAACAAGGTTACGGTGCAGTGTAGAATCGGTGTAAACAGAGAGGGGGCGCGGCGCACTATTTAACTGCTCGGTAAAGTGGCGCGTTTTAATAGGAATATTGAGTAGCTGCTCTAAGCTCATATCAACAAGCAAGCTCGGCCCATTCTCTGCGTTAGCAGATACACCGAAGATGAAAAGTAAACCTATTCCTATATTCAAAAATCGTTTCATTGGCAGCGAACAGAGTACGGGCTTTGAGTAAGTGTAGCTCTAAACACTATAGTTATCGCCTTCTGCACCTAGAAATTCGCTTGTTAAGCTAGCTCAAGTTGCAGTGACACAACCCATTAATTTAACCGCGCGAACGCAAGTCAAACTCCATAATGTCGCCGCGCAAGCCATGCAATATGCTTACGCGGTTTTTCTTCCAGCCTCGTTCGCCATAGTAAGCGGCAAGGTCGTGGGTAAATAATTGTAATTTGGCGTTAAAGGGTACAACTTTGTTACCGCGTTCCATGTTTTTGGCGTAGGTTTGCGCACTTACCAGCAAACTTTGGCCAATACCGTGCTTGCGGTAATTGGGCAGTACAAATAGGTTGGTTAGCCATACGGCTGGGTTGGGCACTTGCTCGGACTGATAGCGCACTAAGCTAACAACGCCAACAGGCTGTTCGTTTTGGTGTGCTACAAAGCTTACCGGTAGCGCATTAGGCTCTAGGTGCTTGCGCAGGCTTTCAAGACGCGCGCGGCGATCTATATCTACCGCTTGCGCAGATACACCTTCACCGTAACGAGCCATCCACTCGCTGTGTAGCCATTGGCTAACCTGCGTTAGCCATTCGGGGTAGTCCCGCAAATTAGAAATGCGAATGGGAGTCACTGTATACCGCTATTGGTGATAGAAAAAACCAGTTGAACCTACAAGTAGCCGTTAAGTAACCCCGAAGGCGGCAATTACTTAACTTCTTCACCGTGAGCTTGTTTATCGGCATGGTAGGACGAGCGCACAAGCGGGCCACAAGCGGCGTGCTTAAAGCCTAGCTGCTCTGCCATTGCGGTGTACTCGTCAAACTCTGCAGGCTCTACATAGCGTTTAACCGGCAAGTGATCGCGCGACGGCTGTAGGTACTGACCGATGGTTAACATGTCTATATCGTGTTCGCGCATATCTTTCAGGGTTTCAAAGATTTCTTCTTTGGTTTCCCCTAAACCTACCATCAAGCCAGATTTAGTAAGCACTTCTGGCCTAAGCGCTTTGTACTTTTTAAGCAGCTCGAGCGACCATTTGTAATTGGCACCTGGGCGCGCCTCGCGGTACAAACGCGGCACGGTTTCTAGGTTGTGGTTAAATACATCGGGCGGCTCGTTGGCGAGAATATCTAACGCTATATCCATGCGGCCACGAAAATCTGGGGTGAGAATTTCTACCTGCAGGTTGGGCGAAAGCGCACGGGATTCACGGATACAGTCGGCAAAATGCTGAGCACCGCCATCGCGCAAGTCGTCGCGGTCCACCGAGGTAACCACCACGTATTTGAGGCCCATATCGGCGATAGCTTCGGCCAAGTGTTTTGGCTCATTCTCGTCTAACGGGTTGGGCTTGCCGTGGCCCACGTCGCAAAAAGGGCAGCGACGAGTACAGATATCGCCCATGATCATAAAGGTAGCAGTACCGCCGCCAAAGCATTCGCTTAGGTTAGGGCAGTTGGCTTCTTCACAAACCGTAGACAGTTTGTTTTTGCGCAGTAGTTTTTTAATACGATCCACTTCGGGGTCGGCTTTTACGCGAATGCGAATCCAATCGGGTTTGCGCAGCATGCTATCCGTTGCAATTACTTTTACGGGGATACGCTCTACCTTATCGGCATCGCGCAGTTTTTCGCCCTGTTTAATGCGGCGGGTGCGTTTAACAGGCACGCCGTCGGTTGCTATTGCATCGGACATCATTACGCTTTCTTGGCTTGTGGCCGCGTTGGGTTCATGGCTTTGTACGCCAGTGTTGTTCTCTGAGGATTCGCTCATCAGCTACTACTCTTTTAGCTGGGCGGTTAGCCCAAGTATGTTGGATAAAATTCGCGTGTAGCGCTTGGCCACATCGCTAAATACTACTGGTTGTTTGGTTGTATCAACTAAATCAACCAACCGGGTCATATTAAGGCCCGCATAACCACAGGGGTTAATTTGGTTAAAGGGCGCCAAATCAACATCTACGTTGATTGCTACACCGTGAAAACTGCACCCTTTGCGCACTCGCAGGCCCAAAGAGGCTATTTTATCACCATTTACGTACACACCTGGCGCATCCGCTTTGGGCGCGGAATCTATCTTATATTCGGCCAACAATGCCACAACAGATTGCTCTATTTTTGTAACAAGCTCGCGCACCCCTATTTTTAAGCGGCGTAAATCCAGCAAGGGGTAGGCCACGAGTTGGCCTGGGCCGTGATATGTGACCTGCCCGCCCCTGTCTGTGGCTACCACCGGAATCGCGCCTGGGGCCAACAAATGCTCGGCTTTGCCCGCTTGGCCCTGTGTAAATACAGGGGGGTGCTCTACCAGCCACAACTCATCGGGTGTATGCGCATCGCGCCCATCGGTAAAGTCTTTCATTGCCTGCCACACGGGCTGGTAGTCGGCTTTACCTAGGTTTTTAACGTGCAATATGGGCAAATCGGTCACAGCGGTACATCACAAATTTGAAGGTGCTTGCTTTTAAGCTTTCTGGGTATTTACAGCTGCACACCTTGTGAGCGCGCAGCTATAAGTTACATCACCATGCGCGTGCCAGGGTGTTTTTTAAGGTCTTCGTGTATGGCTTGCAGCTGCTCTATACCAGTAGCCGTAATGTAAACGGTGTAGGATTGAAACTTGCCTTTGCTGCTAGCCCGCACTTCGAGTTTATCGCGATCGAAGCCCGGGGCGTGCTTATCCATTACAGCCAGCACAACATCTAAGAATTCATCACTGGCCACACCCAAGGTTTTTATCGGGTAGTCGGGGCACGGAAATTCAATTTTTGGCGGTTCTTGATTACTCACTTGCTGCCTCTTCATCATCTTCAAACATCAACATGATGCTGTCCCAGGTGCGAGCAAAAAAGCCGGCTTCATCCACTTTGGTGGCAGCCACTAGGTCGTATTCTGCTAGCACTTCGTCTTCGAGTTTAAGCAGTAGGCTACCTAAAATTTGGCCGGGGGCCACAGGCGCTTCAATAATAGAATCTACACGGGTAACAGCTTTAACCGATTTATGTGCGCCGCGAGGAATGGTCACTTCGATATCGCTATTTACCGTTAAGCTAACTTTGTCGGTTAAGCCCTTCCAAACTCTTGCATCGCTAATAGCCTCACCTTCGTTGTACAAGGTGTAGGTTTTGTAATAACGGAAACCGTAGGATAAAAGCTTTTGCGAATCCTGGGTGCGGGCCGAGTCGGATTTAGTGCCCAGAACCACCGAGATTAAACGCATATCATCTTGCTTAGCAGAAGCCACCAAACAATAACCGGCAGATTCGGTGTGGCCAGTCTTCATGCCGTCTACGCTGTCGTCGCGAAACAGTAAGCGGTTGCGGTTAGGCTGGTTTATGCCGTTGTATTTAAAGTATTTTTCGGAGTAAAGCGCGTAGTGCTCTGGGTGGTCGTTAACGAGCGCACGCGCAAGTATAGCGAGGTCGCGGGCAGTAGTTACGTGCCCTTCGGCTGGCCAGCCTGTGGCATTTTCAAAGTTGGTGCTGTTCATGCCTAATAACTGCGCCTGCTGGTTCATTACATCGGCAAAGGCAGATTCGTCGCCAGCGATGTGTTGCGCTAGCGCGATACTGGCATCGTTACCAGATTGAATGATTACACCGCGCAACAAGTCAATAACGCGTACTTCGCTGCGAGGGTCGAGGAACATAGTCGAGCTACCGCTTGCCGAACCACCGCGACGCCATGCGTCATCACTCACTAGCACTAACGCATCTTCTGTTAAGCGGCCGCTTTCTATTTCTTCCGAAACGATATAGCTGGTCATCATTTTGGTAAGGCTTGCAGGCTCCATTACCTCATCGGCATTGCTCTCTACAATTACCTTGCCGGTATCGGCGTCTATCAATAAATACGCTTTAGCAGAAAGCTCTGGGGGCGCAGGCACAATAACTTGAGCTGCGAATACAGGTACACAAATCGTGGCGAGTAAGCAAACAACGAAGGAGCGCATTGAGGTCAGCATTGGCGAAGAAATTACCCTTGTTTTGGAGGTTTAACGAGGTGGAGGCCAGCGTTCGAAGTAAAAGGGCCGCTATTGTAGCAGCAAACCTATAAAAACCCGAATGGCTGTGCCTCGGTTATATCTATTGAGTGCGGTTTACCACATGAGGTTCCGGCAAATTCGCTTTTATTACCTTGTCTTGGATAGTGATTAAGGCCAAATTGTTGTCGATAGGCCCTATTTGGACGCGATAAAACTTATCTTTGTAGGCCTTTACCTCCCCTGGGCGCAAAATAATCACGGGGTAGTAGGTAAGTGCATTGATTTTTTGCTGCATCGCTTGTGCAGACTGCAACGAGCCAAACGCGCCCACCTGCAAAAAGGTGCCCTCTGGCAGCTGATAACCGCCGGCGTCTACCGGTGAAGGGGCTGGGGCCACCCCGTCTAACACGGTATCGTTGACTGGCACCGTGTAGCCAGGCTGGGTAATTGCGTACTTTTTAGGATCGATATATTCAACCGTCACATGTGCGGTACCGGCGTTGGCATAGCCCAGTTTGCGCGCAGCGGTATAGCTTAGGTCGATAATACGGTCGCCGTGAAACGGGCCGCGGTCGTTCACCCGCACGATAATAGAGCGGTTGTTGGCGAGGTTAGTAACCCGCACGTAACTCGGAATGGGCAGCGTTTTGTGCGCTGCCGTAACCGCGTACATATCGTAAATTTCACCGTTGGAGGTGCGTCGGCCGTGAAACTTGTTGCCGTACCACGATGCCACACCGCGCTCGCGGTAACCGTCGGGGTTATCCATTACATGGTAGGTTTTACCCAGTACAGTGTAGGGGCTGTAATTACCGGCGCGGGTGCGTGGCTCGTAGCGCGGCACCGGCTCTGGTATATGATCCACACTTAACGGCTTACTCGGCCCACTGTCGCGCTCTTCTACCACCAAGGGCAAGGTACTGCAGCCTGCAAAAGCAAGCAGGCTGCCCGATAGCGCGACAAGTACCCAGCGATTAACCAAGTGGAACTGCATGTACGGATATTTCAAAAACGTATTGCCCTATAAAATGCGCGTTTAAGGTGTGGCCACCGAGGCGGGCGCTGGGCTGTTATGGCGATATAAAATCTCTTCACTCAGCTCCCACACTGCGCGCGCGTACATATGGCTGCGATTGTAGCGAGTAATAACGTAAAAGTTATCGTAACCCAGCCAATATTCTTTGCCCTTTTCGCCGTCGTAAGCAATGGGCATCACCTTGGTATCGCCAGGTATTTCTACATCGACAGGCGTAAAGCCTTTTGCGGCCACTTCGGTTGCTGTAAGCGACGGCCGTGAGCGCGAATCTAATATAGACTCGTCGTAGCCCTCAGCAATGCGCGCCCTAACCATAACCGGCTCGCCGGTTTGCCATTTGTGGGCGCGAAAGTAGTTGGCCACGCTGCCAATGGCGTCTTTGGGGTTGTTCCAAATATCGGCTTTTTTATCGCCATCAAAATCTACTGCGTAAGCGCGATAGCTGCTTGGCATAAACTGGCCGTAGCCCATTGCCCCCGCGTAAGAGCCTTTTAGCGCTAGCGGGTTTTGTTTTTGCTCGGTGGTCAACAATAAGAAGTTTTCGAGCTCTTTGGCAAAAAAGGTGGACCGCGGTGGGTAATCAAACCCCAAGGTAGTAAGAGCGTCTATTACACGATAACTACCAGCGTGGCGCCCGTAGCGTGTTTCAACACCAATAATAGCCACAATAATTTGCTCGGGCACACCAAACTCTTTACTGGCTTTGGCAAGGGTATCGGCGTTTTCGGCCCAAAACTCTACGCCTTGAGTTATTCGAGATTCACCCAAAAATATATTGCGGTACTCAAACCAAGGTTTGGTTTTTTCCGCTGGGCGCGCAATAGCATCCAAAATAGATTGCTGCTTGTTGGCATCTTTTAAAATGCGCACCACTTCTTTTTCGCTCAAGCCGTATTCATTTACCATTTTGGCAATAAATGCTTTAGCTTCTGGGTGCTCGGAATAATCTGCTAGCGCGAGCGGGCTTGCAGTAATCACTGCCGCTAAAGCGGTAGTGGAGAATACTTTTTTTAAAGTCGAAAACATCTAAATCGCCTTTTTATGGTTGGGTCGCGCGAATACGTCGCGGGGCATAACTAATATGTTAACTGGGTTTACGCTTTTCGGTGGCTATTGCCATTAGCAGTCCGAAACCTGCCATAAGAGTAACAATGGATGTACCACCATAACTCACAAGGGGCAATGGTACGCCCACAACCGGCAACATACCCGATACCATTCCGATGTTAACAAATACGTAGACAAAAAAAGTTAACGTAATACTCCCCGCCAATAAACGGCTAAACATATTTTGTGAACTAGCCGCAATAAATAAGCCGCGCGCTATCAACAGCAAATATATGCTTAATAAAAATAAAACGCCAAGTAAACCGAACTCTTCGGCTAACACAGCGATAATAAAATCGGTGTGGCTTTCGGGTAAAAAGTCTAACTGCGACTGAGTGCCGTGCAGCCAGCCTTTACCATCAACACCACCAGAACCTATAGCAATTTTTGCTTGAATAGAATTCCAACCGGCCCCGAGCTTATCGGCCTCTGGGTTAAACAGCGTAAGTACTCGCTGCTTTTGGTAATCCTTCATTACATAGGTCCACATTGGCCACGCACTGGCTACAATCAAAAACACACAGCCAATAATGTAACGCCACTGCAAGCCGGCCAAAAATAAAACAATTAACCCAGAAGCAGCAATTAATATTGAGGTGCCTAAATCGGGCTGTTTTAAAATAAGTACAAAAGGCACAGATATAATACCCAAGCACACTAAAATATGTAAAAACTTGGGCGGCAAAACCTTAGAGCTAAAAAACGCAGCCACTGCTATTGGCACGCCCAGCTTTAAAACTTCTGAGGGTTGAAACCGAATAAAGCCCAAGCTCAACCAGCGCTGCGCCCCTTTGGCACCTACACCAAAAAAGAACACCAGCACTAACAGCCCCACACCCGCCACATATAACCACGGCGCCCAGCGCCGCAACATTTGCAAGTCTAGTTGCGCCACAACAAACATTACTGAGTAGGCTACGCCAAACACTATTAACTGACGCTTAACAATATGCTCGCTTTGACCGCCACCGCTGTACAGCACTAATAAGCCAAAGCAGCACAGCACTAGTAAAATAATAAGCAGTAGCGGGTCTACGTGAATGCGCTGCCACAGCCCCGTAGGGCGGCCAAAGTGGTGGGCTGAATCAGGGATACGACGAACGAAATCCTGCTTTTGACTCATTTATTCGCCCTCCATTGGAAGTAAATACGCATTCATCACCTCCTTAACGATGGCGGCGGGAATACCCGACGATTCGCCGTTTTCTACAATTGCTGCAACCGCAATTTTGGGGTTATCTGCTGGCGCGAAACCGACAAATAATGCGTGATCGCGATTGCGCGCCGAGATCTTATCGCTCTCGTATTCGGCATCTTGCGCAATACCTACTTTTTGCGCGGTACCGGTTTTACCGGCTATGCGATAACTGAGGTTGCGGCTAATAGCGCGCGCGGTGCCGTGATTGCGATCATGCACCACCCCCTCCATTGCTTCGAGTACATAATCCCAGTTGGCAGAATCTGCTTCTAATACACCGAGTATTTCTTTTTCGGTAGGCGTATCGCCAATTTGCTTCACTAAACGCGGCTTAATTAATGTGCCTCGCGTTGCCAGCGTTGCAGTCATAACAGCAAGCTGCAGCGGTGTTGCCAATACATCGCCTTGGCCAATACTCATGTTCAAACTGTCGCCAGGGTACCAAGAAACACCGCGATACCCCTTCTTCCAAGCGCGCGAAGGCCAGTTACCCGGCCGCTCACTGGGAATATCTAAGCCTGTGCGACTGCCCAAGCCAAAATTCAAACCAAAGGCGTGCATTTTATCTACGCCCATACGAAACGATAGGTCGTAGAAATAAATATCACAGGATTCAACAATCGCCTCGCGTAGGTCCACGCGCGAGCCGTGGCCGCCCTTTTTCCACTCGCGATAAAAACGCTCGTCGTTTTCTAACTGATAAAAACCGGGGTCGAAGATAGTTGTGCGGAAGTTTACGATTTTACTTTCTAAACCTCCCAGGCCCAGCATGGGCTTTACCGTGGAACCAGGCGGGTACTGGCCTTGAATTGCGCGGTTGAACAGGGGTAAATCTTTCGACTGATTCAGCGCGTTGTAATCTTTATAGCTAATACCGGTAACAAATAAATTGGGGTCGTAGCTAGGCGTGCTTACTAACGCCAGTATGCCGCCTGTTTCTATGTCTATGGCCACCACTGCACCGCGCTGATCGCCAAGCTGCTCCAGCGCGGTTTGTTGCACTTTGCTATCCAAAAACAATTGCAAGTCTTTGCCCGGCTCTGGGTCGGTGCGATCCAACACTTTAAGCACGCGGCCCAGTGCATTGGTTTCGATATTCTCGGAGCCTACACGGCCCAACAATTCCATTTCGTACTGCCGCTCTAGCCCCGTTTTACCTATGCTGTGAGTGCCGGTGTACAGCTCGTATTCTTCTTGGGTAAATCGGCTAAGTTCACGCTCGTTAATGCGGCCCACATAACCAACCGCGTGCACAAACACTTCACCTTTGGGGTATTGGCGCACCAATTGCGCTTGAATCTCCACCCCGTTTAATTGGTATTCGTTTACCGCAATGCGCGCTATTTCTTCTTCGGTGAGGTTGTAGCGCAGTGGTGTGGGCTCGTAGGGGCGACGGCGCTGCTTGAGCAGTTTGTAAAACGATTCGCGATCGCTGTCGGAAATAGGCACCAAGGCATCGATTTGCGCTAGGGTTTCTTCCAGGTTTTTAATGCGCTCTTTTACCAGCGATAAGGTAAAACTAGGAGAGTTAAGGGCAAGAATTTCGCCGTTGCGATCGAGAATTAAACCGCGATTGGGCGGTACTGGGCGAACTTGAATGCGGTTTAAATCGGAGCGGGTGGCGTAATCTTGATACTGCACAACCTGCAGGCTGTAAAAGCGCGCAATAAGCACCCCAAATAAAACCAGCACGAAAAAAAGCGCCACAAATACGCGGCCGCCAAATACCCTAGCCTCGTTGTGGTGATCTTTAAATCGGTGCAGGTCTTTAGCTGCCCAGCTCATTTATGCCAACGCTTATTATTTGTGATAAGGGTGATTTTGCAAAATGGTCCAAGCGCGATACAACTGCTCTATTAACAGTACCCGCACCAATGGGTGGGGTAAGGTTAAAGCAGATAGCGACCACTTTTCGTCAGCTTGCGCCAAACAGCGTGAATCTAAACCATCTGGGCCGCCAATTAAAATATTTACGTTGCGGCCATCCATTTGCCAATCGGCTAATTTTTGCGATAACACTTCGGTACTAAACGATTTACCCAGCACATCTAACGCGATGGTGCGCGTGTTAGAGCCAATGTGCTTGAGCATATTGTCGCCCTCGCTGGCGATAGCATTTTGAGTGTTGGTGCTTTTGGATCGCACCGCCAGAGGCAGCTCAACCAGCTCTGGCGTCAACTCTTTAGGTAAGCGCTTAGCGTATTCTTGGTAGCCATCCTGCACCCAAGCGGGCATACGAGTACCCACGGCTATTAAACTTATTTTCATAAAAGCGCCAACCTAAACGATCGAACAAACGAGTAATTAATACTAAGGGGTTTGGCGACCCGCAGGTGCGGTTGACCAAAGTTTTTCAAGCTCATAAAAATCGCGCGTTTGTTGCAACATAATATGCACAACGGTATCGCCGTAATCGACTAGCACCCACTCGCCACCGTCTAGCCCTTCGACACCAATTGGCTGGTGTCCGTTCGCTTTGGTATCAACAACTACGTTATTAGCAAGCGATTTTACGTGGCGGTTGGATGTACCCGTCACAATGATCAATGTATCCATCACATTACTCAAACTGGTTACATCCAGTACGGTAATGTCTTGGCCTTTTAAGTCTTCCAGCGCATCGTTTATTAATTTGGCAAGCTGCGTGTTTTGCATGTAATGAATTAACCTATTTATGACGTATTTTAATGAGTGTAGAGCTTATGCGCGCGAATGTAAGTTTCTACGCACGCGGGTACCATATATTGAATGGACTTTTGAGCACCAAGGCGCTGACGAACATCGCTAGAGCTAAGCTCAATTCGCGGTGTGTGCAACAAAGCAACGCCACCATTGGCCTGCTGGGTAAGCTGCTTGGCGCTAACTCGGTGCTGCTGCAACCAGTTTCTAACCGCTGGCGGCAAGCTATTAATATCGTCGCTCTGCGCGAATGGTCGCTCAACAACGGCAAGGTTGGCAAATGTTAGCAGTGACTGCCAACGGTGCCAGCGCGAAAGATTATGCAGGGAGTCCCACCCTATTAACCAAATAATACTCGCGCTTGCGCCCCAAAGTTCGCGTTTGGCGGCAAGGGTATCAACCGTAAATATAGACTCACCCGCATCGAGTTCGCAGGTATCTATACACAGGTGATTATTTTCTTGAACAACGTGCTGCAACATCGCCAAGCGGTGCTCAGCAGCTATTGTAGGGGCTGTTTTATGAGGCGGTACATAACAGGGTAACAAAGTTACGCTATCCACCCCTAGGGCCTCGCGGGCCGCCATTGCAGACACAAGGTGGCCATTGTGCACGGGGTTAAATGTACCGCCAAAAAGTAATTGCGGTGTAGCGTGTGCTTTACCCAAGCCACATTCCTCGACTAAATGTCATTAGTTGCGAATGTGACCGTCGCCAAACACAATCCATTTTTGCGAGGTTAAACCCTCTAAGCCCACAGGGCCGCGCGCGTGTATTTTATCGGTAGAAATACCAATTTCTGCGCCCAACCCGTATTCAAAGCCATCGGCAAAACGAGTGGATGCATTAATCATTACCGAGCTGGAATCCACTTCGGTTAAGAATTTGCGCGCAAGGGTATAGTTTTCACTAACCAGTGCATCGGTGTGATGAGAACCGTGGTTATTAATATGCTCAATAGCCTCATCCATATTTGCCACAAGCTTAATAGACAAAATGGGAGCGAGGTATTCGGTATCCCAGTCTTCTTCAAGCGCTGCAACAACAGGAATATCACTGGCGGTTAACAGGGCCACGGTTTTTTCACAACCCCGTAACTCCACACCGCGTGCCGCGAATTCTTTTGCCGCCCGAGGTAAAAAGTCTGCGGCTATAGCTTCGTCTACCAGCATGGTTTCCATTGCGTTGCACACACCGTAACGGTGGGTTTTACTGTTAATTACAATATTAAACGCTTTGTCTAAATTTGCGGTTTTATCCACATACACGTGGCAAATGCCATCTAAGTGCTTAATAACACTTACGCGCGCATCGGCAGATATGCGTTCGATAAGACTCTTGCCGCCGCGTGGCACCACCACATCTACATACTTGGTCATAGTGATTAACTCACCCACTGCCGCGCGGTCTGTGGTTTCTACCACTTGCACGGCTGTTTCGGGTAAGCCCGCGGCCTTAAGGCCCGCGGCTATGCATACGGCCACAGCTTTATTGGAGTGGATCGCCTCACTGCCGCCGCGCAATATTGCAGCGTTGCCAGATTTCAAACATAGGCTGGCGGCATCTACGGTTACGTTAGGACGCGATTCGTAAATAATGCCCACCACACCAAGCGGCGTGCGCTTTTTGCCTAGCTGAATACCAGAGGGACGGTATTTTAAATCGGTGATTTCACCGCAGGGGTCTGGCAGCGCGGCAACCTGATTCAGGCCTTCAATCATGCCGTCGATGCGCTCGGGCGTTAACTCAAGGCGATCCAGTAGCGCGGCATCTAGGCCATTTGCGCGACCGGCTTCCATATCACGCGCATTTTCAGCGGCAATGGTATCGCGGGCGCTGTTAATCGCATCGGCAATAGCCAATAGCGCAGCATTTTTCTTGCCGGTATCGGCAGAAGCCATTTGACGGGAAGCGGCGCGAGCCTGCTTGCCCAACGTAAGCATATAATCTTGTACAGTCATGGGATCGAAACTAAGTCGTTTTGCATAAAGATCGCGCATTATACCTTATCAACCCGCCGCTGGCGTGCCTTAAGGTAATTTGTTTGCACGCATTTGAAGCGCTAAAGCAGAGGTTTAGCCGAAAAATGCTTACCTGCGAATTCCACTCGCCGTTTTATACTCATTCGCTCTGGCCGAGAAAGCCCCTCTACAGCCTTTAGGCGCGGCACTAAACCCGCGCTATTTGCTATCTGAATGGAGAGGCCCGGTCGAGCATTCAGCTCCAAAAGCACTGGGCCCATATTGGCGTCGATAACTAAATCCACCCCCAAATAGCCTAACCCTGTCATATCGGCACACTCGCAGGCCAGCTCTAAAAGTTGATGCCAGTGGGGAATATTTAATTGCATTAAATCTTGTTCGGTATCGGGGTGGTACTTTACCGGTTTGTCGCGCTGCACTGCGTTTACAGCGTTGCCGGTGGCCATATCGATACCCACACCTACAGCGCCTTGGTGCAAATTGGCCTTGCCGTGGGACGCCGCGCACGACAAGCGCATCATGGCCATAACCGGTACACCGCGAAATACAATCACGCGAATATCGGGCACACCCTCGTAGCTGTAATTTTTAAATTCTGGCTCTACCACAATTAGCGATTCCATCATCGCCACATCGGTTGCCCCACCCAGCGAGAACAACCCCGCCAAAATATTGGATACGTGACGCTCTATGTCGCTCATAGAAATAGGCTGACCATTGGAGCGGAAAAACTGATCGCCCTCACGCCGCGCAATAATAAGTATACCTTTACCGCCCGAACCTTTAGCCGGCTTGATACAAAAACTATCTAAGCCCCCTACTAGTTCGCTCAACATGCTTACATCGTGCTGGTTATCTACCACCCCAAGCAAGGTGGGTACATTCACCCCGTTTTCTATGGCGAGCTTTTTCGTTTGTAGCTTGTCATCTACAAGCGGGAATAAGTAGCGGGCGTTGTTGGGGCTTATGTATTGGGCATTGCGTCTATTCATGCCCAATATACCTTTGCGGTGCAATTGCACCGCGGCCATATTCCGCACAAACGGAATGCCATCTATTAATTTGTTGGCCAGCTTCGCAAGCATATTAGGCGTCGCTCGATGGCGTGTTATCGCGCGCTAGTAATGGCTTAAAGCGGCGCAACTCAAATAAGCGATAGCCGGTGTAGCTACCTAGTATTAGTACCAACGCCATAAAGATTAACTGCAGCCCAATAAAGTTAAAGGTGATATGACGCACCACGTCATTCACCATCAAGCCGTAGGCTAACAGAGCTACAAACAGCGAACCACCGCCCTGCACCAGTACTTGTTTGGGGCCTTCCTCTTCCCACAAAATCGACATGCGTTCGATGGTCCAGCTAAGAATAATCATGGGGAAGAAGGTGATTTTTAAGCCTTCGCTCAAGCCAATCATAAAGGCCAGCACAGAGAAAGACGCAATAATAATAATGACCGAAATAATTACCGCAGAAATACGGGCAACCAACAGCAAGTTAAGCTTAGAAAGATAGCTACGAATAATTAAACCAATCGACAACACCAACAAAAAACCCACCAAACCAACCACCAAGCTAGTTTGTATAAACGCAATGGCGATTAGCACAGGCATAAAGGTACCAGAGGTTTTTAAGCCGATAAAAATCCGCATAAACACCACCAGCAATACCCCCACAGGAATAAGCAGGATACTCTTAAACAGGGTTTGCTCTTCAAGCGGCAAGCTGTGGATAGAAAAATCGAGGAATGCCGGCGTTACACTTTGCTCGCGCTGCAGCAACTGGGTGATGGGCACCTCTTGCTCGAGAATAGAGAAATGTACGCTCGAGCCGCGGCCGCCAATTAAGTCGAGCAGCGCACCGGACTGGTATTCCCACATTATTTGGTTATCGCGCCGACCCTGCCTGCCGGTGCGCGGATCAAAAAGTTGGTACTCTTGTTTATCGAACACCTGTAGGTAAGTATTAAGGGTTTGATTGCGGCGGCCGTCTTCTAAATCGAGCACATACACTTCGCGTGCAGGCACCCCAGCTTGGGCCAATAGCTCTACTAACCAGCGGCTGCGCGATTGCTTTTGCAGTAAAAACTGTGCGGATTGCGGCTGAATTTTAAACTCTTGGATAAGCTCGCGCGCCAGTGTGTAGGCATCCGCCGAGCGCGAACGCGCCTGCTGTAATATGTTTTGCGCCGCGGTGCGGTGTGGGCCATCACCCAGTGTATGGGTAGCCAAAGGGGGGGGCACTACCAAGTGCTCATCGCCATTTAACCCAGTGAATTTCTTTTCGAGCATATCCACGCGGTAGTAAAGGGTTTGCTTGCCCGTAGCTCGGCGTATAGACCACTCTGCCCGTCTGCCGCTGGGCGTATCTACAAACGCCAACCCGTAACCTGGGCTGGCAGTGTGCTCGCCAAGCACTTCAAAACCTGGCTGCTTTTGCGGTACTGCAAGCGAGAGTTTTACAGGGTCACCAACAGCAGTAAATTCCACTTTGGCCTCTACCGACCAAATGCGCTTTTTTTCACCTGGCAGCCAAGGCACATCAAACGCAACGTGGCGGTGCCATGTAAGTCCAACACCAGCGGCAACCAAAACTAAAATCAACAAATAGAACGGGGTACGACTGCGCTTAGCGGCAACCATGTTATTAACTACTCCTGCTCGGTCGAGCTAGCGGATTGGAAACGGGGCTGGGTAAATTTGCGAGCGACATCTACCACCACTATATCGCGCAAAAACGAGCGCCCGAGAGTAATGGGGTAAAGCATTTTCTCGCGGTTAGTCAGGGTGAACTCTGTTTCTTCAACAAGATCGCCCATGCGAATAACCAGTTTAACGACCGCTCGGCGCTCTAGCTCATCGGAGCCCACCTGCCGAATTTTGGTAAAGCGCACCAAGCGCGTCTCGTATTTAGTATTACTTTCATCTTGCGGCAGCGTAAAACTAACCCAGCGCTCGCCGTTGCGCTCAAAGGGCTGGACGTTATCTGCACTAAATGTAGACGAGCTAGACCCTGTGTCGATGCGCGCCTTAAAATGTTTGCTGAGTAAATCTACCCACACCCACTCATTGCGCCCCAATACCAGTTTATCGGCACTAGCCACGCCATTTAGCGATTCGCCTTCTGCATCGGATTCCTGTTGCTCACCCACAGGCAAGTCAGCCAACACCTCACTGGGCAGTGGCACACCAGCCGCTTGGTAAACCGTTATTTCATGCAATGAATCCAGCTGCTCACTCACGCCGGTTAGCATGAGCGACAATTGCTGCTGACTCTCACCTAATCGCTTCAGCTGCTGTTGTTGTTGCTCGATTGTTTCTTGCTGCTTGAGTATTAATTCAGACTGCGCACCTAATTCCTGCTGCACCACGCGATTGTGCTCGCCAGTTTGCAGCGCACAAGCAGATAAACACACGATCAACCCAATGAAACCTATAACTTTAAGCACCAACCTACTCTCTTTTATTTATTGTCGCGTAACAACCTTTACTAGAACGGTTGCGCGGGGACGCCATCATAACAAAGCTTGCGCGCTTGCCCATGAAATTTTAACCCGTGTGCTATAGTACTGCGCTTATTTTTACCCACACCGGAAAAGGCCCACCATGATTAAAGGCATAATATTCGACCACGATGGCACGCTGGTTAAATCTGAGCACGAGCACTACAAAATTTGGCGCAGTATTGTGCAGGAATACGGGCACGATTTATCGGAAGAAGTCTACATTGCCAGCTACTCGGGGGTTCCAACGGTACAAAACGCCGAGCTTTTAATCAATTCCTTCGGTTTACCCCTTACGGTAGAAGCGCTGTGCGAGCGTAAAAAACAAGATATGGCGGCATTTTTGGCCACCGGCTCGTTCGAAACCATGCCTTATGCCAAGGAAATTTTAGCCCGCTGCCAAGCGCTAGGGCTCAAGCAGGCTATAGCATCTGGTGCCAAGCGAGCAGAAATCGATCACTCCCGCGCCGCGCACAACTACGACGCTTACTGCGAAGCTTTTGTCACCTACGAGGATGTAGCCCAAAGTAAACCCGCACCCGATGCCTATATACTCGCAGCCCGCCTGCTTGGGTTAGAAATAAACGAATGCATAGCGGTGGAAGATAGCTTCAGCGGCGTTACCTCTGCCAAGGCGGCCAATATGTACTGCATCGCTATTCCCAATGCTTATTCAGCCAAACAAGATTTAAGTGCAGCAGATATTCAACTGCCTTCACTTGAAGCTGCATGCGAACATATCGAAACACTAGTGACAAAAAGCGCCTAATGGCGCTTTCTCAAGCAGGACTATGGATAGACAAATACCATCATAGTTATGCCGTTATAAAACAAGTGGCAAAGAATGGATAACTCGATACGGCGAGTAGCCGCATAAACATAGCCAAACACCAAGCCAGATAAAAACACCAATGGCATTTCGGGGATGGGGATTGCGGGGTTGTAATGGGTTATGGTGTATATCACAGCGGTTATCACTGCGGCCAAATAAATGGTTTCGTTGCCCTTTCCGCCAATATAGCCCTCTAACCTACGCTGAATAAGCACCCGAAAGAATGCCTCTTCGGCAATACACACAAAAAATAAGTTGGCCAACCAATACCAAGCCACATACTGGTTAAACTTGAAATCTTCACTTAACCACTGCATCACACCAATGGCGTATACCGCCGTCAATAAAATTGGGGCATAACGCGCATACCAAAGCGCTGTTTTAAGCTCCTTCCAGCTGCGAATGGGCGTCACCAATACACCAAACAGAAGCAAACCCACTATAGCCTGATTGAAGTGCAACTTTAAGCTTGAGCCAAAAACGCTGTGCCCCAAAATAACATCGGCAAAGACTACCGCCTCACCAAAGCCAGGCAATGTATTGCATAGCAACTGGTAACTAATCACCAGCAACAATAAAAAAGCGCCCTCTTTTATCCAGCGTTTACGCGGCCCCTCATAGGGCACAAACCGGTAAAGCACCGCTGTCATGGCCAAAATAATAAGCCAACCAAGCCCCTGCCAACTTATACCACCGCGCTCTGGCCCAAATGCCAGCGCAGCTAATGAGCATATTGCGCCCAATACTGCCCATGCAGGCACGCGCATGCGTACCACGCCTAGCTGTAAGCGGCTGTAACACAGGCCAATTGCAACAATTACTCCCCAATAGGGGAGAAAATGAATATTGAACACCTACTTTTCTCTTTTGTTGTTGTAGTTCAGTTTGGATTCAGTCTGCCCAGCGTAGCATAACCCCATAGTCTGAAAAACGCGTCTAACGCAACAGGAGCCAAACATGAAAAAGTCATCCATAACCAAAGTATTTATGAGTGTTACCGCAATGGCTACCGCCTGCGTATTTTCGTCCTCCACCTTAGCGGAGCGAAACCAGCATGTCGACTTCGCCAAGGTAATTTCTTCTACCCCAATTTATGAAACCGTAGAGCGAAGCGTGCCAGAAGAGCACTGCTGGGTAGAAACCGTTCGCGAAGAGCACCGCGGAGGTAAATCGTCGGCTACGCCCACACTCGTTGGCGGTATCGTAGGGGGGGTAATTGGCAACGCCGTAGGTAAAGGTGGCGATAATAAAAAGATAGGCGCCGTAGTAGGGTCTATTCTAGGTATGTCGGTTGCTAACGACATTAGCAAACGCAACGGCCGCGGCCACCATACCGAAGTAAACTACCGCGATGTTGAGCGCTGCGAAGTGCGCTATCACACCCGTACAGAACGCCAATTACAAGGGTATGATGTGGTTTACAAGTACCACGGCAAACGCTACACCACCTTTATGCAGCGCGAACCAGGCGACCGCTTAGAGGTTGCGGTAAGTATCACTCCGCGCAATTATTAATCCGCTGGCAGGCTTACCCTCTATTCTAGCCATCGGCACACTGTTTTAACCAAACGCCAATGCGCGCTTCATCAATATGGCGCGCTGGCGTAGAATAGGGCTCAAACTTTTGCTGTATAAGCCTACTACTATGCCAAATACACTATTTGTTCACACATCGGTTCGCCCCTTTAGCCGCCTGCGGGCGCAGCTTTTTGCCGTAATTGCCACAACGGCATTAACTGTATGCTCAGGCCAAGCGTTTGCAGCCATAGAAGCCCCGCGTTACCAGCTTACCCTACAACCAGAAGCCATACAGATGTTGTTGCGCCAAAAAAGCGGGGGCATTACCCAAGCCCAAGCAGCGCAAATTGCCAAAAAACAATACGGCGGCAAAGTATTAAGCGTAACCAAAAAAGGCGGCGACAGGCCAGTGTACAAGGTGAAACTATTGCTCGATGACGGCCGCGTTAAGGTTGTTAGCGTAGATGCAAATTCCGGTGCGGCGCGCTAAGCACGCCCCCAAGGAGCAACACAATGAAATTACTAGTTATTGAAGACGAGCAGGCCATTCGCCAGCAGCTCGAAGATTTTTTTAAATCGCAAAAGTTTGTTATAGAAAGCGCCGAAGACGGCGAGGAAGGACTTTACCTTGGCAGCGAGTACGATTACGACCTTGCCATAGTAGATATAGGCCTGCCAAAACTTGATGGTATAGAAGTAGTAAAAACACTGCGCGCCCGCGGACGCAACTTTCCTATTCTTATTTTAACCGCTCGCGGCCACTGGCAAGATAAAGTCGACGGCTTAGAAGCCGGTGCCGATGACTACCTAGTAAAACCTTTTCACACAGAAGAATTGCGCGCGCGCGCCAACGCGCTTATTCGTCGCTCGGCCGGCAAGGCTGCCCCCGAAATGGTGTTTGGCCCCATTAACATCAACACCGCCAACAAAAGCGTTAGCCTTAATGGCGCCGCGGTAGAGCTCACAAGCTTCGAATACAACACGCTAGAATATTTAGCCTTAAATGCGGGCAAGCCAATATCTAAAACCGTACTTACCGAGCACCTATACCACCAAGATTTCGAACGCGACAGCAATGTGATAGAAGTGTTTATTGGCAGGCTGCGTAAAAAACTAGACCCCGACGGGGACCTAAAACCCATCAAAACTGTCCGAGGCTTAGGTTATCGCTTTGCCCCCGAAGCTGTTTAACATTTAGTACAGACAATACAGGCGCGTCTACGCAACGCGCCGCAGCTCTTTCAACCGAAAGCACCAGTAAAAGGATACCCGCACTTGCTACGGTTATTTAATCGCAACTCACTTGCTGCGCGCTTACTTATTGCATCGCTATGCATTTTGCCTATCTTGCTTGTTATTATTGCGCTAGCACTCGACAAAGCGTTTCGCTCAAGCCTCGTAAATGCCGAACAAGAAGCCCTGCAAGCACACTTTTACTCGCTGCTTGGCGCGGCAGAGCCAGACAACAAAGGCCTGCAATTACCCGAAGTACTCGACCAGCCCAAATTCAACCTGCACGAATCTGGGCTTTACGCTTGGGTTATCGATGAGCAGGAACACCTTGTTTGGCAATCGGAATCAGCAAGGCTTACCCTCGCCCTTAAACCAGAAAGCTTCGCCCATCCGCTGGCGCAGGGTGAGCCGCAGTTTATTCAAACCGAGCTTAGTGGCAGCCAATATTTTGTTTATAACTATCGCATCGTGTGGGAGTTTGAAGACGGTGATCACGCTTTCGATTTTTACCTCGCACACACCGCCTCGGCCATGGAAAAAGAGCTTAAACACTACCGCCGCACCCTGTGGATTTGGCTCACGCTGCTCACCTTTATCACGCTCTTTTCACAGTGGCTTATAGTGCGCTGGGGCTTGCGCCCCTTAGCTGGTCTCGCCCGCGAACTAAGCGATTTTCAAGAGGGCAAAGCCGCTAAAATTACCGGACAATACCCTAAAGAAATTGCCCCTGTTATTAACAGCTTAAACCTTGTGTTAGATAGCGAAAAAGCACAACGCACCAAGTATAAAAACACCCTTGGCGATTTGGCCCACAGCCTAAAAACGCCGCTGGCCATTGTGCGATCTATTCTCGAAAGCCAAAGTGCATTGGGCGAAAGCCAGTCAAAACAAACCATTGATGAGCAGGTTAATCGCATGTCCGAAATAATCGGCCATCAATTGCGCCGCGCCACCAATGTTAGCACCAATGTAAATCAGCGTCTCACCAACTTACACAGCATTAGCGCACGTTTAGGCGGTGCATTAGAAAAAGTGTATCGCGATAAAAACATTACCTTTACCAACAGCGTTAGCGAAGACGATTGCTCGCTTATTGAAGAGCAAGATGCCATGGAGCTTATTGGTAACATTCTGGAAAATGCATTTAAGTACGGCCACCAACAGGTAATGATTAGCAGCGAAAAAGACGGCAACAATATAACCCTGTATATTTCCGACGATGGCCCAGGCGTAAGCGCAGACAAACGCAGCGCAATACTTACCCGCGGCGCGCGCGCAGATACCGCCACCGCAGGCCAAGGCATTGGCCTTGCCATAAGCATAGATATACTAAGCAGCTATGGCGGCAGCCTAGAAATAGATGACAGCACCCTAGGTGGTGCCCGCTTTGAAATAAGCCTTCCCTCTCACTAACCGTATTGCCTTAAATGCCACTTACACCGTTTTTATTTCACCCAGTAGTTATTTTTATACGCCGCGGCCAGCTGGCGTTCGCGGTAGCCATCTACCTTTATGCGGCACTCGCCAGCGGGCCAAATGTGCCCGCGAGCTACCCAGATTGGGCAATGCACTTTATTGGCAATGTACTTTTATTTGGTTCAGTGTGGGTGGCAACACTTAAGCGCTTTTCGATTAAAACTCAGCTGCTTGTAACCCTACCGTTTTCGGTAGTTATTGAACTTTCGCAGGTGTTTTCGCAGGGGCGGCAGGTAGACCCGAAAGATATGCTGGTCAATTTTATTGGGCTTATTTGTGCCGCATTAATCTGTAGAGCAATAGAAAAATACGGCTTAAGCAGGTATTAGCTAGGCTTATGCTCGTCGCTTATGTTCATGACTTAGATTCATGACCTAGCTTCATGGCTTAGTTTCATACCCCAGCTTCGTCACTTAAGTGAGCTAGCTCTGCGGCGTTATCTTCCCAGTGCACACCGTCGAACGGGGTAATATTTAACGATGCGGGCGGGTTATCCAAACAACGTACATTTATGTCTATGCCATCAGGGTTTGAACGCGGAGTGTAAAACGGCTTAACGCCACAGTGTTTGCAAAAAGTGTGTTTCGCAACGCCGGTGTTAAAGGTGTAAGTGGTAATAGCCTGCTTGCCCTGCAGTAACTTAAACCGGCTTAACGGTAAAATAAGGTGTAAAAAACCGGTTTTATTGCAAATGGAACAATTGCAACTTACCACCTCTAAGGCGTCGGGCGCCTCTATTTCGAAACGCACTTCACCGCAGTGACAACCGCCTACATATTTCATTGCGGTTGAACCTTGCCAAAGGGCTTAAACAAAATAATAAGCTTGGGCAATAGCAACAAAGCCCCCATCAACGCCGCAAACATAGCCACGCCGGTAAGCAAACCAAAGTAAATGGTGGGTATAAACTTCGACAACACCATAATGGAGAAACCAAAAATAATGATCACCGAGGTGTAGTACATAGCCCGACCAATAGAAGCATGCGCGCGGTGCATGGCAGCAATGTAGTCGCCATCTACAACTATTTCTTTCTTAAACCGATGAATATAGTGAATCGTATCATCCACCCCTATTCCCACCGTGATAGACGCAATGGTGATTGTCATCATATCCAATGGCAAACCGCCTAGCCCCATAATACCCAGCACCGAAATCGCGGCCAAACTGTTGGGCAAAATAGCAATAAAGGCAATTTTGAAAGAGCGGAACAACAGAATAAACATCACCAAAATAGCTAGAAACACTGCACCTAACGTAATAATTTGCGAGCTAAACAAACTTTGCTGCATGTTGTTGTACAACACTAACAAGCCAGTAAAACGCACGTTTTTACTTTCGAAGGTATCGTCTTGCTCTATATGCGCTTTGATGCGATCGACCAGCTCTTTGCGTTTTAACCCCGGGTATAAATCTTTTACCCGCAGAGTAATACGCGCTTGCTCTTCTTCTGCCACTAAATACGGAGATAACAAAACTTGCTTAACATCTTGCGGTAAGGATTTTTCCATTAACGCCAATTCAAAGTCATTTAAGCCACCGTTAATATCCACCCCTACGCGGTAAAGGGTTGCCAGTGAACGCACAACACCAATTTCAGGTTGTTGTTCTAAATAGGTATGCAGCGCATCAATTTTCTTTAGGCCGGCTTTGGTCATCCAAAAACTTTGGCCCGCGTCGCCGTGTTCCGAGAAGGGGTCGGCATCGGCAAAGGGGTCTTGCTCGGCAAGAGGCTCTGGCGTTTCGAAAGGGTCGGACTCGTCGAAATGATCAGCCTCGGCAAATGGGTCGTCTTCATCCACAAGCCCAAATTCACCGCGCGCCAGCGCTAAATCGCTTTTATCTGCAGTAACAATAATTTCGAGCGTGGTTGTACCACCTAACTCGTTATCGATAACCGACAAGCCTTGGTAAATTTCAGTTGTATCTTTGAAGTAATCAATAAAGCGGTTTTCTACTTCTAAGCGCGAAATACCCCAAATACTTAAGCCTGCCACCACAAGGCTACCCAATAAAATACCGCTACCAAAACGCTCGATTACTTTAGATAAGTAAACGGTTAACGGCTGATGGAAACCACCTAAGGCGCCTTTATAGGGTTTGCATGCCTCTTTTGGTCGTTTGCGGGTTTCGATTAGCGGGTCGTCGTCCCCCAAGGCCATCAACCCTGCCGGCAATAAAACAAAAGCCAGCACCAAGGCCACCATTAGCCCAATGGTCATCATCCAACCAAAATCGATAACGGGGCGTATGCCACTTACCACCAGTGAAGCAAAAGCTACAACGGTGGTAAGTGCGGTGTATAAACAGGGCTTGGCCATAAAACGCAATGTTTCTTGAATGCGCTCTTTTTGCGACCAGTAGGGGTGCTCGGTACCGTTTTCGCGGTAGCGCACCACCAAGTGAATGGTAATGGACAGCGAAATAATAAGTAGCAAAGCCACAAAGTTGGAGGAGATAACCGTTAACCGCCAATCTAGCCAGCTAATAAAACCTAGCATCATCACCACAGCGGTAATGGAAACGGCCATTGGCAACACCACCAAACGCCACGAGCGGAAGATGAGGGCCAAGGTTACAATCATAAACAGCAACACTGCCGTGCCAAACACCACCAAATCGCTGCGAATAAAACTAATCATATCGGCGGTAATCATGGTGATACCGCCAACAAATATTTGCGCCTCGTTGCGGTACTTATCTACAACACTGCGCACTTCCGCCACACGGTTGTGAGCGCGGGCTTCTGCGGTGGTGCGATATTTGCGAAAAGCTTCCGAGAGCTGATCCAAACGCGCTTGGTCTTGCTCGGTAAAACCAGGCAAATGGCTTTGGGTACGTAGCTTATCGCGCTGGCGCACCAACTCGATATATTTGTAGTCTACCGTCAGGTTTAACTGCAGCGCCGTGGTTTGGCCATCTTCACTGAGTATAAGCTCTTTATAAATGGGGCTAGATAAAAACTCCTGCTTGGCGAGGGATTTATCTAAGCCTGGTGTTTCAAGCGTAAGCGTCTCGGTAACGGTTTCGCTTAAACTGCGTTTTGGACTGTAAAGCAAAGGCACATTCAGAATACTGTCGATACTGGCAACGCCATCTATCGCGGCCAGTTCATCTTGCATTTTGCGCAATATAGCTAGAGATTCGTCGGCAAATAAATCTTTGTTGGGCTTAAAAGTAACTACCAAAAAATCGCCGGAGTCGAAGCGCTTGGAAATCTGCCGGTAGTAGTCTAAATCGGTATCGGCCTCAAGGGTGAGCGACTCAGATGATGCATCTAATTTAAAATTTGGCAGCCCAGCCGCTAGCCCAAGGGTGACTAAACCAACGAGTAAGAGGGTAACCTTGGGAAATCGCGTTACGAAGTTAAGGTAACGTTCGAACCAAAAACTGATCATGAGGGAGGAGCTAATCCTTAATGTTTATATCGCACCAGCCAAACCTGCTGAAGCGCTTGTGCGTCCAAATTGCTCGCGCCACTCGCAGCAAGCGAGAGCGGCATCCATTCTAGTTAAACTTCTACTACAGCCTTAGGTTAAGATTTACGTCTCACCCCTAAAAGCTGCACTGTTGTATTCAGTTGCACAGCTGTATTCAGTTACACTAAGCGGCGTTTTTACGTGATGTAACGCAGGCCGGTAACGGTACGGCGGTGCAACAGCGGTAATAGACGAAGCTAACGCCATTTAGGTTTACGCAAAAAACCTACAACCCGATTAAAGTGGCTAGTTTTGCTCGCCTTTACGCGCACGATCTACATGACCAAGCGACTTATCAGGGCTAACCACATCGCGAATACGCTGCTTTAATTCCTTAGGGCCAGGAAAACCATCGTCTCGCTTGCGCTCCCACACTAAATGCTCATCCACCCAAATTTCGAATACACCACCAGTGCCTGGGCGCAATGCTACTTGATACAACTCATCGGCAAATGTTTGCAAAAGCTCTTGCGCCATCCAAGCCGAGCGCAACTGCCACTGGCAAAGGGTGCAATAGTGAATAACAACACTTGGCTTACACTGGTCACTCTGTGAGACGTTAGGCATGCTAAATAGTTTCTGAATACTTTAGTAAAAGCATTAATTGCTTAACCTGAGCGCAGCTGTGCTGTACTGCACAATTGCCGCGCATTTTAACTGATAAGCCGTGTAGTTTGTGTAGAATGCTAGGGATATTCAGGTAAAATTTGTAAAGTTTTTGTTAAGGAATGACAACCATTCTCAACAAATCAATAAAAACTGCGTAACGGCCAATAATGCATGGATTAATCACCCCCATCCAACTGAAATACGCGTACCTAGGGCTTGGCATAATACGAAGATAGTTGCATAGTGGCCTATAAAATGGCATGCGCTAATTACACTGGGTTCAAAATTTGAGACTATGCAAATACCCGTTGATCTTTATTCGCCAAACTTGTTCGCAGCCAACCGCACCAACCCGACATTGAAGTTATTGCATGCTCAAAATTCAGTTTAAGGACCCAAATCGCAACCCACTTTGGGTGATGGAAAAAAACTTTTCCATTGGTGCAGATAAATCCAACCACCTAGTGCTAAATCAACTTGGTATCGCTCCGTTTCACGCAAAGCTTATCAACCAAGGTGATAAGTTCTTACTGCGCGACATTAACGAAGCAGGCACTTTTGTTAACGGCCAGCGCGTTACTCAAAAACAAGTAGCCTGTGGCGATACATTGCGCTTTGGCGACGTCGAACTAGAAATTATTGACCCCTTAAGTGAAACCCAGGATGAAGCATGCCCATACTGGTCGCTTATTGCCGATTCCAGCTGGCTCTCGGGGCAGGAGTTTCCTATTTTGGCCAACATTGGCGAAACCGTGCTTATTGGCAGAAATCACGAATGCCACATAGTATTCCCCGGCACCCACCTCTCCCGCCGGCACGCGCAAATTACTATGGGCGCGAAAAGCTTAACCGTAACCGATTTAAAATCGGCAAACGGCACATTCTTAAATGACTCGAAGATAGATGAAGCGGAAGTAAAGGCCGGAGATAGATTGCGGTTTGATGTTTATAGTTTTCGGGTGTTCGGGCCGGGAATACAGCTATCGAAGTCAGCCACCCACACCAAGCTGCCCGCGCTAACCCCACCCCCAGGCAGCATTGAAGCAGCCCCCACAAATAGCCCGGCAAAAGAACCCGCCATAGACACCACAGTACAACCGGAAGCAAAACGCTGGAAAACCCGCCCCACCTCCCCCGGCAATAGAGAAGAGCCGGTATACCCCAAAAACAAAGCTCTGGGCTGGCTAGTTGCGGGGGTAATTCTTATAGGCTTCGCCACTGCCGCCCTGCTAATTGTAGGTGGGTGATAATCGTTAATTACTAGCTACTAATCGCTAGTAACCAATAACTAGCAGCCAACAACTAGCGATTAGCTATTCGAAATTAGCGTCTTACTTACTCTCCCCAGGGCGCGAGCAGTGTTTGTGGGATACCCAACTGATCCATAATGCGCGCGACGATAAAATCCACTAAATCGTTAATGCCCGCTGGCTTTTGATAAAAGCCTGGGCTTGCGGGCAATATAACTGCCCCCATGCGCGACAACTTGAGCATGTTTTCTAAATGGATATCTGAATACGGGGTTTCGCGCGGCACTAAAATTAACTTACGGCGCTCTTTTAAGGCCACATCTGCCGCGCGCTCGATAAGATTGTTACTGGCGCCACACGCCACCGCAGAAAGCGTGCCACCGCTGGCGGGGCAAATTACCATCTGTGCTGGGCTGCTAGAGCCAGATGCCACCGGCGCAAACCAGTCCATTTTACTCATCAACACCAATTGCCCACTTTTAGCCCCTGTAAGCTGTTGCAACTGTGACAACTGCTCCTGCTCATCATCACTAATAGCAAAATCAGTTTCTGTGCGAATAACAATAAGTGCAGCTGAAGAAAGCAAAACATAAACGCGGCAATTGGCTGCAATTAATGCCTGCAACAAGCGCAAACCATATTGTGCTCCAGAGGCTCCGGTTATAGCCACAGTAACAGTTTGCGACCACGCGCTTTGCTGGGCTTGCGGATTACTCATGGGGTAGCTCCTGAATTGCTGCTGCTAATAAATTATGTACTCCACCAAACCCGCCATTACTCATTACAACAATATGTGCGGGGCCATCACCCAAGTTGGACACGGCACTGGCAACCAGCTCGCTTAAGTTAGTGCAAACTTGCGACCCTTGCGCGGGCTTATCCAGCTCGGCTTTAAGCGACCATTTGGCATCTGCCGATTCAAACCACAACACGTTATCTGCTGCCTGCGCAGAACTAAGCAACTGCTGCCTGTGCACGCCCATTTTCATGGTGTTGGACCGCGGCTCGATAATAGCCACAATACGTTCGCTACCCACCTTCGCGCGCAAGCCTTCTAGGGTTGTTTGAATAGCCGTGGGATGGTGGGCAAAGTCGTCATACAAATTAACGCGATCTGTTTGCGCGATCAGCTCCATACGCCTCTTCACACCTTTAAACGCGCACAGCGCTTCGCAGGCAAGAGCAGGAGCTATACCTATATGACGCGCGGCCGCTATAGCCGCCAGACCATTACTTACATTGTGCAGCCCAGTTTGCCCCCATGTAACTTGCCCTGCGCTTTCGCCATCAAACACAACGTCAAATTGAGAGCCATCTTCGGCGTGTAGTTTTACCTGCCAGTCGTCGCCCAAAGTTTGCTTATCGCTCCAAAACCCCTGCTCTACCACTTCATCAATGGCGGCCACACCATTGGGGGCAAGCAATAACCCATCAGCGGGCAGCATTCGCAGCAAGTGATGGAATTGACGCTGAATGGCGGCGAGGTCGGGGTATATATCCGCGTGATCAAACTCTAAATTATTAATAATGAGTGTGCGCGGACGATAGTGAACAAACTTTGCGCGTTTATCGAAAAACGCCGTGTCATACTCATCGGCCTCAATAACGAAGAAATCAGATTCACCCAAGCTCGCCGACGATTCAAAATTGCCCGGCACCCCACCAATTAAATAGCCAGGCGCAAAACCTGCATATTCTAATATCCACGTTAGCATGCTGGTGGTGGTAGTTTTACCGTGCGTGCCCGACACCGCCAGCACCCACTTCTGATGCAACCAATTCTCTGCCAGCCACTGCGGCCCAGAAATATACGGAATACCGCGATTAAGTACCGCCTCCATAGCTGGGTTACCGCGACTCACCACATTCCCCACCACCACAAGGTCGGGTTTGTCATCTAGCTGCGCCGGGTCAAAACCTTGTATTAACTCAATGCCCGCAAGCTCTAGCTGGGTGCTCATTGGCGGGTACACATTGGTATCCGAGCCGGTCACTCGGTGCCCCATCGCCTTAGCAAGCTGTGCAATGCTGCCCATAAAGGTACCGCATATGCCTAATATGTGAATATGTTTACTCATAGTGGTTCTTATACTGTGCCTTCGATGTGGCGCAGCTTAGCATGCTTAGGGGGATTTTTAGAGCGAAGCAAATAACACAAATCAGTCGCATGTGAGCTTGGCACCTAGTGCGAAACCATAGCCAACCATAAATTGCACTTGGTGCTAGGCTTGCTATAACTATGTAATACCCTTTAGCCAGCCCTCACTTTAGCGCACAAGCCAGTCTTAGCATGCCAATAAGCGATGATTAGTTTATGATAGCCAAATTCGGAAAACTTAATAACAAAAGCGAGCAAAAGGAATTTTGCCAAGGACCCGCCTCAGATGAATTTGATTAGCTCCGCAATTCATTGCCCAAGCTCCCTGCCTGATCTGGAAGATCAGTTAGACCTATTAGTTGATGCCGGCGCACAAAGCCTGCTTATTTTGGCTGCCCATAGCCCTGCTTGGCACTGCGAACAAATCATCTCGGTTATATCCAAATACAACATCCCTATAGTAGGCGGTATTTTCCCGCAGGTGCTTTTAGGTGACCAAGCCTATGACGAAGGGTTTGTGGTAGCAGCACTCAATTGCCCTCTAGACATTGTGTGCATCAATCACCTTTCTAGCGGAGACGAATCCATCGCCGCACAGCTGCTAAACAACCGCGAAAAACTCATTAAAGCCAAAACCCATATCACGCTTATTGACGGGCTTGCGGCCAATATCGAGCGCCTTGTAGAGTGCATGTACGAACTGATGGGGTTGAATGTTACGGCGGTTGGCGGTGGCGCAGGCGCACTAGATTTTGTCCAGCGCCCATGCCTGTTTACCCGCGAAGGAGCACTTGAGGACGCAGCTATCATTGCCGGCGTACCCAGCCCCATTCATTTGGGCGTAGCCCACGGCTGGGAGGTGATGGACGGCCCCTACCTGGTTACAGGCTCCGAACAAAACATGCTTACCACGCTAAACTACACGCCCGCTTTCGAGATATATCGCGAAAAGGTCGAGGCGGCGAGTGGCGAGCGGTTTGACGATACCAATTTTTTCTCTATCGCTAAAACTTACCCTTTGGGCATTGAGGGCTTAGATGGCTCCCTCACAGTGCGCGACCCCATCAATCTGCGCGGCACTAAATTAATGTGCGTAGGGGAAGTACCACAAAACAGCACGGTATATATATTAAAAGGCAGGCGTGAAGGGTTAATTAAAGCCGCTGGCGTTGCTGCCGCTACCGCCTATAATGCCTATCGCCGTCAATCGGCAACTACCCCCTATTCCGGTTTACTGTTCGACTGCATAAGCCGCAGCTTGTTTTTAGAATCGCAATTTGAGCAGGAGCTCGCACTTATTCAACACACCCTCGGCGACAACGGTATTTGCGTGGGCGCCCTAACACTGGGGGAAATAAGTAACACCTCAAATGGCATTGTTAGCCTGCTGAATAAATCGACTGTTATAGGCGTGCTGTAGTGGAGAACACTTTAAAGTACATTTCCATTCAACACGAGCTGGGTATGTCCATTGGCCTTGAGTTGCCTCTGCAACCCATGTTGCGACGCTTCACCAAAGTTGCTGTTCGACGCTTAAATTTAGCCGAAGTGCGACTTTATTTTTTGCACGATCGCCAAGGCCAACTCGCACTACCTAGCGATATAAAAAGCTCGGTACTCAAGCCCTACTTTAGCTCTACCCTTAGCGAAACAGTGGCAACACCAGCAGCCCTTAGTGACACCTTCGAGCGCCTAATCGGCTTCCCTACCGACTATATACTGCAACACGATGACACCACAGGTGAGTACACCTATTACTACAACCTTACCAATATAGGCATGATAAGCCTGCACCTATACCACCAACCTATACATGCAGAACTACTGGAACTACTAAAACCTATAGTGGAGCGCTTGGCTATTAGCTGCCAGGCGTCTATTGAGCACCACCACCTGCTGCAAGCCATCGACGACCGCAAACGCGCCGAAGAGGTGGTGCGCTTTCAATTGCTGCACGACGAGCTTACCCAACTGCCCAATAGACGCTCGTTTATGCGTCACCTTGACGAATTAAACTCAACCTATAACGCGCGCAAATTAAAAGCAGCAGTGTTGTTTATCGATTTTGACCGCTTTAAAACCGTTAACGATACACTGGGGCACGCCGTTGGTGACTCGCTGCTGCAGGCCATTGCCAAAACCTTTATAAAGCTCGTGCGCTCCCACGAAATGGTTGCTCGGTTAAGCGGCGACGAGTTCGTCATTGTTTTAAGTGAAACCGAGCAACAAAACCAAAGCGTTTACCAAATAGTGGAAAACACCCTCAGCAATATTCAGCTAGCGTTTTCTAACCCCCTGCAAGCTGGCGAACACTTGCTGCATATTACCCCCAGTATTGGAGTCGAGTTTTTCCCCAATAAAAATTACACTTCAGAGCAGATACTGCGTCATGCCGATACGGCCATGTATGTAGCTAAATCGCAGGCTCCCAACTCGGCGGTTATTTACGATCGCAGTATGTCGGTAGAGCTAGAGCATCGCCAATTTATAGAAAAACAGCTGCAACAAGCTATAAAAGAGCCAGAGCAATTTGGCTTGCTGTACCAACCGCAATTTAATGCGCGCGGCGACTGCATAGGCGCAGAAGCACTGGTTCGCTGGAATGGCCAGAACCTTTCACCGGAAGAGTTTATTCCCGTAGCCGAAGATACCGGTCTTATGCTGGAGCTGGGGCACCAGATACTCTCGCGCGCATGTCACGACCTAAAACAACTACAAGACGAATCGGCAACCGGCCACGTTAAACGCATCTCTGTAAACGTTAGTGCCTTGCAATTTAATCAGCGCAATTTTATTAGTGAGCTCACCTCAATTATTAGTAATGCCGAAGCGAATTCACATCTAATTGGCATAGAAATAACCGAGAGCGCGCTGGTAAAAAATACCGATGAGGCCATTAAGAAAATAGCCGCTCTCAGCGAGATGGGAATAAGAGTTTCTATCGACGATTTCGGCACTGGCTACTCATCGCTAGCCTACCTAAACCGGCTGCCGGTAAACGCACTTAAAATTGACCAAACCTTTGTAAAAGGCATCGCCAAAGATGCAAATAACCTCGCCATAGTAGAAACCATTATGGCTCTGGGCCACAGTATTGGGCTGTCGGTAATGGCTGAAGGCGTAGAGAACGACGCAGATCTGCAATGTTTGAAACGCCTTGGCTGTGAGCTCTACCAAGGTTTCTACTTTGGCAAACCCATGCCACTGGCCATGGCCAAGCACTCGCTACTGCCTAACTATTCAACGGCTGACGAACCCGCTAACCCATAGAGCCCTGCAAACTCTATGTGGTACACTTGCGCCCGCATTAAACCTACCAACCCGCAAATTTTTAGGAAAGCAGTATGAGTCTCAATCTTGTACCCACCGGTAAAAAGGTGCCTGACGAGGTAAACGTAATTATTGAAATCCCTATGGGCGGCGAGCCTATTAAGTACGAAATAGACAAAGACTCTGGCGCTTTGTTTGTAGACCGCGTACTTGGCACCTCTATGCGCTACCCCTGCAACTACGGTTATGTGCCCCACACCTTGTGTGGCGACGGCGACCCTGTTGACGTATTGGTATACATGGATCGCCCTCTAGTGCACGGTTCTGTTATCAATTGTCGCCCAATTGGCGTATTGAAAATGACCGACGAATCCGGTGAAGACGCCAAGATTGTTGCTGTACCTGTAAGCAAAATCACCAGCATTTACGACAACGTTCAATCTATTGAAGACTTGCCAGAAATCGCTACTCGCCAAATCGCTCACTTCTTTGAACACTACAAAGATTTAGAAGCAGGCAAATGGGTTAAAGTTGAAGGCTGGGAAGGCGTAGCCGCTGCCAAGCAAGAGATTTTAGACTCTGTAGCAAACTACGAAAAAGAAGCTAAGTAATACCGCAATTGTGCAGTAACACTTACACGTAAAGGGCGCCCTAGTGGCGCCCTTTTTGTTTAATCCGCCAGTTGAATATGGCTTATATCGGGCGCAGGCGGCTCTGGCGCCTTAGGTGCACTCAAGCGCTCACCTTCAGCCCCTAGTGATATACCAGAAATATCCACTTGCACAGGCTCTACCTTTTTACGCTCTTCAGGCTTTAATAGTTCGCCCTGCTGCGCCGCCAATGCAATATTGGCAATGTCTACCTGTACAGGTGCAGGCCGTGCTATTTCACTGGCATCCACCAAATTACCGGTAGTTTCACGCAGTGCTATGCCGCTTATATCTACCTCCATTAGCGGTAAGCTTTCGCGTTCGCCACCCTCCAGAATATCGGCCCCAGGTGGCGCCACACCGAAATCGGGCACCGGTACACTGACCTGTGACGCGGCACTACCCACAATAGCGGCGGCAGGTGCCGTAGCTGGTTTGCTCGGCTTGGGCTCCGCTGGCGCAGAGTTAAAAGCGGGTTGGGGCGCAACGGGCGCGGCAACTGGGGCAGGCGCAGCTTTCGCTACCGGCGCAGGGGCTTCTACCGCAACCAACTCTACTACCGCCCCCGCTTTTTTTATTGCCACCCGGTATTTCGATGCAGTCTCAAAATCGAGGTTTTTCTTCAGCGTTACCGCCTTGCCGGTAAACAGGGCATCCAAACGCGCGCCGTCGATTTTGAACAGGCGCCCTAAATTCGCTTTCGCCTGCGCTTCGTCTACCGACTTAACCAACTGCCCCTTAAACACTAAATCGAATTTTTCGTCCGCCACGCTCTTCTCCTATTACTCTATAAGGCTAATAGTAGACCGGATTGCCGTAAATCTAAATCCCATCTATCCCTTATAGCGACCTTCTAACCACAAACCGAGGCGCGCCCTAACAAGTAAACAATCTATCAACTAAGCCGGCTTAGACCTAGATAGCTTTAACAGCAACCAAACAAAATTTTGTGCGACATATCTCACGTAAATTGGCGCATATAACCGCTGGCAAACACTCAAAACGGCAACCATACTTGGTTGGAACGCAGTAAGCTTTACTGCGGAATATATGGCTGGCACACAATGAAAGTTTGCTCGCCTATCGTCAAAGGGAGACGTTTTTTAAAGGATAACCCATGGCAAATACAGAAGATCAAACCGCACCTCACACCACCTCACACACTAAAGCAGAGGGGGATCGGTCGCTTACAATTGGCAGCGAGCATGTCAATGTCCATACCGTAACCAATAAAGTACTCGAAGATATCGACTTTTTGCGCGATCGGATAATAATGATAGAAAACCAAAAAGTGCCCAACAGTTTAATTCTAAACACCTATAAGAAAATGCTTGAAAGCCGCGAAGCCGTGCTGGGGTGGCTAGAAGAACATGAAGTAATTTGTAGCGTTAACTCAGTAACCACAACCACCAAAGACGATTCCACTAAACGCGCCGGATAACTACGCGTTTAATAGCTAACCGTACATAAGCCCTTTATTTAAAGCAGACCGGGCAGGAGTGCCATATTGTCAAATTGTATAGCCTCCAATTGGTCGCACTCCTTGCTAGACGCACCGTAAAAAAAGCTTTTTATACCCGCCGCCCTGGCTGCCTTTAGCCCAGTGTAGGAGTCTTCTATTACTCGTGCGAATTCCACTGGTACGCCCATTGCCTCGGCGGCGTAAACAAACAAGTCTGGCGCAGGCTTTCCTCGAGCAACATCTTCGGCACTAAATCGATTTTCGGGAAAGTATTTAATTAGCCCCGTTACCGTTAACGAGTGCGCGATTTTATCGTGGCCGCCATTCGAGGCCACACAAAATGGCACTCCCCGCTTTACCAAATCGGCCAACAACTCCCTCACCCCCGCTACAGGTTTAAGGTTGTGAGTAAATGCGTGTTTGGTTTTAATATCGAGCTGTTGCGCAAAATCTGGCGGCACCTCAAAGGCAAACTGCGTGCGCAAAATTTCAAAACAGTTCGCTAAAGTATGCCCTTTGAATACGCTAAAGCATGTTTGCGCGGTAATGGCTAAACCCCGCTCTGCTAATGCATCGGCAAAGACCTGCGCGGCTAGTTTCTCGCTGTCTACCAGCACACCATCACAATCAAAAATAATTAACATAGCTACCGGTTAACACTGAATAAAACGTTGATAAATCTCGTCGAAATTGGCCAGCACTTCGCGCTGTAATAGCAGGTTGGAGTTTTCGATTTGCTTATAAATAATGTCTACTGTGAGTGCAGACATATACGAGCGCGCCAGAGGCAAATAACTCAAATGCCAAGGCTCAGGGGCTACTCCGCCGCGATCATATGCGTAGGGGCGATAAAATTCGGAGCCGGGCAGCCAACTATCTAACCAACGGTGCATTGGGGCAAAAAAACCACCGCTCACTGTTTCGGCCACTGTGAGCTGCAATGTTTCTCCATCAGGCAAAGCTGCGGCATCGTACACGTCGGCATCGGTACCCCAGTGGTGGCGAGAGGCGCCGGGCAACGCCGACCAACGCAAAATAGCGAACACCTTCTCTTTATTGGTTAGCTCATTGGCCTCCAATAATTCGCCATGCGCATCATATAGCGGCCTCTCGCCGGACGCCTTGCCGTTCCATATCTTCATTTGGCGCTCAAAGCTTCTGAAGCCGCTAGCCAAACTTAATTCGAACCCTCGTTCACTTGCCTGCTTCTTTAAATAGGCAAAAGCCTCTGCAGCTTCTTTATGTAACGGCACATCGAGATTAAGGGCGATATGCTCCTCTGTTGTACCCAGCAATTGGCTATTAATATTCATAAAATCAGTGCCTTATAGCCCATTGCGCAAAAATTATACGCAAACGGATTGCGTTGGGAACGGAAGTCTGTATCATAACTGTTCGGTTGATTTTAGCTTTTTGTATTTCTATGTAGTTATAACGTAGCTTTACAACTAGCCAATATACACAAGCTTACTGTAATTATGCCAACGGCGTTAGCAACAACGCTTTAGGCTAGCTGCACGGGCAAGTGACATATTACTATCACGCTAATTTCACCCGTTAAATATAAAGTATCAACCCAAGCTGCATCCATACGATGCTACTTAAGGGAATAGAGACTAAACCGCAGCACAGCTTGCTGAGGCTTTTGTCCATAATAATAAATTGTGCATAGCTACTTACCCGTTTTACCGAAGACATTTACCAAGCAGCATCTAATAATTAGGCACTATGTTTAGATTCTGCGGGCCTCTAAGGAAACAGTATTTTGGAGGCATACAGGTACGCGCTTTCGGCCTGCAACATAAACGACACACGGAAAGAGCAAAATGAACAGCCATTCTAATAATAATATTTCAGGAGATCTGTCGTAATGACCTCCCCAAGCAACGAGTTGTTGGACCTTAAAAATTTGGGCATGGCATCAGTGAACATACTGCATGCAATAGGTGTTAACACCTATGAAGACTTAGCTCAAATGGGTGCAGTTGATGCGTACTGCCGCATTAAATCGCGCGGTATTCATGTATCAAAAGTTATGCTGTACGCACTGCAAGGCGCCCTAATGGATGTGCACTGGAACGATTTATCGCCCGACCTTAAATCGCAACTGGTTGCAGAAGCGGAACAACTCGAAAGTACCAGCGCTTAATTTTTAGCGCTAACACTCTCGCTTTACTCCCTGTGCTAATTTGAGACAGCACCTGCGCACATCTATAGATTTTCTGCCAATTAGGCTGCTACCATTTAGCAGGCGCAGCTATTAATCAATCTTGGCTTGGACTTACCCGTGCACCCTATTTGCAAAGTTAACGCGTTAAGCAATGGCGAAAGCTTGAGCTTTACACTCAACGACACCCCCTGTTTTATTACCAAACATAACGATCAATTTTTCGCCTACCAGAATGCTTGCCCTCACTTAGGGGTAACCATGGAGTGGCAACCCAATAGTTTTTTAGATAGTGATAAAGAACTCATCCAATGCTCTATGCACGGCGCGCTGTTTTTAATAGACAGCGGCGAATGTGTTTACGGGCCATGCCAAGGCAAGGCACTTACCCCTATCAAAATTAGCCAACAGGGCGATACAGTCTTTGCCGAGTAGCCTCTACACTACTTTGAGCTTTTTAGTGATAACACTGCCCTCTATACCCAAATCAACACCGTAAGCAATCACTTCCACCCCTTCATTAACGGCCTGCTTAAACAGAGCAGCGTAGGCGGGGTCGATATGTTCGGCTGCAGCCACTTTTGTTATACCCGAGTGCTGCACACAAAAAAACAGTACGGCGCGATGGCCCTGCGACCGCATTGCCATTAATTCGCGCAAGTGTTTTTGGCCGCGCGTACTTACGGCATCGGGGAAGAAGCCCTCACCCTTCCCCTCCTCCAAAGTCACACTTTTTACTTCGATATAGCACTGTTCTTCGGGCTTACTTAGCAATATATCTATACGGGATTTTTCGTCGCCGTAACGCTGCTCTCTAGCTAATTCGTCGTAGCCCTGCAGCTCGCTAATAACACCATTCTCGATTGCCGCGATCACCAACCCATTTGCGCTCGCGCTGTTTATTCCTGCCACTGCGCCTGTTGGAGTGGTCACTCGCTCCAAACTGTATCTATACTTACGCTTAGGGTTTGCGGAATCCAGCAGCCAACAGGGGCTGTTTTCCACAATACAATTACGCATGCTACCGGTGTTTGGGCAGTGCACTGTTATTGTGCTTCCGTCGCTTAACTCAACATCCGCGAGAAAGCGTTTGTAACGTCGCAACAGTGTTGCAGGTATCAAGGGGTACTCAAACTTCATTAACGGGGCCTCCAAAACGGCCAAAAAGGCTAGCGCAGCGGCAATTCTTCTGGTAGCTTGCACGCTTTGTTTTTCCGCCAATTTATAATTGGCTTTGAATTGTGGGCACTTTGCCCCATATTTGTGTCCGATTGCTATAAAAAAATGAGGCGCAAGACCTATGCCTAACTCTGCTACAACTAGTTTTACTCTTCGCGGTTTCACGCCCTATGAGCCTGCTGCTGACGAAGAATATATGTGTCAACAACAACGAGAACACTTTAAAGGCCTGCTTCTCTCGTGGAAACGTGAGTTGATGGAAGAGGTAGATAGAACAGTAAGTCACATGAAAGACGAAGCTGCTAACTTCCCCGACCCTGCCGACCGCGCCAGCCAAGAAGAAGAGTTCAGCCTTGAGCTGCGCACTCGCGATCGCGAGCGCAAGCTAATCAAAAAGATCGACAGCACCTTAGAACTGCTGGAATCTGACGACTACGGCTTCTGCGACGCGTGCGGCGTAGAAATCGGCATTCGCCGCCTAGAAGCTCGTCCAACAGCCACCCTTTGTGTTGACTGTAAAACGATCGATGAAATCAAAGAGCGACAAACCAAAGGTTAATTTAACCGCGGTTATCGATCTAGGGTGCTTTGGCACCCTTTTTTGTTTGCGCCTCCCGCTCAGCCCACATGACTAATCAAGCCCCCTACATTGGCCGCTTCGCCCCTTCGCCCTCTGGCCCTTTGCATATGGGGTCTTTAGTGTGCGCACTGGCAAGCTATTTAGACGCCCGCAGCCACAATGGCACTTGGCTTGTACGCATGGAAGATATAGACCCGCCTCGAGAGCAAGCGGGGGCCGCCGACCTAATATTATCTTGCTTACAAAAACACGGGCTGCAGTGGGACGACAGCGACGTGATGTTTCAAAGCACACGCGCTCAAGCCTACAATCAAACACTTAGCAGCCTGCGAGAAAGCGCGCTTATCTACCCCTGTAGATGCACCCGCAAGCGACTCAATACGCTCAACGGCCGCTACGACGGTTACTGCAAAGCCCACCCTGCAACCTCCCCTGCCGCACTTCGGCTTGATCTTGAGGGCGCAAAAGCCAAGGGAGTGCCACTGCAACAAGCTTTTTGTGACGGCTTACAAGGCGAGCAATATGAAGATTTAGCGCAGCAAGGCGACTTTGTAATCCACCGCAAAGATGGCCTGTTTGCCTATCAATTAGCGGTAGTTGTAGACGATATAGCGCAAAATATTACCCATGTTGTACGCGGTAGCGACTTGCTCGACACCACCGCGCGCCAACGAGCATTAATGCAGCTGCTGGGCCACCAACCTCCGCAATATAGCCACATCCCCGTTCTAGTGGATGCCAACGGCAATAAGCTAAGCAAACAAAATCACGCCCCGGCAGTGGAATTCGACACCCCCACGCACAATCTTATCGATGCGCTAACGCTTTTAGGGTTCCACACCGCAGCGCTTACTCCCGCTACCTCCACATCATCAATTCTACATTGGGCCATACCTAGGTGGGCAAATGTGGCCACCACCCTACAGGGCCGCCTAAGCCTTTAAACGTCAATATCGTTGTGCTGCGAAAATAGTAGCCACATGTACTACAATGCCACCTTTCGCCCGCAAACCGCGGGCGCCCACACCCCAAATGAAGTTTTTGCATGAATAACAAACAACGCCCCCTCCTGCTGTTAATGCTGGTGGTTTATATTTTTTCCCCCACCCTCTTTAGCTGGGTAGTCAACCCTGATGGAGCCTGGTACCGCCCCTATTTGATTTGGGTGCTGGTGATAATTGTGGCGTTTTTTGTACAAACACGGAGCAAGCGCAATGACGTTTAGTTTTTTACAGGTTGCGCTTATTTGCTTTATTTACTTGGGCGTACTCTTTGCCATTGCCTTTGCTACCGAGCGCGGCTGGATTCCCAATAAAATTGTATTTCACCCCGTCACCTATATTTTCTCGCTGGGTATTTTTGCCAGTGCTTGGTCTTTTTACGGCGTTATCGATTTAGCACAAAATTACGGCTATGGCGCACTGGCCTATTACCTCGGCACCGGTGCACTATTTTTATTCGCCCCCATTGCCCTTAAACCACTTATAGAGCTGGCGCGCCGATTTCAAATTAACTCCACTGCCGACCTGCTTACCTTCCGCTACCACAGCCATTCTGTAGGCGGCATTATTACTTTGTGCATGCTTATGGCGATGATTCCGCTACTCGTGCTGCAAATTCAAGCGGTGGCAGACACCATTCACATTCTTACTCGCAATAATGGCAGCAGCCTAGACGGGCCAAGCTCTGGTTTTGGTACACGTGAAATACTGGCTCTGGTTTACTGTATTGTGATTGCCGGCTTTGCCATGCTGTTTGGCTCCAACCGCGAGCACCACAAAGGCTTAATTACCGCCATGGCATTTGAGTCGCTGGTTAAAATGACCGGCCTTTGCGCGGTGGGCATATTCTCGCTGATAACAATATTCGGCGGTCTCGACGGCCTCGACCAATGGCTGCTTGAAAACCCAGATCAACTGGAAAACCTCTACCAACCAACGAAAGAAACTTCCTCCCACACCCTTCTGCTGGTATTTGTGGCCACTGCTGTAGCTATGCCGCACATTTTCCACATGACCGTGGTGGAGAACCCCGTCAAGCATGCCACCCAAACGGTAACGTGGGCTTTTCCGCTATTTTTATTGGTAATGGCGTTGCCGGTATTTCCAATTCTTTGGGCTGGCATCGAGCTAGATACGCGTATCCCAGCACAGTACTTCCCCTTGGCCGTACCCATTGCCGCGGGCAGCTCTACCTTCACAATCATTTCGTTTGTCGCCGGCTTATCTGCCGCCACCGGCGCAATGATTGCAATCGCCCTCGCGCTTGCCACCATGGTACTCAACCACTGGATTCTGCCCGCCACCCCACTGCAAACTAAACGCGAAATTTACGGCCAGCTCATTTGGATGCGCCGTATTCTTATTGCAGTGGTTATTTTGGTGGGCTTTATGTTCTACCGCTTGCTGGGCAGCCACTTCAATCTAACCGACTTGGCGCTCACAGCTTTTATCGCCACTCTCCAATTTTTACCTGGTGTGATTGCTGTTGCTCACTGGAGCCGCGGTAACGGCAAAGGCCTATTGGCAGGGCTGTTTGTAGGTATGCTCACTTGGATGGTGGGGCTGATGATTCCGCTGGTAATGGGGTTAAAGCAAACGCAATTTACCACCTTAGGTGTAACTTTCGACTTGGGTATTAACCATTGGAACAACATCACGTTATGGTCGCTTGGTTTAAACACCCTTACCTTCGTGGTGGTATCGCTTATCACCAAGCAGTCCGATGCCGAGCGCTACAGCGCAGAGCTGTGCTCGGAAGATGAGCTCAGCCACCCTATTCGCCTTATTCTGGATATTCGCTCACCCGACGACATCGCCAACCGCTTGGCGCTGCGTATCGGTGAATCTACTGCGCGCACCGAAGTAAGCCGCGCACTTAAAAACCTTGGCCTCAACCCCAACGAAAGCCGCCCCTACGCGCTGCGTCGCCTGAGGGATGAAGTAGAAGCCAACCTTTCTGGCTTGATGGGTATTGCCATGGCCAGTGAGATTATGGATAAACAAATCCCCTTCAAAATGCCCGAAACCGAAGGCGAAACAGACATCAACCTGATTGAAAGCCGGCTTTCACAGTTTCGCGACCACCTCACAGGTTTGGCCGCCGAACTTAACAACCTGCGCCTATACCACCGCCGCACACTCGAAGAGCTGCCGCTATCAGTGTGCTCTGTGGGGCAAGATATGGAAATTTTAATGTGGAATGGCGCCATGGAAGCACTGACCGGTATCGAAAGCACATCGGTAACCGGCTCTCGACTCGAAGAAGCACTTGACCCATGGGGCGACCTGCTCACCCGGTTTGCACTATCCCACTCGCCCCATTTCTACAAGCAAGAAATAGAACTGGCGGGCAGGCAGCACTGGATTAACCTACACAAGGCCTCCATTCCCTCATCGCTTGCCAACAAAGTAGACGGGCAAGTGATACTGCTAGAAGACGTTACCGAGTTGGTATTGCTCGAGCAAGAGCTGGTTCACAGCGAACGCTTGGCATCCATCGGCCGACTCGCGGCAGGGGTAGCCCACGAGATAGGCAACCCCGTGACAGGCATAGCCTGCCTTGCTCAAAACATGAAATACGAGACCGACGACCCAGAGATTCTCGACACAGCCCAGCAGATATTGTCGCAGACCGACCGCGTATCGCGCATTGTTCACTCACTGGTGAGCTTCTCTCACGCTGGTCAACAAAAAGATGAAGAGCTGCACGCCGTGAATTTGCGCGAATGCGCGCAAGAAGCAATTAACTTACTCGCCCTGCAAATAGAGAAAAAGCAGGTATGCTTCCACAACAGCGTGGATGAAGCCATTCAAGTGGTTGCAGATAGCCAGCGGCTTATCCAAATCTTTGTAAACCTGCTCTCAAATTCTCGCGACGCTTCTGAACCAGACACCAATGTCACCATAGAAGCCAGCCAAGAGGGGCGCACCACCACCATTAGCGTCACCGACGAGGGGCCGGGTATTCCGCTAGAAATACGCGACCGAGTACTCGAACCCTTCTTCACCACCAAAGAGCCCGGCGAGGGCACAGGCCTTGGCCTAGCTATGGTGTACAGCATTGTGGAGGATCATCAGGGCACTTTGGATATTGTCAGCCCAGTGGATTTGGTGTTACAAAAGGGCACAAAATTTGTGATCAAACTTCCCAATTCACTTGAAGTTCACGCCGTGAAAGGTAACACTAGGAGATCGACTGCGGCGCCTAAACCTTAGTACTTGGCGGAAGTAGAATTTCTTTTTAATGATGGTGAGCGATAAGACGTGAGTAAAATACTGATCGTAGAAGACGAAGTGATTATTCGCACAGCGCTGCGCAAGCTGCTTACGCGCAATAAACACGACGTAAAAGAAGCTGGATCGATCAGCGAGGCAACAAGCAAGCACAAACTCGATACCTTCGACCTCATCATCAGCGACCTGCGCCTTCCCGGCGCCCCCGGCACAGACCTTATTCAGCTAGCTGGCGACATTCCCGTATTAATCATGACCAGTTACGCCAGCCTGCGCTCGGCCGTAGATTCTATGCGCATGGGCGCCGTAGACTACATAGCCAAGCCATTCGACCACGACGAAATGCTGGCCGCCGTTAAGCGCGTACTGGGTAAATCGGCCACCCGCTTAGCCCAAACCAATACCGGCAAGGTAGAAAACACCTCGGCAATTGAAGGCATGATTGGCACCAGCGCAGCCATTAAAGAAATTTACGGCAAAATACACAAAGTCGCCCCAACCAATGCCACAGTACTGGTATTAGGTGAAACAGGTACGGGTAAAGAGCTAGTGGCCAACGCTATTCACCGCGAAAGCCCGCGCAAAGACAAACCGCTTATATCGGTAAACTGCGCCGCTATTCCAGAAACCCTTATCGAAGCCGAGCTATTTGGCCACGAAAAAGGCGCCTTTACCGGCGCAGCCACCACCCGCGAAGGTTTGGTTTCGGCCGCCGATGGCGGTACATTGTTTTTAGATGAGATTGGCGAATTGCCACTCGAAGCACAGGCGCGCTTACTGCGCGTACTGCAAGAAGGTGAAGTGCGCCCAATTGGCTCGATAGAGTCGCGCAAAGTGGATGTTCGCCTAGTGGCGGCAACACACCGCGATTTGGGCCGCTTGGCCCGCGAAGGTAAATTCCGCGAGGATTTATACTTCCGTATTAACGTTGTACAAATTAAGTTACCGCCCCTACGCGAGCGCGGCAAAGACATACTCGCACTGGCCGAGACCTTTGTTAAACGCTACTGCGTAGAAATGTTAAAACCGCACCTAACCCTCACCCCAGAGGCCATTCAGGCTATTACCACGTACACTTGGCCGGGCAATATTCGCGAGTTAGAAAACGCGATCCAAAGAGCAGTTATTTTGTGCGACGACGAAGTGGAAATCGATCATACCCACTTATCGATAGATTTAGACCTAATTCGCGTAGACGAATACCGCGAACAGCAATACGCCCCAGAACCACAGCGCAATCAGCAGCACAACACCTCGGCCAAACCCGACCCCAACGAAGACCTCTCTCTCGAAGACTACTTCCAACGCTTCGTCCTCGAACATCAAGACACCATGAGCGAAACCGAATTGGCGCGTAAATTAGGCGTTAGTCGCAAATGCTTGTGGGAACGTCGCCAGCGTCTGGGTATCCCCCGCAAAAAGCCTACCCAGTCGGCAACAACCGACTAAACTCAAAAACGCCATATCAAAAAGTTGTAAAAAATTACTGCCCTTATGGGAACATTCGGCGCTTTATGGCGTCGAAGTTCCTGTGAGGCATGGTTTCACCTGTGTAATAGCCTCATACGAAGTAGCACTATTGCAATTTTAGATGCCACACTTTAGTATTAATTAAGGTTTTTGATACCCCTCGACACAGATTTGTTACCAAACGAAAACTTGTTACCCCTTCCCAAACTTCGTAACAACTCCCGACACAGAAAGTAACGATTCTAAATAGCTAAATCTAATAAAAAAATCGCCATCCTTTGTAACCCATTGTTTTAAAAAGCATTTCCATTGTTGGCACGCCCCGTGCACTTACTAAGACCATCATAACAACAACAAACAATAATAAAAAAAGTACACATAACTAATAACAACAATAAACAATAATAAAAGTAAGTAAGAAAATATAATAACAACAAGAAATAATAATAAGAGAAAGCGTATAAAACTGACTTTGCGTACCTTTGGAGAGGGCTTGCTGAAAAGCATTTTATCGGACATGGATGTGTCCTACTGACAACAAAAATAGAACTGACAACAAACAATAAAAATATATTTGGCGGGAAAGCATGTCTTTCCCGTTTTAGTTTTCCCCCCTTGCAAATCCCCGTAAACCAAACCAAAGTATAGGCCGCCCAATGAGTGTGGTAGACTTGGCCAAATTTCACTAACACCCACAATAGACCTTAACGCACTATGCTGAAAAAGCTGTTCAAGCTGTTCGAGCCCTCCGCCGCCGCGAGCCAAACGATTGCAGAGCAAGATCACGGTATCGATTCGCACGACATAAGCCATGCTTCATATAAAACTATCGAGCAATTGCAACGCGCAGGCTACGAGGCCTACCTTGTGGGTGGCGGCGTTCGCGACTTACTGCTCGATGCCGACCCCAAAGATTTCGACGTAGCCACCAGCGCTACCCCCGAACAAGTTAGAAAGGTATTTCGCAACGCCCGCATAATTGGCAAGCGCTTTCGCATAGTTCACGTACGCTTTGGCCGCGAAATCATTGAGGTAACTACCTTTCGCGGGTCCCATACCGATGCGCGCTCTAGCCGCGACGCCAGCCAGTCCGATACTGGCGTCTTACTACGCGACAATGTTTATGGCGATATCAAATCCGACGCTATGCGCCGCGATTTCACCATTAACGCCCTGTATTACAACCCAATTAACGGCGAAGTACTCGACTTTTGCGGCGGCCTAAAAGACCTTAAAAACCGTACAATTCGCATTATTGGCGACCCAGAAGAACGCTACAAAGAAGACCCCGTGCGTTTACTGCGCGCCGCGCGCTTTGCCGGCAAGCTGGGCTTCAACATAGACCCGGTAACCGAAAAACCCATTCGCGAGCACGCCGACTACCTAGCCCACATACCTTCTGCACGCTTGTTCGAAGAAGTGCTTAAGCTGTTTATGTCTGGCCAAGCCACCGCTACGCTAAACAAACTGCGTGACTACGACCTGTTTAAATACCTATTTCCTGCAACCAACCACTGTTTAGATCACGGTACAGATTTCGATCGCAGACTAGTCGAGCAAGCAACAATCAATACCGATAAACGCATTCGTCAGGGCAAGCGTATTACACCTGCGTTTATTTACGCCGCGTTTTTGTGGTCGCCACTGCAAGCCAGCATGCGCCCACTTATTCAAGACCAAAAAATGTCGCCGCAAGAAGCCATGCTCCAGGCCAGCCAAGGCATTATTAGCCAGCAGTTGGCTTGCACGGCTATTCCTAAACGCTTTCTAATTCCAATGCGTGACATTTGGCAGCTGCAATTACGCTTGCCCCGCAGAGATCGCGGCAAAGCCTACGCCACCCTCGAGCACCAGCGTTTTCGTGCAGGTTACGACTTTTTATTATTGCGTGAGGAAGCTGGCGAGAATGTTGAAGGCCTAGGGGATTGGTGGACAAAATTCCAATTCGCACCGGAAGAAGAGCGCGAGGCGATGATTGCGCAAATTGCACCGCCGCGCCGCCGCAACCCGCGCAAACGACGCAGCAAAAAACCCGCGCAAAGCTAATGAACAAAATAGCATCGCAAGCGCCCACGCCTAATACTGCGTATATAGGCTTGGGCAGCAATCTCGCCTCGCCTATGCAACAGCTCACCGAAGCCTGCAAAGCTATTCGCCATAGTGAAGGTATCACGCTTGAAGCCATTTCGCCTTGGTACCAAAGCGTGGCGGTGGGGCCAGAGCAGCCTGACTACATTAACGGCGCGGTCAAAATTACCACCACACTCGAGCCCGAAGCACTGCTCGATACGCTGCAAGCTATAGAATTGGCACACGGGCGCGAGCGAAAAATTCACTGGGGGCCGCGCACACTAGATTTAGATATTTTGCTCTATGGCGACCAGCAAATTAATACCGATCGCCTCACCGTACCGCACGCGTATATGTGTGAGCGCAATTTTGTTGTATACCCCTTAGCAGATATAGCCCCTAATTTAACGCTGCCAAATGGAACAACATTAACGCAATTAAAGTTGAATCTTGGCGAAGCAGGCTTGCGCAAGCTAACTAAAAGCGCAATATAATTGCTGCACCTGAACATTAGCCGCCGACTAAACCGCACAAATTAATCCGAGAGACCATAAAAAGTGAGTGATGCAAAAGCTTGGCAAGTAGACCTTTCCAACCAAACGCTACCGCGTTTTATTGCTGTGGAAGGCCCTATAGGTGTGGGCAAAACCACACTGGCAAAACAACTTGCGCAAACATTTAATTACGACACCCTTTTAGAGCGAGCGGAAGAAAACCCGTTTTTACCGCGCTTTTATGCCAACGAACACAACTCTGCCTTGCCCACTCAGCTGTTTTTTTTATTCCAGCGAGTACAACAAATAAACGATTTAAAGCAGGATGATATTTTTCAGCCTGTGCGCGTTGCAGATTTTTTAATCGATAAAGATCGCCTGTTCGCCGAGGTTACCCTCGACGAAGAAGCCATGCGCCTGTACGACCAAGTGTACAACCACATGACCATCAACGCGCCCAAACCCGATTTAGTGGTTTACTTACAGGCGCCAGAGGATGTACTTGTCGAGCGAATTAAAAAGCGTGGCATTCAAAACGAGCAAGCCATAAGCCCAGAATACTTGCACCAACTCAACGAAGCTTACACACGTTTTTTCCACTACTACGAAGATGCGCCGTTATTAATTGTTAACGCTGCAGATATAGACTGGGTAAACAACCCCAACGATTACACCCACTTAGTAGAGTACATGTTAAGCATTAAAAACGGCCGACATTACTACAATCCACAACCCATCATCCCTGGGGTTGAATAAGGAGTAACAACCTATGGTGTACACAGCTACTCCACTCGAGAAAAAAGTCACCGTCAACACGCTGCGCAAAATGAAAGCGGACAAAGAAAAATTCATCACCGTTGCGCTATACGATGCGCCAATGGCAGCCATGGCACAAAAGTGCGGCGTAGAAGTTGTACTAATTGGCGATAGCCTAGGTATGACGGTACTAGGTTACGACAGCACCGTGCCCGTCACCATGGAACAAATGATCTACCACATAGAAGCGGTAGCACGTGGTAACAGCCGCTCACTTATTATTGGCGACCTGCCATTTATGACCTATGCCACGGTAGAGCAAACCATGATTAACGCCACCCGCGTCATGCAGGCGGGCGCGCATATGGTAAAAATGGAAGGCGGCGCTTGGCTGGTCGATTCGGTACGTATGCTGTCCGAGCGCGGCATTCCCGTTTGCGCCCACCTTGGCCTTACCCCGCAATCGGTAAATAAATTTGGCGGCTTCCGCGTGCAGGGGCGCTCCGAAGAGCAAGGCGAACAAATAATCGCCGATGCCCTCGCGCTAGAAGAAGCGGGTGCAGACTTACTGGTATTGGAATGTATACCTGCGGAACTGGGTGCAAGAGTGACTCAAGCGCTTAGCATCCCCACCATAGGTATTGGCGCTGGTATTGGCACAGACGCACAGGTACTGGTAATCAACGATATTCTTGGGCTTACCGAGTTCCCGCCCAAATTTTCTAAAAACTTCCTACTAGAAGCCAAAGATATACCCGGCGCACTGCAAAAGTACGCAGCAGACGTTAAATCCGGTGTATTCCCTGGCCCAGAGCAGCAGTTTTAATACAAGCTTGGCTTAGCTTTTGCGTATCTATCGCTAAGCCACCTACTTACAACCCCACTTACACTTAGTAGTGCAAATGCGAGGCATTTCACCTTTTGCTGCACTTGCACTACAATTGCTCCCCCTTATATCAAGTATCGAGGATTACTCTTCAGATGGGAAAACTACCAGAAAGATTACGTGAGAACGTTCGCATACTAGGCGACCTACTTGGCGAGACACTGCTTGAGCACGAAGGCCCCGCACTGTTTAGGAAGGTAGAAGAAATTCGCGCTTTGGCGAAATCCTTAAACAAAGGCACCGCCAGCGACGCGAGCCAGTTGGTAGACTTACTTAGCCAGCTTGAAGATAAGGACATCCTGCCCATTGTGCGCGCGTTCAACCAGTTTTTGAACCTGGCGAACATTGCTGATTTAGAATACTTCTCCAGTGCCGACGCTCAGGATAACGACGGCCTAGATACACTGCTTACCAAATTAAGCAGTGATGTGGGCAAAGACCAGCTCTACGACCTAATGAGCACACTGCGCATAGACTTAGTACTTACTGCGCACCCCACAGAAGTTACCCGTCGCACACTTATTCGCAAATACGAAAAAATTGCACGCACCCTTTCGGACCTCACCCGCGGTGACTTGCTCACCTATGAGTCAAATAAACTGCAAGGTCGCCTGCACCGCTTAGTGGAAGAAGTGTGGAACACCAACGAAATTCGCGACGAACGCCCAACGGCTGTCGACGAAGCTAAATGGGGTTTTGCGGTAATCGAAAATAGCTTATGGCACGCCGTGCCAGACTTTATTCGCCATTTCGACCGTTTAAGCCGCCGCCGTTTGGGGCAGGCATTACCCCTCGACCTCCAACCGTTTAAGTTTTACTCGTGGATGGGCGGCGATCGCGACGGCAACCCCAATGTTACCCATAAGGTAACAGAAGAAGTGATTATGCTGGGCCGCTGGAAAGCCGCAGATTTATACCTGCAGGATTTATACGAGCTAGGCGGCGATTTAAGTATGCACGAAGCAAGCGACGAACTGCTTGCCAACCTACCCAACGGCGCCAGTCCAACCCCATACCGCGAGCGCTTACACGCCCTGCGCAAGCGTTTGGAAGTTACCCTAGACTGGACCGAGCGCACGCTAGCCGGCGAGAACCTTCCCGAGCCAGAAAACGCAATTCATCACCGCGACGACTTGCTCAAGCCACTGTTAGATATTCACAGCTCGCTAATTGAATCTGGCTTCGAGCACATTGCCAACGGCCCTATTAGCGACACCTTGCGCCGTATCTACGCCTTCGGCATTAGCCTTGCCCCACTCGATATTCGCCAAGACAGCGACCGCCATGTGCAAGTACTAGACGAGCTCACTAACTACCTAGAAATGGGCAGCTATCGCGAGTGGGATGAAGAGAAGCGACAAGCGTTCTTGCTAGAGCAGTTAAATAGCAAGCGTCCACTACTTCCTGCTAACTGGCCTGTGTCCGACGATTCAGCCGAAGTGCTGGCTACCTGCAAAGCTATTGCGCGCCAACCGCAGGAAACCTTGTCACACTATGTAATATCTATGGCCCGCCAAGCGTCGGATGTACTTTCGGTAGCATTGCTACTTAAAGAATCTGGTGTAACCTGGGATATGCCCATTGTGCCCCTGTTCGAAACCCTTAGCGACCTCGAAAACGGCGCATCGGTAATGAACACACTTTGGCAAATGCACTGGTACCAGCGCTACACCCAAGGCCACCAAACCGTAATGATTGGCTACTCAGACTCAGCCAAAGACGCCGGTAAGTTCTCTGCCACTTGGGCTCAATACAAGTGCCAAGAAAAACTCGTAGACCTAGCCAACCAGTACGAAATTAACCTAGTACTGTTCCACGGACGAGGCGGCACAGTGGGTCGCGGCGGCGGCCCAGTAGAAAAAGCCATGGCTTCGCAGCCACCGGGTTCTGTCGCTGGCCGCATTCGCGTAACCGAGCAGGGCGAGATGATTCGCTACAAGTTTGGCTTACCGCGCGTTGCCTTCCGCAGCTTAAGCAATTACGCCTGCGCTACAATCAAGGCCACGGTAACGCCAAACCCAGCACCCAAAGAGCAGTGGCGTGCACTTATTGAAGACATGTCTGATGCAAGTTTGGAGGGCTACCGCTCCATCGTGCGCGGCCACAAGCACTTTGTGCCTTACTTCCGCAGCTTAACCCCTGAGCAAGAGCTAAATAAACTGGCATTGGGTTCGCGCCCCGCCAAACGCAAAGCCACCGGCGGCGTGGAAAGCTTGCGCGCAATCCCATGGGTATTTGCCTGGACGCAAGTGCGCCTCAACCTACCCGGCTGGCTCGGCGCCCATCAGGCATTGCAACATGCACTTAAAGAGCAGCCCGACCTGCTGCAAGAAATGCTGACCGAATGGCCATTTTTCTCCAGCTTTATCGACCTGCTAGAAATGGTACTAGGTAAAGCCGACAGTGCTATTTGCGGCCACTACGAACGCCAGCTAGTGGATGAAGAGTACCGTGATTTGGGTGAATTCTTGCGCGGCGATCTTGTGGCCTTGGCCCAGCTGATTAAAGAAATTAAGAATCAGCCAGCCCTGCTAGAAGACGACCCCATGTTGCAGCAGTCCATCAATGTGCGTAAGCCCTATATCGACCCGCTCAACTACTTACAAGCAGAGCTACTTAAGCGTGAGCGCAGCGCGGGCGAAATAAGCCCAGAGCTTGAGCAAGCGCTTAAAGTAACCATGGCCGGTATTTCTGCAGGTATGCGTAACACAGGCTAACACCGCCTATCAAACCGCTCGCGTGCACCGGCGCGCGAGCGGTTTCCTCCCCAATTACACCACCTGTACCTCGTCTTATATCCCATCTGACAAAACCACTGCCAATTAAACCTTTCAAAAGGCTAGCGCTAACAATACAATTGCGGGTTATCGCCTAAATAATTACTTTGGGCACAAACCTGCAATACGTGTAATCTGTTAATGTTTGACCAAATTCCGACGCAGCGCCCGAATACCCCTCTTCTGGATGTCGTAGACACCCCAGCACGCCTGCGTGAATTAAGCGAAAAGCAACTCCCCCAGCTAGCCAAAGAACTGCGTGAATATTTGCTGTATACCGTAGGTCAAACCGGCGGCCATTTCGGCGCAGGTTTAGGGGTTGTAGAGCTAACCGTCGCTTTGCACTATGTGTTAAACACCCCAGATGACAGGCTAGTATGGGATGTAGGCCACCAAACTTACCCCCATAAAATTCTTACCGGCCGCCGCGAGCAAATGTCCAGCATTCGCCAACTAGACGGCCTATCGGGTTTCCCCAAGCGCAGCGAAAGCGAGTTCGATACCTTTGGCGTTGGCCATTCAAGTACGTCGATAAGCGCAGCCCTAGGCATGGCACTCGCCGCCGAAATGACCGACAACCAGCAACAAACAGTGGCGGTAATAGGCGACGGCTCCATGACCGCAGGCATGGCCTTCGAAGCGCTAAACCACGCCGCGCACGCCGACACCAATATGATGGTGATATTGAACGACAACAATATGTCGATCTCTAAAAATGTGGGCGGGCTGGCCAATTACTTCTCTAAAATTTGGGCAAGTAAAACATACTGCGCCTTGCGCGAGGGTAGTAAGCGCGTACTTACCAAAATTCCACAGGCTTGGGAACTCGCTCGAAAAACCGAAGAGCACATGAAAGGCATGGTATCCCCGGGTACCCTATTCGAAGAATTGGGGTTTTACTATGTGGGCCCCATCGACGGCCACGACTTAGAGCGCTTGGTACACGATATTCGCAATATGCTCGCCATCCCCGGCCCCAAGCTGCTGCACATCATTACTCAAAAGGGCAAGGGTTTTACCCCCGCCGAAAAAGACCCTGTTGGCTACCACGCACTCAATAAAATAGAGCCTAAAGCCAGCATCACCCCCATTAGCGCCAGCGGCGGCGCTGAAGCCCCCGCAGCTAGCACAATTAAAAAGCCCAAATACCAAACCGTATTTGGCGACTGGTTATGCGATCTCGCAGAAGTCGACCCCTTCGTATTAGGTATTACACCAGCAATGTGCGATGGCAGCGGCATGGTAGAATTTGCCGAGCGCTTCCCCGACCGCTTTCACGATGTCGCCATTGCCGAACAACACGCCGTAACCCTAGCCGCAGGCTTAGCATGTGAAAAATTCAAACCTGTTGTAGCCATATATTCCACCTTTTTACAGCGCGCGTACGATCAACTGGTGCACGACGTAGCATTGCAAAACCTCGATGTTACCTTTGCCATCGACCGCGCCGGCCTAGTAGGTGAAGACGGCCCAACACATGCGGGCGCATTCGATATAAGCTTTTTGCGCTGCATACCCAAAATAATTATTGCCACGCCTAGCGACGAAAACGAATGTCGCCAATTGCTGTTTAGCGCTTACCACCACCCAGGTGCAGCCGCCGTACGCTACCCGCGCGGCACAGGCCCCGGCGCCGTCATCGAATTAGAAAACCAGCACTGGCCCATAGGCAAAGGTCGCGAGCTGCGCCAAGGCAAAACCGTGTGTTTTATTAATTTTGGTGTGTTACTACCCGACGCCATAGCCGTTGCAGAAGCTAATAATTACGGCGTATGCGATATGCGCTGGGCCAAACCGCTAGATAAAGACCTACTGCTAAACATGGCAGAGCAATACGATTACCTAGTAACCCTCGAAGAAAACGCCGTCGCCGGCGGTGCGGGTGCAGGCGTAATGGAGCTTCTGGCCGCCGAAGGCATTAGCACCCCAGTATTGCCACTGGGCCTACCCGACGAGTACTTAGACCACGGCAAACGCAGCCAGCTTTTACAAGCCGCCGGCCTAGACAGAGCGAGCATTAACCAGCGGATAAATCAATGGCTAAGCCGCCATAATGGCGCTGCGCACGATTCGCAAATACACAGCCTGTAAGCAATAAGCAGCATCCCCCCCTTTGCCTTAGCACTCCCCGTCAATGCCCTGCAATATGGCATTGACGCCTACTGTCACATTTATATTTCAATAACCCTTCAGCACACGCCGCAAGCGTAAATATATCGTTAATGCGAATTGTTATTAATTGAGTTCCGACTAAAATTAAGGCATCATGACCAATCAAAAGTCGGCCCCCGCTTTACACTACGCGCAGGCCACCCGCACATTTGCATTATTTGATGGCTGTATTGAATTATGACCCTAAACCAACTCTCCGAAGGCCAATCTGGCACAATTCACACGCTCGACACCGTGAACAACGCCCTTGTTCGTCAGTGTGGCACCCTTGGGCTTACCCCCGGTGCTTCGGTTCAGGTTTTGCGGCGCTCACGCGGTAATGGCCCAATGCAAATTAAATGTGCTGGCACGCTTTACGCCATTCGCGCCGACGAAGCCGCGCAAATTAACATTACGCTTGTATAGTAATAATCACAGTGAAAGAAATCGCCTTAATAGGTAGCCCAAACTGCGGCAAAACCACGCTCTTCAATCGCCTCACCGGCACCCGTCAACGCACTGGTAACTGGCCAGGTGTTACCGTCGAACGCAAAGATGGCAGGCTACCGCTACCCAGCGGTAACAGCGTGCAGGTTGTCGACTTACCCGGCATTTATTCTCTGCACGACGACATTCAAGGCATAGAAGCCCGTGTTGCACACACTTACGTGCAATCGAATAGCCCTGCATTGGTAATGGTTGTGCTCGACGCTACCCGCCTTGCGCGCCAGCTGTCGTTACTGCCAGATATTATCGCCACCGGTAAACCTGTGGTGCTGGTAGTAAATATGCTCGATAGCGCCGAAGCAGAGGGTATTCATGTAGATTTAGACTGCCTACGCCGCGAGACCGGGTTGCCTGTAGCCGGCGTAGTAAGTTCTACCGGCGAAGGGGTAGATAAATTAAAAACCCTTATCGATGAATTACTTATTTCCTACCCCGCAGGGCGCTTAGACTTCGATATCGCCGAGCTAGGTAAAAAAGTTTACCGCGAAACAGGCAAGCAAAGCCGCACAGAAAAAATAGACCGCTGGCTGCTACACCCCATTTACGCCCTACCTATTTTCTTGTTCGTTATGTACATGCTATTTACCATCGCGGTAAATTTAGGCGCTGTATTTATCGACTTCTTCGACATTATTTTAGGCAGCGTGTTTGTCGACGGCACCCGCTGGGCCACAGCCGCCCTAGGCGCGCCAGAGTGGCTGCAAGCTGTACTCGCCGACGGTATTGGCGGCGGCATTCAACTTGTTGGTACGTTTATACCCGTTATTGGCTGCCTGTATTTGTGTATGTCGGCCCTAGAAGATTCGGGCTACCTATCGCGCGCTGCCTTTGTTATCGACCGCCTTATGGCCAAAATTGGCTTGCCCGGCCAAGCGTTTATCCCCCTTATTATCGGCTTTGGCTGTAATGTGCCTGCGGTGATGGCATCGCGTGCACTGGGTCAGGCTAGCGCGCGTCTTACTACTATTTTTATTGCGCCGTTTATGTCCTGCGGGGCGCGGCTGTCGGTATATGTGTTTGTTGGTACGGCTTTTTTCCCAAGCCAAGCGCAAAACGCCATTTTTGCCCTCTACCTGCTAGGCATTGGCGTTGCCGTATTGTCCGCTTGGATTCTGCGCCGCAAACTATTTGGCGGCATGGTGGGCGCAAACATCGCCGAAATGCCCGCTTACCACCGCCCACTTATTCGCAACGTACTTACCCAAACCTGGCACCGCCTCTACTCTTTTATTTGGCGAGCAGGTAAACGTATTTTGGCGGTAGTGCTTATTCTTAACGTATTTTCATCTATGGGTACCGATGGCAGCTGGGGCAACCAAGACACCGAAAAGTCCATGCTGTCGGCCACAGGTAAAGTACTTACCCCCATGTTTACCCCAATGGGCGTAGGTGAGAATAACTGGCCAGCAACGGTGGGCTTATTTACCGGTCTGTTTGCTAAAGAAGTGGTGGTAGGCACGCTAGATACGCTTTACACGCCACCCGAAGTAATTGCCGAAGGCGATAAAATTGAAGCCCCAGATGTGTTAGCCGATACCCTTAGCGCATTTGCAGCGGTATGGAACAATTTAACAGGCCTTGCCGGCGCGCTAACCGATCCACTAGGTATTAGCTCAGCACAGGAAGACATAGCCAGCGAGCAGCCAGGTAGCTACCAGGCGATGAAAAATCTATTCCCCTCTGCATGGGGCGCTTTCTGCTATTTAGTGTTTATTTTGTTGTATGCGCCATGCGTGGCAACCATAGGTGTAATGCAAAAAGAAGCTGGGCAAGTATGGCTGGGGTTCTCGGTAGTGTGGAGCCTGTTACTTTCTTACTGGCTAGCCTCTAACCTATGGCACTTAAGCTTATTGGTTTCGGCCCCTCTCAGTGCAAGCCTGTGGATTATTGGCTCGTCGCTGGTTTTGTATATTTGTTACCGTTTAATAATGGCGCAAATGAAACGCGGCATTAAAGACCATATACCTGCCGTTAATTTATAACGGGCTTATTACACACTTAATACGCGACCCGTTAATTTCGGGTCGCTATTTACTGCTCTGCCTCGGTATCTATTGGCAGCCAAACACTAAAAACCGAGCCCCTGCCTACCTCACTTGTCACTTTAATACGGCCTCCGTGCAAGGTAACAAATTCGTGAACTAGGGCTAAACCCAATCCAGACCCCAAGCTGCCAGGCTGAAACTGCTCTCCCACCTGCTCAAAGCGCTGAAACACTTTAGCTACGTGTTCTTTAGCTATACCAATACCTGTGTCTCTCACGTTTATGCGCAAGGCTTGCTTACCTTTAGTTGTTTCTAATGCGTAGTCAATTTGTACTCTGCCTTCACGTGTAAAATTAATGGCATTCGCCCCCAAATTGATAAATATTTGCTTAAACCTTTGTTGGTCGGCAAGAATTGTGTTTAGTGGCGGTGTTTTAACTTTTATCTCTATGGGTTTATCGTCCACCAATGGCTGGAGCGTAGTTACAACCTCATCCATTGTTGCGGCAATATCAATTGGGGCCTTGGTTATTGTCATCTTGCCCGCTTCAACTTTCGCGAGATCTAACACATCATTAATCAAACCCAATAAGTGTTGCCCATTGCGCTCAATAACAGTAATTGCCGTTATTAGTTTTTGATCGTGGCTTGGCGAAAGTATTTTTAAACAGCGAACACTAAAGCCAATAATTGAATTAAGCGGAGTGCGCAATTCATGTGACATGCACGCTAGAAAATTGGTTTTAACGCTATTTGCATCTTTGGCTACCTGTAGCGCTTCTTCGAGCGCTAAGGTTTTCACCCTTACTTCGTGCTTGATTAGCGAGTGACTGTTTAGTATTTGTAAAATAAACAAGCCAAATACTATAACCACGATAAAGCCGATAATTAATACAAACCACACGGTTGACGTTTGATGCTGGGCTACATAATTCTCGCCTATGCTATAGCGTATTTGCCAAGTGCGCTGACCAAAATCAACACTGCGCACCACCTCATAGATCACCTTGCCAGTCTCACCCCCGTAGAGGGCTTGCGGGTCATCATTGGCCGTTACATCAGTGATCACAATACCAACTGTATCAATTACACTTTCCGGTACACCAGCAAGTAGTAAATCTTCTGCCCTGTAAACGCTCGATACAAAACTTGAAATTTTGTTGTTACTTTCTATGGGGGTAAATAACAAAAACGCTCGCTGATTACCGGTTTCTTGTACCAAAGTAATTGGCGCCGTGATTACCTCTGCGCGCGAGCTTATTAACTGCTGAATAGCTATCAACCTTTCAGAATTTGAACCTAAATCAAACCCCGCAGCGCGCCGGTTTGGCTCGAAGGGGAAAATATAATACACAGGGTAATAGCGCTCTCTAGTACTCGCCGACACCATCGAACCTTGATAAAGCTCCTTGAACTCAAAGCGCTCGCCTAAAGCTTGCGCCATGGCCTGCTCAAAAGTATGACGGCTTGCGTCGGCCACTACCGGTACCCAGCCAATACCTTGAGAGCCGGGAATATACTCGTACACACCTTGAGCGTAATGATTAAACTGCGTGTATTCCACCGCGGGAAAAGTTTCAAATAGCGATGCAATACTGCGCCCAGCAAAAGTGATGGCCTGCAACTGTTTAAGTATCGACTGATGCGCCGTTTCCACTTGCTCGTTAAAAACATTTTCAATTCGTTGCTCTTCAGCGGTACGCGATTGCACAAAGGTGAGACTAACCAGCGCAATTAATAATACGTAGAAACCCAAAAACACCAGGACCCTACGCGGGGCAGACCAATGGTCCGCCATACTCATTAACGATATAAATGGGGCAAAGGCCATTGCCCCTATCGCATCACCTATCCACCAGTGCAACCAATTTAAGCTCGCCGATTGTACGGGGACGATATCGAACGATACCAATGTAGAAATACCAACAGTAGGGGACATCAAACTAGCCAGGGGGCCTATGACCAAGGCTAGCTTAACAGGGTTAACCGTTATCGCGTCGCCGTGTGCCGAGAGTGCAAACCGCTTAGCGCAGTAGGACGCAAGCCCCGCCTGACACACCGCTCCAAGCGCGATAAACCCTGCGACAACCCAAGCAATCGAGGGCTGTAACAGCGAAGCATTAGAGAATTGAATATTGAGGTAAAAGGATGCGAAGAAAACGCCCAGAAGTGCTGGCCAACCAAAGCGAATACAGCAAATTACCGCCCAACCTGCGGCTGGCCAAATCGGGCTGGCGTAACCAGGGGGAATTGTAAAAAAGCCAGCGGCGGCACCGAGAAGCCAGTAACCCAGCCCAGCAAGCAGCATATAACCAACGGAGCGGGCGGTCATTCACACCATCCTATTAACCAAGTTAAACAAACACTGGCTTTAAGTATGGCACAAGATAAAAAACTAGCCGGCGCTAGCTTAACGGGTATAAAAAAGCCGGTGGGGAAAGCCACCGGCCTAGTTTAATCACACATGTAAGCCAATAGACCTATGGCACTGCCGCGCCGTTGCTGGCTTCCCATATTCGGTACCACTGCTCGCGGGTGAGGGCATATTGCTCGCTACTTGCAGCTTGGCGAATACGCTCGATTTTACTCGACCCCAATAGCGGGAACGGATTACAAGGCAAACCTAGCACCCAAGCATAAATAACTTGCTCGGCACAGCTGGCACCAACCTCTTCTTTAACAATATTCACCGCAGCCATAATGCGCTTGGCTTTTTCATCGGCGCCTGTCATTAGCTGCCCCGCCGCCAAACAGGACCACAACATAGGCCCAGTGCCGTACGCTTGCGCTTGTTCAAACACGCCCGAATCTAGCGCGCCCATATTGTAGGGCGAAAACTCTACTTGGTTGGTTATAAGCTTGTGATCGCAAGCTTGCTGCAAGGCTGCAAACTGGTGGGTGGTGAAGTTGGATACGCCAAAGTTGCGCACCTTGCCACTACTTTCTAGACGGTCGAACACTTCGGCTATTTCTTCCATTTCCATCAAGTAATCTGGGCGATGGATAAGCAGTAAATCAATGTATTGTGTTTTCAAATCACGTAGGGATTGCTCTACGCTGGCCACAATATGTTTGGGGCTGCTGTCGTAGTGGTTTACCGCCTTAGCGCCAAGCTTGCCAAACCCTACCGGCCTGATACCGCATTTGGTAACTATCTCCATACGATCGCGCAGTTCGGGTTTTAATGCCAGCGCTCGGCCAAAGGGCTCTTCACTGCGATACACCATGGCGTGATCCATAGTGGTAATGCCCAACTCTAAACACTGCTCTATAAACGCCAGCACCTCTTGGTCGTTCATACCCCAATCTTTTAATCGCCAAAAACCGGCAATTAAACGAGAAAACTCAAAGCCGTCTTCGGCCATACTTGCGCGTGAAACAGTCATAAATTACCTTTTAATATATTGGGCCTAGCTTTTAACGAAGTGCTACCCCAAGAAAAATGAATAGGCTTCGTTTTGGGTCTCATCCCAATAGGTGTAATTAAGTTCGTCGAGCAAATCTTTTAAGTCTTTGCGCTCGCCCTTAGGCACCTGCATGCCCACCAACACTCTGCCAAACGCCGCACCGTGGTTGCGGTAATGGAACATAGAAATATTCCAGCGCCCGGCAATTTTAGTTAAGAATTCCATTAGCGCACCTGGGCGCTCGGGGAACTCAAACCGATACACAATTTCATCTGGCACAGTTGCATGGCCGCCCACCATATAGCGAACGTGCAACTTGGCCACTTCGTTATCGGTCATATCCACTACATCATAACCGCCTTTTGTAAGCGTATTGACGATGTCTTCACGGTCGTTTTTATCGGGCGTTATTTGCAAGCCCACAAAAATGTGTGCCTGCTGATTATCGGCGTAGCGATAATTAAACTCGGTAATATTGCGCTTGCCCAAATCTTTACAGAATTTTTTATAGGCGCCGGGCTTTTCTGGCAGGGTAACGGCGAATATAGCTTCGCGTTTTTCGCCAAACTCAGTGCGTTCAGAGATATAGCGTAAACGGTCAAAGTTGGTGTTGGCGCCGCTATCAATGGCGATTAGCGTTTTATCTACACAGCCTGTACGCGCAACATATTTTTTTAAGCCCGCAAGAGAAAGCGCGCCCGCAGGCTCGGCAATAGAGCGGGTATCTTCGAATATATCTTTTATTGCCGCGCACATTTCGTCAGTGTTAACGGTTATAACTTCGTCGATGCACTCTTTAATTACGCGGTAGGTTTCTTTACCTATTTGCGCCACAGCCACGCCCTCGGCAAAAATACCCACACTGGGCAACACCGCACGGCGTTTTTTATCCATTGCCAATTTTAAACAGGCAGAATCTTCTGCCTCCACCGCTATGACCTTGGTTTCTGGGCGCACGTGCTTGATATAAGCCGCTACACCGGCACATAAGCCGCCGCCGCCAACAGGTACAAACACCACATCTATATCGCCGGGGTGCTGGCGCAATATCTCCATACCCACTGTGCCTTGGCCCGCGATCACGTCTGGGTCATCGAACGGGTGGATATAGGTAAGGCCTTTCTCTTCCACCAGTTTTTTAGCATGGGCTGCAGCTTCGTCGTAGGCGTCGCCCATTAGCACCACTTTGGCGCCGCGACGGCGCACCGCATCTACCTTAATAGCTGGCGTGGTGCGCGGCATAACAATAGTGGCCGCAACCCCCATATGCTTAGCAGCCAAAGCCAAACCTTGTGCATGGTTACCTGCAGAAGCAGCAATTACACCGACCTTTCTGGCCTCTTCGCTTAATAGGCGCAACTTGTTGTAGGCACCGCGAATTTTAAAAGAGAACACCGGCTGCAAGTCTTCGCGTTTAAGCAACACGTTGTTGCCTGTGCGAATAGAAATAAGCGGCACGGACTCTAGTGGGGTTTCTATGGCTAGATCGTATATTCGCGCATCTAATATGCGTTTAAGGTAAGTCTGGGGCATAGCCTACTCAATGATATGGCGGGTGGATTCGTTGCAAGAGCGCAAGTCTAAATCATGACGGCGTAATAGTCATGGATTGCCACCACCGGTTGTGGTTTGTGCGGCAAATTTGCCGTAAAATGGCGTCCCTCGCACCTGCTGTTGTCACATCTCACGCTACAGGCTCACCATGACTCAAGACGAATTGAAACAAGCTGTTGCTCAAGCGGCGCTAGACTATATTTTACCGCACCTAGAAGACGACATGATTTTGGGCATAGGTACCGGCTCTACAGCGCGCCTTTTTATCGATTTACTTGCCGCGCACAAGGGCAAGTTTGACGGCGCGGTTTCTAGCTCAGAGGCTTCCAGCGAGCAATTAAAGGGGCACGGCATACCCGTTTACGACCTAAACAGCGTAGATAGCCTACCTTTTTATATAGATGGTGCCGACGAGGCCAACGCCCAACTGCACCTTATTAAAGGCGGTGGCGCGGCCCTTACTCGCGAAAAAATTATTACCGCCGTAGCCGACAAATTTATCTGCATTGCCGATGCCAGCAAAGATGTAGACGTATTGGGCAAGTTCCCATTACCTGTAGAAGTGATTCCAATGGCGCGCGCGCATGTTGCTAGAGAAATAGTGAAATTGGGTGGCAACCCAGTACACCGCCAAGATTGCGTTACCGATAACGGTTGTCAAATACTGGATGTATACGACCTCGCCATCCACGACGCACCAGCACTTGAAGCTAAACTAAATAACATTGCCGGTGTGGTCACCAATGGGCTATTTGCCCTCAGGCCAGCCGATGTATTGCTTTTGGGCACAACGAACGGGGTAGAAACCCGATTTGCCGCCAAGCCGTAACCCTATTTTAAAATCTAAGTAGAGAAGATCATGACCGATAGCAAAACCTCGCTAAACAAAGACAAAATTAAATTTCTACTGCTGGAAGGCGTACACCAGTCCGCTGTAGACAGTTTGAAAAACGCCGGCTACACCAATATTGAGTACCACAAAGCGGCATTGAACGAAGACGAGCTAATAGAAGCAATAAAAGATGCACACTTTGTTGGCTTGCGTTCACGCACCCAGTTAACCCGCAAGGTATTTGAAAACGCGCCGAAATTAGTTGCTGCAGGTTGTTTCTGTATTGGTACCAACCAAGTAGACCTACAAGCCGCCACCGAGCACGGCGTAGCCGTATTTAACGCCCCCTACTCCAACACCCGCAGCGTGGCAGAACTGGTTATTGCTGAAGCAATTTTATTATTGCGCGGTATTCCGGCTAAAAATGCTGGCTGTCACCGCGGTGAATGGCAAAAAAGTGCCGAGGGCTCTTTCGAGATTCGCGGCAAAACCTTGGGCATTATTGGTTACGGCTCTATTGGTAGCCAAATGAGCGTACTGGCCGAATCTTTGGGTATGCGCGTATTTTTCTACGATGTTATCAACCGTTTGCCATTGGGCAACGCCGTACAGTGCAAATCGTTAAACGAACTGTTGGCCAAATCAGATGTTGTTAGCTTGCATGTACCCGAAACCGGCGCCACTAAAAACATGATTGGCGAGCGCGAAATTAACGCCATGAAGAAAGGCGCTATTTTACTTAACGCCTCACGCGGTACCGTTGTAGATATCGATGCCTTAGCTGCAGCCATGGAGAGCGGCCACATCGCAGGTTGCGCCATTGACGTATTCCCCGTTGAACCAAAAGGTAACAACGAAGAATTCCAAAGCCCATTGCGCGCGTTCGACAACGCTATTCTTACGCCGCACATTGGTGGCTCCACCATGGAAGCACAAGAGAACATTGGCTTTGAAGTAGCAGAAAAACTGGTAAAATACTCCGACAATGGCACCACCATCACCTCTGTAAACTTCCCAGAAGTAGCCTTGCCTTCGCACGACAAGGTGCACCGCTTGCTGCACGTACACAAAAACGTACCGGGTGTACTTACCGCGATTAACAAAATCTTCTCGGAAAGCGACATCAACATTTGCGGCCAGTACCTGCAAACCAACGACAAGCTGGGCTATGTGATTTTAGATGTAGATCGCGCCTACAGCGAGATGGCACTTGAGCAATTGCGTAAAGTGACTGGCACAATTCGCTGCCGAGTATTATTTTAAGTATTGCGCAATGCAAAACAATTAATCACCAACATAAAAACCGGTCTTAATGACCGGTTTTTTGTAACGGCTATTCGCACCAACCAAACAGCGCATTTACTCGCTAGCTATAATTAAAAAACAAGGAAGGAAAGGCAATGAATTTAGATAAATCTAAAAAACGTATAGCAAAAAAAGTAAAGATGGGGTTCCAAGGGTACCCGCAAATCGCCATCGAATATTTTGGCACTAACCCCAACTGCGCAAATGAAGTATCGATAAAGTTCACGCTAGAAGAGGGCGCACCAGTACAGGAGGAGCGCTTTTCCAGTAAAGACGACGTGCGCGAAAACGAAGTTATTCAATCTGCTATAGTTAAAATGATTGAACGCTCAGAAGCCAAAACGGTATTGCAAACAGCAGGCGTTACTCAATCACAGTAAACTCAACCATACCAACACGGGAGCAAGCCACCTTGAAAAAACTTTACATACTAACCGTAGTTTTTCTACTAAGCTTTGGCACCCTCGCATTCGCAGATGACCAGCGTTTACACATATTATTTTCACAGCAACAATCGGATGTACAAATACAAGGCGCCGGCACCGTTGTAAGAATACTGCCCGACGATACAGATGGCAGCCGCCATCAAAAGTTTATTGTAAAACTAGACTCCGGCCAAACGTTACTAATAGCTCACAATATAGATCTAGCCCCACGTGTAGCTAATCTACAAGAAGGAACTCGCATTGCCTTTTATGGCGAATACGAGTGGAACGCCAAAGGCGGAGTAATACACTGGACCCACAAAGCCCCACGCAATAACCATGAGCACGGCTGGCTTAAATATAATGGCGTTACGTACCAATGATCATATCCACCGCCACACCAACAGCCACACTAAATAATATGCCACTAGGTAATGCTTAAACTCAACGGATAGAAAATGCGACCAAGCCTTAGAGAAAAAATAATAGCCACTTGCAACAAAAAAATAGATGCCAAAGGCGAAAATGTGGGCCTATCTTTTTACGCATTTTTCAGCAATAAGAATGATGACCCCGAGCAGCTAATGGAAGCCGCAAGCTGGTGGATACTTACCCACAAACTTGACCACTTTGAGAAAGCCCATAAAATTAAAGCATTAGTTATTGCCGAAAAAATTAAATAACGCCAGTTGAGCGCCCTATGATAAATACCTTAAGAGTAATTATTGCAATATTTGTATTTAGCATTAGCGTCTATTTGGTGTACGACCTGTTCGTCAATGGCTTTAATGTATACGTGCTCGGCGCATCGCTGCTCGGCTTTGTGGCAGTACACTACATTTGGCCGCGCAAACACCCAGACGACGCTTCGTGGTTCGACGCCCTAGAAATAGTTTTCGACTTACCCTATCGAGCATTAGCCTTCACTCTGCGCAGCATTGGCCGTGCAGTGCATAAACCCGATATAGATATAGACCTATAAGCTTTGCTTTACCCGCCAAATGTCGCACCGCCGTCAACGGTAATGGTTTCCATGGTGATATGTCGCGCGTTATCTGAAAGTAAATACACAATGGTATTCGCGATGTCCTCTGGCTGAGCTATGCGTCTTAGAGGAATGCCTGTGCGAAAGGTTTGCTGGTTGCCCTTAATCGTATTGCTCTCGCCACTTTCATCTTGCCACAGCGCACGCTGCATTGGTGTATCTGTAGAGCCTGGTGCAACGATGTTACAGCGTATACCAAACTCGGCCAACTCCAAGCCTAAGCATTTAATAAATTGCGTTGTAGCGGCTTTAGAAGCGGCATAGGCGCCCATATCAATGCGCGGTGTTTTAGCCGCATTAGAACAAACAGCCACAATACTACCACCACCGCTCATGCGCATCGCTCGTCCAACGTAGCGGCACACGTGCATGGTACCAAATGTATTGACATTAAAAGTGTGTTGCCATTTTTCGAATGGCATTTCTAATAAACTGCCTGTGTGCAATACGCCTGCAGCATTGACTAAATAATCAATTTTGCCAAAGCGATTTACAATAGGGCAAACCGACGAAGCCACGTGTTTCTCGTCGGCAATATCTACCTCTTGCCGATTTTCTGTAAGTTGTGGCCAGTTGATATCCCACTCTATTACTTGTGCACCCAGTGCCATTAGCCTATCGGCTACCGCTCGGCCAATACCTTGTTTAGCGCCGGTAACCAGCGCAATTTTATTAACAAAATCCACTGTCACTATACGCCCACCTTAGCGGTATACCTGCTAACCAACGCAGTGCCAATTGCTACAACCAAAGCAATGCTGAACAACAACAGCGCCACCGATACATACACCGCACTGTAGCCCCACATTTGTACAATAGGCTGAGTTAACAACGGCGATATAAATTGACCTATAAAAACACTGGAGGTAATCGCCCCCATCGCCTTGCCCCTATGCGCCGGCGGAATAGCAGACATAACCCACATAACCACGTTGGGGCGCATTATGCCCAACCCGACACCAGCGATAGTTGCGGAAAAAAAACAAAGCGAGAATACTGGCTTAAAAGCAATAAACAAATAGCCAAGCGCGACCAAACTTAGGCCAGCAATTTGCAGCTGATAATAATTAAACCCGCGCCGCAACTTAGCGAAATTAAACGACACCAGAGACATAACCAATAGCATCCAAGTAATAATCATGCCCGCCAACGGTAAGCCGCCGATTGGAGCAATATTAGTCACATCGCTATAATAAAAGGGAAAGTGAATAGGCATCATATACAGTGCGAACACTTCGATACAGGCGAACGCACAGCACAAAGTAAGCACGCTATTTTTAATAGCCGTTGGCGATTGTCGAGGCGACTGTTGAGGCAATTGTAGATCTGCTTGTTGACCAGCCAGCAAGGATGCGCCACTCTCTTTGGCCTCGGTAGCGGGCTGCTGGGCTATAACCGGCTCGGTAATAAAAAACCAAATAAAAGGCAGCAGCAGCAGCGCCACAAAATAAATAGTAAATGGTAGTTGCCAACTAAAACCGGCCAACACACTGCCAAGCCCCATAAACACCACCCCACCAAAACTGCCAAAGGCTGCCATTAAGCCCATATATTTTGCGCGCTCTGGGCCGCTAAAATAATCCGCAATTAGCGCACCGCAGCTTACCATTACCCCCGCTACAGCAACACCAAGCAATAAACGGCCAATAAAAATGGCTAACAGGCTTTCATTTAATAAATAACCCGAGCCACCTGCCACGCCATAAATAGCAACGGATATTATTAGCACCAATTTTTTATGGGATTTATCTACAACCCAACCCACTAAAGGGGCAAGCAACACAATAACAAGCGCCGGCAAGGTGACCAATGACTTCACCAACCACTCGGCATTGGGGTAACCGCTAAATGCGCTTAACATACCCGGCAACGCTGGGGCGATAGTTGCACCGGCCATTACCGTAAGCGTACTGGTTAATAGTAAAAAACAATTTCTGTAACGATAGTTGCTGCTCATTAACTAGTACACCTGATCCATAATTGCATGACGCTGTTGATGGTATGCTTCTTCGTTCTGCCCTCTTCGCCAATAGGGTACGGCATAACAATTTTTTTTGGTTAGCCCAAGCCGCTCTCGCAATACATCTCGCAACGCTACGGTGCTAGCATTTTCGCCAGCAATAAAAGCCGAAGGCGCCGCCGAGCCAAACCAAAGCGCTGCACCTTTTAATACCTTTTCAACCGCACTAACCAAGGGTAAGCCGCCACCCTCGCCATTAACTTGATGCTCTGAGTGCACCCAATTTATAAACATATTAGGCAGCGACTTAAGTTCTATTTCAAAGTTTGAATTCGGTACCTCTATAAAAGCTAACCCTTTAGCCGTAACGGGCAGCTCTTCTAAAATACCGGCTATGGCGGGCAGCGCCGTTAAGTCACCAGCCAATATATGCCAAGGTGCAGCTTGTATTAACGGGACTGGGCCACCCGGCCCAGCGAGGCCTATATGTGCACCTATTTTTGCTGTTTGCGCCCAGAAAGAGGCCACACTATGTGCGCTCGCTTCACAGCCCTCACCATGCACAACAAATTCAATATCGATTTCATTTTTTTCTTCGCGATACGCGCGCAAACTGTAGGTACGCACAATGGGCTTTTCGTTTTGCGGTGGCCACTCTGGGCCATTAACGCCTAGCGTGGGCAGCACCGGTTTAGTTTGATGGGCTAGCGCGAAAAATAATTTAATGTGTGCGCCTTTATGTACGCCTTTAAAACGCGTTAAATCATCCCCCGTAAAGGTTAAACGCACCAATGCCTCAGAAAGTTGAACTCTGTTTACTAGTGTTAGCATTATTGGTGGCAATCGTCTTGGCTTTTTTGGGGGTATTAGCCTCGAATTAGACTCCATAGCTGGCTCCGTCATCGACTGCTGTGTTTTCAATATGCACGGTTACAGAGGGTGCTACTGTAGAAACGCGTACGCGCTCTGCTGTTGGCTTGGAGATAATGCCAGTACTTTGTGCAAAGGAAATATACTTCGCAAAGTTACTATCCACTTTTTCGTTACTTAACAGTGATTCATCTAAGCTCAATTGCGATACTAAGTTTTTACAATTTCTATTTGTTATACCGCTTGCGCCGCCTTTTACGGCCGACGGCTGCTGCATAGTAAAAAAGGCCAGCAATGCGTTATCCGCTGGGTGCTTACTTTCAGCCAGCCTACTTAGCCACTCAGGCATGGTTACGCTAGGCAACAAATAGCCAAAGTCCTTTAGTCGCTTAAATAATTGTGCGAAAGATTGCGGGTTGTTTGGTGTAATGTGCACGATTGGCTCAATTGGCTTGCGCTGTAAACTGGCACGGGCGATTACCCGTGCTACATTATCTACGCTTGTCCAAGGTTCGCTTACGTCTAAAATTGGAAAGGCACCTAAGCGCACGCTAGCCGCAATAATTAACCATGCCAAATCGTTTGCATTTACATAGCCTGTGCGCGGTTCACCAACCACTCGCCCCAACCGATAAATTGCTGCCGGGTAGCCGATTTGTTGCGCATGCGTCACAATAGCCTCTGCCGCCCATTTACTTTGCTGGTAACCGTCGCGCAACCCTTGATGCCAAGCAACGGCCTCTTCTTGTTGCTCGTCGGCTGTTTTATTTGGTGATGAAAAATCGAGTACGGCGACAGTGGATACCAAATGAAAACTCGCTTTAGCCCGTACCGCTAATAATAATGCCTGCTTAGTACTTAGCGTATTCGCTTTACGCATTGCGTTGTAATCGCGCACAACACTGGTGTTGGCAGCATTATGTATAACACAGCTAACCGATTGTGTTATCTCACGCAGTACTGATTGAGGCAAACCAAAATCTGTTTTTTCTAAGTCACCTAACACTGGAATAACACGCGAAGCATAATCGCTGCGCCAACAATCTTGTTTTAGCATTGCATCAACAAGCTTACGCTGGGCTTGCTCTTGTGAATCGGCTCTTAACAAACAAAATATTTTGCCATCACTTTCAGCCAGTAGCGTATTTAACAATTGCGCACCGACGAAGCCTGTAGCGCCGGTAAGAAAAATATTTTTATTGCTACTAGTGTTAGAATTTGTAATAGTCGCTATCGCGCGGTTAATTTCACTTAAATGGGCATCGCTTAACGCAATATCTTCACGCACATCTTGGGGCATTTCGTTACCAACAGGCTTAGCGTTAATCGCCGTATCGCTAGCGTCTAACTGTGCAATCGCATTTGCCAACTCATTCGCCACGGAATGCCTAAACAACATATCTGCCGGTAAAGGTGATGTAATCACACCGCTTAACTGTTTGGTCAAACGATTGGCGATTTGCAACACTTGCAAAGATTGGCCGCCAAGCTCAAAGAAATCGTCGTGCAGCGCAATATCAGACCGACCCAATACGTTACGCCAGACGCTTAGCACCGCTAGTTGATACCTATTTAAGCGCTGATAGCTATTTAAGCTCGTCTCACTTAGGCACGCATCGCTTTGCATGTCACTTTGTTGCTTTGGCGCAGCGCTGGCGGTCGCCAATAAGCGTTTTCTATCAATTTTCCCTGCCGTTGTTTTGGGCAAGCTCTCGCACAGCTCAATTCTACTTGGCATCATTACAGCGGGCAGGTTATCGCGAATATAATCGCGCAATTGCTTGTGGGCTAAATGTTCTATTGCATTTTCACCCAACACTACAAATGCATATAAAGTCACTCGCAGCTCAGATTTATCCACAGCCACAGCAACTTGATTTATTGCAGGGTGATTTAACAGTACGTTTTCTAATTCCAGAGGGTTTACGAGTTGACCGCTAATTTTTACGGTGTCGTCTAAGCGCCCAATAAATTCAATTTGACCATCGCTGTTTATTTTTACTTTATCGCCAGTGCGATACGCTGGAAGAGGTTCTCGCAATAAACCTTGCAAATGAGTAGCCGATATAAATTTCTCTAAGCTTAGCTCGGGTAAATTTTTGTACCCCAGCCCAAGGCCAGCGCCCAGCAACCACAACTCACCTTCGCCGCCGCGCACTACACAGCGGCCTTCACCATTTACTACAGCAACTGCACGCCCCGCCAATGGCGTACCTATATGTACGTCATTGGTATTTAGTGCTGCCACGGTTGCTACTACCGTAGCTTCACTTGGGCCGTAGGTATTCAATAACACGGCACGGCTTTGGCCTTTAGTTTTATGCCACAGGGCCAACTTTGCAGGCTGCACCGCTTCACCACCTATAATTACAGTGCGAATTGCTTGTGGTAGCTCTGAAGCAGAATAAACTGAATTTTGATTTTCGCGATAGCTCACCCACTCGTGCCAAAAAGCTGTAGGTAAATCTAAAAAACTTATTTTTTTTGGTTACACTCGCGCTCAAATATTTCAAAACTTTGCGCCATATCTTCACTACGAATAATTAATGATGCACCGGCACAAAGGCTGCAAAATATCTCTTCTACACTGGCATCAAAGTGTAAGGGTGCAAAGTGCAATACCCTATCTGCCGAAGTGATGTTGTAGCGAGAAATTGCAGAACAAACATATTCGGCCAATGCGCGATTAGAAATAATCACCCCTTTGGGGTTACCGGTAGAACCCGATGTGTAAACCATATAGGCACTGGCATCGGCGTCCACTTGCGAGCATAGTGTGTTTATATAGTCGGGTGCAGGTTGGTTATGTTGCAATAAACTCGTGTAACAAGCCGCGCGCATACCATAACGTGTTGCAGTATTTCCGATTTTATCTGAATTAGCTTTAACGTCTACAATTTCTACTTGTGCATCGTCACACACAATTAAACTTGGGGTGGCATCCGACACTATGCGCGAATTTCTCGCCTGCGGGCCGCTAGGATCAACAAACACATAACAAGCGTTAAGTATTAAGCAAGCAAACGACGTTATTATCGCTTCAATACCTCGCGGCAATTCAATCGCAACTACAGCCCCTTCATTTACACCTAAATTAACCAAGCCGAACGCTGCTACCGCTATTTTATTGGCCAGCTGTTGGTAGCTTAGTTCCACAGCCCCACATACAAGTGCGGCGTGGTTTGGATTGGCTTCAACCTGTTGTAAGAATAGGTGCAATACAGAGCTAGGTACGAAAGGAAGCGCATCACCTCTAATTAACGACAAGTTGTTTATATCTATTACTTGCTCGGCCAGTAAGTATTGCTCACTAGTTTGATTTGCAACATCTTCGCACAGCTCGCAAAACGTTTTACTCAACTCAGAAAGTAGCGCCTGCAGCGCAGGCTCTGAATATAAATGGGCGTTGCCTTCAACCGCCAACCGCAAGCCGCCATCACTTAATGCCACTGCAGAGAAGGCTAAATCTTCTACGGGGCCAGCCGCTAGCGTTTGCGTAGTAACAGAGCAATTAAGCATTGTTAGTGGCCTATCAAAAGGCATAACATTAACAACAGCGCTATACACTCGGCCAATTAAATTATTCGCCTGCCTGCGCGCACGAATATCTTCGTATCTGTATTGTTGATGGGGCCGAGTCTGTTTAATTTGTGCCTGCACAGTTGTAATTATTTTTTTTAGGCTACCGCCTCGCGCGATACTTATGCGCAAAGGGATTATATTCATTACCATCGCCGGTACATTAATACTTGCTCGACCCAAGCGATTCATTACGGGTAAGCCAAGTACTATTTCGGTGGCACCCGTTTTTCTAAATAGTTGCGCTGCAACCAGTGCGTAAATTATTTCTGGCCAGGTTGTACCGAGCTGCAAAGCAAGCTTTTTTAATTGATTAAATGCTTCGCGTTGAATAACTGCTTCTGCTTTGGTTGGCAAACAATCGTAGGGCGCGTCGCGTTCGGCTAGGCTAATTGGTGTAGGTACGTTTTCTAAGTAGTCTTGCCAGAATTTTTCTGCTTGAACGTGCCTATCAGACTTTACATAACCGAGCTCTTCGTTCACCACCTTGGAATAATCACCAAACAACTTATGACTACCGGCGACTTGTTTGGCACCATTCGTATTGGCGGTAGGTTTTGCCTGCTGATGCCAAGCGTTATATACATCAACCACCTTTTGGCTTAACAGTGCAAAGCCATAGCCGTCGCAGGCAATATGATGAATTCGCATATACCATGCGGTGTGCTTATTGGATAATTTATACACTACATTTTTAAACGGCACCTGCTCGGCCAAATCAAACCACTTAGATTGATCTAGCCTCGCTTCACTTAGCATAATTTCACGTGTTTTAGTTAGGCTTAACCCTTGCTTACTTAAATCGACTACTTCCGCACGACAATGCTCGGGAGAATAATGCCCCTCTTGTACAGCCCGCTCGCCCATTAAAACAAAACGCTGATGCAAACCTTCTGCTTGACCAAATACGTAGCTAATAGCGCGGCTAAACAAATTAATATTAAGCTCACCTTCAAACCACAACACTTCTGCAGCATTGTAAAGCCCGCTGCGCCCTAAACGTTGCTGCCCCAACCAAATACCTAATTGTGCAGGTGTTAAGCTTTGTTGTGCGGATGCGCTCGCGAGCAAACCAGAAGATTCTACAGTGGCGTTACTCATTGGTTACTAGCCTATTTTCTTGCGCGCTAATTACGGGTAGAGCACCCAACATTGCAGCCCAAGCTTTTAGCGTGGGCTGCTCGGCAAGTTCGGCAAAGCCAATTTCTATATTATTTTCTCGTAACACATCTACTATGGCCATTAGCCGAATGGAGTCCAGCCCCATTTCAAATAGATTCTCGTCTTGATCTAACTCTTCTACAGCCATACCAAGTGCGGTGCTAACAGACACAGCAATATTATTTAAAATTTCACTTCCCGTTTGCGGGGTATTCGCGCCTTTCGATGCTAACGCAGCTTTATTCTCTTCGGTAGCAACATGAATATCCTGCAGTGCAACCACTCTGCCGCAACGGCGACTAATATAATGCAGCGCCATGCTGTGCTCCGTAGAAGAAAAATCTGCAACGGCATCGGCCACCACAAACGCTTTGATATCGGTCATAAAGGCTTCTAACGCGGTAGACAGAATGCCTATGTGCGCATATACCCCAACAATCCACAGCTGATCTTTATTATTTTCTGCCATGTATTCATGCAGTGGCGTACGCTGAAAAGCGCTGTAACGCCACTTAGTAAATACCAAATCGTCAGCAGCGGGCTTTAGCGACTCAACAATAGCGTGCTGATTATTTTCAGAGGTTAGCCCCGCTCCCCAAAAATCGGTAAGTAGCGCACGCTCTTCTGGGGCTTGATGGGGTGGCTGAGCCGTGTACACAATGGGAATACCTGCAGCTTTACACTGCGCGACGATAGTTTGGATATTTTGCACAAGTGACCGCATCGGCTCGCCTTGCTGATCGTAAAATTCCACAAAATATTTTTGCATATCGTGTACAAGCAATACCGCTTTATTTGCATCTAGCGGCCAACTCACGCGATTGCCATATTCCTCATTGGTCGCTTTCACTTGACCTGTTAATGAATAATTATTTATTTTAGGGATTGCCATAATCGCCTCTGCTAATTGTTTTTTAAGATAAACGACAATACGAGATATCAAGCTAGCTGCTGAATATTTTCCAGCGTTTCGCGCAAGGCTTTTTTACTAACCTTGCCGAACTTGGTGGTTGGAAATACTTCTACACACACCACCCTGTCGGGTAGCTTATATTCAGCAACACCAATTTCTCGCAGATAGCGCCGCAGCGCCGGTAGCGTTATTGCTTGTTGATTAGAAATTGCATTAACACCTTGTGGGTATGCCTGCTGCTTATTCTTAATTACAAATGCACAGGTCTTTTCACCCAGTACGGAATCTTTCATCGCTACCACGGCAGCATCTGATATGCCCGGATGCCCCACGAGCAACTCCTCAAGCTCGGCTGCAGATATTTTTTCACCGCCGCGATTTATTTGGTCTTTTGCCCTACCCTCTACAACGACGTAACCCTCTTCGGTTAACCGCACTAGGTCGCCTGTGCGGTAAAAACCATCGGGAGTAAAAGCCGTAGCATTGTGCTCGGACGCGTTGTAGTAGCCGCGAATGGTGTAAGGCCCGCGGGTGAGCAAATGCCCTACCTCGCCATTAACCACTGGCGTATCGTCGTTAGCAACAACTTTTATTTCGTCTTCACTCGAAAGCGGGCACCCTTGGGTAAACAGGGTTTTGTCTGGGCCATCGTGTAAACGGGTGTAATTAACTAAACCTTCGGCCATACCAAAAACTTGCTGTAGCTTGCAGTTAAAAATGGCCACTATTTGCTTAGCCAGCACACTGGTTAATTTTGCGCCGCCAACTTGCACCACTTGCAAACTATTGGTATCCACTCTATTTTTTTGTGCAAACTGCAGCCAAGCATTAGCCAAAGGCGGCACCAGCGCCACGGTAGTAACACGCTGTTTGGCGATAATAGGCAGCACCCTATCTGGCGCCACTTGCTCACTTAAAATGACCGTTGCGCCGGCATATAGCGCACCCAATACGCCAGCAGAACTTAAAGTAAAGTTATGCGCTGCCGGCAGCACGCACAGGTAAACAGATTCGTTGGTTAAACCTGTAACTGCAGCGCTTTCGCGCACGCTATAAAAATAGTCGTCGTGTGTACGCGGAATTAATTTAGGCAAATTGGTGGTACCACCAGAAAGCTGTAGTAACGCTAAGCTTTGGCCGTTATCCACTACCGGCAACGAAGCCTTACTTTTAGCACCCAGTTCACCAGCGCGTTTTACATCGTCTAGTGAATAAAACTCTTGCCCATCGCCGGCTACAAACACATGCTTGAGTTGCGTTAATGCACACACGTTGCGTGCCAGCGCACGGTAATCAAATCCGCCTGCATGATCGGCGCAAATATAAGCAACCGCTTGCGACTCGGTACAAAAATGTTTCAGCTCTTGCTCTCTATGCGCCGGCAATGCCATTACGGGCACGGCTCCTAGCGCAAATAAAGCAAACAGTGTTTCTACAAATTCAATTCGGTTGGGGAATTGCAATACAACGTTATCGCCCGTGCGAATACCCAACTGATACAGGCCTTGGGCCAACGCCAAACTATTAGTTTTTAATTGGCCGTAGGTAAGCTGTTTGTTATCGTCAATGACTGCAAGCTTATCTGCTACGCGACTGTCGCTTAGAATGTGAAACATATTTTTATTAAGCCATAGGCCTAAAGTGCGATAGCGGTTTGCTTCGGCTTCTGGCCACGGCGTAAATAAATTACTGGAAGAAGAAACGGCTTGCTTACACATGCACTTCCTCCTCGCTTACCTTGCTTTTGGTTTGCTTAGGCACCCGCTCTTTAACAGGCTTGACCCCAAACGCATTAAGTACCGTGTTAAATTTAGCGGCGGTCTCTGCATATTCTTTTTCTGCGCATGAACCTGCAACCACACCCGCACCGGCATACACACGCACACGATGATTAAATACTTCGGCACAACGTATGGTAATTGCCCATTCGCCATCGCCCTGCGCATTACACCAACCAACAATACCGGTAAAAAAATCTCGCGGGTACTGCTCTAATTTTTTTATCGCTTGCTTAGCGTCTGCCACTGGGTAACCACCCACCGCCGGCGTAGGGTGTAAGGCGAGCGCCAGTGCGAGCGACGAGAGCGTTTCATCATTAAGCTCGGCTGTAATATGAGTACCAAGGTGCCACATGGTGGCGGTAGACATAAGCGAAGGCGTACGCGGTACGCGCAAGCTTTTACAAAATGGACGCAGGGATTTTTCTATCGCATCTACAACAACTCGATGCTCGTATAAGTCCTTCGCCGACTGCAGTAACCCATCTGCTTTTTGAGCATCTTCGCTGGGGTTTTCGCTGCGAGCTATTGAACCCGCTAGCGGATGAATATGAATATCTTTACCCGACTTAGATAAAAGTAATTCTGGGCTTGCACCAATTAATACGCGGTTGCCCACTACTGTTGCTGGCGCAGCCGCATTTAACGGCACCGCAAATGTATAGCCCAATGGGTTTTTTACAGCCAGCGATTTAAGTGCAAGCGGAATATTTGGTGCAGACTCAAATTGCACATCCAGCGCGCGCGACAACACCACTTTTTGCAGCGGTGTTTGCTCAAAAAGAGTAAGCGCTTCGTTCACACTATTTTTAAATACTTGCCCACTGGGCACTGGCGTTATACGGTGAGCACCGGCTTGGCTTGGGTTAAACGCAATGCCGCCACTAGCATCACCACTAGCAAAAGGCATTTTTGTTTGGCGAATTACATTGTTACAAACCCGCAATGCGCTTGCGTCTTCGCCATCGAAACCTATTGCGCCCATTATTATTGGGTCGGCAAACCCCAACTGCTTAGCAATGCTAAGTGATTCTTGTGCGCGCTGGGCAATATCACCAACGCGTTCAGAAACCAATTGAGCAAACGGTGGCTTGGCTAACAGGCTGTGCGAAGGTGACGAAAAATAGAGGCTGCTGTACTGTGAATAAAGGTCGAGCAGGTCATCATAGCGCTGTGCAACATTTTGCGTAGTGTCCATTTTCGGCTCCAGGTAATTTTGATACGAAGCAACCTGTCGTTCACAGGCTGTTTGCAATTGCAGCGAGCCGCGAAAATGGCTTTAATGCCAGCTCTGCGTTCACCGCCTCAAGTGATAATGATTCTTATTAAGAATTATACTCATTTGCAGATTCTAGGCAGTGCTATTGGTTATGCTAAATCGTCAAAGTTGTATGAGACCCTGCGACTTGAAAACCACAATTAATTTTTAACGCCAAAATTTGATAAAAGTTACTTTAACTGGAACACCATGCAACTGATTGATACCTCATTTTCTGTCCCGCTGCTTGGCCAATGCGAACTTTTGCTCTGCCACTTTTACCCACAACACTGGGATGCAAACACCCCCAAGCAATATCAAATAGATGTGCCGCAATACTTGTTAGAAAAAGCGGTAGATAAACGTTTAGCGGAATATGTAGCCGGCCGGCATTTAGCAAAAACCTTATTACAAAGGCTTAATATTGGCGCGCAAGTAGAGCGCGACGAAAAAACACGCGCCCCAATTTGGCCACAAGGTATTGTTGGCTCCATTAGCCACTCGAAGGGTATCGCTGCCTGCGCCGTACAAAGGCAAACAAAAATTGCGGGCATTGGTATTGATATAGAGCATTGGACACCAGCCAAAACCGCAGCATCAATAAGTAAAGAAGTTTGGCTACCAGAAGAACAACACTTACTTAACCACATTGATTGGTCTTTCGAGCAAGCGTTAACAGTTGTGTTTTCTGCCAAGGAGGCGCTCTATAAAGCGCTGCACCCGCAGGTTGGGAAGTTTTTTGGGTTTAAGGCGGCACGATTGTGCCTGCAAAGCGGAGACAGTAATTCAGGCAGCCTATGCTTTGAATTAACAGAGCACTTACATACTGCAGTACCCAAAGGCGCAGTTTTTAAGCTTGCGTATTATTGCAGCGATGACTGGGTAGTAACAGGTATTGAGTTAGAACATAAAAAGCAGGCACAAAAAAGCCGCGATTAGAACGCGGCTTTTTTAAATATAAATTAATTTAAATTACATTAAATAGGTAAGCGATAATTTAACAACACCGAAAAGGAGAAGGTATCGCCACTAATTTCCTCTGGCATAGCGGGAAACACACCGGCCTTTTCAATTGCCTCTAACGCTTGCTGATTAAACATTTTATATTTCGATTCTGTTTCTAGCTCAGCCGCCATCACAGTGCCATTGCGGTTTATTGTTAAATAGACACGCACTTCGTCCTCTAAGCGCCGCTGAAACGCTTGGCGTGGAATAGATTGCTGCTGAATCAAGTGCTTAGATAGTTGATCGTAATATTTTTGTCTAACCAATAAACCGCCCGCATCCAAGCCTTCCATTGTTTCATCGTCGGACTCTAACTCTACTACCGTCTCTGCAGTTGTAACTGGGGCTACAACTTTAGACGCAGCAACAACTTGTTTGGGCGGCTCTGCAACTTGTTTAGGTGGTTCTACAGCTTTTGGCTCAACTTGCTTCGGCTCTAGCTGCTTTTTCTCCTCTTGTTTTACAGCCTCTACCATTTGGGACGCAACAGGTTTGTCCGCCACTTTTGCCACAGGCTTTGGCCGCTCAACCGGCGCAGGCGCCTTTTTAGGAACAACAGGTGTTTGCACAGGGGCTTTAACCAGTGCAGCTTTTACCACTTCGGCTTTGGGCTGTACTTGCTCTACCGGCTCTGGCTTAGCAGGTACTTTTGTCCACGCGACAATTTCTTCTCGGCGATCGGCACTTGGCGTAACTGCATTAAAGCGTGCCAACAAGGTTTTATCTATAACTGCAGGGCTGAGTAAGCTAGCCTTTAAATTAGATGAAATAGGCACGTCACCAACCCAACATGCGAGCAATAAACGGAAAAAGTCACCCGATTTAATTACCCCTAATGCCACGCCATTAACGCTTACTTCCATGCCTCTATCTGGGCGGTAATCAAACACAATTCGGTCGCCATCAATAAAGCGGCCTTTAAACATTTTATTAAACTGGGCTAGGCTTTCTAATTGTGCTTCTACCACGTCAGATGTATTGCTTACCGTCATGCTCTCTAGCCACATAGTGACAAATCTGCGCTGCGATAATCGCTTTGTAGTAACGCGAATCTCCATTCGAGCAGGCGTGTCTTTCTCGAGTAACGGCGCGGCTTCAATGGTGGGCGAGCTCGTATACAACACAGCCAAAAATTGCTCAACACTCAATGCATGGTAAGCCGCCACCCCATTTACTTGATTAGCATGAGTAGAGGCAGATGCCCCCCAAATAGACAACGCCACCAATATAAACGGAATGTAACTACCCTTTAACTTCAACACATTCATAATAGGTTTCTTTATTGAGCGATTAGAGACTTCTTAAATAAAAACAATTCAGGCTTAGAAAGCGAAGAAACATCAAAGATAAACACATATTCGGCTTGATCATCCGCTTCGGGAATTGTGTGCCAGTAGTCTTTATTAAATAATGCAAAACGCTGGCTGCCGGCACGTACTTTTTTGGTAAGCATATATAGATCGTCACCTAAGTAATCCATATCGCTTTTACCAAATGAATTTTTTGCTACCAACTCTACTTCCACTAAAGGTGCAGAATCGATTTCACCTTTAGCCTTATCGGCTTCTAGCTCGGCAATATAGGTGCGCGCGTAACGTATATCTTGTTCGCTCGCGTTTGATAAGTAGGGCCAAGTACCAACCCCTGCCGCTTGCTCAGTTGGCTCTTTAGCTTTAGGAGCCTCGGTTTTAACGACTTGGGTGTTAGCCGCTTCCGCTTTAGCAGCCACTGGCGTTGCCACCTCTGCCGCTTTCGCTGGTGCAGATACACTTTGCGCAACTTGCACATTAGTAGAGGCCGCTACTTTTTTACGGGCCAATTCATCGCGTTTACTGCTTAGCTCACTAATAACAAATTCCAAATCTTTCTGCTGTTTAGTAAGGTTTTGATAAGCCTGCTCGGCTGCAGCCACAGATTGCTCAGACTCCTCTTTGCGCCCGGTGTAGCGCTTAACGCGCGCCTCAAAACGGTTGTAGCGAATAGAAGCCAATACCGATTCACGCATTGCGGTTTCATCTGGGTTTGTTTCAGCGGCAAGAAGTTTCGCTTTCATTTCGCGCTCAGCCTCTACTAGGCTTTGCGTCGCCTCTTCCAAACCTTCTGCATGGCGAGCTAAATTCGCCTGCTCATCGGCTAACACAGCAGCAGCGGCATCAACTTTCTTAGTGAGTGCAGCAAGCTCTTGTTGCTTTTGTTGCAGTGTTTGACTTAATACTGGGTCTGGCGCGGCATTTACGGTTGATATCCACACAAAAAATATGCTGCTCAGGACGAAGCGATACATTGAATTCTCTCTAGCTAGGGGGTTCATTTAAGGCGGCGCAAGATACCACAAGATCAAAATTTGTGCAGCGACCAAAGTAGTATAGAAAACATTCAAATACGTACAATTAGAAATAACGTATGCATTTTATATGTTTTACCGACCTAAAAACGTACAAATACGCGCCAAAAAGGGATGTTAATCACACTTTCTTAGTAAAAAGCGTTATTGGCGCCAAATTCACCACCTATGCTAGCAGCCAACGCCGCGAAGCAGTATCGGCCAAATGGCTTAGGCCAAATTTTAAACAGGTACTACCGCGTATATCACACTTGGCTGCGAGGATAATAATTCTAGGAAGTAATACTGGCGCAACATGAACATGATAGTCCGCCCTAAGGCAAAACGGCGCCGTTTACACCCCAATATAACCACGCTCATTTTGACGTCAGCCCGCACCCTCTTTGGCCCTAAGCTGAAGCGAAGAATTCAAAAACTGCCCTAAGTGCGCTATGATTCGCGCGCTCCTTAGGGGAGGCTGCGAAGCCTGAGACTAGTACTTATGTGCTTATACCCTTCGAACCTGATCCGGTTAGTACCGGCGTAGGAATAGGATAAAAACTATAGGCAACTTAACAACTTCGAAGTTGCTCCCCCACGCATACAGCCGGGCCCTTGATCTTACCAATATAAAGGACCTGACATGAACACCTGCTTATCCCGTTTTTCTCTCACCAGTTTATCGCTAGCCGTTGCTCTTGCTAGCCAAACCTCATTCGCCAACGACAAATTAGAAGAAATAATTGTTACCGGTGAATTGCGCGATGCAAACGCACTAAGCGTTGCCAACAGTGTATCTATCGTAAATGCCAGCACACTGGCTGCGCGTAACACCCAACACCTAGAAGACGTATTCAACTTAGCGCCCAACGTTAACTACTCCACTGGCGCATCCCGCGGCCGCTTTATTTTGATTCGCGGTATCGGCGAGCGCAGCCAGTTCGTAGACCCAGTTAACCCATCCGTGGGCGTAATGTTAGACGGTATAGACATGACCGGCATTTCCACCGGTATTACCGCGCTAGACACTAAACAAGTGGAAATATTTCGCGGCCCACAGGGCACACTATTTGGCGCAAATGCGCTGGCAGGCTTAGTAAACGTTGTGAGCAACGATGTAAGCGACGCTCCCTCAGGTAAAATTAGCGCTGGCTTCGGTACCTATGGCGCTTTTGATGCAGGCTTAACACTTAGCAGCCCCATAAACGACGTTGCCGGCTGGCGCGCAGCGGTGAAACAAACCAATAGCGATGGGTTTATTGAAAACACCCACCTCGACCGCAAAGACACCAACAACATTGACGAGTTTAGTGCTAAAAATCTGCTTACTTTTGATTTTGGCAAAAGCCTCGCCATGCGCTGGGTTACCTACTACATAGATGTCGATAACGGCTACGATGCCTTCTCGCTCGACAACAATCGCAAAACCTTATCCGATGAGCCCGGTCACGATCGCCAAACCACCCTAGCTACTGCATTGCATACTACTTACAGCGGCTCAGATATGATTGACCTGGAAGTGGTTGCCAGCGTGGCGGAATCTGAAATTGAGTATGGCTACGATGAAGATTGGGCCTACCGCGACATTTGCCCAATCGATTCCGAATGCGAAGGACAGCAATACTCCACCACGGATAACTACGAGCGCGACAACAGCAATACCGCACTCGATGTGCGTTTAATTTCGAAGGGCGATAGCAAATTTGCTTGGGTTGCTGGTGCCTATGTACGCAGCCAAGATGTAGAGCTTACCCGCACTCACGTTAATAACGATTCCACATACGACTTTTATTCTCTACCTCGCGTACCCGAAGTCACCCCGTATACTAGCGATTACACCACCACCAACTCGGCAATTTACGGTGAAGTACGCTCTACCTTAAGCGCGACGACCACCTTAGTGACTGGCCTGCGCTTAGAAAGAATTAGTTCGGATTTCATCGACAGCAACGGCAGCACATTTAACCCAGGCGAGACGCTCTGGGGCGGTAAAATGGCGCTAGAGGTGCAAATAAGCGATCACGAAATGGTTTACGGTTTAGTGTCGCGCGGATACAAAGGCAACGGCTTTAATACTGAAGTTGACTTAGAAGAAGAAGATAAGACCTTCGATACCGAAACCATGGTGAACTTCGAGCTGGGTACAAAAGGCCAATGGCTAGACAATACCGTAACGGGCCAATTCGCGTTGTTTTACCAACTGCGTAACGATATCCAAGTGAAGCAATCTAACGCTTACGAGGAGGATGGTACCATTCAATTCATCGACTCCATTAACAACGCAGCTGAAGGCGTAAACTATGGTGCAGAGATGGAACTGCTGTGGAGCCCTGTAGAAAACATCACCCTATTTAGTAATGTAGGCCTATTGCAAACAAGCTTTAAAGAGTTTAGCAATACCAGCCATGTCGATGGTACCAAAGATATGGACGGCCGCGATCAACCCCATGCGCCAAACTACCAATACAGCACTGGCGCTACTTTTCAATTTGGCGATCTGCTAAGCGCGCGCTTTGAAATAGAAGGCAAAGATGACTTTTATTTCTCTGCCAACCACGAAGAAAAAGCAGGCGCTTACACTTTGCTAAACGCGAGAATTGCTTATCAATTAGATGAGATTGAATTTGCGCTATGGGCTAAGAATCTTACAGACGTTACAGTAGAAACGCGTGGCTTTTACTTTGACCACGAATTTGGTAACGACCCGCGTAAGTTTTACGCCGCCGAACCTTACAGCCAGAAAGGCGCGCCACGCACTGTTGGTGTAAGCGCCAGTTTAAGCTTTTAACAAATAAACACAGCTATGTTTACCCGCAATTGCGCGGGTAAACATGTAGAGGTAGCACATGAAACTAACCGCAGAAATTACCCTGTACCCACTGCAAGATTATTATTTAGATATTATTAAGGCCACCATCGATCAAATTAACACCTACACAGGCGTTGAGGTAAGTACTGTTCCAACCGCAACCATTATGGTGGGCGAATACGAAGACGTAATGCGCGTAATTAATGATATAGTGGCGTGGAGTTTTGAAAAATACGGCAAATGCGTATTCGTTACTAAATTTATTCCTGGTTACAACGCTTTCGAATGACAGATTTTTTTAACCAAGCCATTACCGGCCTGCTGCAACAATCGCCTATAGAGCACATTGCAGTGGGCCTTGGCTTGGCATACCTTATTTTAATTATGCGCCAAAATGTGTGGGGCTGGCCCTGCGCACTTATAAGTACCGCTCTATTTACCTATGTGTTTTGGGATGTTTCCTTATTTATGGAATCTCTTTTAAACGTGTACTACATGGGCATGGCGGTATATGGCTTTTGGAACTGGAACAGAGCGTCAGCCGACCAGCCCACATTACCTATTATTACTTGGCCTTTAAAAACACACGCCCTCGCTTTAGGTGCTATATTTATTTTAAGTGGGGCTTCTGGCTATTATTTAACAACAAATACTACAGCTGCGTGGCCCTACTTAGATTCCTTCACTACTTGGGGTGCAGTAATTACCACGTACATGGTTGCACAAAAAGTATTCGAAAACTGGTTGTATTGGCTAGTAATTGATGCGGTGGCCCTGTACTTATACATTGATAGAGGCTTGTACCCTACAGCCCTACTCATGGCGGTATACCTTATCCTAGTAGTGGTAGGCCTTATAACTTGGGCTCGCCTGCTACAGCAACAAGAGCCCCCAGCGTCGAACCATGCTTAATGACAAAAATAAGCCTGCTACAAGCACTTACGCAATGGCAACTGTGGCCGTTACCATTAAAGCAAGCACCAAGCCTTATAGAAAAAGTGCCCAATGGTTTAACCAACGAAAACTATTTAATTAAGGCACAGGGCAAGCGTTATAAACTGCGAATAAATTCGCCTTATTCCGCTATGCTTGGCATAGACCGTACGCGCGAGCACGCCATTTGCGATCTGCTTGCGCCGCACCAAGTAGCACCAAAGCTTATATATAGCTCACCCAACTACACTTACAGCGTATTTGAATGGGTAGAAGGTCGTACCTGGACTAAAGACGACTTCGAAAACCCACAACAAGTAAAGAAATTACTGGAGCTTGTAAAAAAATTCCAAGCTATTAACACGCAAGGCACAATCACAAGCTTAGATTACGCAAAACATTTAAATTACTACTACATAGAGCTGCAAAAGCAACCAAATAATACGTTAATTAGTTCACAGCAATTAGAGCAATACAGAAAATTTGCAGCCAAGCTAGATAGCGCGCAAGCAAGCCCCAGCTGGCCACCGCCACTGCTTACCCACCACGATATTACTGCAGACAATATTATTGAAAGTGTAATCGGCCCCGTACTTATAGACTGGGAATACGCTGCGATGGGGCACCCTCATTTTGATGCCCTGTGCGTAAACAAGCTAAGCCACAGCAAAGAGAAATTAAGTGATTTACTCGCAGAGATGTTGTATTGGGTAGAAACTTTTTGGTACGCCCTTAACGACTCACCAGAAAATAAACCTATTACGGAATAACTTTGGCGGTTAAATAGCAGCGTAGAGATGTGCATTACTACACGCAAGGCAAATACCTTGCGTGAATAGCAAAATTAAAACTCGTCGAGCTCTTCATCTTCATCGAAATGGTACAACAGCAACTCGTCACGCCCGCCATCTACGGGGTCGCACACAACAATACTCACCGACTGCAACCATTCGCCTAGCTCTTCATCGTTAAACATGCCTTTTACTAATTGCGACCACAACAAAGGCAGGTTTTCACTAAAAAAATTTAGCACCACTTCGCCAGTTTGTTTATCTCGGTCTACTTCTGGGTAGCGCCCCAAAGACTTGGCCAACGCGATAGCATCTTCTGGTTGAAAAGCATCGCTTTGTGAAGACTGAATAAGAATACTTAAGCTTTGCATAGAAAAAACTCGTTTTAGGTTAATGCGCCCATTATGGTACGGCTATTTGCAAATACCAAGCATAATAGCAGGCATTATTAATGGCTACATTGGACCCAGCCCCCGCAGGCTAGCCAAACCCAACACCGTGAGCCATAAGCACCGCCAGCAATGGTATAACAACCAACATGCACAACTCGATACGCACAATAGTAATAATACGTTTGGGCACATCAATCAGCTCGGCTTGTAGATCGCGCTGTTTAATAAAAAATAACGTCGGCACAACCGAAATAATACCCACCAATACAAATAAACTTACCTTTAAATGCAGTATCCAATTGGTATTGTAAAATGAAGAAGGCTTCCCTACCCAAAGCCATAGCGCCAACCCCATAGCCAAAACAAACAGCGCACATGCCCCATATACCAGGTCTAGCACGACAAGTTTTTTAAGTGTTTGCTTATCTATTTGCGGGCGCAATAACAAATGTACGCCAAACAGTGCCGCAAACATAATAAAAATGCCCACAAAGTGAAAATAACGCACCGATAAATCAATCACTTGGTTAACCTCCATTTAATGTACAATTGCATTTCTTGCTGTATTAACTAATGTCACACTACTAGCAGTTATTGCTTTGCTACAAATTTTTCTAACAGGCCATGCACCGACTTTTTAGGCGTTTTAGTTATTTTTTGAATAAGCGAAAACGGCACATGGTTTAAGCCGTAGGCTTGCTGTAACTGCATTAACATAACCATCCACACTTTGGCCGTCATTTCAGAATCGTACAGCGCCCGGTGAAATGCACCATCGCTTTGTAACTTGGTGTGTTTTACCAGTGTACCCAATTTATGGTTTTCCGCATTGGGAAATAAGCGCCTGGCGGCCAATAGCGAACAAGTAAAGTCACCACTATAGCTGCGTCCAATACGGTACAGCTCGGCATCTAAAAAACGCTTATCGAACGAAGCGTTATGAGCCACAAGATTATCATTACCAATGTAATTGGCGAATGCATCCATCACCTCATCACACGGCGGCGCTTTGGCGAGCATGCTGTTATCTATACCCGTATAACTGGCAATAAAACCTGATATTTGGAAGCCGGGGTTCATCAAGGCCTGAAAGCGATCGACAATTTCGCCATTGTGCAAACGCACCGCGCCTATTTCTATTGCTCTATCTCCCATATCGGGAGATAACCCTGTTGTTTCAAAATCGAGTACAACTACGCTATTGGCTAATGGTACATTTTTATTCCCCAAGGCACTCATGTTCACTCACATTACTTATTTTTAATTTTAAATATTCGTTATTATCTACAGGCTTTCCAACCAAACTAGCCACAACACTTTTTATATTTTTTGCCACTGCCGCATAAGCATGGGTCGTTGCGATTGGGTGTTTTTTCTAACACGACGGTTTTAGGGGTAGCCAGTACAGCATCTAATTGCTGGATATTTTCTTCTGTGGCTGCATCCACATGCACCACAGCAAACACCTCGTGCTGATCTAATAATGCTTTAATTTCTTGCTCACGTTCAGCGTTATCTACCCAAAGCTCAATGGGGTTATGCTCGCTACCGGGGTTTGCCTCGGGCTTGGTTTTGTTACCGTAACTGCGGTAATCTTGCCTCGCATCCACACGCCCCTTAAAGAAAAACTTAGACATAGTATTTTCCTACGCTGCAATTATTCAGCAGGCTTTTCATCAGCTTTTTTAACGCGAATATTACTCGCTCCCACTTTTGCGCCATTTAAGCTTTTAATGGCAGCCTTTGCATGCCCAGGGTTAGGCATTTCTACAAAGCCAAAGCCCTTAGATTGGCCGGTGGCTTTATCCATAACGATTACGCACGATTGCAGTGGGCCAAAGGCTTCGAAAAGCACGCGAATTTCGTCTTCGGTGGTAGACCGATCTAGGTTTCGAACAAGTAGTTTCATGGGGGATTCTTTTGTAAAAGGAAATATACGGCCACAGGCCGGAGGAATGCGGCCATATTAACAGAGTTAACTTGGCGCCGCAGATGATATTAAGAGGGCTTTCACAAAGACTAGGCGTTAGATTTAACCCAATCGTATTCCATTTGACGAGCCGTCGCTTCGGCTAGCGGCTTACTATGTAGTTTACTGACTAAAAACAAGCTCATATCTATACCCGCCGATATACCAGCAGAGGTTGTAAGGCGTCCTTCATCGACCCAACGCACATCACTCTGCACATTTAATGCTGGAAACTGCTTGCGCAAATCGGCGATATCTTCCCAATGGGTGGTAACGCTTTGGTCTGTAATAATGCCCGCCTGCGCCAATAGAAATGCCCCAGTACATACAGAAGCAACCCACTTAGCTTTAGTCGCCTGCAAGGCCAACCACGCCACCACATCGCTTTTGTCCATTTCGTCAGTGTGCACGCCACCCACCACTAGAAGTAAATCAATGGATGGGTGGTTGCTAAAGTCGTACTCTGGCAGCACGCGATACCCACCCCGCGCCACCACTGGCTGCAACTGTTGCGCCACTAAAAAAACATTAAACGGCGTATCGTTTTCACACATTCTAGTGGCTGTACTAAACACCTCAAACGGCCCCGAAAAATCTAACACCTCGGCACGATCATAAATATAAATGCCAATATTAATCATCGGGAATAGTCCTTTTTAGATACAAATTTTTCACGCAAGTCGCGCGGCATACCCCAAGTAAATTGGGCCAATATTTTTTCGTTAATAGTTTGCCACTGCGGTGCATCTTTACGCGATAACACGCGTTGATTAGATTTTAAGAACTGATGTATTTCAGCCACATTGTGGTAGCTAGGCCATAATTCAGTAGCCTTGCCAAACGAGTCGATAGCCAACTTAATATCGCGATTAAGTATCGCCTCAAAACCCTCCCGCTCTAGCTTTTCCACTGTTTGCGCTCGGCTAACTTTCACATCTGGCGCTTGCGCGGCATAGGCGGTAGTTTTTACCTGATCTAGCTCTTTGGTGAGCTGCCTTTCTATTACAGCTATTTTATCTAGCACACCGTTGTCATTACCATCACACGCCTGCGCAACCTGCTCTTTAAGCGCATCGAGCTCGGCTTGATAATTATCGGATACAGCTTCTACCTGCTTGCCAATTTTCAATCCAAAAGCATCTACTTCCCTGCTTTTCAAAATTTCAATTAGCGCTTCGCCGTAATAAAGAAAAGACAATGCCAATAAAAGTGGCCAGATAAGTACTTTTATGTAATCTAAAGCTAGCTTTGCTGCGTCCATAGCGACTCTCCTTTGCAATGGGTTAGGTACCGAATTACAACATCAATTGATTCTTAAACTTAGCCAAATACACTTTACCTTCTGGCCAATCGTTAATATTAGAAGCGATATTAATATGCCCCACGGCCCCAGCGCTAATACACTTTATTTGCCAAGCATCGGCAAAGTACTGTGCGCGCTCGAAGGTTATATACGGGTCGTTGGTACTGGCAATAGCCAGGCCGTTCACGGGAATAGGGGTTAAGGGCGGTGAACTAAAACCTTGAATAGCGGTGGGAAAGCTTTTATCTAGCACATCGGGGTAGGCAACCAACAGCGCACCAGTAATTTTTGTAAGCGAGTGTTTATTTTGTGTAGCGCACCATTCTATAAAAGTATTGCACCCAAGGCTGTGAGCAATAATGAGTACGGGTGCAGTCAAAGGTGATAACACTGTATCGAGCGCGCTTACCCAGTCGTCGCGATTGGGGTTATCCCACGCTTGCTGCTCTACCCATACACTATTTGGCGTTTGTTCAAACCAAGTGCGCTGCCAATGGCCACAAGTAGAATTGCCATAACCTGCCAGAAAAACGGTTGTTACCATTATTTGCTCCTCGCAAATTACAGAACACCTATTCAAGTAACGACGCGCAACTTTTAGCTGCCATAGTAGGAACAAACTCTGTAACGTCGTATTTTGCCACCCCCGCAATACTAAAAGGGTCTAGCGCGATAAGTTCGTTTACCTCGGCAACACTGCTGCAGTTCATTAATATCACGCCGCCGGTTCGCGGTACCTTTCTACCAGATAAAACAAACTTGCCCGCCTCGTAATGCGTATTTAAATATTCGATGTGCGCGTCGATGTGTTCATCCACTTCGGGCAGAGGCTTTATATAGGTAAGCGCAACGATAAACATAACTTTTCAACTTCTAATTGCTAACTATTAGTTAATGGCTACTAGCTACTATTGATTAGCGATTAGCTATTAGCTCCCTGAGACTTAAATGCCACGCGGTTATTTACATCGCGGCTTGCTCTAATTAACTCGTCGCCATTGGCGCTAAGTGAGGTAAGGTTTTTTGCCTGTCTGTCGTATAGCACCACATTCACAGTGGCGGCTAAATTTAAACACCCCTTGGTAGGAATATAAACCGCTGCGTCGGCGGCATCAATAATACTTTGGTTAATCGTGCCGTCCTCGGGGCCAAATACATAAAGCGCATGCTCTGGGTGGGTAAAATCCGGTAGCGCTACAGCCCCTTCAATTAAATCTACACACACAATTTTAACCCCTGCGCTTACCGCTGTAGCCAAGTTATCTACACCACGTAGAGGTATATGCTGGCTAGCTTGCTTGGTATCGGTATGAAACTTTGCCGCTTTACTATACCGCTGCCCAGTGTAAAGTACGTAATTGGCGCCGAAGCACCCAGCAGCACGCATAATTGCCCCAACATTGGTGGGGCTCTTAGGGTTAATTAAGCCAATACCTACACTCGTTTTTTCTGTCATCTAAATAATCTACACCCAATGATACATTCTGCGCTGGCACGTTTTGGCCACTGCGCTATAACTAAACCGCATGGGCGCAGTATACCGGATAACTCTAAGCATTCGTTATAATGCCCAACTGCTCATTTTTACGCTTTTACCCCTATTTCAAGCAAGGTGCCGTACATGGATAACAGCCCAAAACAACTAGCCAAAATGCCCAAACGATGGAAATGGCTGGGCATAATATTAAGCCTATACGCACTGGCGGGCTTTTTACTGGTACCTTGGGTAATTAGCACCACGCTTACCGACCTAACCCAAAAGCGGTTGCAGCTAACTAGCCACATAGAAAAAGTGCGCTTTAACCCTTTTACCTTCACCCTACAAATAGATCAGCTTGTGCTGCAGCAACCCGACGGCAGTGAATTTGCAGGTTTTGATAAATTAAAAGTTAACTTTCAAACTACCAGCCTTTTTTATTGGGCGTGGAGCTTTAAAGAAGTACATTTACTTGGGCTACACAGCACCATAGAGCGCCAAAACGAAATTGACAATACCCTAAGCACTCTCGCACAACGCTGGCAAGCCAGCGCCGAGCAACAACAAACTACGGCGCCCCCGGCAAACGCCAACGACACTTTACCCCGCATTCGTATAAGCGATATTCAGTTTTCTATAGCGCGTATAGATTTGCTAGACCAAGTACCCGCTACACCATTTGCAACCCAGCTAGGCCCTATTCACTTTGGCGTTAGCGATTTTTCTACTCTGCCAAATAAAACCGGTAAACAGGAATTTTCGTTCGCAACCGAGCAGGGCGCAAAACTTAGCTGGAGCGGCAACATAAGCCTTGCCCCCTTGGCAAGCGAAGGCAGTGTGGCAATAGAGGGCCCGTATTTACCGCTTATTTCTGACTACCTGCAAGACACGCTAAATTTTAAGATTTTAGCAGGTGATTTTGATATTGATTTTAATTACGCCATAGCCGAAAGCAGCAACGGAATTAATGTAACCATAGATAAAATACATGCCGGCCTTCACAACCTAAACCTTGTTAGCGATAACGGCGAGCCACTGTACAAACTAAAAAGCCTCGCAGTAAGCAATGCGATAGTGGAGTGGCCTGCGCAGCGTGCTCATATACCAGATATTGCACTTAATAACGGTGAGCTATGGGTGAGCAAACACAGCGACGGCATTATTAATTTAACGCAGCTAATAAACACTGAGCAGCCCAGCAGCGCCCCCACAGAGAAGCCAACGCAAGCCACGAGTGAATCATCAACACCCTGGCAAGTTACCACCCACAAAATTAGTATTAACAACTGGCAGGTACAATTTAACGACAACAGCATTGGCTCGCCGGCATCCATTCTTGTTGGGCCTATCAATATTTCGGCTAAGAATATAGGCACACAAGCCAATCAGCTTATTGGTATTGATGCAATTTTAGGCATTACAGAAGGCTCACTCTCACTCAACACCGAGCTGCAAATAAACCCTGTTGCGAATATCGCGGGCACCTATTCAGTGGATTCCATTCCCCTACAATTAATACAGCCCTACTTGGCCGACTATGCGAAAGTTGAATTGCAAACAGGGCTACTTGCAATACAAGGTACACTTGAAGGCGAAACACCCACGGCTATAACAACCCGCGCCGACTTGCAAATAAGCCAGCTAAATATAATAGAGAACGTGACTAATACTCGCCTGCTTGGGTGGAATGAACTAAATGTAAACGATGTGTATGCAGCGCCACATAATAACGAAGTAAATATCGCGAGTGTTGCGCTAAGCGAAATGTATGCAGATTTTGTGATTGCAGCAGACAGTACAACAACTATTGATCGCATTATGGTCGAAGCAAAGTCTACCAATACTGAACCAGAATCAACCCCGTCAGCTACAGACGAAAACTCAGGCCCACCAATGGCGTTAACTATAGGTAAAATCGAAATTTTACAAAGTGCGGGACATTTTGCTGACCTCTCATTACCACTGCCTTTCGATACTCATATAACCAAACTACATGGCGAGCTTTCAACGCTTGCCAGTGCAAGCACGCAACCTTCGCAACTTAGTTTAGAAGGGCAGGTGGATGAGTACGGTTTAATGCGTGCCAATGGCTACTTAAGCGCAATGGACCCCACTAAAAATTCCGATATAAAATTAGTGTTTCGCAATGTGAGCGTACCCAGCTTCTCCCCCTACTCTATTAAGTTTGCAGGCAGAGAAGTACAAAGTGGCAAGCTCGATTTGAATTTAGAATACAAACTAAACGACGGCAAAATGCAAGCCAACAATAATGTTGTGCTCTACGACTTGGCATTAGGCAAAAAACTCGACCAGCCGGGCGCAGTTGATTTACCCCTCGACTTGGCTCTTGCGCTACTAAAAGATGGCAACGGTAAAATAGATGTCGATTTACCCATAACTGGCGATGTAAACGACCCCAAATTTGGCATTGGCAAAGTAGCAGGCCAAGCTATAACTCGCTTAATTACCAACATTGTGACATCGCCCTTTAAATTATTAGCTAGCTTGGCAGGCTCAAGTAGCGAAGATATTGGCAATATTGCGTTTGATGCAGGCAGCAGTAATATTACGCCACCGGAATTAGAAAAAATTTACGCTTTAACCAAAGCGCTGGCGCAACGCCCCAATTTACAGCTTAGTATTGGCGCCGCCTTCGAACCCAAGCTAGACGGGCGAGCACTAAAAGCAAAGAAACTCGACGCGCTACTTATTGCAGAAGCCGGTGAAAATAGCAAAGTGCTCACCCACCCTAAAACACTGCGCGCATTAGAAAACCTATATAAACAGTACCGGTTAGAACCGTCCCTTAACGTGCTTGAACAAAGTCACACCAAACAATCACAAGAGGGTAAGCAAACTGTCGATACCTTAGCCTACGCCAACCAAATTAAAAATAAGCTAATCGATCAACAACCACTAGATCAAATAGAACTACACACACTTGCCAAAGCGCGCGCACAGGTTATTGAAAACGCTATTACAGAAAAAAATATTGCCATAACCAAGCAAATACAGCTGGGCGAGTTAGAAGCCGTAAAGGCAACCAAACAAAAACAAATTATTACCGAGTTAGAAATTAACGTAAAGAAGTGACTTAGTGAACCTCTGATTGACGACCATAAAAAAGCCGGCCCCACTTGCGCAGGGCCGGCCTCTGTTTACTTAAAATGGCAACTAACCTCTAACAATTAGTCACCTACAGCTTGAGATTAAATACCCCAAAGCTCTTTAAGTAAGTTAGTTTTGCGAGAATCGAAGTCTAACCAACGCCCCCAACCTGCATCGTTAGAAACAGGGTCGTACTCGTGACCATACCAACCGCCAGTGTCGCCAGACTCTGGGTTAATTGACCAGTAACAAGCTTGGATGTTTTTCTCAACCATGTAGTCAACAAACGCTTCTTGCCACTGTCTGTCGATTCCAGGGGTGATGTGGCTCCACATATCTTTTTCTGCTTGGCGCGTGCCATTTGGCCAATCCATGTTGCCACCAAACTCACCCACTACCATGGCAAAGCCTTGCTCACGTAAGAAGCCGAAATGCTCATCCCAACCAGCTGCTAAGGTTGCATAATCGATAACAATTTGACAGCCAGCTTCAGCCGCCTCATCACCTTCTAAACCAACACACTCTGGATCATTCGGGTCCATAAATTGACGCTGAACAAATACAGATGGGCCATAGGTATGCGGTGAAATAACTAGACGATCTTTTGGAATATTAAGCGGAGCAGTTTGCGCAGGATAAAAGTTTTCGCCCCAGTTAGGGTTAGAAGACTCGTCTCCATGTGGCACATCAACACCAGCACCCGTGCCGCCTGCAACACCCTCAACAAAGATTAGAATATCTGGGTTAACTTCGCTAATGGCTTGATAAGCGCTTTCAGAAAGTGCTTTCCACTCTTCCCAAGTGTAATCCCATGGTTCGTTAAAAATATCGATACCGATAATATTATCAACGCCCAAGGATTCAGATAAACCAGCAATCTCACGCAAGTTGTTTAACCAAATTTCCTCGTTGTACTCGTGCACAGTTACACCTGGGCCCACATTGGTGCCACAAGAATAATCTTCACGGGTAAAGTCATAACCCACTCGCGTTGCATCCACATAAGGAGGCTCTGCATCTAAACGGCCTGCACGCCAACCCACGTAGTTACTACAAGAGTGAATATCAATTAGCACTTGAATGTCATTTTCGTTAGCTTGAACAATGAAGTCTTCTAACGCTTGACGTGCATTGGTTTGCTGCACAGATTCGTGATTTTTAAGCACGCCGCCGTTGCGCACATCACCCACACCTTGAGGGTCGTTAGGGTTTAATGTTTGCGGTGCAATAGGCAAGCGAACCATGTTGATACCTTGGGCGGTAATTTCGCTCATGGTTTGCTGAATAGTGCGGCCACTATCTACCCACCACATGTTGCCAACATATAATTCAAGCGGCGCACCGCCTGGGTTATTTTGCGCATCTGAAGGCTCGTGCTGGCCCTCTAGACCAAACCAGTTACCACAACGAACAGGCAGTACTTCACCATTTTTAGTAATATTACCGGTAGCATCTACGCGGAATACTCCACCACCACTTGAAGACGACGAGCTAGTGCTAGAGGTTGAGCTGCTGCTAGTAGAGCTTGTGGAACTTGATGAAGTGCTTGAAGTACTACTTGTTGAGCTCGATGAAGTACTTGAAGTACTAGATGAGCTGGTAGACGAAGTGCTAGAAGAACTTGAAGAACTTGAAGAACTTGGGCAACTATTAATTACACCACCATTGCCAGATTGGCTGTTACAAGTAGTGCGACCAATACAGCTTTGATTGTTTTCCCAACCCCAACCACTGTCTTGATTATTACATAATGGGCGCGGTGCATCTTGATACCACTTACACATTTCTACACATTCACCACCAGAGGATGAACTGCTAGAGCTAGTAGAAGACGTGCTAGAAGAACTTGTAGATGATGAGCTTGTGCTAGAAGTAGAGCTGGATGAAGAGCTGCTAGAAGACCCCGTACCGCTACCTACACACGTTGGCGTTGCCAAGTTACCATTTGAATTGCCCTGAAAACCAAAGCTGGTGGACTGACCATTACCCAAATTGCCATTCCAACTAATATTAGATGCACTAATTGTATTGCCGCTAGTACTCAAAGCTGCGTTCCAGCCATTTGTCATTTGCGGGGCTGAGGCAAAATTTAAATTTACGGTCCAGCCACTAACAGCGCTACCGCTGTTTGTAACACGAACATCGGCTTGGTAGCCACTATTCCACTGGTTAAAGTTCGTTACTTCGCACGTTACGTCTGCAAAGGCTACAGGCGATAAAGCTATCGCAACTGCAGCACCCACAGTACGCAAAGGCGTAAAGAGAGTGTTGATTTTCATTATTTATCCTCATTAAGGAAGAAGTGTTATCGCAAACATGATGCCCTTGTTTTTATAACGGGCTTAATAGTTATATTGATTACGCACATTAAAACCGCGCGCTTTCGGGTGGCACTGAGCCTTGTGAGCCATGCCACCAACAGTAATTAATTACTGCGTGTGCCAAGGGCATTACTGTTATTACTTTTATTAGAATACGTTGATGAACAACCTAGAAAAAAGAAAAAACGACTAAACAATCCATATTTATGGCGCATAAAAACGGCCAAAGAAAAGAAAGACAGTAAACCGCCTTAACGCCTTTCTAGGCGCTTGTATACTACACAAAATCGGTTACATGACATAGCAGTTAACATGCAAAATAACATTTATTGAGCGAATAACATGAACTGATTCTTCTTTTAATGATAAAAAGAAATAAATAAAAAGCGGGGTTATTTGGAATCGTAAAAACCGAAATGAGGTTTAGAAAAGTACACTACTGGCAATTTGGCGCACAAATACTCATTCCAGATAGCTTGCGACCATACTAATAATTACACATCCTCCCAATCCCAATAAAGTGGCACCGCAAGCATCATCCAACTAACAAATGCCACACACTCTAATTTTTCAACCACCGTGCTCTGGCAACTTATCTAACACAGCAATAATAAGCGTTGCCAAAGGGCCAATAAATAACGAGATAAAAAACCACAACAAACCGCTGCGGTTTTTACTTTGCGCCAGCACACAATTTATTAGCGCAAGTGTGCCTACTCCCACAAAAAACTGGCTACCTTGGTAAATAATATCGCTTTCCATTCTTCCCCCTTAATTCGTTTTTAACCTGCTGCAGTTGCACTCGTTGCGCGAAAATTATCGCGGTAGCGTCGCGACAGTGAGACTTCTGCTCCACTTGCCAAATAAATAGTGTAATCACCCGAATCGAGCGGCTGCAAATGCGTCACCCGATTTATATTCACAATAGCGGAACGGTGCACGCGACTAAATACCCCCTCCGGTAACAATCGCTCTAACTTCGTCATAGTAATGCGCATAGGGTAAACACTGTTTTTAACGTGCAAATTCGCATAGTTGCCGCTGGCTTCAACCCAGTCTATATCTGCCACGGAAATTAAGAATTCTTTGCCTAGCTTTTTAACCAACAATCTATCGGGTATTGGTTTTGTACTTGTTTCACTTTCTTGCACATAGCTCGCCTCCCCTTGTAGCCGGCGCACAATAAACTGAAAGCAATTTATTACAATTAAAATAGTGATGTAGGTCATTGCATCCTTACGCAATTCATATAAAAACTCGTAAACCACATTACCAAACTTATACTCCCACCCTACTAGCCAGTAACATAGCTTTCTTAGCCACACCATACCCGTCACATGTATAACCGAGAAAGGTATAACAAGGGCAGCATGGGCAGCGCACACACCCAGTAGCGGCAGCTTGGCTTTTAACTTTTCGTCGATGCGCGCTATGGGCCACACCGCCAAAACAATAAGCACAATACTGCTTAACTCCCAGCAAAAGGGTTCCCACACGGCTAACTCTCTACCAACACGTTTAGCCTCCATCAAATCGGTGGTAGCTAACACCAAGGTATTCAATAGCATCCACGCTGAAAGAAGGCCAATAGCCCACCGATTAGGGTATGTAATAAAGTTATTTTTTAGCCGCTCGGCATTTGGTAATTGTTTACTCACACTCAAACCCAAGTTTCTCAGTAATTTTCGTCACAGCTATCTGCCACTTATCACAATTTCAATTAATTCAATCACTTAAGCGTACTGCATTTACCCCAACACTCGCACACTAAAGTAACCATTTTGCGCTATAGCGCTAGAAAATACACGTTACAAAAGAGAGATAGCAATGCAACAAGGTATACAGCATTGGGCACATACGCGTAAACACGAGCTAGATTGGTTGCGGGTATTGGCCTTTGGCTTACTTATTATTTACCACATAGGTATGGCCTATGTGGCGGACTGGGGCTGGCATGTTAAAAGCAGTCACCAAAGTGAATTTTTACAAAACCTTATGCTGTGGTCTAATCAGTGGCGAATGCCTCTGTTATTTATAATTAGTGGTGCAGCCGTTTCGTTTCAGCTTGCTCGCGAGCCAAGCTGGCGATTTGCTACAGGGATAACTGGGCGTGTGCTGCCCGCGCTATTCTTCGGAATGTTTATTATTGTTGCCCCACAGGTGTATATAGAGTTAAAAAGTAAGGGCCTGCTAGCGGACACTAACTTCTTTAGTTTTTGGCAAGACTACGCAGGTTCCGCCGTTGGCCTAGGCGAGCCTCTGCCCCCTGCCTACATTCGCGGTGCATATACAAACCTAACCTGGAACCACCTGTGGTACCTGCCGTATCTACTCGCATACAGTCTTGTGGCATGGGCTATTTACCCACTTATATGCAACAGCTACACAGCCAAAATTGCACCTGTAATTAATGTATTACCCAAAGCAAGCATTGGGCTTGGTCTATATATACTACCTATCGCCACACTCTTTATTATTGGCGAAACACTTTGGCAGGCCTATCCCACCACCTTTGACCTAGTCAATGACTGGTACAACAATGCGCGTTATTTTTTCGCTTTTATTTTCGGTGTACTCGCAGTTCGCAGTACCACGCTATGGCAAGCCATTCATCAGTTACGCACCTTATCGGTAGTGGCTGCAACATTAACCTATGCTTTAATTTTATTTTTTATTCATGGTGGTGAGCTAAGCACGTATATACCATGGCTAAATAATTACGAGAACACAATTCGCAGCATACTATGGCCTGCAAATACTTGGCTTTGGCTAATGACTGTACTAGGTTACGGGCAGCACTTTTTTAACAAGCCAAATAAGTTTATTAGCAAAGCCAACAAAGGTGTTTTCTGTTTTTACATTGTGCATCAAACAATAATTGTTGTTGCTGTGTACTGGTTTAGTTCGTATTCACTGAGCCCTTGGTTAGAGCCCATTTTGGTAACTGTAATTACCGTAACGGGTTGCTTAGTATGCTATTGGTGCGTGCCCCGAACAGCGTGGCTTAAAAAGCTATTGGGGGTGAGCTAAGGAACAATTAGAAATTCGACAGAGTAGGAGGGGTAAAAACACACCAAAGTTAGCATCCATTTAAGTACTAACTTTGGCGACAGTATTTGTATTGTGAGGAGACAATCGCCTCCTCATAACACTTAATGCAAAAAACTGAGCAAAACAACTAAATAGTATCAGACGTCATTAGCTGATTGTTTAGAGCAGGTAACAACGCCTACAAGCTCATAGTAATAATATTGCCCAGCCGCGGAAGAAAGTGTTCTATCTAAACGCTCATATAAATAGTCATAGCCCTGCGGGCAAAGTTCACTTGCTCTCTGATGCCAATGCGACTTGATAGTATCGACAAGATTTACCCCACCCGTAAGCTCGTATTTTAATGCGTATACCCCTTCAGCACTAATGCTATCGGTATAGCCCCCAGCATGCAGGTTACTGGAGGTTAATGGACCATACCTAGGGGTCACGCAAGAGCACAAAAGAAGCGAGCTCAATAAAAATGCATAACGCAGTGCTTGAAACATCACTCAACAACTCTACTACTTTTTCTTATTAGCAGCGCGAATTTCTTTCACTTTATCAAGGTTGTCTTTTGAATATTGAGTTGCGTTAGCCCATGTAGCAATTTCTGTTACTGCTGCAGGCCTAGATTCAATCCCACCAGCCCCATAGCCACTACCAACAATAATCACTCTTCTTCCATTTTCATCTACTTCAACTTCTTTATCTTGTCCTTCAAAGGAAGGGACATCTAAGCGATGAAAGTCTTGAATGATGCTTTTAGCAAAAAAGTCGTGCGCTTTTTTAACCTCTTGCTTCAAAAGCTGGGCATCATCTGCCAACCAAGTACGAATAAGAAAAATCGACATTTCTGATTTACTCAGCTTACCATCAGTCGCCTCTTCCATCTCTTTTTTATACTTTTTGAAATCATCCGAACCTTCCACAGGTAACTTTCCGTTTTCGTCGGTATAGCGCTCTTTTATCTGTGAAACTAACTCTTGTTCTATTTCGGGAGACACGACAGGTAGCGCCAAGGTATCTGAGTAGTAATTGAAATTATTTAGATAAATCGCTCCAGATAACTCAGACTTGGGCGGGGATTTGCCATCGAAGTCGTAGGGAGTCACATATTTGATTTGGTCATTCCAATAGCCTGCAGTTGCACTTACTTTTAACTGGCTCGCTTCCTGCGAAAGTAAGTAACTAACACCCACAGTAAGCTTTTTATTGGTGTCTTCAGGCTCAAGCTTAACGACACTATTCACTGAATCAAACGTTACACTGTAGCCTTCGCCAGAAAGCTCTTTACTTGCGTCTTTTAGGCTATTAATCAGCGACTCATTTAAATAGTCTGTTGAGGCTGCCGCTGCCACCTCCTCAGCAGCTTTACTTGCACGAGAAGAGGGCCCTGCGTTAATAATTGCATCCATAGTCGCGGCAACTATCGCTCCAATAAAGCCGTATTGCGACCCTGTTGCGCTGCTATCTACGCGATACCATGACACACCTACACCGTAATGGTCTTGATTCACGACAACATCCGCAGACTTAACCACAGCTAGGCCTTCATCTGTCATTGGACGCTTAACCGGATATTGTGCAATTGAACAACCGCCAACGGCCATTAAAGTCAGTAGTAAAATTATTTTATTCATCAACAATCCCTATAAAAAATAGACGGACATTACCAAATAATGATTCCTACGACAATTGTTTAATTTACACACTACGACATAACGCTTTTCCATCCCCACACCAGCTAAAGCCTAAGCCATGCTACTGGAATCGAGTCCGCTAACGCATAACAGGTGCAACTGACTAACCTTTCGTTTTAAATTTATCTATATGTTCCTGTAGCAGCCGCCCCTCAACTGCAACCGAATCGGTCATTTTCATTGTGGTGGTCGCCTGGCTCGCCAACTGCTCAGAATCATCTTTAACCGCACAAATGCGGCGATTAATCTCGCTGGAAACCGATGTTTGCTCTTCTGTTGCAACCGCAATTTGCGTGGCCATATCGGTAATGCTGTCTAGTTCACCTTTTAGTACGTTAAACGCTGCAGAGGTTTCCATTACTATTTCAACTGAGCGCAAACCTTCTTGCTGTAATTTGGCCATGTTTTCCGTTGCAGAATCGGCACCGCTCAATAGCGATTGAACTTGATCTCGTATTTGTTCTGTCGACTCCTGTGTTCTGCGGGCCAAGCTTCTCACCTCATCGGCCACTACCGCAAACCCCCGCCCCATCTCGCCTGCTCGGGCAGCCTCAATTACGGCATTCAGCGCAAGTAAATTTGTTTGCTCTGCTATGCCTTGAATAACGTTAAGTACACCACTTATTTGCGTGGCTTCATCATTTAATACACCTACCACCTTGGAAGTGTTACCCAGCTCTACGGTTAGGCTCTCCATTAACTCACGGCTTCTATCGGCATTTTTAACACTAGAAACAGAAATTTCGTGGGCTTTTTGCACAGCTTCAGACGTATTCTGAGCCATGTTAGAAACTTCCTGAATAGTTGCTGTCATTTCATTAACGGCCACCGATATACTATCTGTAGCCGTTAACTGATTGCCAGATAGCTGCAATGCTGTGCGCATTGCCTCTGCCGTTTCTACATTTATGTTATTCATAGAAGAGGCATGGGTTCGCACACCTATTAGCGCCTCATTAAAGCTGTTTACCAGCATATTAAAAGCTGCACCTAGCTCGGCCAGCTCATTGTCCCCGCGCTCATCTACCTGCAGCCCCATATCTTTAGACTCGGCCAAATGAATAAACGACTTAACAAATTGTTTTAGTGGCTTCGAAATACTTGAAGCAATAATATAAGACACAACCAGAATACCGATTAACACTACGAACAACAGCGCTACTGTTTGGTAAAATTCTGCGTTGGCGTGAGCCACCTTTTCATCTTTCACTCTTACTAATTCGGCTAGCACTTCGCGCTGTAATGTTTTGTAGCCTGAATTTATCGCAGGCGACACGCTAGACCAGCTTAAACCGCTATGCAAAGTCATAGGTGTTTGGTTGTTCGAGACTAGCTTTCGGGCCTTACTTAGCAAGACCATATTATTTATAGCCAACCAATCTAGCGCCCAAACTTAATAGCATTATCAATATTCAAGCAGTACTGCTAATCTGCGCAGCGCGTGAATACCTGCTTTTGGTGTATCACCATACATATTATTTTTAGAGTAGAGCAGCATGGAATTTTTGTACTTTTTTGCGTTAGCTGGTTTGCTAGTGGGGTTTGTTGTTGGCTTAACAGGGGTGGGCGGCGGCTCGCTTATGACGCCCATACTCATTCATTTTGGCGTTTCGCCTGCTGTGTCTGTTGGCACAGACTTACTCTACGCCGCCATTACCAAAGGCGGCGGTATTTACGTACACCATAAAAAGCGCAATGTTGATTGGCGTATTGCAGGCTTACTATGCTGCGGTAGTATTCCCGCTGCACTGGCGACGCTTTGGTTTTTAAGCGCTAGCGGGTTTGATTCCGAAACAGTAAACACGCTTATTAAAGTGGGCCTAGGCTGGACCATTTTAATTACCGCTTTCGTCATTTTATTTAAGCAACAAATAATGCGTTACAGCCGACAAAACGATATATGGATAACCCGACTAACCGGCTCACATCAAAATGCCGCCACGATAATAGTTGGGTTGGTAATGGGGGTAATCGTTACGCTTACCTCTATTGGCGCGGGCGCGCTGGGAACCGTTGCTTTATTTTTGCTGTTCCCGTTTTTACCTGTTGTACGCCTTGTAGGAACCGAAATTGCGCACGCAGTGCCGCTTACGCTGGTAGCAGGCTTAGGCCACGCCAGCGTGGGAAATGTGGATTGGAATTTACTGTTCAATTTACTTATCGGTTCGCTACCGGGTGTATTTGTTGGTAGCCATCTTGCCCATCGCGTTTCAGATAAGTACTTGCGCCCAGGGTTGGCGGTAATGTTGATTTATGCGGGGAGTAAGTTGGCTTTTTAGGCCAATAATGAATATTCTTTCAACGTTATTTATTTGCTACGCCACTGCATCCCGAGTGCCACCCGCCTAAACGCGGTAGATACGGACACTACAACCGCGCCTCGAGGTTGATACTAGGACGTATAAATAGCAATATTTCGACCGGTTTCTTTAGCCTTATACAAAGCCTTATCTGCACGGCTAAGCAGGTCAGATGGGGTGTCATCCAGCTTGTATAAAGTAGCCCCTATGCTAACCGTTACACGCCCTACCCCGTTAAATTCACTACCCTCTATTTTCTTACACAAATTTTCACTCAAGGCCACAATACTTTGTTTATCCACCTCACTCGCAACAACAATAAATTCTTCTCCGCCCCAGCGAATTACCGTATCGATTTTACGTACCGATTGCAGCAGGTCTTGCGATATTTGTTTTAATACATTATCCCCAGCTTCGTGTCCGAAGGAATCATTAATGCTTTTAAAGAAATCTACATCTATTACCAACAACCCAAAAGATCGGTTATAGCGCTGCTCGCGCGCCATCTCTTTATTAAGCACAATGTTCAATTGATTGCGATTGTAAAGGCCGGTTAACGGGTCGGTAACAGCTAGGTGTTGTAACTCTTGCTGACTAACAAAGAACTGCTTGCGGGATCTATCAAGCATAAGCGCCCCCAAAAAACCGAACGAAAAGCTGCATGCCAACCAAAATACATGCATTACGTAACTACTCTGTTGCTCGATAAAATAGAAAGCCGACCCAGCTAATATACACAGCGCTGTAATGGCACTGATTAAGGCATAGCGAAAAGTCATACCAGATACAACGAATATCCACACCACACCCAAATAGGCTTCGGGTGCGAACGGCGTGTAATTTACCAGCTTGCTAGCAATAACCGCATGGCAGGACATGGATACAATGGGTAGGGCAGCAAAGGAAGGCATTACATAGCGATAAAAACGCTGCTTATAGGCCAAAAAGCTTAACCCCAATAGCAATGGAACATTTACAAAAATATGCAGCTTAAACATTAGCACTTCTACTTGCTCGCTAGCCCAAGGTTTTTCCAAAAATGCAAAGGCCACGTACAATACGGCAGTTAAAAAGCTAATAGCAGATATTTGAATTTGACGTGAAGACATGTCCCAATGGGCGTAGCGCCTATTAAAATCATGCTTTGAAATACCGCGAGTGGGCTCGAGAAGAGAGATGTACCTAAATAATTGCTGCATAATTGGCGTAAACTCATGTGGATTCCGAGAGTTTAGCGTTTAAATCAGACCAACACAAAACCTTAGGCCCCATGAACACATGGCAAACAGTGGGCTACTCTTCAACCAATATAGTCACAGCAATCTATTTTGATTCCTCTGTAACGCCATTCACTTTTGAACGACAAACCTCTGGTGCACCTTCAGCCAACGATAGATAGTAAGTACTCAGAACAACAAACGTAGGTAATTTTGTTTGTTGGGGACTTTACCGTAAGAGAACTCTAAGTAGTAAGTAATGAGCACAAATGTAACAACGCAGACGCTCTAAAAACATACAATCAACAAGCTTAAAATGGCCTAAGTAAAAGAGAATTGCCTGCAATCACTCTCCCCCGCCCTCAAACCACTACCAACAAGCCGAACAAATAAAGCTATAAAAAGATAGTAAGCACCAGCACAATATATTTATTAAGTTCATGTATGTAATCTATCCAACATCACTTAGATTTTGTTTGCGCAACCTCACTTAAAGCTCGCTTCACGCAAGACAACATTAAGTACAAAGCAGTTATAGCCCAAGCGACGCAAACTGGGCAGCAAGCCACAATCAAGAGGTTATATTTAAAGAATCATATTTTGTGAGCAGAAACACATATAGGAGGCAAAACCACAGGCATAATGGCCTTACCACCTTGCCATCAGCACATAATTTGACGTTGGTAAGCTAATGGTAGGCATGTTTGCAACAACACACCCGCCCAGCCTCTGCAGTTCACCCACTGCCCCTATGCAAACCACAAGGTACGCCATACATAGGGCCAATCGATAGAGGCTAGCAACACATACAAAAATAACAGTTCAACCTAATTGGAGATTCACTAGTGAACCTAAAAAACATATCGCGCCTGCTTTCGCACGGCATAGTCAGCGCTATTGCGATATTGCTAGCGCTTAATACCCAAGCCCAAGTACAACTCGAAAAAGAATACAAAGTGGCAGACAACGCCCTGTATTTTAACGGCCGCAAAGTGGGCAGCAATGCAGAAGATAACGGCACCGGCGTATACGATTATAAATTTGGCGGCAGAATATCCGCCCACGGTGATGCAATAAAAGTATATAAAAACTTCATTTTTACCACCTGGTATCGCGGCGGAAAATTCGATCGCCATATGATGCTATCCCGCTATAACACCAGAACTGGCGTAGTTAAAACCATTGAGTTTCCACACCGCCACACTGGCTTCAATGGCAAGTGGTGGATAGGCGAATCCCACAATACTATTGCCATTGGTATTAGCCCGAAAGACGAAAAAATACATTTACTGTTTGATATGCACTCCTACGCAAACAGCGGCGCTTTCCGCGATGACTACTTTCGCTACGCCTATTCCGTAGAAAATGCGGCTACCGTTGCCGATAACGATTTTAAGCTAAGCCTATTTGTAAAAGACGGCCCCAACGACTATAACCACGTAAGCTTAAACGGCACGGCAGACCCAGCTCAGTTTCAAGATTTAACCTACCCGTATTTTTTCTTAAACGACGATAACGACTTATTAATGCACATGCGCGTGGGCGGTAACGACAACGGCGCCTATGTTTTTTCTAAATACAACGCTAACACCAGCAAGTGGGATAGGCTAACGCAATTTAATCATCTAAACGCTAAAACAAAAGGCCAAGCTTATAACTGGGGCCTATACGGCAGAATGAAATACGTAGACGGAAAACTACAAGTAGCGTTCCAGCGCCGAAGCGGCAATAAGAATGATAAGTACGAATATCAAAACGGAATTTACTACGCCTACTCAAACGACCAAAGCGGAAAAAGCCAATGGAAAGACCACACAGGCGCGGGCTTTAATATTCCTTTCGCAAACGCCGATAGAATTAAAATTTACGAACCCGGTAACTTAGTTGAAGCCACAGGTAAAAACGAAGTATATATTGTTGGCGGTTTTGACTTTACAGTAACCGATCGCGGCGATGTACATATAATTAGCCAAGTGAAAGACAAAAAGAACAATGTTGTAAAACACCTACACTCTTACAAACCCAAAGGCGCGGCCAACTTTAGGCACACAACCGACTTTTCGGGCGCCACACAGTTGTACACCTACGCCAACAATGTTTACATTATTGGCCTAAAAGGCGGTCGCCCGTTTGTAAAAAAAGCTAACGGAGGAACCAATAATTTCACTACTATTTACGAAACCAATAGCGGAAAAAGTTTTGCCCACGGTGTGCCGCATATTTACAACGGCAAACTTTATTACTATATGCAAGCTAAAGGCGATAGCACTCAATTACCTATATACGTTCAAATAATTGATCTAGGCCTAGGTAATTCAGAAACATCTAACCCAAGTAATGACGGCCCCGCAGGCTATACCTTTTCTGCACGAGAAGGCGGTACAGTAAATATAACTGGCACTATGAACGTAGCCTATGGCGCTGGCGATAGTTTTAATTATCACTACAACCAAACCAGCGATTTACCATGCAACAACCAAACGTTTGGCGACCCCAAACCAAGAACAATAAAAAATTGCTACGTTAAAAGTGTGCAAGTAGAAACCAGCACAGACCAATGCGATACCACCAATCAATGCCGCGCAGAGTACAGTTTTTTTGACGGCGCTATGGATTGTGCCGGCAGCGCATCTAACGCAAGTATCTGCATGTGCGGTAACGAACGCTGCGACTCTTTAAACGATTCAAATACTGATAATAGCTCTGGTAGCAATGCAAGCGGCGCATACTGCGCAGGCATTGCAGAAGTATCACAAGGCGTAAAAAGAGAATTAAACCTTAACAACGTTAACTGTGTTAAATTCTCAGAGAACCTTGCAGGCAATACCCTACAGGTATGGGATAGCGACAACGCTTCATGCGATTTTAGAGGTGTGGTGGAATCCCGCGATGGCACAGGCAACTTAACCATAAGCGCCAACTATCATTCAGCCGATTCATTTACCGGTCGCGTTATACGCTTTACACCTAGTAACAATTGTAAATATGTGCAGGTTAGGTCGTATTAGATTGTAGTGTACCAAGCTTTTAACTAGCGAATTTTAAACACTATATTTTCCCAAAAGCCCACAGAAATATTTGTGGGCTTTTTTGTGGTTTATACACTTCAACTATAGATCATCAACAAACATTATAACTCGAACAAAAGCACTGCCGATTGAACCGGCTCCCTGTATCTATATTCGTCTAAATACAGTTAGTTCCTTTTCCGCTTTAAAGCACTGCCCTCGAATTTATAATCGACACAATGTCGTCTGCATCCCCTTCATAATTTGCAAGATTACATACAGGAGTGCCATCTATACCAATTAACTTATTTAATTTTCTCACGGTATTATTTGCATAAGCCGCGTCATTCCGAGTATCTAATACCGACCAAAGGCACGCGCCACCTCTAGGCAATAATTGTGACTTAGTCGTAGCCCTTCGGAGGGTTGACCAAGGGAACTCGAATGAAGAAGACTCCTCAACCAATAAGCCGGTTTCGGATATAACTATCCTTCTATTAATTGACCTAATTAGGCCGTACGCAAACAATAAAAAAAGAGCAGAAACGGGCAACGCATAGAAATGGATCTTTAACGCAACTGCAGATAATCCTCCGCTAAACCCTATATACATATGTATAAATGCAAGTTAAATAAAACCATATTAATTAACATCAATATTGCTATAGATTTAAATATTTCCGCTAATAAATGGATTCTCTCTCAGCCGCTCTACGGCTAAATCAATAAATGACCGTACTTTTGCATTCGCACGGCGGCCCTCTAAATGAACAACATTCACCGGTAAAGGAGCCTCTTCGTAACCAGTCAAAATACTCTCAAGATTACCTTTCTCTAATTCTTCACCGACCTGATAAGACATCAAGCGAGTAATGCCATGCCCTTCAACTGCGGCTCTTAACGCAGCCCCATTTTGATTACACGTCAATCTTGGATTCAGCTTTAGTCGTTCTGTTTTATCGCCATTTCTAAATTGCCAAGTAGTTGTACCCTCATAGGTCTTTGGGAAAATCAAATCATGTTCATGTAAATCTTCAGGGCATTTGGGCACTCCACGTTTTTTAAAATAACGCGGCGAGCCACACACGATACGTCTAACTGAGCCAACTTGAGTCGCATACAGATTTGAGTCTTTTAAATGGCCTATACGAATGGCAACATCAAGCTCCTCTTCCAATAAACTTGTTATTCGATCGTAAAACATCGCATTTACACTTACTCCCGAGTACAAGCCTAAGTACTCATTAACAATAGGGATCACATGTTTCTGACCAAAAACCACTGGAGCAGTTACCGTTAGAGTGCCAGCCGGTGTAGCGTATAGCCCTGCTGCCGCGGCTTCTGCTTCTTCTAAATCCTCGATAATAGCCACAGCACTATTGAAAAAGCGCCTACCCGATTCGGTTAGCCGTACCAAACGGGTAGTGCGGTTAAACAATTTGACGCGTAAACGCCCTTCCAATTCCGCAACCGCGCGCGTAGCTGCAGGCGCCGACATGCCCAGCACCTCAGCAGCAGACGAGAAACTATGCAATTTAGCGACTTCAATAAACACTTTAATAGTTTGCAATTTATCCACGGTACCTACCCTACTTATGATGTAAGCCATTTGCTATTATTTCGTTTTTAACAAAAATCAATTCTAATAACAAACAATTATTCCCATGGGAGCTTTAGGTAAGCTTACTTATACTCTTATCAAAACAGTTTTAAAGGTCACCTCGTTTAAGGAACGCGCATGAGTAAGCTTGATTTATACACTTGGAATACGCCTAATGGCCGCAAGACCACAATTATGCTTGAAGAAATAGCACAACCCTACACGCTTATAAAGGTGGACATTGGCATTGGAGCACAGAAACAACCCAACTTTTTACACATAAATCCCAATGGACGTATACCAGCATTGTTTGACCATCAATCCGGAGCGCGGGTATTTGAATCTGGGGCGATATTAGTGTATCTGGCCGAAAAATTTCCAGCGGGAAAAAAGCTATTACCCAGTGCCCCAGCAGAACGTGCCGAAGTACTAAGCTGGACCTATTGGCAAACAGGTGGCCTCGGCCCCATACTTGGGCAATACAACCACTTTTCAACAAAAAATATAAACGTAAACTACGCCAAACAACGCTTTAAAGAAGAATCTATACGATTATTAAATATATTAGACGATCGCTTAAAAGAGAGCCCCTTTCTTGGCGGTAAACATTACTCCATCGCGGATATCATGTGCTTCCCTTGGGTGTCTGGCGCTTTGAAGACACTAGCACCGAGCACACAGGAAGCATTTAAAAATTTTAATAGCCTTCTAAGCTGGCACCAAATAATATCTGCAAGACCTGCAGTAAAGAAAGGTTTAATGCGTCTAGACGATGTGAGCAACAGCCGCTATTAAAGGATACAACAATGTTACCTTTATATGCTTAGTAGTAAATGAAAGATATTTACAATGTTGAAATTATAAGCACATATTGATCAAGCACAAATTGTGTTCTCTTATTGATTGTAATTATGTCGTAAGCCGACAAGCAACTGCCATGCAGGAAATAATTTAATTATTAATGAAACTCCCGCTTCAATTTCAATGAACGTAATAGTTATTGAACCCGCCACCTAAATATTCAAAGAAATAATCTTGCTGCAAGCGGCATAAAATATTTTTATCTCTCTATAAATCCCGCCCACAAACCCATAAAAAACAGCTATTGCGCAACAACTTAAAAAGCGTTATCTACCTCATAAAACATCCCCGTAGAGCTTTAAATATCGGTCGCTTACGCATAAGTGGTGGTTATTACCACTTACTATTATTCCAAATACTACAACAATCAATTTCAAATAAAACCAATTATTTCTAGCCGATGGATGTTTATAGTGAACTCTAGCTAGCTAACCAACATTAAACAACTTTAGGAGAACTTCCAATGTCACGTATTAATACCCCCCAAACAATACAAGAAGCACCAAAAGCATCTCAATCAATATTAGATACGGTAAACCAACAATTAGGCAGTGTGCCTAATTTGTTCCGTATTACAAGCAATAGCCCTCACACACTAGAAGGCTATATCGCTTTAAATAGTGCGCTTGCTAAAGGCACGTTACCAGCAGCCACGAGAGAGCGCATAGCACTCGCAATTGCAGAAATAAATGGCTGTGATTATTGCCTAGCAGCACATAATTATTTAGGTAGAAATTTAGCCAAATTAAGCAGCGAAGAAATTAACATAAACCGTCGAGGCAGCTCACTAGACGCCAAAGCTGCAGCTGCAGTTGAATTCGCAGCAACCATTGTGAAACAACGAGGAAGGACGTCTAAAGCAGACTTTGAAGCGGTGCGAGCAGCTGGATATAGCGATGCACAAATCATCGAGATAGTTGGCCATACAGCTTTAAACACACTAACGAATTACCTAAACGAAACACTTAAAACTGTTATTGACTTTCCAGCCGTCGTCCCTTTAGGTGCCTCTTAACTCGCTAACAAGCCGCCATTAGGCGGCATCAACTTGTTACTAAACAAAAAGGATTCATTATGTCACGTCCACCGTTACCTCCATTCAATGAAGAGACAGCAAAGCGAAAAATCCGTTTAGCCGAAGATGGCTGGAACAGTCGTGATCCACACAAAGTTGCTTTGGCATACACCGAAAACTGCACTTGGCGTAATCGTGCCGAGTTTATTAGTGGGCGCAAAGCAATCATAGCAATGCTCACGCGAAAATGGATTCGCGAACTAGATTATCGCCTAGTGAAGGAACTGTGGGCCTACACTGAAAATCGCATTGCCGTTCGCTTCGCTTATGAATTTAGAGATGACTCAAATCAATGGCACCGCGCCTACGGCAACGAAAATTGGGAATTTAATAAAGATGGGTTAATGCAATGCCGTATAGCTAGCATCAATGAACATGTAATTGCCGCAGACGATCGTTTATTTCTTTGGCCGCTTGGAACACGCCCAAACCACACCCCAAGCCTAACTGAATATGGGCTTTAACATATTTCACAACTTTAAATTACACCTAGGAATATATTATGAACGTGAAATTCCCTAAAGCAAATGCACCTATTAAACTTTATCGTCACCCACTATCTGGTCATTGCCACCGCGTGCAACTAATGATGTCGCTTTTGGATGTCCCCTATGAAACTATAGATCTTGATATGGATAACGGTGCGCACAAAACACCCAGCTATCTAAAAATTAGTCCCTTTGGTCAGGTACCAGCGATTGATGATAACGGCATAACCTTAACTGACTCAAACGCCATAATTATCTACTTAGAGAAAAAATATAACAATGATTACGAATGGTATCCACAAGACCCCGTACAAGCGGCAGAAGTACAGCGCTGGCTATCTGTTGCGGCCGGAGAAATCGCTTACGGCCCCAACGCTGCGCGCTTGGTAAAAGTTTTCGGTGCAAACATTGACTATGAAATAGCTCAAAGAAAAACATACACGCTGTTTTCAGTTCTAGAACGAATACTCAACACACGTAATTATCTTGCTGGTAATACCATCACAGTCGCAGATGTGGCTGGTTATAGCTACATATCACTCGCACCAGAAGGAGACATTAGCTTGGAATCGTACCCAGCCATTAGAGGTTGGCTAGAACGCATCGAAAGTCAGCCACGTTTTATTGGTACGCAACGTGCCCCTTTGTCCACCATCTAATTCTGAGTTTACCACTAGTCATTTCAACAAGGATTCCACCATGAAACGGTTACAACCTTCCCAGTTTCACCAAGCAGAAAAGGCAGTACAGAAACGTTTGGGCGTGGCTGACATGGTAGCACAGCACAGCGAAGGGTACATTCGCTCCACTATGCCCGGTCAGCACCGAGATTTCTTTACAAATCTTCCCATGGTGATAGTGAGCATCACAGACTTCGACGGCTTCCCATGGCCTATACCATTGCATGGAAAGCCTGGTTTTATTAAATCACCCAATGCAAATACACTCGAAATAGAAACCTACCCCACACTTAAGGACGTGCTAAAACTTAACTTTAAAAAAAGTCAAAAAATAGGCATTCTTGGAATTGAGCTGCATACACGCCGTCGCAATCGTATGAATGGCACAATTAAAGAGATAAACAACAACAGCTTCTTAGTTATATGCGAACAAAGTTTTGGTAATTGCCCTCAATATATCCAAAAGCGTGAGTTACACTGGGTCGATACGCCTCAAAAGTGTTTGCAAACAGAAGATATTTTTTTAACGAATACACTAACTTCGACCTGTGCAGAATGGATTGAATCCTCAGATACATTTTTTATTAGCTCCCGAACCAAACGTCTTTCTACCGATAAACGTGACGGCCTAGATGTTTCCCATCGAGGAGGAAAACCAGGATTCGTAAAAGTTGAAAACGACACTTTATATTTCCCGGATTTTAGTGGTAATCAGTTTTTTAATACACTTGGTAATATACAATCTGACAGCCGAGTGGGCTTATATTTCCCCGATTATGAAAGTGGAAAAATTATACTTATATCGGGTACAGCTAAAATTATCTGGGATAAAGAATTAACTAGAATATTTGAAGGAGCAGAACGAATTATTTCTGTAAAGGTACGCAATTGCCTTATTCTCGACAGTTTTCTTCCCATGCGAGGCGTGCTTACCGAGCTTTCGCCATCACTGATACGCACAGGCACATGGGAAAATCCTCAAGAAAAAAGCGCAGCTAGAGTATATAAGCAGTTTAAAATAATAAAGAAGATAAAGGAAAGCCGTGACGTTACGTCGTTTTATATTAGGCCTCTAGATGGCAGCGCGTTAAGTTCTTATCTACCAGGTCAATTTTTACCTATTAGTATCAAGCAACCCCATACATCATCTACCTGCCTGCGAACGTACACACTGTCACAAGCACCACTAAGCAACGCTTATCGCTTTTCCGTTAAACGTGAAAAATTTGGCCTAGCATCTCGTATATTACACGACACCATTAACACCGGCGATAGTCTTTATGTAAGTCAACCCGAAGGAAAATTCACATTACAAACCAACAAAAAAACAAATGTTTTATTGTCAGCCGGTATTGGTATTACGCCAATGATAGCCATGCTGCAAGGGCTAATTCGAGAAGTAGAAAAAGGTGAAAAACCACAAGATGTATATTTTATTCATAGCACCCAGAATTCAGAGACACATACATTTGCAAATGAACTAAAACACCTCAACAAACGACACAAATGGCTACAACTCTACACAATTTACTCCCAACCAAAACTGAATGACAAACTAGGACAGCACTATGATGTATCAGGAAGAATATCGCTAGATCTACTTAGAAAAATACTTCCTACCGATAATTTTGACGTATATCTATGTGGTTCTGAATCTTTTATGCGCTCAAGCTATACAAATTTAAAAGCGATGGGTATCGCTGAATCTAGAATATTTTATGAGTTTTTCGACGACGGTTCATTTGAAAGCCATCAGCTAAACAAATTTCAAACAGCACAGCGAGCTGAAATATATTTCGCAAAAAGTAACATTACCGCAACGTGGACACCAAACGACGGTACCTTATTACAATTTGCCGAAAAAATGGGTTTAAAACCAATGTATAGCTGTCGCACTGGTAACTGCGGCACTTGTAGCTGCACGCTAAGCACCGGCGAAGTAACCTACGCCAATAAACCCGGCTATACACCAGCAAATGGTAGCGCTTTAATATGCTGCGCCCGCCCCGCACTAAACACCACCAAGTTAACCTTTCACATATAAAGTACCTAAAAGGTGTCAACAACTATCGAGTCGTCCTCTTATTACTACGAAACGAGCCTTTAATTGAGCTATCAAGAGATGATTACTGAATTAAGTCAACTAAAATACCCACCCATATGCTGTGGTCACTAAATAACGGGACAACAAGCAGACCTGTGCAGCAAGCTACCTCCGTCAAATAATTGTTAACTGCAGATCTATCACCACTACTCTATAAGCGCAGAACTCCCAAAGACGTTTATAGCGCCGCTCTCGAGTTTATGATAGATACAATTTTTCCTGCATCCCCCTGATAATTCGCAAGATTACATACCGGAACACCATTTACACCAATTAACCTAGTTAACTTTAGTACAGTACGGTTTGTATAATCCGCATCATTCTTTGTATGTAATACCAGCCAAAGGCAAGCACCACCTCTAGGTAATAATTGTGATTTAGTTGTAGCCTTGCGAAGGGTAGACCACGGGAATTCAACTGAAGAAAACTCCTCAACCAACAAACCGGTATCGGATATAACTAACTTTTTATTAATCGACCTGAATAGACCATACGCAAGTACAAAAAAAATAGCAGAAACAGACAACAAATAAACATGTAGCTTTAACGCAACCTCTGCCACCCCTCCCTTAAACGCTATATATCCGTGAAGAAACGCAGGTATAATCAATAACACCGCACACAGATATAGTATTTGCGAGCGACTCTTTTTAATAACCATCCACCAATCTACTCCAACAATAAATTCAATATCTCTTCAATGGATTATCAGTTATCTATCTTCAATATAACAAGCATCCGATCACTACTGGGCTAGGTAAGCGGAAGATCCACTCACATGCTGTGATAAAGAACTACAGCCACAACAAGAAAAACAGCACACAGAAATAACAATACTACATAAAAGTGTTATCCGCAGATCTATCCCTCTAATCAAAAAACACAGAACTACCAAACGCTATAACAGAAAAAAACAATAACGAAAACCAATGAAAAATAAGGTGCGCTCTCCATCCTGTTGAGACAGGCATCACTATTGCCTAAACCATGCGCAGAACTGATAAGTGTCACCTTGGCGTCTCTTAGCTCTATTCCTACTGAATAAGGCTAGTTTCCTTGATTTCGGTGGTGGCTACGCTATTTTCAATCAAATTAAAAGCGACCACCCCAGACACCTCCCCTGTTGCGAAACCACCAACACTAATAACATTAACTCCAGAATCGGAAAAATCCATTCGAAAATAATAGACCTCTCCCGCATTCAGGGAAACCGCCTTATCGACACCTTCCAACCCCCAATTAAAGTGTTTTCTAGTACTGATAGTGTACTCACCAGGATTGAAATATCTAAATGCGTATCCGCCGTTATGCATCCGAAACTCTTTGACTTCGTTAACATACACATCAGGACCTCCACCACCTTGGAAAAACCTCGCAGGACGATAGAAATAGACCAATGCCTTATCTTGCTCTACTGCCATAGGCTCAGAAAACTTTTGCCCTAGCGAAGCGCAACCAGAAACAACTAGATACACCATTACCAAAATAAAATACTTCATAAGTCTCCTAATATTGAACGTAGCTATAACTTAATTATTCTTGTACAACACGGCGCATATTCGCCGTTTCTTTAAACTAATCATCTTACAAACAAAATTTTTCATGAAATCAAAATACGACTTTTTAATTCGAGAAAACAGCTGCTAATGCAGGTATAGCATGCGCAGATGCTTGCTATACATTACCGCTACTGTGAAAACTTGAGGCGTTATTGATACTCATCTAGAATAATATTGGAGGATGCATAAAAGCCAGATTCCTTTTGCTCTGCAATAGCTAGAGAATAGAGTATGAAGCGTCTGTTTTTAAAGTAAGGGGAGCCAGTTCATGATCTAGTGCCGAGCGGTAGGCCTCAATACTTATATCTATCTTTGCGATGAGCACATTTAAGTATTCAAAAATATAATTTTCAATTTTATCATTCCGTTTTTGGTTTATAAATCAATCTTCTCTACCCACTAAATACTTCCCCTACATACTGCGTCGTATACCGCAGTTTGTCCCCATTATTACCCCAACCACAACCCCACACAACTCTAAATACCAAACCCAACAGCCAAACCAATCACATTCGCAGCTTCGCCGCCATTATTGGTGGAAAAGCTTCTGCGTACATAGGGGTAGATAAAGAATTGATCTAGTTTTATGGCTAGGCCCAGCTCTGGGTATAGGCTAAACATGCTTTCTTCTTCGCAGCCGTAGTGCTCTTTTTCGGCAGAGCTGCAGTTGTAGGTGCAGCCTGCGAATACGCCTAGGCCTATGTAGGGGTTAATTATGTTTTGGTCGAAGTGGTAATAGCCCGCAAGGGTTACACCTACAAAATCGTCGCGACCATATTTTACTGGTGCGCCATCGTAGAAGCCTGCGCCGTATTTTATAGCCAGCACATCGGTTGCTTCGGTTGTGTAATTTATTTCTAGTGCGCTGTAGTCTTCGCTTTCTACTTTAAAGTGCCCAGCCGTTAAATAGCCACTCTGTCCCAATAAACCACCACCTGCGTGGGCACTGGCCATTCCACTCGCAATCAAACCACACGTACAGATCTGTGCTAGTAGTTTAAATAGTTTTCTATTATTGCTCATGCTTACTCCCTGCCCTTACAGCCCACTTGCAGGCCACTTGCAGGCCACTTGCAGGCCACTTGCAGGCCACTTTCTGTAATTATTGGCTGTCTACAGTTGATTGTACGCTGCTCGCTATCTCTGAATTTAATGCTAGCGTAATGAAATTGACACTGTTATTTTTCTATTCTTTGCAAATTACTTAATGAGTTATTCAACAATGGCCTATTTTCGCTTTATTAAAAAAATAAAAATACCCACCGCATTAGCGCTTTTTGGCGCCTTATTAACCCTACAGGCGTGCGCTCCCAATAAAATTTATCGCGATACCTATAGTGTGTGTTATGCATCGCCAACGCAAAGCTGCGATAAGCAGGCGATATCTATACATAACCAAGGTACAGATGGCGATTTTCAGTTGGGCTTTGTGGAATACGATGATCAAGGCCAATTGCGCGACCGCAAGCAAATGCAAACCGTGCTAGACCATTACTACCCTATTGCTGGGCAGGATGACGTAATACTTACGGTATTTGTACACGGCTGGCACCACAGCGCCGCGCCTGGCGACGGCAACGTGGCATCGTTTAAAGAGATGCTAAAGCAAATATCCTTAAGGGAAGCGCAATCGAGCAAGCAAGATGGCCGGCCCAAACGCCGTGTGCTGGGTGTGTATGTTGGCTGGCGTGGCGACACCATTACCGCGCCGGTTATTCAGCACTCTACCTTTTGGGGGCGCAAAGCCGTGGCCCACGAGGTAGGGCTGCAGGGCGTAAGCGAAGTGTTATTACGCTTAGAAGAAATTGTGAATGTTAAAGCCGCCATAGAGCAAGAAAACCCCAAGCCCCTGAATAGCAGAATGGTTGTTATAGGCCACAGCTTTGGCGGCGCAGTGGTGTATACCTCGTTACAGCAAATATTGGCGGACCGCTATATTGATAGCCGTAAAAGTAAAAACTACCAAGGTAATGCACAGGGTTTTGGTGATTTAGTCGTGCTTATGAACCCCGCCTTCGAAGCCATGCGCTTTGCTACTTTGTTTGATATTGGCCAATCCTGCTCTGATGTGGGCGTGCCTTGTCGCAATTACAGCCCCGATCAACTGCCTCGCTTGGCGGTACTTACCTCTGAGGCCGATGCGGCTACGCGCTATGCTTTCCCTATGGGACGCTTTTGGGTAACGCCATTTAAAACCCATAACACACTAAACCGCCTAATAGATACCAGCCAAAACGCGAAAGCAATAGAAGTAAACGAATACTCGGCCGACAATAAAACCATTGGTCACTTCGCACCATTTTGGACTCACACATTAGAAAAACTGCCCAATGAAAATGTGCGCAGTGATGCGTTTAATTACCGCAGCTTAGGTAACCGATGGGCGCAATTAGATTACGGTAGCACGCTAGAGCTTGAAGAAGTTGCGCTTACCCATTTAGATAGATCGCACCCGCGCAACCCCTATTTAAATATTTATGTAAGTGAAGAACTTATAGATGGCCACAACGATATTTGGGGCGAAGAGGTGCAACACTTTTTACAAGATTTAATTATTATTGCTACAACGCCAGAGCGTTGAACACGCTTTAATTGATTTATTTAATTACTAGTAACTGAGTAGTCATTTTAAAAGCAGTGCCAGTTTTTGAGCGGCACTGCTTATTCATTTTATGCTTGTGCATCTGCCAGTCTAACCACCCTTTTTAACACGCCTATTAAATCTATCGCCTTACCTACCTTTCCTTGCATAGTAGCAACGAGTGCATGCATGGCTATTAGGTTTCTATCTATACAGTTGGCACAGCCCGCGGGCGTTGTTAGTAGTTGTATGTTTGCCGCTTTATTTCCGCCTTGGTTAAATGCCATAAGTATTTTCACTGTGCGCTCTTGTGCTGTTATTTGTCGTGGTATGGGTGTATGGCCAAGTGCTTTTACTATAGCGTTGGCCGTGGCCCATACCGACCAAGGGTTTTGACCAGTTATAAGTTTGTCATCGGTAATTAGGTTGTCTAAATAAAGTGGGCCTGCGTAAAACCGTGCGCCGCGCTGCTTTAATTCGCTTTCTAGTAAAAAAGGAAAGACCTTTGCCGCATTGGGCATTAAAAATAGCTCTTCTTCGTTGGTAAAACTTGTTACCTGTTTATCTGCAAGTAAAAAGTTGCCATTGGCGAGCTTTACATTAACCAGCGCGGCTGGGCCGTGGCAAATAGCCGCTATTACTTTGCCTTGCTGGTACATGTCGCGCACGAGTGTTTGTATGGCCGTATTATTGGGGAAGTCGAACAATGCACCTTTGCCTCCAACAAAATAAATAGCGTCGTACTGGCTAGCACTTACTTGGTTTATAGGTATGGTATTGGTAATTTTTGTTTGGGCGATGGCATCATTTAAAAAGGCGTAATCGTGTTGGCCCATATCATCAGTATCTATTACCATTTTGGGTTTGCCGCCTTGCGTACTGGCAACATCCACCTCAAACCCGTTCGCTTGCAACACATAGTAAGCACGCGATAATTCGGTTAGCTCGTAACCAAGGTTTTTACCTTTAATAGCAGAGCTACCCGCGCTGGTAACAACGGCCAATATGCGCCCGCGCTGCTCTTTTACGCCGTTGTTTAAATAGGTTAAATCGGTGGGCAATGCGGTTTGTAGCTGCTCGCGCGGTGTATCGCTCGCCAACAAATTGCTTACCCATATTCCAACGGCTACTAACAGCACTGTAAGGCTGCCTACCACCACCGCTAACCATAGCGCTATTTTCTTTAACATTGGGGTCTCCTTAATTAGAAAACCCCAGCTTAATTGGGACGATGTTAAATTCGCGTTAAATTGCTTTAATAGCCATTTAGAAGCATTTGCAATTTAAGCAGCTTTAGCGGTCAATGGAATGACCGTTAAGCGATAAGTATTATTTTGTACGCAAATGCGGTACTGCCAGCCAAGCACATCTAAAATGCGTTCTACAAGGTACAAGCCTTGACCAATACCTTGGCTTTGCGGCTGGCGGCTGTTGGGCAAAGTAACATCGGTGGGCAGAGGGGTGGAAAAGGTGTTATCAAAATGAATTTCACTATTGCTTATCGTTATTGCTAGCGCAGGTTTACTCGCGTGGTTTATGGCGTTCTCTATTAAGTTATTTATAACCAAGCCTACCAACTGACGATTCCCCACAACGGCAAGGTCGGTTAGGTTGCACTCTACAGTAAAATTGTTAGCTTCTATTTTGGTGTATAGCCCTACCACACACTCTTCTACAAGGGGCTGCAATGCAAACACTTCTTGCTGTGTGGTTTCTGCTCTGGCGAGAGCCAGTAAAGTGGTAACAATGTGCTTAATATTATTGGCAGCGTGCGTAATGTGTTGCACAGAGTTAGCGCTTAAGCTTTGCTGTTGCGCTAGCGCCAAAGTGTTTAATATTTCGGTTAAGGGTGTGCGCAATTCGTGGCTTACGTCGCGGTTAAACTGGCTTTCTCGCTCTATTGCTTCGCGCAATTGTTGCAGTGCATTTTGTATAGTTTGCGATAAATAATCTACTTCATCTTCTGCTTGCGTTTTTTGTGCGGCGTTTGTTTGCCAAGCCAGTTGGCTGTTAACCTCTAACCCGCCCACCCTATTGGCTAAGGCTACAATTGGCTTGGTAGTGCGCCGCGTAATAATTAAAGCGGCTAATAACGCTATAGAAATAGCCAGCACAATTAGCAGCCCTAAAAAAACGATAACATTTAGCGGCAGGTTTCTTACCGCGAGTAATTCTGTTACATCGGCCACCAAAATAGCGTTGTAGGTATTTTGCGAATTGGGCGATAAGTGCAGTTTACGAATATGGTAGTGCCTGCCCGATGCACTAAATACTTCGCCTACAGTGTTATTACTTGCTGCCGCGGCTATATCGCTTGGGGCCATTTGTATTTGTTTGTATACAGTAAAATATGCAGCGCTTGTATGCGGCAATTGGCCCGTTTTTTTATATGCACTTTGAATGCGTGTTACTTCTAGCGCGACCAACCTGTTTAGCACTTCATCTTCTATTATGTACGCAACAATAATGCTGGCCAGCGAATAACCAAGCGCAACCACAAGCGTGAAACCGCCAAAGATTGCAAACACACGCTTTTGGATACTGTGTTTAAACTTCATTGCGTGACTCTTTTATACACTCTTGTTCTAATTCTTGCTTCAACTCTTGTTTTATTTCCAATTTGTAACCCACATTAATTATGGTGGTTAGCATTGGCGAGTTAAAAGGTTTGTCTAGTGCGCTGCGCAAACTAAAAATATGAGTGCGCAGTGCATCGCTATCGGGTGGGTCGTCGGCCCATACTTTATGTATAAGTACAGATCGAGTAACAGGCTGGGGGTAGGCTTGCGCCAATACGCTTAAAATTTCAAAGCCTATTTTGGTAAGTTGTAATACTTGCCCACTGCGACTGGCTGTGCGCTTTGCGGTATCTACCTCTAAATTGCCAAGGCGGAGTATTTTATTGTTATGCAGGTTGTGTCTACGTGCTAAAGCGCTGCACCGTAAAACTAATTCGCGCAGCTCGAAGGGTTTGGTTACGTAGTCGTCGGCCCCCATGCCAAAACCATCGGCTTTATCGTCAAACGCATCGCGTGCGGTTAGCATTAAAATAGGCAGGAAGGTAAGCGCTTGCTGTTTAATGCTTTTGCATACTTCTAGGCCATCTATATCTGGCAGGTTTAAATCTAGCACTACCACATCGTAAACCTGCGCCAGCGCCAGCTCGATACCTTGCGCCCCCTTAACTGTGTGATCCACTTGCCAACCTACGCCCTCTAAACAGTCGCACACTTGGCTAGCAATGGTTAGGTTATCTTCTATTAGTAGTACGGTTAATGGGTTACTCACAATTAATCCTTTATATTTGCAGCTAAGGAAACTCTGATTAACATACTATAACGGTTAACCCACGGGTGTAAGTTATTTAAGCAGAGGTTCCATGCTATCCCACACAAACCAAAACGTGGGTACATCGCTACCATCGGGCGCGTGCCACACGCTCTGCTCGGCATTGCGCGCACCTAAGTGCAAGTAAAAAGCCTGCGCGTTGGTGTTGTTGCGATTCACTAATAAGCACAAGCCAGCATTAGCACTATTATTTTGCGTTAAGCACCAGCTCGCTACCGTTTGCAGTAATTGCTTGCCTACACCTAGCCCTTGGCATTGTGATGCTACGTGCAAATTATCTAAATAGGCACCCCACTTTGGGTTGTGGTTATGGTACACACACGCAAACCCAATTAGCTCGCCGTTATTTTCTGCTACAAATACTTGCTGGTTAGCTTGCGGCTGGGCAAACCGCTGCGTCCACAGTGCCTTGCGCTCGGCAGGTGCAATATTGTTTAGGTAATTAGCACTAAGCGCATTAGTGTAGTTTTGTTGCCAACTGGCTATATGTAGTTCGGCAATGCTTTGCGCATCTTGCGCGGTTGCTACGCGGGTTTTCATATCCTTTCTCGTACGGTTTACTATATTTTTAAACTATTTCTGGTATTTAATTGGTTTTTATTGCTTATTATTTATTTCTTGCTAATCAGGCCAAGTTCTAAATCTCACGCTCCACATTACGTAGTGCATGCCTTGCGGCTTTATCTACCAAGCTAAATATTTTATCTATACTGTCTTTATGCTGCGTTTTTTTATGCCCCTCTACCTTTATTAAGGTGAGGCGAGTGCTATCTGCAAGTGCATAAAACTGTTGGTACAACTCAACGTTATTCAGGCGCTTACCTTTGCTGGAATAGTAATTAGCTTGCTCTAGCCGTTTACGCCTAGCGAGCAACCCCACTATATTTTGCGAATCTGTATAGGCGGTTATTGTTAGCAATTGACCTTGAGCTTGCGCTAATGCTGCTTCTACCCCGTGTAGAAATATCTGCAACTCTAATTTAGTGGAGCTGGTTTGCTCAAACTGCTTAACCTTAATTTGCGGCGCAAGTGTATTTATAGGCGCAGCTAAATCGGTAAGTATAAGGTAGGCACCACAACCAATGTTTTGCTTTGTATTGACGCTACCGTCGGTAAAGAGCTTAAGTTCGAGCATATTATCGCTTTGTTTTACCTATTTGGCCTGAATCGGCCCAGAGCTGGGGTATAGATGCTACCATGGTGGCGCTTATTCTAAACAGTGTGCAAAACATGAAAGACTGTAATCAGTGCGGTAAATGCTGCATAAAATATGGCGATGGGGCACTTTCTGCTACCGCCAACGAAATAGATATGTGGGAGCTATTTCAGCCCCATATATTTGAATACGTACATAATGGTGACATTTGGGTAGACCCAGCCACAGGCAAAAAATTAAACCGCTGCCCATTTTTAGAAATCAGCCCACCAACTACGACTACTGCCCCACTAAAATACACCTGCAGTATTTATCACGATCGCCCAGAAGACTGTAGGCACTACCCTACTCATATTGAAGAAATGATAAGGGATGAGTGCGAAATGATAGAGCCGATAGATTTAACCAATACTGAACGGGCGCAAACTAAGTTAGATATTATTATGAGTGACAGTAGGCCGCCAAAAAGGTAATCGCTAACTTCTAATTACTAGCCGCTAGTTACTAGCGATTAGCAATTCATTACTATTTTTTACTCAATTGTTCTTTAAGTACTGGCCATACATTGTTTAGTACTATTGGTTGTGCCTCTGCGGTGGGGTGTAAACCGTCGGCTTGCATGAGTGCAGGTTTACCTGCTACACCTTCTAATAGGAATGGTACCAACGCTAAATTATATTTTTTAGCCAAGCTTGAGTATTGCTCAAAAAAGGGCTGGGTGTAGCGGCTGCCGAAATTGGGGGGTAGCTGAATGCCCAGTAATATTACCTCTGCGCCGGCGTGCAGTGCTTGCTTAATTAGCGATTCCAAATTGCGCGTTATGCCTGCTACCGGCATGCCTTGTAAGCCATCGTTTGCGCCCAGCTCTAACAATACATATTCTGGTTTGTGCTTTTCTAATAAGGCAGGCATTCGCTGCAAGCCTGCATTAGTGGTAGCACCACTTATTGAAGCGTTTACCACCTCATAATTAAACCCTTGCGCCGCAAGGCGTTGAACCAATAAATGCCCCCAGCCGTCTTCTGCAGACAATTTATAAGCTGCGCTTAGGCTATCGCCTAGGATTAAAATAGTAGGGCGGGCTTGATCTGCGCGAGCCTGTGTTGCGTATACAAAACACACTACGCCAAGTAAAACCACTAAGTGGCGCGCGAAACCGTTCAATTTCATATTGTTTACCTATTTTGCCGTGCTATAACTGTTAGCCTTAGGGTTTAGCTATTTGAGTTTAGCCGTTAAACCCTTAGCACCTAGCTGTAAGCTTACCACTGTAGACTGTAAGCTACCTGTTAACCTTTTTCATTTTTTAATCGATTACAAAGTTGCACATTATGATTAGCACCCACAACCTTTGCCACCAAGTACCTATTCACGAAAGCGAGCTCGCTTTACTAAAAAGCATCGATTTGAATATTTTAAAAGGTGAATCTGTTGCCATTGTGGGCGCATCTGGCTCGGGTAAATCCACTCTGCTTACCATGCTTGCAGGGTTAGATACGCCAACATCGGGCAATATTGTTATCGATTCGCAAGATATTACTCAATTAGACGAAGAACAGCGGGCAAAAGTTCGCGCAGATTACATTTCTTTTGTTTTTCAAAACTTTCAATTATTAGGCAGTTTAACCGCACTAGAGAACGTAATGCTGCCATTGGAAGTGCGCGGTAACGCAGACCCTTTAACCAAAGCCAGCCAGTATTTACAGCGGGTGGGCCTAGGTAAGCGCTTAACCCACTACCCTAAGCAGCTATCTGGCGGTGAACAACAACGCGTAGCGCTAGCACGTGCTTTTGCTTGCGAGGCACCATTATTGTTTGCCGATGAACCCACTGGTAATTTAGATTCGGCCACAGGCCGCGCCATTGCCGATTTATTATTCGAACTAAACGGTGAAAGCAATACTACATTAATATTGGTTACTCACGACGACAAACTCGCGCAGCGCTGCCAGCGCCAATTGCGCATGGAAGAAGGTCGCATTAGCGAAATTACCACAGCCCATTTCGCTTAGGAGCCACCATGAAAACAGGTTTAAAACTATTACTGCGCGATTGGCGCGGCGGCGAACTGGGTTTATTGCTGGTATCGCTAATACTCGCCACGGCCACTATTACATGCATTAGCCTATTCGCCAGCCGTATACATAACTCGTTATACGATGAAGCCAGCCAGTTTTTAGCAGGCGATGCACAAATAACCGGCTCGGCCCCCATACCAACCCCACTGCAAAACGAAGCGACACAACAAAACCTACAAGGTGCACTTACTATACAATTTCGCGCGATGGTGTTTTCGGATGAGAGCATGCATATATCGGCCACAAAAGCTGTTGCAGCTAGCTACCCACTAAAAGGCCAAATACAAATTGCCGATACCCCTTTCGGCGCCCCCACCCTAGTTAACCACGGGCCAGCCGAAGGCGAGGTTTGGCTGGCATCGCGCTTATTTGGCGCACTGGCCATAAATATTGGCGATACTGTGCAAATTGGCGAAGCCAACTTTAAAGCAACCGCGGCCATAATTAAGGAACCCGACAACGCGCAAAGTTTATTTGGTGTAGCCCCACGCGCGCTTATTCATATAAATGACGTAGAAAAAACACAGGCTATTCAATTGGGCAGCCGCGTTAACTACACGTGGATGCTTGCCGGCGACAGCAGTAGCGTAGAAACATTTAAACAATATTTTGAAGCCAACAAAGGCGAACATCACCGCTGGGTAGATATTCACGAGCAAAACCGCAGCGTGGGCAGCGCGCTAAACCGCGCAGAAAGCTTTTTATTATTAGCGGGCAGTTTAGGTGTTGTGCTGTGCGGGCTTGCCATTGCGTTAGCCGCCAGACGCTACGCCATGCGACAAGCAACGAATGTAGCGCTACTTAAAACATTCGGCCAAACACCCAACAAAATTAGCCGCCTTTATTGTGGCAATTTATTAGCTTTAGGCATGGTGGGTATTTTACCGGGCGCAGTGGTGGGCTGGGCCTTACACTGGGGAATAATTTTCGCGCTGCAAGATTTACTGCCCAATGGTTTAGCTAGCGCATCAGTAAGTGCGCTGTTTATTGGGGCTGGGTCTGGCATTGTGGCGCTGGCGGCGTTTGCTGCACCACCTATACTAAGTTTACGCCAAGTTTCCCCCGCCGCAGTTATACGATTAGATAGCCAAAGCGCATTAAACTTTGGCTGGCTAAGTTGGCTGCCCGGCGTACTTGCCATTATTGGTTTAATTTTTTGGTACAGCCAAAGCCTGCAATTAACCTTGGTGCTTACATTAGGCTTGGCGGTTTGCTGTATTGGTATATCTATTTGTGCCCGCCTTATTATTTTGGCTAGTCGCGTTACCACCAAAAAACTTACCGGAAGCTGGCGTTTAGGCTTGGCAAATTTACAGCGCCACAGGCAAATGAACAGCGTACAAATTTTGGTGTTTTCCACCTTATTAATGTTGCTATTTACCCTTACGTTAACGCGCACGAGTTTAATTAGCCAATGGCAAAACCAAATACCAGAAGGTACCCCCAACCATTTTGTATTTAATATTTTTTCTGAAGACCGCACACCAATAGCAGAAAAATTAGCTAGCGCACAGGTAGAGCACAGCCCGTTTTACCCCATGATGCGCGGTCGCTTAATAGAAGTGAATGGCGTAACAGTAAAAGACATATTAGAAACCGAAGAAGTACCCCACAATTACGCACGCGAATTAAACCTAACCTGGTCTAACACCTTAGGTAGCGACAATAAAATTGAGCAGGGCGAATGGTGGCAAACCAACACCCCGCGCCCACAGGGCTTGTATGTTTCTGCAGAGCTAGAATATGCCACCGGCTTAAACATGCAACTTGGCGATGTTCTTACCTTTAGCATATCCGGTGAGCGAGTAAACGCAGAGCTTGCGAGTATTCGGTCTGTGCAGTGGGATTCGATGAACCCCAATTTCTATATGATTTTCGACCGCACCGTTTTAGATGGCACCGCAGCAAATTGGCTTACTAGCTTTTATTTAGCACCCGACCAAAAGCCTTTTTTAAACGACTTAATTAAAACCTACCCAACGGTATCAGTTATCGAGCTAGACCAACTGATTGCGCAACTGCAATCCATAGTTAGCCAAGTTACGCTCGCCGTAGAATTTATTCTTATGCTGGTACTTGCCGCTGGGGTATTGGTATTAATTAGCTCAGTACAAGCTACGCTAGATGTACGCATGCAAGAAAGCGCCATATTGCGCACCCTAGGCGCACCTAAACGCTTAGTGGGCAATATACTGTTAATAGAATTTGGTGCACTTGGTGCTCTGGCGGGCTTACTTGCCGCAGTAGGCACAGAAACCGCCTTTTACTTTTTACAAACCCGCGTATTCAACCTGCAATACCAACCACAACCTATCATGTGGCTAGTAGCACCCTTTATAGGCGCAGCCCTAATAGGCGCCGTGGGCTGGGCATCTACACGTAAGGTAGTACACATAGCACCCGCTAAGTTATTGCGGGAAATTGGCTAACCATTTTATTGTTAGCCGTTGGCAGCAGCGGCTAACAACCTTAAAATTGGCCTGACAGAAAACCCCCTCCCTCTTCGACAAACACCTGCTCACCTACTGTCGCAGCTATCTACCACTGAAAAAACACGCCCCCTATAGCCAACTCCCATCGATTTCAGACCATTTAATAGGCAATTCTTATCATTAAATAACACAATTGTGTTAGACAATCTGAGCGCCAAGTGTTAATTTTGGTCTGTCCAATTATAAATTTCGGCAAACCATTCTGGATATGCATGGCTGACCGATAAAAATTAACAGATTTAATTCAAAAAATAATAAGGATGCTCGATATGACAAAACGAACTCTATCTGCGTTGTTAGCCCTGTGCGCAACATTAACGGCTTGCGGTGGTGGCGATATAACCAGCGGCGGCGATGCTATACCGGCAGTAAACCAACCCGCCCCAGTACAAGAGCCTGAACCTGAACCTGAACCACAACCGGAACCCGAACCCGAACCCGAGCCCGAGCCAGAACCAGAGGGCGCGTGGACCTGCCCAGAAACAGGCTTCTACTTCTGTGACGACTTTGAAGACGGCACGTTTGATGACAAGTGGGACGATCTCATTGCCACATACGACCTACCAAGCCCTGGTGTATTCGACATATTAGACGAAGCAAGCGGCAAATCTTTGCGCTTTACAGCAGGCACCCGTGGCGGTGACTTAGCAGATGGCGAACTTATTGTTGTAAAAGATACAGCATTCGAAAATGTAACCAACGCAGATTACTCCTTAGAGTACCGTATTCGCCCGCGCAACAACGGCAACACAGGCAACAAGTACCTGCACGCTATGTCGCGCTACGAAGGCCCTAAAGAATATTACTTTGGCGGTTTAAGCATGCAAGGCTCTACTGCAAGTACGCAAGTAGAAGCAGGTTTCGTATTGCCAGAAAACACCACTAGCATTAGCAACCGCTTGGTGCAGGCCAAGTACCCGTTAGAGCTAGGTACAACAGGCATGAGCGACGGCTACTGGTACGAAGTACGCTTCGATATGATAGGCAATACAGGCACCATTTACCTAGATGGCGAACCACAAGGCAGCTTTACCGATGCCGATGGCCTTTACCCATTAACAGGTAAAATTGGCTTTATGACTTACAACCGCTCATTCGAAATTGATTGGGTGCGAGTAGGCGACCCAGCTATTAAGCCTGTACAACTTTCACTGGATTACGCCAGCCCGCTATGGGAAGCAGCGGCAGACCAAGACCCGCTAAACGTAACAGTTACTGCCATACAAAGCGATGGCGTAACAGCAGATACCTTTACCGCAGTTAGCAGCGATACCAATGTAGTAACCACAAGTATTGCAAATAACGTAGTAACCATTACCCCTGTAGCTCAAGGTAGTGCCACCGTGACCTTTACCGCTGGTTCAGATGCTAATCGCGTTAAAACAATTGATGTAGAAATTGCACGCGCGTTTGTTATGTCTACTACCGACTACGGCGATATAGCTTCTAAGGTAACACCAACTGTTGGTATGACTGACGCCAACCCAGACGCACATTTAAGCATTACATTCGATAGCGCACCTACCCTAAGCGGTGTTGGCTCTATACGTATATACAATGCAGCAGACGATAGCGAAGTAGATGTTATTCGCCTTACCGACGAAAGTGATGCATTGGGTTACGCCGGCCAAGCCAACAAGCGTGAATTAAATACCACACCGGTTTACTTGGATGGCAACACCCTACACGTTAGCCCACACAGTAACGCACTTGCCTACGGCCAAGACTACTACGTTGCCATTGGCGATAACGTACTTACCGGCGCAACACTAAACACCATTGCGTTTGATGGTTTAGGTAAAAACGCGGGTTGGACTTTCTCTACCAAAGCCTCTGCCCCTACCGGCAACACCGTAACTGTAGACGACGATGCAAGTGCAGATTTCAGCACAGTACAAGGTGCGTTGAACTATGCTATGGCAAATACCACGGACGATTCAATCACCATTAACATTGCTAACGGCAACTACTACGAGCCGCTATATCTAGCAGAGCGCAACAACGTAACGCTAAAAGGTGAAAGCCGCGACGGCGTTGTTATTCATTACAACAACCACGAAGCCATGAACGGTGGCAGCACTGGCCGCGCAAACTTCTATGTTGCCAACTCAGACATGCTAACCCTAGAAACGCTAACCCTTAAAAACGGTCATCAGCGCACTGGTGGTGGCGACCAAGCAGAAACTATCTACTTCAATAGCAGCAGCAATACCGATCGCTTAATTGCCAAAGGCGCTGCTTTTATTAGTGAACAAGATACGCTGTTACTTAAAGGCTACAACTGGTTCTACAACTCGCTTGTGGTAGGTAACGTAGACTTTATTTGGGGCTACAGCGCAGTAACCTTGTTTGAAGAAACAGAAATTCGATCTATTGCCGACTCTAAACCAGGTGCGGGCGACTCGGGTGGCTATATTCTGCAAGCGCGTACGCCACTAGAAACAGACCTTGGCTTTGTTTTCTTAAATAGCGAATTAACAAAAGCTACCGGCGTAAACGGTAACGAAATTGGCGATGGCAAAACCTACCTTGCGCGCAGCGGCGGCAGCACGGGTTACTTCGATAATATTTCGTTTATTAACACCAAAATGGGTAGCCATATTGCCGACATAGGCTTCGCCTACGCCGACATTAACGGTCAACCTGCCCCTAACCCAGCGGTAGCTACTGCTGACGCAGGCTGGCGTGAATTTGGCAGCATGGATTCTGCAGGCACGGCTCTAGATGTATCTGCACGCTGCGGTGATAGCGGCAGCTGTATCCAACTTACGCAAGCACAAGTAGATGCGCAGTACTGTAACCGCGCGCAAATTTTTGCTAGCTGGAACGATTGGACAGGCTGGGACCCGTTGCCAGAAGATACCTCTGACGATGCCTGTGCTGACCCCGTTATACCTGGTGCAGTAACGTGGACTGGCATTGCAATGAGCCTTGGGGGTTCTACAACATCTGTTTCCGGCAACATTACCGAGCAAACAGACAGCAATATTACATTCACTGCAGACGGCGGTAAGTTTGAATCGAGCAAACTTTCAACTTACTTCGCTTATCAAGAATTGACTGGCGACTTTGTAATTAGCGCCAAAGCTAAAACCATTGGCTTACTGCGCGAAAACGGCAGCTACCAGTTCCCTACAGGCATATTGATGTGTGTTTGCGATGCGGCAGCGGCAACAACTGGCTTAATGGGCCACGCCAGCCTCAATGACATTACAGTTGATACTACTGTGAATTTAGTTGCCACCTACGGCCACATTCAAACCACAGCTGGTAGCTGGAATAAAACTGGAACGACTGACGTAACCGCTGGCGACAACCTGTATATACAGCTAGAGCGCGCAGGTAATAGTTATACCGCACGCTACTCGACTGATGGCGGTGCCACCTATAGCAACATTGGTGGCAGCTCATTTACAGACACCCTTCCAGACACACTTAAAGTGGGTTTCTTCGCTACGCCTAACAACACCGGTGAGCAAACTTTCGTTTACGAAGATATACAAATCACTCAGTAATACAACGCGGTTGAAGCCGCCAAATAAAAATTTCAGCCTACAAATACCGAGAGCCTAGGCTCTCGGTTTTTACTTAAAGGCCAAGAAAGTTAACAACGCAACCTTATTTGCATTACTTAGGTATACACATGAAAATTTTTAAATTGTTATTAATGTTTGTACTCGCCCACAACTTAGTTGCTTGTGGTGGCAGTAACGACGGTGGTGAAATTGAATTAAACTTTGGCGAAGAAAACACACCAGAGCCAGAAACCGAACCAGAAGCTGAGCCTGAAGGAGAACCAGAGGGCGAGCCGGAGGGAGAACCTGAAGGAGAGCCTGAAGGGGAACCAGAGGGCGAAACAGCCGACGCAACCGCAGATGCTGGCTTCGCCGGCCACAATTTTAATCTTACCGGTGGCGAAGGCGGCACAGCCTATACCGTTAATAACGGCAAAGATTTGCAAACAGTTTTAGACAACGCCAAATCGAGTAATTCACCGGTCATTATTTACGTAGACGGCACCATAAATTCGTTTAACTCTGCCAACGGCAACCAGCCTATTCAAATTAAAGATATGGATAACGTATCTATAATTGGTTACGGCGCCGAAGCAACATTTGACGGTGTTGGTATAGCAATACGCCGCGCCAACAACATTATTATTCGCAACCTTACTTTTAAAAGCGTCCTTACCGAAGGTAAAGATGCAATTAGTATAGAAGGTGATGACGACGGCAGCACCACGTCAAACATTTGGGTTGATCACAACGAATTCTACAGCGCCCCAACGGCAGACAAAGATTTTTACGACGGTTTAATCGATAGTAAAAGCGGCGCGAGCAACATTACTATTTCTTACAACTACCTGCACGACCATTGGAAAGCATCGTTACACGGCCATACCGAAAATGACGAAGGTGCACACAACACCGACCGCAAAATTACTTTCCACCACAACCGTTTTGAGAATATTGAATCGCGTTTACCGCTGTTCCGTCGCGGTGTAGGCCATTTGTACAATAACTACTACAAAGACGTAGGCTCAACGGCTATCAACTCACGTATTGGTGCCGAGTTATTAATTGAGAATAACGTTTTTGAAGATTCACAAAACCCGATTGTCTCTTTTTACTCTGACGTAATTGGGTACTGGAACACCTCAGGCAACCTCTTCACCAATGTAACTTGGACAACCCCAGGTACTGGCGAAGTATCTGCAGGCGCAACACAAACGCCAACCTCAGATTACGTAGTGCCATACAGCTACACGCTTATGCCGGCAGCCGATGTAAAAGCCCACGTCATTGCGAGTGCAGGCGTTGGCAAAATAGACCAGACAGGGCTTACCATTCCAGACCCCGTTACCCCTGAAGGCGACCTAGGTGAACCAGAAGCCCCAGTGCAAGGTGATGTAAGCCTACCTTACACTGAAAATTTTGCCGCCACTGACGCCGCCAATTTCTTTAGCGCCGCGTACCGCGATATTACTGGCTCTGCTGGCACCAGCACACCCATGTACCACCGCGTAACCGGCACGGTGGAAATTAACGCACAGCAATTGGATATGACTGGCGCACGCGTATCAATTGGCAACACAACGCCAAGTGTAAGCACAACCGGTGCAGACACCACTACAACGGGCGTATTAGATTTAAGCGCGCCCTACACCGTAAGCTTTAAAGTGGTAAGCGTAGGCGGCACCCTAACTAAGAAATTTCAAATATATGTAGACAACAATACCTCTGCCAGCGGCGACTCTATTCACGGCGGCTCATCGCGCTTTTACAGTGAAACTTTAGACTCGCTAGTTGCAGGCCAAACCTACACAGTAACCGGCTTTACCGCCACCAACAGCTCTTTCATAACATTACGTACCGAAAGTAGCGGCCAAATTGTATTAGATGACCTAAGTATTCAAGCCGCAGAATAAACCCTGCCATTTTAAAAAGCCCCGCTTTGGTGACCTGAGGCGGGGCTTTTTTACGCCCACATAAAAAATTTGCGCCAAAGCGCAATCATTCACACACTTTTCCTATTTTTTGGTGTATCTTTCGGCGGGCATATAAATAGGTGTTTAGCTACGCATATTTATTTCTCTATTGCTTTAAATAAAAAAGGAAGATGTAATGACTAGCCAACAATGGAAATGGGCAAAAGCCTCATCACTTACCCTCGCAATTGCTACCCTTACTGCCTGTGGCGGTGGGGATAATAAAACCAATGACAATACAGGTGGCAATGTCGGTGGCGATACCGGCGGTACCAAAGTGTCCCTTGAGCAATTCAATTTCCTAAAACAAACGGGCACCTGGCGATCCAAAATGGATATTGATGCCACAATAGAAAACGACGTAGAGTTTGGAGGGCAAACAGCCCATTACTTGACCGATCTTGTAATTGCGGGCAATAGTGTTACTTCCGTGCGTTATGTGAATGATTCTGAAGTGGTTATAGCTAACTGCGATGGGTTCCCCGAAGAAACGCTCACCACCTCTGATTTTAGCGATAATTTTGCATTTGAAGATTCTGACGAAGAAGGTAATGCTTTATTTTGCCCATCGGGAATGGAGGTTAACTACTATATTGTTTCTGATGACCATTACCGAATTGAGTTGATCTGCGAGGACGCAACACTAGGCAACTTTAATATGTATAAGCTTTCCGATTCGGCAGCGTTTGATTTTGGTAGTTTTAGCTTTAACAGCGAAGATCACAGTGACCTGAACGCAACCGGTGGCGTTTGCGGCTCCCACATATTCTCTGATGCCAACATCACCGTTACCACTAACGGCCAGGAGGAAGAACGCAGTAACAGCGCAACCTCTATTACAGTCGAAGCCCCCTACGGCGACACCAAAGTCAGCTTAATGCTGGAGTTCCCAAGCTCTATTACTACCGGCACTTACGATGTTATCGACTTTTTTGACGATGCAGATAGCGACGATGTTGTTAGCGTAATGCTTATGTCTTCGGTGTTTGGCGGCACTCCCAGCGACCCAGCTTCGCTTTCTGCCACTATGGGCAGCGTAACCATTAGTGCGATTAGCGATACCGCTGTTAGCGGTACCTTCGATATAGCTACTTACACTGGCGATAATATTGATGGCAGTTTTTCGTTTGATATAAGCCAGTAATTTTTACTTGCTATTAAGCACACAATAAAAAGCCCTCGTGAATTACACCTGTTTAATTTGCGGAATTACCGAGGGCTTTTTTATATATCTTTTCTGTCTTACTTAATTTCTGAGTTAGTTATTTACCGCATTACTCGCCGTCTTTTTCACCAAACATATGCCCCAGCTTACCTTTTTTAGTTTCTAGGTAATCGGCATTGTGTGGGTTGCGCCCAGTTTCGTGTGGAATGCGATTAACAATGTTTATACCGTATTGGGTAAGGGCATCTATTTTGCGCGGGTTGTTGGTCATTAGTTTTACTTGCGCTATGCCTAGGTGTTCAAACATGGGCTTTAAAATAGAGTAGTCACGCATATCGGCACCAAAACCTAAGCGCTCATTTGCTTCTACCGTGTCGGCACCGCAATCTTGCAATTTGTATGCGCGAATTTTATTTAACAAACCAATACCACGACCTTCTTGGCGCAAGTAAAAAATAGCACCGCGCCCTTCTATCGCAATTTTATGCATTGCCGCTTGCAACTGCGCGCCGCAATCACAACGTAAACTAAATAGCGCGTCGCCGGTTAAGCACTCGGAATGAATGCGCACCAATACTGGCTCCTCGGAAGAAACATCTCCCATAGTAAGCACAACGTGTTCTTTATCGCTGCTGTCGTCAGAAAACCCGTGCATCGCAAACATCCCCATTGGGGTTGGCAGTTTGGATGATTCGACGTATTTAACCGTCACTAATACTTCCTCTAATATTTGGCCTGCAAAATAAGCACGCCAGACTCTACTTTCATATCCAATTCGGATAAAAATGTGTTACCCAATAATATATCGCGCGGAAATTCGCCTTCTGTAACCACTGCAATTACATTGTTTAACGTAATACCGCCAACTGTAACTTCTCGCAAAGTAACCCTATAACCCCGGGTGGTGCCACTTGCAGTTGCTACGCCCACATAGCGAGGGCTGGTTAAGTAATCTATACCTAACTGTTTTGCCACAATCGAATTTAACGCTATAGAACTCGCGCCAGTATCCACCAACAGCTTAACCGACTGATTGTTAATCATACCGGTTGTAAAATAATGGCCATTTCGACCTGCGGGTATACGTGCCTCCCCCAGCGCGGCCTCGGAAAACGTGGCGGCAATTTTTTTCGACAGGCTAAGCACTGTGCGCTTGCCGTCTATTTCAATTTCGGCTTGCTTACTATCGGCTGCTATTAACTTTATGCCCTCAGGCGAAGTTTGCCCTACCTTTAGCATTCGCTGCTGGCCGTTAACCTGCAATATGGCGGCATTTTTAAACAGGCCGCGCACTTCTACCTTTCTTGCATCCAATGCAACTGCGTTTACGCTTGCGAGCCAAATAACACTTACCAATAAACATGCAAAATTCCATTTGCTTTTTAGTAGCTTCACATTAACCACCCCATATACAGCGCACCGTGCAGGCAAGCTAAAGCGGCAAAGCCTGCGAGTACATCGTCGAACATAATACCCACGCCACCGTGAATATGTTTATCGGCCAAACTTATTGGCCAGGGTTTTACCATGTCGAAAATTCTAAACAGTACAAACCCCGCCAACAGAGTTTGCCAACTAAAGGGCACGGCTATCATGGTTATCCACATGCCTGCAAACTCATCCCACACTATACCTGGGTGGTCGTGCACTTTTAATTTTTTAGCTGCGTAACCACACAAATAGTTACCAATTAAAATACTTAGCACCACAAGCGCGATATACAGCCAAATATTTAACGGTGCCATTAAATAATAAATTGGCAGAGCCACCATTGTACCCATGGTGCCGGGCATAATAGGTGAGAGCCCAGAGCCAAACCCAAATGCAAGTAATAAGCGCGGGTCTTGCAGCAACTGTCTAAAATGCGGCACCGGCAATACAACCGAATGCTTTGTTAATTCTGCATCACTCAAAATGTGTGTATCCGTTTTTGTGTTGCACGGCTAAGGCTTGACCATTGTTATGCAACTGCACACCCTGCTCGGCCACTACCACACCTATTTGCGTTGCGGCCAACGGGGTTTGCTCTTTTAATTCCGCTACTGCGTGGGCGGGGGCGGTAAAACACAGTTGGTAATCATCACCGCCGTATAAAGCCCACTGCTGTAACAACTGTTGCGCGGTAAGCCGCTCACTATTTAGCGCTGTATTTTCTATACCCTTTGCCAAGCTTTTTGCGGTAGCAGAATACGGTAGCTGCGCTACATTAACCTTTGCCCCTACACCACTGGCCGTACAAATATGTTTTAAATCTGCCACTAAGCCATCGGATATATCAATGGCGCTGGTGGCAACAGCATGCAATTGTTGCGCGACGTAAAACGCTAATTCAGGGCGATAGAATAAGTCATCCAACTCACTACACAATGCATTAGGCAGCGCTAAAGACTGCAATTTACCCAGCACCTGCAATAAGCTGGCAGCGCCATTGCCTAAAGTGTGGGTAACAAAAATACCATCGCCTACCTTGGCGCCTGCGCGCGTTAACGCGGGGTAATTTTCTACTACGCCCATCACTTGCACACTTATAGTAAGTGCACCGCGGGTTGTGTCGCCGCCTATAAGCTCGCAATTAAATGCGTGCAAATCGGCGCGCAAGCCTTCACTAAACGCGCTTAACCAGTCGCTATTATGCTGCGGCAAGGTTAGGGCTAGGGTTACCCAGCGCGGCGTTGCGGCCATAGCGGCAAGGTCACTTAATGCCGTGCGCAATGCGCGCTGCGCAATATCGTTTGCGCTCGCCCCACACGGGAAGTGAACGCCTTCTACTAATGTATCTACCGATACCGCCATAGTTTGGTTTGGTTTTAATTGCAGCAGCGCGCAATCATCGCCATTGCCGAGCGTTGTGCCTTCAACAACTGGCGACACATTGCGAAAATACTGCTTAATTAAATCAAACTCGTTCACGTGGCGGTGTATTAGCTTCGGCCGGTACGCATGGCTTCTACTTCGTCTTTGCGAACGCGCAATGCTACTTTATCTAACACGCCGTTAATAAACTTGTGGCTATCGGCTGCGCCAAATTTTTTGGCAAGATTTACCGCTTCGTTTATGACTACTTTGTAGGGCACATCAACACGCTTTTCGAATTCGTAACAAGCTTGACGCAATACCGCCAAACTCACTGGGTCGATTTCATCTAAACGCAAACCGGTTAAAAACGGTTTAAAGGTTTCATCCAGAGTTGATTTAATAGCCGCTACGCCGTGAAGAATTTCGTGAAAATATTCCACATCCACTTTCGACATATCGTTGTCGGTGTGGAATTCGGCTTCAATCACATGAAGTGCATTGCCAGACATTTCCCACTGGTAGAGGGCTTGCATGGCAAAATGTCGGGCTCGACCGCGAGCTGCTGCGCTAACTTTCATTCAATGTTTAACCTTGTAATAACGGGTAAGAACGTTAACCGTTTTATATTTTGCTAATAAGAGAAACCATTTCTAATGCAGTAGAAGCCGCTTCTGCGCCTTTGTTACCTGCTTTAGTGCCCGAGCGCTCTATGGCTTGCTCGATGGAATCTACAGTAAGTACGCCAAACGTAATGGGCAAACCTGCGTTTAACGATACTTGCGCTAACCCTTTGGTGCATTCGCCGGCAACGTAATCGAAGTGAGGTGTACCACCGCGAATAACTGCACCCAATGCAATAATGGCATCGTAGCGTTTTGCATCTGCTAGCTTTTGCGCAGCCAATGGAAACTCGAATGCGCCAGGCGCGTAGATAACTTCGATGTTTTCGTCGCTAATACCGTGACGACGCAATGTATCTATAGCGCCATCTTTTAAATGCTCAACAACAAAACTGTTCCAACGACTTACTAGCAATGCGTATTTGCCGGTAGAGGCTTTAAAATCCCCTTCAATTACTTTAATGGTCATATTTTTCTCCTAATATTTGTTCAATCTTGTTGGCTTATGCGTCGTTTTTAAGGTATTCCACAACTTCTAAATTAAAACCAGAAATAGCTTTGAATTTGAAAGGTGCGCTTAGCAAACGCATTTTACTTACGCCTAAATCTTTAAGTATTTGCGAACCGGTACCCACTTGTTTGTAGGCTACGTCTTGGCGAGGGCGCGCTTTTTTACCGCTTAGCATCCAATCGATACTTTCTTCAATTTCTTCGGTGGTTTCGTTGTGGCAAATTAATACCAGCACGCCGTTGCCCTCTTCTGCCACGCGTTTCATGGCATCTTGGAAGCTCCACGAAAGGTTATCCATGTCGGTGCGCTGCACACCTAATACGTCGCGCGCGGTGTTGCCCACATGCACACGCACAAGCGTGGGTTCGTCGGGGCGAACCTCGCCTTTCAGTAAGGCAAAATGGCACTCTTTGCGCGCTTTATCTAAATAGGTTTTTAAAATAAATTCGCCGTGATTGGTGTGTACGGTGCGCTCGTTAATACAGGTAACGGTTTTTTCGTTAATGGCACGGTACTGAATTAAATCGGCGATGGTGCCAATTTTAATATTGTGCAGCTTTGCGAATTTTTCTAAATCTTCGCGGCGCGCCATGCTGCCATCTTCGTTCATAATCTCCACTATAACGGCAGCTGGCTCGTAGCCACCCAAACGCGCCAAGTCGCAGCCTGCCTCTGTGTGGCCAGCTCGGCTTAGTACACCGCCAGGTTGAGACATTAACGGGAAGATATGCCCCGGCTGAACTAAATCGCGTGGCAAAGCATCGCGTTTAACCGCAGCGCGAATGGTGCGCGCGCGGTCGGCGGCGGAAATTCCCGTTGTTACGCCCTCGGCCGCCTCGATAGATACGGTAAAGTTAGTGGAATGCGCGGCGTGATTGTCGCGTACCATAAGAGGCAAATCGAGTTGCTTGCAGCGCTCTTCCGACAGGGTCAAACAAATTAACCCGCGGGCGTGGGTCGCCATAAAGTTAATGTCTTCGGGGCGCACTTGCTCGGCAGCCATAATAAGATCGCCTTCGTTTTCGCGATCTTCGTCGTCCATCAAGATAACCATGCGGCCCTGACGGATTTCATCAATAATTTCTTCTGTGGTATTCAGTTCCATAAAGCCAGTAAACCTTTCGTTACCTTATTTTAAATAGCCGTTTTCCGCTAAAAACTGTACGGTCATCTCGCTTTGCGCATTGGGCTCGGCAGCCTTGTCGCCTAGCAGTAAGCGCTCTAAGTAGCGGGCTATTACGTCCACTTCTAAATTTACTTTGGTGCCCGCGGTATAACTATCAATTATGGTCCATTGCAGCGTATGGGGCACAATATTCAGCTCGAATAAATCACCATTTACGGCATTTACGGTAAGACTGGTGCCGTCGACGGTTATAGACCCCTTGTGAGCAATGTATTTCGCCAATTCTTTAGGGGCGCGAATAGTAAATCGCTCCGAGCGCGCATCTGGGTGACGCGACACCACTTCCCCTACGCCATCTACATGGCCACTTACTATATGCCCCCCCAAGCGGGTTTGCGGGGTAAGTGCTTTTTCTAGGTTAACCACAGTGCCGGGCTGCCAATTTACCAAGGTAGTTAAGCTTAAGGTTTCGCGCGATACATCCGCAGCAAAGCCGTTACCCGGCAACTGCACAGCGGTTAGACACACGCCATTGGTGGCTATCGAGTCACCCAAAGCTACATCGCTGTAGTCGAGATCGGGGGCGGTTACCCACAACCGCACATCGCCGTCGCGCGGCTCTAGTTTGGCTATGGTGCCTTTGGCTTCAACAATACCGGTAAACATAGTTGCGCTCTAACCTTCTGCTAACCTTCTGGGTCTGGAATGGCGGTAATACGCCAGTTATCGCCAATTGCACGAATATCGGTAATAGATAACGGCAATTGGGCGCTCATTTTGCTGATGGGTATATCAAACAACGGACGGGCGGTACTGCCCAATAGTTTGCCTGCCATGTAAATAACAAGCTCATCCACTAGCCCACTGGATACAAATGCACCGGCCAGAGTTGCGCCAGTTTCTACCAATACTTCATTGCACTCTTGCTGCGCTAACTTGCGCGCTAGGGCTTGCAGGCTAACACGGCCGTCTTTTTCGGGCAGCGTCCAAATTTCGGTGTCGCCATAGGGGCTTTGTGCTTGATTTACATTAGCACAGGTAGCGATGACGGTTTTACCAGGCTGGCTAAGAATGGCGGCATCTTTAGGTAGGCGCAACTTACTATCTACAATTACCCGCAATGGTTGGCGGGCATCGTCCGACAGGCGCACGGTTAGCGATGGGTCGTCCAACAAAACCGAGTCTACACCTGTAATAAGAGCGCAACTGCGCGCGCGCAAACGCTGTACATCGTCGCGCGCCCTGGGGCTGGTAATCCACTTGCTGGTGCCGTCGGCCATTGCGGTGCGGCCATCTAAGCTCATTGCCATTTTGATGCGAATTAACGGCAAGCCTTGACGCATGCGCTTTATAAAACCAGGGTTAAGCTCGTAGGCATCGTATTCTAGCACCGGCCCATCTACTTGAATGCCTGCGGCTTCGAGGTGATCTAAGCCCCTGCCCGCCACTTTGGGGTTGGGGTCTTCCATGCCATACACAACGCGGCTTACACCTGCCGCAACTAACGCTTCGCAGCAGGGGCCGGTTTTACCGGTGTGACTACACGGCTCTAGGGTGACATAAGCTGTTGTTCCGCGTGCGGCAGCGCCAGCATCGGCAATGGCGTTGACCTCTGCGTGACCTTCGCCGGCGCGCACGTGGTAGCCCTCGCCCACAATGTTATTCGCTGCATCCACCAACACACAGCCCACCCGTGGATTAGGGGTTGTGGTGTAAGTGCCTTCGCGAGCAAGTTGCATTGCGCGCGTCATAAAGCGTTGGTCAGCAACTGAATAATTAGACATGGGGTATTTCACAATAGGGCTTAACGGTGCGCCCGCACTGCAGGTGCACCGGCAAACAAAAAATTAGGGCTTACTTTATTGGGCTTGGCTTCGGTTTTTGCAGGCGGTCTATCTCCTGCTGGAACTCGCTTAAATCTTGGAAACTACGGTACACAGACGCAAAGCGCACATAGGCAACTTGGTCTAGGCTACGCAATTCTTCCATGACTTTCTCGCCAATCATTAATGACTTAACTTCACGCTCACCCAATGCTTGCAGGTAATGCTTAACGTTTTGCACAGACGATTCAATGGCCTCTACGCTTACCGGCCGCTTCTCTAACGCGCGCTGCAAACCTGCGCGCAACTTCTCTTCGTCGAATGGCTCGCGGGTGCCATCTTGCTTAATAACACGCGGCATAACCAGCTCTGCGGTTTCGAACGTGGTAAAGCGGTCGTGACAGGTTAAACACTCACGGCGACGGCGCACTTGGGCTCCGTCGGCCACTAATCGAGAGTCGATTACTTTGGTATCTGTTTCACTGCAAAAGGGACAATGCATAGCGCTTAAGCTCTTGCTTGGGCAAATTGCGCGCATGATACCACAAATAGCGCCAATTCCGCCCCTAAAGACACGGCAATGCATTGCGCTACACACCCCTTAATTTTGCGCTTATCTGATGTAAATCAAGCCTCTGCTTGATTGCCATTTCGCACCGCATCACACCTATATATAGTGGCAAAACAAGCTTAAACAACCACATATAGTTAGCGCGAGGACAAAGCCATGCTCGACTGGGACACCCTAAACAACGCCAAACCCGCCCCTACTGGCACCACAACCGAGCAACCCCGCTCTGCCCTAGCAGGCCAAGCTGCCACCCCGAACGCGCAGGCCCCAGTTTGCGCAAGTGACAAACGCGTGATTAACGGCCACACAGACATCAACCAATTAGCGCCCTTTAAGTACCCTTGGGCGTGGGACTTTTTTATAAACGCCAATAAAAACCATTGGACCCCACTGGATATAAACATGTCGCAGGATGTGTACGACTACAAACACAACCTCACCGAAGCTGAGCGCCACATGTACGAAAATGTGCTGTCATACCTCACCACCTCCGACATTTTAGCCATGCGCAACATTGGCCTTGCGGTGATGGAAAAAATGACCGCACCAGAACTACAAATATACCAAGCCCGCCAAGTGTATGAAGAAGCCCTGCACACATGGACCTACCAACACTGCATAGAAACCCTCGGCCTTGATCAAGGTGAAATATATAACCGCTACCGCGTGGTGCCAGAAATAAACGCCAAAATACAAATGGCCAACCGCAGACTAGAAAGTATTTTGCGCAGCGATATAGACCTAACCGACCCAGACCAACTTAACAATTTTATATTGGCCTATATCTTTTTTGCCGCAGTGTTTGAAGGCTGTTGGTTTTACAATGGTTTTAGCCCAATATTTGCTCTGCAGCGCCGCGGTTTAATGAAAGGCACAGCAGAACAACTGCAATACATAATGCGCGACGAAACCATGCACTGCGCCTTTGGCATTCAAACCGTATCGCAGATTATTATAGAAAACTGCACCAACATAGATGTAGACGCAATTAAAACCATGTGGGAAGAAGCCGACGAAGCCGAGGCAAATTACGCGCGCTATATATTACGCGAGCCAATTTTAGGCTACAGCGCCAACGACCATATAGAACAGTTTAGATTTATCGCCAACCGCCGCGCGCGCCAGCTGGGCTTAGAAGAACCCTTCCCGCAGGCTAAATGCGCACTGCCTTGGCTAGATGAGCAAGCCAATATTCGCAAAGAAAAAAACTTTTTTGAAACCCGAGTAATTGAATACCAAGCGGGCGGACTAGAATGGGATTAAACACGCGCTAACACTTGATGAAAGCTGGCTGCTATTAGCCGCGCATAACTCGGGGCCTCGGCGGTGCGCTACACCTTACAAAGCAGAGGACTTACACCTATTAATCTATTCGCCAGCTTCGCTTGGTGCACTGCCTGTCTTTAACTGTGTTCAAATTCGTTTTGGTAATAAATTGACTATTATTCGGCCTTTTACTTTCTCACCTTTTTTGAATGATGATTTTATAATGAGACTAGACAATTCGACGCTGTAAGTGTGATAACCGGCTTTCTGAACTAAAAGATAAACATCACCACCATAAAATCCAGTGCTTTCTTCGCACGATTCTAGACCACCGCTAACTGGATCAAAACCATGCAATTGCAGAATTGGTGATAATTTTGTACCTCCGCTCGCATCGGTAATTCCTTCTACAGCGTGCTCTGGGACAACACTGTTCCATTCTTCCTTGGTAGCATCACCTTTTCGGCCGATTTTAATAAAACGTACATTAGCTCCAGAAACGTAATTGCTCCACGGCTCATAAACGGTAACTTCTATCTCAACAGGACCCTCTCCATCCCATTGCATGCCGTCGCACATTTCGTTCGATAAAAGCTGAGATGATATTAATAGTGTAAGTAAAAAAATAGTTATCTTTCGCATTGTAGAATTTAACGCCCAGCTAAGCCGCCGGAGCGGAGTTGATTGTTTTGTGCCAGCGTAGCTGAAAAGCACAAAACGAGCAACGCAGTGGAGGTCGGTTTGAGCTGTTTGATACTTATGATGACCTCCTCCTCCGGAGACCAATGGAAACCTTCTAAACTTAAATCACCACAACAAAAGTTAATTAAAGAAGGAGATCATCATATGAGATTTTATACCATTTCCCACAAACATTACTGCGGAATAGATTTGCATACCAAAATGATGTACGTCTGCATACTTGATTCTGATGCTAACATACTGATTCATAAGAATATACCTACTAATGGTAAGGCGTTTTTAAAGCTCATAGCCCCCTATCGTGAAGACATTGTCGTAGGCGTTGAGTGCATGTTTTCTTGGTATTGGCTGGCTGATTTGTGCGCCAAAGAAGGCATCGAATTTATCTTAGGCCATGCACTTTACATGAGGTGTATTCACGGCGGAAAGGCCAAAAACGATAAAGTTGACTCGGAAAAAATCGCACGCATTATGAGAGGCGGCGATTTCCCTCTCGCCTATGCCTATCCTGCCGAGCTTCGGCCTGTTCGCGACCTCATGCGTAGACGAAGCCATTTGGTTCGCATTAAGAGTGAGATTCAAAGCCATATTAGTATCACCAACTACCAATATAATCTTGAGCCGTTCGACAAAAACATCGTTCACAAAGGTAATCGCGAAGGTATAGCAGATCACTTCGATAACGCTTCTGTACGACTTAATGTTGAAACCGATATTGCCGTTATGGACAGCCTTCACGATCAGATACGGAACCTCGAAAACTACATTATCAGGCATGCGAAAGACTACGATGGCCGAATGTTGTACCGATTAAAAACAGTTCCTGGGATTGGCGATATTTTGGATTTAACAATCATGTATGAAATTCTATCGATCGATCGCTTTCCAACGGTTCAAAATTTTTGTTCATACTCCCGTTTAGTTAAATGTGCGAATGAGTCGGCTGGCAAAAAAATGGGGACATCAGGCTCAAAAATAGGTAACGCTCATCTAAAATGGGCCTTTTCTGAAGCGGCTATTTTATTCATACGTGGAAATGATAAAGCTCAGAAATATGTTACTAAATTAAGCAAGAAGTTTGGCAAAGGTAAAGCGCTGTCCATACTATCTCACAAATTAGGACGCGCTATTTATTTTATGATGAAAAGGAACGATGTCTTTGATATGAATTACTTTTTTCGAAATAGTTAAATGTTTAGGGTAGCGTGTTTGAGCTAGCAGGTATAACTAGGGTGCCGAGCATAAAGATCCTAAGCTAAGTTATCCGTTTAAGCTCGAGCTTACTCTTAGCCTGATGAAAAAATGCCAACTCTCTCGCTTTGATTAGACAGAACACGCTACCCGCCCTACGCTTTTTTGACGTGTGACTGCCCCTTGACTGAGTGATCTATAACTGGATACAAAACACCGTAAGCCCGATTCTTTGAAGCGCCAGATCCAAGGGTAACCGATAAATTTCTAGTAGCGCCTTAGTAAAGCTAAGGCATCCAGATTACTTCAGCGAATGAAAGCGTCGAACGTTAATTTGGACTGACTCTCAATAGGTGTTTGGTACAGTTACCACTAAGCCTTCCATGAAATTATCGTCAGTAGAAACATTCAAAATTGCTTTTTTATTAACTCTAGGCATTAAACCAAGGGTTTTGGTGAGTTATTGTTCTTTGACAGGTCCGGTCATATAGGTGTTAGCAATTGATTGCAGTAAAGTCTTCATAACAATGATGAACAAACTCCAAGTTTTTCCCACTACTGAATTTGAATTTGGCAGTGACTTTCTCGTCGCCACCAAAATATTCGATTCCATCTAACAGAAACCCAATTACTCCATTTAATTCACTAAGGTTCAGCAATACCAAACAACTTCCTATATTGTCGTTTACAGGTTCAGACGGAGATTCCCGCCGCCAAAATATAGTACTGCCATCAAAGCAGAGCTTTGACCAGTTAGAATCAAACTTGAAATAGATAGTATTGGCAGGATCGGTTATGGAATCACCTTCCTGATGTTGAATCAGGCAAAGTCCAGAACACTTTTTCCCAATAACTTCAGGCTCATCGCCATTTAAGTGATACTCCACAACTGGTTCCTAGTGTACTGCTAACGCCTATGTAAGAGGCATTTTTGTAGTTGATTGTTTTGTGTTATCAAACACAAAACGAGCGGCGTAAAAAATGTCCTTCTTGACATATTTGTTATATTTTCTGATACACAGAACTTATTCAAAACTGCAACTATCATATGTTAGATAATTTGGTATTGAATTCATATTTGAGAATGAAAATGATTTTTTTAAAACTTCACTGTTTACTACATCAGAGTCAGAAAACTGAATAGATGTTAACCCAGCTAGGGATTTAATACTTTCATCATTTATGTAAGATTCGTGAATGTTTTTACTGATATATACATCTTCAGATAAGCTGAATATTATAAAATTGATGGCAGCTAACCTCTCAGTCTTAGATAACTTTCGAAACTGCTTGTAAAATGACCGATATCTTTTATCATTTTTGTCAATAAAGAGCATTATTATACTTTGTGACTCTAAAGGAAAAACTGAAACGTGTAATGACTGTAGCTTGTATTTTTTTGATTTATTGTAGACATTATTAATGATGTTATCATCAAGATCAAAATGTAAAGACAACTCACCTTGAAATGCCATTGGGACAGTGTAATCTAGCTTTTCGTAGTAGAATAGGTAGTATTCATCTTTATAGCCTTTATCTATGATTCGTTTAGCTCGCTTAAAACTCCTGATATATTCATTTAAATCAAGTCTATTTATTTCATTTGTTTCAATAATATATTTTTCCATAAAACTACCGGTAGAAGCTCCATTGAATCCAGGTATTCCATCTTTCATTTTATCGTACAAAGAAACCTCAAATAGCCGCTTATCTATATTCCTCAAGTGGTTTTTCATTGCTATTTGAGCGATCATTTTATCTGTTGGGTCATTGATGTAATTATCCTTGTTTTCGTATTCTCTAAATATGGCACTGTCACAATTTCTACAAATAATACGAAATGTTCCAGAATTATTTACTCCTTTCTCAGAATCAATAAATGGCAACTCTATCAATTCGTTGTTCGTATACAATTCACCGTCTACTGAAATATTTCTAAGGAAAGAAGCAGGCACTGAATGAGAATTGCAAAACTGAGTAGTGTCTTTTGCGCAATAGAAACATTTCGACGGTTTAGATTCCATCCTGCTTATTGAAGATATTTTGCTTTTAAGCTTCCTGAATTCTATTAAATCAGAATTCGATGAACTATCAGAATGGTCGCCTAAATTAAGTAGTTTGCTCATAATTACCTTTGGGCTATCGGAATCGAATTTTTCTCAGCGCCAAGAAACCGCGGAAATATAACGCAGAGCTAAACGGCGCACAAAGTGGAGCTGCTTTTGTGCGAAAATTTGCGAAGCAAATGCACAAAAGAAGCGGAGCTTTGGGCGTCCAGTGGAGGCCACAGGCCGGAACGGTGTTTTAGCGTTTTGTTATGAGAGACCACGAACCATACCTACAACACCTTAAATATTTTATTACCAACTAAATTGATTAGTAACCCATACATGCTTTTGATTTTACTTATAGCCGCGTTGCCTTTACACCAAAGCAGTAGCACCAACCTTCTGCGCTTTAAGTAGGATTTGCAAAAAAGCGAAGAAAATACTCGCTAAAATTGCGTTTAGCCTAGTACTTTTTCAGATGGAATGGAAGTGAAAAACCGAGGAAAAAGCCATCCCATAGCGCATACAAATTCACAAACCCCAGACACCCACTTTAACCATTGACACCCCATTAATGCAACGCTATAAATAACTGTATATTCAGACAGGAGGTCGACATGCCCAAACCAAGGAAAATGCAGGTTTCTTTAGATGCCACACCATACTATCACTGCACTTCACGCTGTGTACGCAGGGCCTTTTTATGTGGCTTTGATATGGTAACCAACAAAGATTACGAACACCGTCGACAATGGGTTGAAGATCGCATTCATTTATTAGCCGAGGTATTTTGTGTTGATGTATGCGCCTATGCGGTGATGTCTAATCATTTACATCTCGTGCTGCATATCAATCAGCAAAAAGCTTGTGCACTATCGGACTTGGAAGTGTGCCAACGCTGGCATCGGCTATACAAGGGGACTTTACTTACTCAACAGTTCGAGCAAGGCAAAGCACTCACTCGAGCCGAAGTTGAGGCTGTAAAAGCTAGAATAGAAGTATGGCGCGCGCAGCTGCACGATATTAGCTGGTTTATGCGGGCACTTAACGAGCCGATTGCGCGCATGGCCAACGCAGAAGATAACTGCACGGGGAGCTTTTGGGAATCGCGCTTTACTTCGCAGGCGCTATTGGATGAAAAAGCACTGGCAGCGTGTATGGCGTATGTAGATTTAAATCCGGTACGAGCCAAGATGGCCGCTACGCCCGAGGATTCGGAGCATACCTCGATCAAGCTGCGCGTAACGCAGGCGAAGAACAAAAAACAACAACCTACCTGTTTATATCCATTTGTAGGCAACCCACGCCAACCTATGCCCGAAGGCTTACCATTTAAACTGGCCGATTATTTAGAGCTAGTAGATTGGACTGGCCGAGCAATTCGCGCCGATAAACGCGGCGCCATTAATACAAGCTTACCCCCTATTTTAAGTCGCCTTGCAATACCTACTGCAGAATGGCTAACACTCACTACACAATTTGAACAGCGTGTTTCGACGTTTGCCGGTTCCGAGCGTGCCATTCGGTTAGCCGCCGAGGTATTGGGGTATAAAAAACCTCCTGGTGTGGGGCAGGCTAAGCGATTTTTTGCCTAGCTCTTTTATTTAATTCTTTAAGACTTTCACCTTTAGTGGTTTCGCTCGTCTTGAGTTTGGGGTTTTGGCGGATGGGTCGTTTTAGCCCTTTGGCCATACCTTAAAATTCCAGATACTAGCAATTAACTAAACTGATCGAACCGGTGCGCTTGCGTTTCTTCAACGAGTGGGTGTCATGTTTTTTGTGTTTTTTGATGTTTTTTGCGATGTTTTTTGCGATGTTTTTTGCGGGAGCCTTCAACTAGCCTATATATGTTTACTAGTGCCTGTCTCGATTAGTATTTCGATTAGTATTTCCTGTCTCGATTAGTATTTCTAGTGCCTGTCTCGATTAGTATCGATTAGTATTTTGTCTCGATTAGTATTCTTTATCAACAATTCGACCGTAAACAAATTCAAACTGAGGATCTCCATAACTCCATACAAAGGGTAATTCGACTCCGTTTACAGATATATATCCATAATTATATTTTCTTCCCCAAGGGTCTAGTATCTCACGATCAATATACGGTTCTCCGCCTGATTTACCATTTCTGTATAACACAGACAAACCGACAGCCCCCTCAGGGTACGCTCCAAATTCATTGCGATAAAAAACAAGAGCTGTTTCGATATTTAGCAAGTCGAAGCGCATCTGTCCCTCAGAGCTTAAATTAAGCTTCGCATAAATTTTCGCTACGAGTATCCCAAGTGCCAGACCAACAAAAAAGATAAAAATCATTAAACTATTCTTAATCATAATACACTCTGCATATTGGACGATATAAGTGGCCTTACCATATTGAGGTTTTGATACCATGAATTTGGTGTCGTAAAATAAGGGACACCAAATTCATTACCTATATCCGCATCATTAATCATCTTAACTGCGGCTTGTACACAATTATTGAAATACAAGTTATACGTATTATTTCCAGAATTTACACTATTACTAAAAGATAGAACACTTGAATATATTTTCGCATCCTGCTGGGGTGTCGTAGAATAAATACGAGTGCCATCCTCCGGTGCTACATGCCGCATCAACGTAAAACTTGTCCCAGAAGCATTACCTGTAAACAGATTTACATTATATCCGCCAAAATCAGCTTATCGATAGCCGGACAGTCACCCTTATGCGGTTAGATCCCCCGTATAATTACTCAGATTTGAAACTGAGATAGAATCGTATCATCTTTTATTTTGCTATCATTGGCCAAAAGAAACGCCTTACTTAGAATTATCGATAGCATATAATCCTCCTGAAACGGAAGAAATAATTTATTAACTTTTCGCATACTCGCTGAAAAATGAGTAGGGACAATACACAAATATTGATCGTTAGGGCTCATCAATATATTGCCGCTTCCCAAATGTATTTTATATTGTCTCTGGTCTCCATTAACGATTAGAAAGCGTTCTATCAGTTCACACTTTTTCGATATATTGAGCTTAGGAAGAATATGACGTAGGGCGGTTTTTCTTGTGTCGGCAGTGGAAGTAAGCTCGCCAAATGCGGTACTGTCCCAAGTACCCAGATAACCCTCTATACCGCTTTCTTTCCACTCTGGGTCCGTTGCTACGCTGCACACCCCAACGAATAGATCCACGTCTCTCATCAATTCGCTAAACACAATTTCGGGAACATCTTCAATGCAAATTCGATTGCCATCGACACTAAAAAATACTTGATCTGTAGCTAGATATTCGTAGTAGCCAGACGCCGTCTGATGCTCTTTGGCTACCTCCTGCACAGAGAAGGTGGCTCTCACTAGCGGTGTAGATTTTTCTGCATTATTGTGCATGCGGTATTCGCCACCGTCACCAATCATGTTAAAGCTCCACCCGCGCTGCTTAGCTAAGGCAGCAAATTTTGGCTGAAATATAATATGTGCAGCGAAGCGATTAGAGTATTCTTTCGTTTGCCTTTCGGCGTCGGTGATAACATACACCTCCCTAAACGCCTGCTTGAATGGCTGAAGCACCTCCGAATCAAAAATGAAAGTCTGCCACGCCTCACTTTCAGATAGTGTCGCCCGGACAGGATGCCAAAGCTTCATTCGAGCCACTTCATTCTTTACGGCGACGTTAACACCATCGCATCCTACCAAACCCTCCCCCCTCCACATGCAGGAGAATTGCTGATTTTCTTGGGAGCACACCCATATCAAATCTCTAGCAATGGCACCCAACAAAGGATTGTCAATAAAACGCTCCTTCCATTGTTGGAAGCTCCACTCTCGATCTTTAAGAAAATAGGATTCAATCCGCGTACGCCACCCTGACAAGCTGCCCTCAATGGCCTTCTGTAGTTTTTTAAATGATTTTATTTCATCCACATAACTACGTTTTATTTCCGCAGGTACTGCTTTATGTGTTTTTAAGCCACTATTCCAAACCAACGTTACTTGCTTACCATCTTCTATTTTTATAATGCCTTCAATATCGTCGAACCACTCCCTCACTTCGAAGTCGGAATTTAACTCCATAGTCGGAACAGAAATTTCATGAATATCATCGTCATCAAAACCCGACGCGGATAGATTATCACGAATCTCTTTTGTTTTTCGCTTAATAAAAGAGCTCGTTTGCGAATACTCGCATGCATCGTATATTCGATTTATATACCCTAACGCTGAGTCTAAATTCATTTCGGACAGTATTAGAACAGTAGCGTTAGTGATTTTTTTTGAGCGCGCCCCATAGCCAGATATTTTTTTAATACAGGATACACCCACGCTGCTAATAACGGAGGCCATTCGCTCCGACTCAATTAACCCGCCCAACCAAACTAAGCCTTTTATAGTATCTATATTTCTCGAGTGGAATATATAACCTGTACGCTTTGCAACATATTCGAATCCCTCATCCCAAGCGTAATACGAGCACGAAGTTCGCTTGGGGTTCGTCACCAGATTAAGCACAAGCTCTAATTCACGAACCAACATATCATCGTTTTCCACTAAAACCTTAGCTGTCTTCTTCCATGCAGGCGAAGGTTTACTGGCCGACACATTGGCCATTTCTAACACATTGTTCCAAATAGCTTTTCGCTCGTCGCTCAGCCCGTTAAACCACTGATATAAATCTGCCGCCCACTGGTCGTATGCCACGTTAGGGCATACTTCTTTTTTCGCAGTTCGCACACGTACATTGATAAGAAATAATAAAAACTCATACTCTTTAAACACCGCTTTTAACTTATTATGTAGAGCATCAACTTTTTCAAGTTCACCCTCTTTAATATCCACACTATCCATAAACCGGCCTAGCGCCATAAAAAAATCGCCGCCACACCCTGAAGATTCACTCTCACAACCCGCAAAGAAATCATCAGCATGGGCAATTAGCGCCTCCATGGAAATCAGTACACTATTTTTCACTATAACTATCCTTTTTTGTATTTTTCTAACCGCCAACAAGAGGCACCAATTTTAAAAGCGTAATAACAGTACCATTTGAGAAAACGATTTTCTCATCAAGACTTTCTATTTGAACATCATCAACCAGTATTACAAACCCGTTCGCCTCAAATGACTGCTTAAGAGCACGATAGGACTCCGTCAAAGTACTTTCCTGCAAACCTCCTTTTGCATTCCTCCTCCCATTTTGCTGAAGCAGAGTCTGGTTTATTTTTTCTTTTAGTACGTCCCCGACAGAAACCGGCCCATCGGGCACGGTCAAAAACAACGACATTACCTCTTTTGAGTACAGCGCTTCTTCTTTGATATTTACACTAACACCCATTCTATTTCTCGCATGATATTGTTACAACAATTAGAACCAAGGCACCAATAGCCATGAATACCAGTACATAAATTTAGCTTTACTGCAAATCGCTTTTAATAACCCCTCTTGCCAAACACAAATAATAGCCAACCTCTAGCAACAAGCCTAACAACACAACACTGGCAACCAAAATAGGCATACCCAAGCCCGCAGACTGGACGGCCAAACAGATTGCAATGGAAACCAATACAGCTACACCAGCAGTGGTGAATGCTGACTTTTTGTTAACGGTTATATTCTTATGGCAACCACCGCATGGAATAGACGCGGGATTAACCGCCCGCAACACATCCCAAAAAGAAAGTTGTTTAGCGCAGTGGGGGCAATTTTTCATGGGTAGAATTCTCACATAATTTAATGGGTTGGGCGTTTAAACTTAAAGCCCTGAATGGCGTTGCACTCTTCTCTATCTTTAGTATACACATTAAAGATAATGCCACAGGCGGTATTAACATTAATAGACGCGCCCGTACCGTATTGAGGAATATACACGCAATAATGGCAACGCTTTAGTATATTTTCGTGAATGCCATCACCTTCGTTACCCATAATAAAAAGCGTGTCTCGTTCGAAGCGCATTTTATTTATCGATTTAGCCTGCTCGGTAATTTCCACCCCCACAAAATCGTAACCGGCTTGGCCATAGTATTCAAAGGCTTCGTCTATTTGAAAAAAGTGTCGGAATTTAGTGGTAGAGGCGGTTTTTTGATTGCCATAGGTAGAGAACTTTTTGCGGCCAATAACGCAAATTTCTTCGGCCCCAAAGGCATTAGCGGTACGGATAAGCTGACCAATATTGGTATTGCTTTGTACATTAAAGATTAGGAGAACAAATTTCATGGGTTGCACCGTAGCAATTGGTGGCTTAAGACATCTACATTCATTATTGTTTGCTTTTTAAAGCTTTGCCTCGTCGACAGCTTGGGGGACGATCATACCTACAAATAAAATTAGTCACCAATCCAACGCACCATTAATCAGCCATTCGAACCGGCTGAGCATTCAAAATGGCCACGCCAAGGATGGCGTGACCAAGCTACACGGATGTATTTACGCGTTTTTGAATGCTTAGCCGGTTTGAGTGGCGAGCTACAGCGAAAAAACAACACACAATAAAACTCTCCATACACGTACCCCAACCAGCCAATCGAATCGGCTGAGCATTCAAAATGGCCACGCCAAGGATGGCGTGACCAAGCTACACGGATGTATTTACGCGTTTATGAATGCTTAGCCGGTTTGAGTGGCGAGCTACAGCGGAAAAACAACACACAATAAAACTCTCCATACACGTACCCCAACCAGCCAATAGAATCGGCTGAGCATTCAAAATGGCCACGCCAAGGATGGCGTGACCAAGCTACACGGAAGTATTTACGCGCTTTTGAATGCTTAGCCGGTTTGAGTGGCGAGCTACAGCGACCAACACACATGCCCACCTTTATTCAAGCCCAAAAAAACCCAGCATAAGCTGGGTCTTGTAGGAGCGTGCGACCAACTTGCGTCGCACTTTCTACAGCAACTTAGGGCGCGAAGGCATTAAGGATGTCGTCGCGCGCAGTACTGTTGAATAACAGGCCTTTTTCTTTGGCACCGGCTTCGCGCATATAACCAGAGCGAACCATTGGGCCATCGCCTAACTCATCTTCTGCAAATACAAATGGATGTAGCTCATCGCCATCCATATGTAATAGTTTTGCCAAGCCATCTGAAATGCTATAACCAACGGTATCAATACCGCCTTTGGTCATTTTATTTGCTGCCACCTCTGCAAAGAAAGCGCGCTGACCGTTGTCGTTTACACGCTCAAACATTACAAAGATATTTGCATCGGCATACACACCATTATCAGATACTAAGTAAGCTTTAACATGGAAACCACCTTGGTGATCGTAACCATCACCAACCCATAAGCTTACTTCGACGCTGGTACCTAATTGGCCCATAGTGTTAATAACGTCATCCAAGCTTGTGGCTAACACAGGTGTGAATGTACCGTCGCCATTGTCGGTCCACTGGGTAGTTACACCATTTGCGCACATTAAGCTTTCTGGTAAGCCATCGCCGCCCCAATCGCAATCAAACATCATGCTGTCTTCTTGCGTGGTAATTTCGGCAATGTAGGCTTTAGCACCACTGTTAAAGGTATCGGTTTCTAAAAGGCCAACTTCGTAAGCGTCATCAAGCACCGCCCAAATGGGTACGCCGAACATATCTAATTCAAACAATTCAACATGTTGCGGGTCGATGGTAGATACATTGCCGGCAAAAGTATTTTCAAGAATGGCTACTTGATCTACATCGACAAAGTTGCTGATAAGTTTCACTTCATCAACCATATCGATACCGTTGTCGGTGATATACATGGCGCCTTCCATCTCGGCCGAAATATCTACCCAATCGTTTGCGGTATCAAAATCGTAGCCGAAGATAGTTTCTACAATACCAGTAGCTAAAGCACCGTATTCGAACTCGGCTTGGTCTGGTTGACCATCACCGTTTTCATCCCACATATCACCCCAGAACCACGCTACACCGTTATCGATAACAGTTTTTTCTGCAACCTCTGCTGGCAAGGTGCCCATTACATCGGCGGCGCCATTACACACTACGCTGCCATCATCTGGGCCGTGGTTTTCGGTGAAGCTAAAGCTGAAAGTGCCACTGCCTTCTGAGTAAACACCGGTAGCGCTAAAGTTACTATCGCCAATGAAGGTTAAGCCACCGCTTGCATCCATAATGGCAAACAAACCGTGATCATCTTCGTCGTCACTTTCAATATGGAAGAACACTTGTGTGCCTACGCTTTCGATTTCCATAAATAGCAATTCGTCTTCGTTGGCTACACACTGCTGGGTATCCCAGTCGTATTCTTCACTACCCGTTTGATGAGCTACTTCTACCATGTAGAAGCCGCTCATGTTTGGCACCATTGCGTCACAAGCATCACCAATACCGTTGCTATCAGCATCTGCTTGATCTTGGTTTGGCACTATGCGGCAGTTATCTACCATGTCGGAGATGCCATCGGAATCTACATCCATGTCAGACTCTGAGCCACATGCTGAACCGTCTACGTTAAAACAGGCTGGTTCAGTGCTGTCACAAGGACTGCCATCTGGGTTGGTACAGCCGCCATCACATGGGGTGCCGTCTGGGTTGGTACAGCCGCCATCACATGGGGTGCCGTCTGGGTTGGTACAGCCGCCGTCACATGGGGTGCCGTCTGGGTTGGTACAGCCGCCGTCACATGGGGTGCCGTCTGGGTTGGTACAACCGCTACCACATGGTGTGCCATCTGGGTTCACACAGGCTTGCGAATTATCTTCAAGCACGCGTACCTGTACATCAAAACCACTATCGAACAGGTCAACCATCCAGCGCACACCATTGGCGTCGGTGTACTCTAGGTAGTAGCCGCGATTGGCTTCACGGGGGAACTCAAACATTGCGCCGGTTTCAAATTCGCCGGTTGTTTCGTTAAACGTTCCCAACCCCACATCGTTAGTAGTATCAGCAGTGCTAACGATTAAACCGCTAGCAGTTACTTCTACATTAAACGCCCCCATGTCTGTCATTTCGGGGGTTAGCTTGCCGCCATCATCCAAAAATAGTGAGGCAGCGCCACCGTCACCTAAGAAGAACTCCGCCACAACAGCTGGGCAATCGAAACAGTCGCCAGGGCCACCAGGGCCGCCGTGCACTTCCCACCATTCCAAGTGGCCTTCGCCGTTGCCGCGCAAGTCAGTGAAGATATTCATTTGCTTATCGCTAAAGGTAAGTGTGAATTCACCCCAGCCCATGCTTTCTTCAACCGTACCCGTATAAGTACCATCTTCATTGGCGGTAAGGTCTTGGTGCCCCATGTCGGTCATTTGAGTTACACCTTCTAGTGCATCGCTAAAGGTAAATACCCAAAGTCCTTCAAGATACGTAGCGCTTACATCGGTTGTGCCATCACCGTTAATATCGTGATCACCCGCCAAACTCTGACGAGGTGGAGGCAAGTACCACGCTAATTTAACAGTGCCATTGCGAATGTAACGCACATCGAAATCGACAGGTTGGCCGCTATTGTGAGCAATAAACATAAAGGCAGGTGAAGAGATATCTAAAGTTGCCTCGCCTTCGCCGTGGTAGCTATCGCCACCTGCGGTTAGGGTAAAGTCTGCCCATAACTCAACATTGCCTTCGTGATTAACAAAGCTATTGATGTTTAGCTCAATGATTTTTGAGCCTTGATCTGGGTCTACCAATACATAGAACCCAGGCATGCTCAAATCAATATTACCTTGGTCGTTAACAGGACCTTCTATTACTAGCGCCATTGGGAAGTTTTCTGAAACACCCATGCTGGTGCCATCGCCGCTTCCGGTAAAGAAGTCCGTCATTACTGACGTGTCATCCATATCGCCGCAGCTTAGTGAAAACTCATCGGTAGAAATTACACCGCAGGTTGGCGGAACAATTTCTGCGTCTGGGTTGGAAAGGTCCACATTAAAGCTTACTACCGAGCCACTGGTTAGCTGGCCAGAAGTAAGGTGGTGGCGACCGCCGTCTACAAAGGCTTCGGTCACGCCGGTGCCTAAGTTGAGGGTCGCCGACGGTGCGTCATCAGCCGCTACAGATCCAACGGTAAACAGGGTGTTTTCGTCGGTACAACCTTCTGTAGATGGCAATGCTTGTCCACCGTCAGCACTGCTTGCCAAGCACACGGTGCTACCCGCCTGCAGAACAATTTCGTTATCGATATAACCGCCGCCGTCGCCGCCGGTTGTTGTTACATCTTCTACTGTGAAGCTACTGATACCGATAAAGTCGCCGGCATCGTTTTGTAAACGTGCATTGAGGGTGAAGTCACAGCTGCGACCACCTAACCACGATAGGTGTACGTTAAAGTTAGGACGGACATCACGGCCAGTTTCATCGCGTGCAGGTGCATAGAATTGCACGTTTTCTTCTGGACGATAATCTTCACTAGGCAATGAAGCTGGGCAGTAAACAACTAGCTCGTATTCGAACGCACCGGGGATGATGGCTCCGCCGAATTTTAATTCGCGGTTTACATCTAGGCTGGTGAGTTCGCTAAAGCTTGTAGGCTCTTCGCTGCCAATTTCTATGGTCATATCGGTTAGTACGCTAACTGAACTTGGCACTAACACGCCCATTTTACCGCTTACATCAGGGCGCGCGGGGCAAGCTTCGCTACCGCACATAAAGGCATTGCCGTTTAGATCCACTGGAGCGCGGAACTGCACTGTGTATTCAAAATCTACACGCTGCGGCAATACATCCATTGTTGCGGTTGGTACTTCCAACTGGAAGCTAACGCGATCGCCAGATCGTTGTTTTAGCGAAACAACCACGTCGCCGGCAACATCGCGACCACTACATTGATAATCGCTGAACTCGCCAAAGTCATTAATGGTGGCTGGTGTACAGGTAAACGTAAGTTGCTCGCCTGCATCCGCACCAAATATTGCGCTATCAATTAATACCGCTTGAATGTCACCAGGGTAGAGGTTGAAGGTTTCAACAAGGAACGACATATCCACGCCACCTTCACCATCGGTTTGCGCCAGTGAGGTTACGTGCAAGCCTTCGTTAAAGCCGCCGCCACCTGCAGAGCCACCAGTAGACGGTGCGGTGCCTGGTACGTTTGGATCATTGTCGTTTGGATCGAACAGTGCAGGTACGCCATCGAAGTCGGCGTCGAACACATTACCCACAACCGTATCTGGCGCTGCAGCTATAGCAAGGTTCGGCATATCTGCTGGGCAGGTACGGCCTTCATCTAAGAAGCACACCACATTGCGTGGGTCCAACTCGCCGCTATCGTTAGCGATATCTGCAAATGGCACTACATCTAAACTAATTTCAAAATTAGCATGCGGGTCGTCGGCAGGCAGATGGCGAACAACACGCGCTAAGAATGCAGGAGAGTCGGGTTCTGCTGCCATGTCATCAAATATGGCGATGATGTTGTTGTGCTTTAAGTTACCCACAAAACTGGTGGAAAACTCAGGTGCAGGGTCCATCACATATGCCAAGGTTTGTTTGTTAAAGCTTAGTTTTACAAAAGTGATACCAGCGCGACCTGCATTAATGCGCACAGGAATGCTGCTGAAATCGGGTGGGTTACCAAACACTGTGTCGAAATCTTCAATGGAGCTAATGTTATCGCCAAAGTGGTTACTTGCGTAACGGATGAACACACCATCGGTTGCACTTGCTAGTGCGTTATATGGCTCTACGTTGCCGTCAAAGCTAAGCACTTGGTCTGGCAACCAGTCTGGGCCCATGTAGTCGGTTGGGTTTTGCAATACTACCCAATCGCCATAGTTCATTAAGTAGTGACGCATTCCACCGTCACCAGCACTACCTGCGGGCACATCTTCAAATTTCGCATCAGGAGCCTCTAAGTTGCGCAAGCTGTTAACCATGGCGAAACCAATATCAATAAACTGCTGTTGGTTGCCATTGGGGTCGTCGAAGCTATCCATAAAGCGCAATTCAATTACCCAGAATGCGCCACCGGCATCGCGCATTAAATACAAGCGATCGTGCTCGAATGATACGGTAGGGTCGAGTGCAATTTCTGATAAGAGTATAGAGCTATCAGCTACGGCTTCTGCTACTACGCTACCCACATTCGCCCCAAGTACTGAGTGCAAACCGAACAATGGATTCAAGCCTGAGGAATCACTAAGAGATAACTCCAACTCCCCGGCGTTGTAACCACCAAACATTGGTGCAAAGCCAACACCGTTAGCGCCTACAATGCTCACACCGTTTGCAGTGGTTTCGAAGGTGAAATCAACGGTACCTTGTTCGTCACTTTCTTCCGCTGCGGTCAGGTAGATAGGTGCACCAGGAACGGTAAAGTTAGAAACATCAATCCCTTCGATTGAACTTGTGCCATCGCCATTAGGACGACTTTGATCGGCCACAATGCCTAGGCCTGGAACATTAGTGAAGGCCTGGTCTGGACCAATAAACATGGGGTACATGGCATCGCATAAGTTAAAGTCTGGTGCGTAGCCATCTACATAAAAGAACAATTCAGGAAGTTGCGTTTGATAGCTGGAAATGCCGAAGCGCAATACATAATCGCGGCCATAGTTTTCGCCATCTTTCGACGCAAGACCTTCGATAGTGTAAGTGCGACGCACAGGGCCACTACCACTTTCTAGCGTACTGGTAATGGTTGCATCTAGCTTATCGCCTTTGAAAAACTCACCTGTTGCATGATTGTAGCTAACCGCGAACACGCTCAGGTTTAAATTTTGTTGCGCATTGCTAGATAAGGGGTCGGCACCGTCGAAACGTTCTACCGTACAGCTAATATCCACCGTATCGTTACGCGATCCTAAGTCATCGGCAAAATCTTCTGCATTGTGTTCTTTAAACTCGGGCAACTCGGGCAAGCCATCGATAGAACCTAACACTTCTGCACGTGCTGCTGCGAAAAATTCACCATTACTTATTGCTGTTACATTTAATAAAGAAGATACAAGTGACGCTACGGTGACAGATTCACCGGCCACCATCACTTTGTAATTGTTAAAGTTAGGCACCATGCGAGAGTGGGCAGTGCCTGCTGCATCAGTAATGGAAATTTCTCTAAAATAACCGCTACCGCTATCAATGAGGTAATTACTTTTTAGTAACAAATCCATTAAGAACAGTGCTGAGCGAATATTAATAGAGCTTTCACTGGTAAGCGTGCGACCAAACAACGTTGAAGGTACAGAAGACGTTAACCCTCGCGCTACACGGTCACGTGCACTGATGTAATCAGGCGCGGCTGGTGTAGTTGCACTGCCTAATACTAAGGTGCGGTAGTCGGTAGCGACTTCTGGGTAAACATCTAATAGAACATTTACTAAATCAAAATTCACACCCTGCTGGAATTCAGCACGCTGGATAGCAGACTGCACAGCGTTGGGGGCAAATTGTGCGTAAAAACTTAAACGCTCGGTTAATAGTGCCGCCGTTTCTGTAGCAGAAGTACCTAAGGTTAAGCTAAGTGCTCGCACAAGCTCTGAGCTGCTTATTACATCAGCACCACCGGCTAAGGGGGTTAAGCGATCATTAAATATTGGGAACCCTTCTGGCGTTAAATGCACAGATTCAGTTGCCCAAGTAAAGCTGCTGGCAAGTACAGATGCCAAACGCTTCACTTTAATAGTGCTGTCTTTGTTCGCTACCAATTTTGCAACAACCGCTTGCGACACTAAGCTCGAGTCTTCTAAACGGCGCGACAATTGATGGTAAAGGCGCACGCGGTCAACCAAGTTGAAATCCGCTTCGCTGGGTACTGCATCGGGGTTAGTAATATTAGCAAAGGCACTATCTAAGTTAGCCTGAAACTCTTCTTCACTTAACCCACCCATTAAGCGTGGAATTAAATCGGTAAAGGCAGGCACATAATAAAGTGGTGGCTGCGGTACACCGTTATCATCCAGTACGCCAAGGGCTGCGTCTGGGTCGGCGGTGTATTTACTGGTTACCTCTAAATCACCCTCACCTATTTTAAATAAACGGATATTGCGATTACCAAAACCGCGGCTACCGGGTAATAAATTATTGGGGATGTGAGCCGGCGCATTTAAGTTGATTGCAACCACACCTGCGTCGTTGGCTTCGTTTGTTTCTACAATTACCGCCAAGCCCATACTAATAAAGAAGCGCTGAAGGGTTTGCGTTAACTGACGATTACGCTCTGCCTCTGCAGCAGCTAGAGCTGCACTTGCATCGGCACCATCTTCTAAGTCAAACAATTCGTTCAGGCTACCGCTTACTTCGGCTTCGGTAATTTTAGCTTGCGACTCTTCGGCTATTTGTTCGTTTAGCGTCGCTTCCAAGCCAGAAAGTAAACCTTGCTGCTCACTGTCTAATGAAGAGCTTAAAGTACTTTCTTCATCTTCGACAACTTCGTCAGCTTTTACTACCGAATTTTGCAGCTCAATAAGTTCCTCGTCGGATACAGTTTCACTAGTTAGTAAAGCATCTAATGACCTAACTTCGTCAACGGAGGCCTGCACCTGCATTTCGCTTTCCTGCTGGGCAATAACACTAGCAACCGATTGCCCCTCTGGAATTTCGATGACACTATCTTCAGCCTCTTCAATAACACGCGCAATTTCTTGCGATACCGTTGAAATTACCGATTCTGTTAGCGTGGCTACCGTTTCTTCAGAAAAGCCCAATTCATTAAGCGATTGAATTGACGTTTTAATTTGATCAACAATTGTTTTAACTACACGGTGAACAATTGGGTCGACGGTTACAGGCTTAGGAAGATTCGTTTCCTCGTCAACATCGTTAGGGTCGGCAATCGATTGAATTGCCTGTGCTGTTTGCGATTCACCTTCACCGCGTACGATTAAAGCGCGTACTGCTATGCGCCCCAAAGCTCTAAACGCAGCAAGCACGTCATCTTCAGAAGTCTCGGCAGTAACAAGCCCGCGCGCAATTAAATAAGGGCGCACATCCGCAACCGTTACTGAGTATGCACCGTTCTCATCGGTTCGCACCGTTGCAATCGGGTTGGCAAAATTCACATCGGACAACAAGAAGAGCGAGACCAACGCACTGGCTGCCACCATGTCATCGCGCGTTAGAGTGTCGCCTGCTCGGCTTAACTTTTGCGATTTGCTCATTTTGGCGATCGCATCAGAAGGAGCCGAAAGCTTGCGAACCACTTTGGTTTGCGTAGCGCTTTCTGTTGGGTAAGTAGCAACCGTACCAGATAAAGACACCTTAGATTGTGGTTCTGGTTCCGGTTCCGGTTCAGGCTCTGGTTCCGGCTCTGGCTCTGGCTCTGGCTCTGGCTCAGGTTCTGGTTCCGGCTCAGGTTCTGGCTGTGGCTGGGGCTCTGGTTGCGGTTCTGGCGTGGTGACACCGCCGCCACCTCCGCCACCTCCGCCGCCGCAACTTGAGAGCGATAAAATCGTACCCGAGGCGATGAGCAAGATAAGCATCACCCTCACGACTTTCCTCAGAAAGCTTCCAACCACATTTTCATTCATAACCGTACCTTTAATAACTTTGCTTTAGAGTTGTGAAAGCCTAAAGAGGTGTCTCGGTCTTCGGGCTTTTACGCTATTGCAAAATTATAGGCAGCGATTTTAGACAGGCTGACTAACGAGCAATAAGAAGAAATATATGCCAAGCATTCTGTAACATTTTTTTGTCGGTTAAAATCAACAACTTAGCGTACATAGGTGTCAACAAACCCACACATCGTCAAAAAAAAGTACATACACGCCGTGTTCCTATGAATAAAACCTAAAAAAAACCCATAGAAAACAGTTTTGGGTTATTAAAAGTAAAATTTAAAAGCACAGAAAACAACAAGAATTGAATTTTTAAATCAAAAAAATATAAAAATAATTTACTTTTTAGTGAACCAAATTAATTTTTTGCAAAATTCAAAACATTGAGCTAAAAGAGAGAACCAATAGAAAAAGAGGGTGAAATATAACAGGTTAATACAAAAAAAAGACTAAAAACCAGCTAAAAATTCCGAAATGTATACACCCAGAAAACTCACAAATCATATTGAACGAAAGAAATGAGCAACAGATTCAAACATTGGTGTACGAAAAGAATCTAATTCATTTACTAAATGATGCTTAGCTTGATCCACAAGTACAATTTGGGCGCTAGGTGCCAGCTCTTGTAGATATTCTATATTTTTTTGCCAATCGACTGTTTTATCGCCAGTACCTTGTACTATTAATAAAGGCGTATCAGCCAACTCCGGGGCAGCTTCCCCTTTTTCAAATCGCAGCGCAATTACCCCAACCCAGCCCGCCATTGCTTTAAGCCATGGTATAGAAAGACTACGTGATTGCAGCGGATCGTGCAGTTTTAAAAAGTCGCAAAAATCTTGATTGTGTGAGTTAACCGAAAAACCGCGCGGGAAGGTAGCCAACATAGGCCCCAGTAGCGCGATAGCGCCGCGAATAAGTGCCCACTTATGGGGCCGAATTAATGGGGCCAAATACACAGCCTTTGCCAAAGCGCCGCGCTCACCAAAAGCCAGCTGATAGTTCATAACTGCCGCTGCACCTGTACTCTGGCCAAGCGCCATTACTGGCAACGCTGGGGCAACATGCTTGGCGTGGTTTACTGCGCTTTCCACTACAGCGGCGTAATCGGTAAAAGATTGTATCGCCGCACGCGCGCCTTCACTTAAACCATGGCCGGGCATATCTAGGGCTATTACATTGAGCCCCTCAGACAGCAAATGCTCTACTAAGGTTAAATAAAGCCCTGTGTGGTCAAACAAACCGTGAAAAAGACACACAGTCGCGCGAGCATCGACTTGGCTCCAACTGTGAGCCACCAACTGCAAACCATTGGAAAGCGCCAAAGTACCAATACGGTATTGCGCATGAGGTTTAGCTGCACTTAGCTCAACAAAGCCGTAATGTGCAAAATAATCGGTAAACGCTGGTGAGGGGCCATCGAGTACATCCATAACGGCAGCACTATTTAGCGGGCTTAGTTGGCTGCGCAACTCGGCAATGGCGGGTTCTGTTAAGGCCTCACCTGCAACGGCGAACGAAAAGGGTAACGCATTGTTCGCCATAAAAGCGGCTTCCTTTAAAGAGTGATACATTCATACGCACAACAACCAAAATATAAGCTATGCGCTACGCCAATACCACCGCAAAAAATGAAATAGTTGACAGAGGCCACAGGGGCGCCACAATACGGGGAAGCACTTAGCAGATCAACACCTGCTTGAACACATTATTAACACTAAATACAGGGACTACACGATGGACTGGGAGAAAGCCTACGCTTTTATACTTACCCTTACCGCGGTGGATTATGCGGTAATTGTGGTTAACCTGCTATTAATTGCGTTTGCCCGCCCACTGCTTAAGCGCTATACCGCCGAAAATGTACCCGAAACTACCTTTGCCTTTCGCGTAAACCTGTTGCGCGGCCTAAATTTGGTAATACTACTGGTGTATAGCTACGAAGATTTTTACAAGCCCGTGGCAGAAAACAGCGGCGGAGTAAAATTTTTAGGCACCATTCTTATATTCTACTTGTGCTACCTTTCCAATTTTCTCTCCCAGCATTACATTCAAAAGCTTTACGGCAAAGCGCGGGTAATAAACGATAAAACCATTTATATAGAAACTTACCAAACCCGACTGTTAAGTATTTTAGCGGCTATATTCATTACGATTATTGGCATTATTTCTATTGTTAAACAGCTGGGTTTCGATTCGCTGTTAGAAGCAGGGGGCGTACTGGGTTTTATTGGTGTAATGCTTGCGCTTACCCAGGGCGCATGGGCACCAGATATTATTAGTGGATTAATATTTTTAAACAGTACCCAGTTCGAAGAAGGCGATATTGTAGAAATAGACAACGGCATTATTGGGCGGGTATATAAAACTAAGTTATTTCATACGGAAATTCTAAACCTAACCAACAACCACCGCATTATGATTCGCAACTCAAAGTTGCGAGACAATGTTATACACAATCTTTCTAAATTCGCCTCGCCCAAAGGCCTGCGAGAATGCCTAAGTTTTAATATTGGTTACGACGTGGCAATAAAAGACGTTAAACACCTGTTAAGCACCGCCTACCAACGCGCCATAGACCAGAAAATCCCCCTAGAAGGCCAACACGACCCAGATATAAAACTACTAGAAACCGGCGACCACGCAGTGACCTGGGGCATTTTATTTTACGTAAAATCGGTAGATAAAATTGTGCCCATTCGCCGAGATTTTCGCGAAATTATATTAGCCACATCAATTGAAATGGATATTTCGCTAGCGACGCCTTTGACCCATGTTTTTAAGGGGGAAATTTTTGGAACTAGTGGACAGATAACAGATAACAGATAACAGATAACAGATAACAGATAACAGATAACAGATAACAGATAACAGATAGTTTAAATTGTTGGCGAAGCTTAGCCAGCACAAAATCACAGTAATTAGCAACTAGCTTCTGGTGGCTGTTTTTCTATTTAGGTAAGCGTAGAGAACGCCGGCTAGGGCGCCGAATAAGTGGGCTTCGAAGGATATGTTTGGGCGGCCGGGCAGTACGCCGAAAATCATACCGCCGTACAATAAAACTACGCCAACAGCGATTACAATATCTAGCACGCGCCGCTGGAATACCGCCATGGCAATGGCAAGCGACCACAGGCCAAATATCCAACCACTCGCGCCTATATGCAGGCCGCCACGCGCAAATAGCCACACTAACAAGCCACTCACTACAATAATAAACAGGCTACTGCGGTAAAAAAACGGTACACCGCGTAATAAACACAAGCTGCCAAAAATTGCCATGCCAAGCAAATTATTGGCAAGATGGTAAGTACTACCGTGTAAGAACGGCGATGTAAATATATGCAATAACGATTGCGGGTCGCGCGGCTGTATTCCCCAGCCGGCGAAACACCCACCCGTAACAATGTGCGCTACATGTACAAGTATTAACACCGCCAATACAGCGCCCAAAGTCCGAAACCCCGTGCGCAGCCGATACTTAAAACGAGAAAAGCTAGCCCTCACTTTTAATAAGCTCGGTTACGTCGCGGGCTTATCAAGGCGATTATTTTTAACCTGCGCTTCCAATTCGCGCAGGCGGCTAGATACTTCACTCATTTTTTCGTGCGTGCGCAAATCTATGTCTAGCTTTTTATCCATACTGCGCACTAGCGGAAAAATGCTGTGCTCAATGGTTTCAGCCAATACACTTAATATTTTATCTAAGCCAGGCACAGGCTGGTTCACCACCTCTACTTTAGGCGCCTCTGCAGGTTTATTTAAACCCGAAGCCAGCGCATTTAAGCCATCACCAAACTTACCAAGCGCTAACCGGAGCAACTTGCTATCGCGCTGTGCTTTTTTAACCGCTGCATCATCATTGGCAGCAGCAAGCATTTCTTGCGCGCGCGATTCGGCAGTTGTCGCAATGTGATTGACGCCCTGCACCAAATCCACCAACTGCGCCACCACTTTTTGGCCAGTGTCGGCATCGTCGCCGCCCATAGCTTTGTTACGTAAAAAGTCTGCTTTAATTTCCTGCCAACGCTGGGTTTGCTCATCGGTCATATTGCCGCGCAACTCAGCTAACTTAAGTAAGTTTTCTTCTGCTCCACCGGTTAACAATTGCGCTTCGCCAAGGTAGTGATCTTGAATAAGCTGCATAAGCTCTTGGTTATTCATCACTGCCGATACCTTCTCCCCCATTTTATTCATGTTGCGGTAGCTACCCTGCAACTTAAAAGGCGGTTCGGTGCGATACTTATCCGCTTGGGCAGCAGAAATAATATATTGCTGGTTAATTTTAAGAATCACATCGCGAATAGCGAACATTTTGCGCAGCACATCGACTATTTCGTTAATTTCTGCACCACTGTATTGATGCTTTAAGTCGGTGGTTGCAACGTCTTTGCCCTCTGCTAATTTAATTAGCAAATACACATCGGCAATATCGCGTGCAGCCAAAGGTGCCAACACAGGGTTGGAGGTTAAGCTATTTTCGATGTAACTCATGGCAAACTGCTCGTCCATACCACCCAGCACATCACCTAGGTTGTAAATATCGGCGCGGTTAGCCAACATATCTGGAATTTTAAATACTTCACCAGATTCAGTGTATGGGTTACCAGCCATCACTACGCAGAATTTTTTACCGCGCATATCGTAAGTTTTGGACCGGCCTTTCCAAATGCCTTCTATGCGGCGCGTGCCATCACACAGCGAAATAAACTTCTGCAAAAACTCTGGGTGCGTGTGCTGAATATCATCCAAATACAACATCACGTTGTTGCCCATTTCTAACGCTAGGTTAAGCTTGTTCAATTCTTGCCTTGCGGTTGCGTTGGGTGCTTGCTCTGGGTCTAACGACAACACATCGTGGCCTAATGACGGGCAATTAATTTTCATAAAGATTAAGCCAAGGCGGCTAGCCACGTATTCCATCAGTGTGGTTTTACCGTAACCGGGTGGCGAAATCATCATCAACAAGCCCATCAAATCGGTGCGCTTGTTTTCGCCCACCGTGCCCATCTGCTTGGCGAGGTTATCGCCAATTATGGGTAAATAAGCTTCATTAATTAGGCGGTTGCGCACAAACGAACTAAGTGGTCGCGGTTTAAATTCCTGCAAGCGCAATGCATTGCGCTCGCGCTCCGCTATAGTTTGGCGCACCGCTAGGTATTCGCGGTAGCCTTTTACAAAAACGGTGCGATGGTAATCTAAACGCAAGAAGAACTCATCGACAGCTAACGATAAACGTCTATCTACTATACGTTTGTGGTCGCCCATTAAGCCGTCTATTCGCAACTGTAGATCGGCCTCAGTTGGACGCCGGTCTATACGCTCGTCAGCATTGATCATAGCGGCAGCTTCTGGGATATACCGCTCCAATTCGGTTAGCTTGCGCTCTTTAACCATGGCCGCCAACCACGCACACGAAAGGTTCCAGCGCTCTGCAGGCCAGCCCATCATTTTTTCTAACGCAACTTGGAACCGGCGCCAGCTATCGTCGTCGAGCGCGCGCTTTAATTCTTCAGTTAATAGGCTCGCATATTTACTACCTATAAACTCTGTGCGCTCTCGGCCCAATTCACACACTAAGTAATCGGCTGCGCGTCGCAGTTCTATGTCTTCTGCAGCTATAGGGTGGTAAGTTAAAAACTCACGCATTGCTGCGTAGACTTCATCCACTAAGAACTGATGCGCTTCGTTGCTGGCAAAATACTCGCGCATACGCGCAGCCGATTGCGCACGCTCGCCCCAGGTTTCATAGGTGAGACGTTTATTTTGTAGCTGGTCAGATATACGTTGGATATTCGCCCAAAACACTTGCGCCAAGCCCCTGCTTTTGGGGTCGAACACTAACAAATCTGCGCTTTCCATTGCCGGCACTATTGCCTGCAAAATTTTTACTGCATCGTGATCGTGAATGCCTTTTTCGTAACCCTCTTTGTAGCGTGGCGTCGCGAATTCGCGCACCAAGCTGAGCGCTGCGTTCTCATCCTGTAGCGTGAGGTTGAGCTTCTCTAAACTTAAACCCGCTTCTTGTAATTCAGCTGCACGAATAATAGTGGCAGCGAGAAACTCCGCCCGGTAAACCGTGTCGCTTTCAGATTCGAGCGATACCTGCCAATAGGGCTTTAATGCTAGTAGCGCTTCGTCTTCGATACTTTCAAAATAATCTGTACCTGTTAAGTGGCAGCTCAGCCCTTCGCCACGGGGGATAATGGTGAGATCTAGCTCCTGCGTGTTAACGCTAAATTTATGGCGCGGGCCAAGCTTAATAACAGAACCGCCGCCTTCATAGATATCGGATTTATCGCGCAATACACGCTGTGATTGCTCTTTAATCGCTTTGAACTTGGCTTCAATGTCATCTGCCTTAACCGCTGCGTTTAGCTCGCGCAACTGCTCAACAAATTCGCGAACTTTGTGCACCATAGTATCGGCAGCAAAGTACGCGTTCATTTTATCGGGCTCGGTAAATTTATTTGCACGCTTTTCTATACTTTTTAGTACGCGCTCTGCTGCGTCCGCTAACGAGTGTGCTCTGCGCTCGCGCTCGTCGAGCAAACGCTGCTTGTGGGACTCAAAGGTTTCGTAGATTTCTTCGCGCTTGGCCATAATATCGGCCAAAAACTGATCCAAGTGACTAAACTGCGATTCAAGCTCTTCCAACTGCACCAAAAGGCGCGACATTTGTTCTTCGCAGCTTTCTGGGGTGGTAGCCAACCCAAGTGCGTTAGTAATACTTTGCGTAAATAATTTAAATTGGGCCGAGAACTCCGCCACGGCCTCTGCCGACCCCAAGCCCTTCTGTTTGTGTCGCGCGTCGGCTTTGCTTTGGTTGAGTTTCGAGTACACCTCGGAGATGGCATCGATAATACGCGTACGTAAAGTCGCATCATCTACTTTTAATGTAGAAAGCAGTTCTGATAGCAAATCTAAGCCGCTGGCTGTTTTTTCTATCGTTTCTAAAACGGGCTTTAATTCGGCGATCGTTTGCGCCTCTTCTGCCTCAGCATTTAAGCTTTCTATTTTATCGTAGTAGGGTAATAACGCATTATCGCTAGAAAGAAACACAACCGTTCTTTCACTTAAGCTAGCCTGCGCCTGCTCGAGCTCTTGCCCCATTTTTTCTATAGCGGCCACATTGATGTAGCGATAGCTTTTTATGGTTGCTAAATGGCCGGCGTGCTGGCGCAATTGATCGAGGGCGTCGACATATTCCTCGGCGGTTTCCCAAGAGGACGAGCGAATAGCTTCAATTAATTTCTTGTGCTTAGAAGTGGCAGTAGCAAGTGCTTCGTCTGACTGCTTGCGAATACTTTCTACTTTGGCGAATTCATCAACCGCCAATTCCGCCGTTGCGGCTATTTCGCGTAACTCGGTTTGAATATTAGTTAACCCTTGCTGAGTTTTATCTAAAACCCAGTAGTGATCATCGAATACTTTTAGGGCACTGCGGGCTAGTTCTTCATACACCCGTACCGATACCGATTGATTATTTACAGCACGGCAAATACTAAATAAATCGGAGATACCGCGCACAAGGGCAGCATTGCCTATGCGACCGAAAAAGGTTTGGCTTGCCGGTGCGTTGCTTGCAAATTCATCACTTACATAGGGGGTTTGCCATATTTGCATGGGGTGCACGCGCGTTGGTTCCCCTTCTGCAGAAAAGATAACCAAACGACCGTCGTCGGCTAAAGCGTAGCCGTGACCAAATATTGGGTTGAGCAATTTTTTATCAATCATGTTGTACGCCAATAGCGCTACAACACCTTCACCCGGCTCATAAAACACATAGAGCACATCTTCGCCATTGGGCGAGCGAATGACACGCTTAAACCGCAAACCATCTGTTTGCTCTTCAAAGGTTTTGTACTCACCATTTTGTAAATAGTAGCCGCCGGGAAAAACGATACCGTGATCTTCAGGTAGCTGTACGCACGAAGCACCCACTGCATCTATGCGCTTTACACTACGGATTAGGGTATTAAATACGAAGTAACGCCATACAGTTTCTTTATATGGCAATACCTTAATAAGAATGAGGTCGCCTAGTTTGGCGTAATGAAATTCTGCATCGTCGATAGACTGTGTTTTGTCTTCAACCGATTCGGAATAAATACCTTTACCATCTTCGGTATTATTTTCTATTTTTATAGTTAGGTCGCCGCCAACAGTTTCAACGAATACCTTATCTAAAATATTTACATGGGGATGGCGACCATGCACGGTATCTTCACGGGTGCATTGCGTCCATTCAAAGTCGTAAGCGGGGGGCAATTGAATATCGCGCTCACCGCGATTATCGATATATTCTACGGTATCGCCGGTGGCCGATACGGCCCAACGAAATACGCGAATATCCTCTAAGCGCTCACCAATTTGAAAGCCCATTAATAGCTTACCGTCTTTTACGGTTAGCTCGACAAGTTTGGTGGCTTTGTAGTAGCGATATAATTCAGAAAAATCTTGTTTGAAGCGAGTATCGGCTAGAAATGTACCTTCCTTACTCTGCTCATGCAGCTCTAACGCATCGCCCTCGCCCGTAAGACTAAATAACGCGAATACATCTTCTACGAGCGTTTCTTTTTTAAGGCCAATAAAAACGTTATAGCCAAATAAAAGGTATTTACCTACCTGTACTATGTCGCGCGCAATACAGTTATTTTCGGTGCGAACACGTACGCGTGCAGCTACGGTCATTTCTGAGCTGCCAAATTCATCCAAGCGTGCCTGGTTTATTTGGCGGGTGGCTTCTTCTAGCTTGTTTCCCTGCTCGAGCAAGCGTTTGCGAATAACCTCATAGGCTCCACCTTCTGCAACCGCATTATCCACGAGTTGTTCTTGCTCATTTATTTCTGCAGACATACCTAACGCATCCCTAATTATTTGTATCGCTTACAGCTATTCTTTTGGTTTAGACGGCGGCATATTCAAATTGCCGCTTACATGGGCGAAGCAATACTACCTTGCTCGCCCAATTGGCTTGTGTTAGCCAGATATGCCTTCGATTTTTTTCGACAAGGCTGCAAGCTTAGCCTTCATTGCATCATCGACTTCGGCAGGTTTTATTTTGGCGACAATACTGCGTAAAACCCGCACTTCATTCTGATCAATTTCGCCATCCTTTTCTGCAATGGCAATAATTTTACCTAGCTCTTTTGCATCTAACTTGCCGTCATTTGCAAAACATTCTATTGAGCGAAAAGACATTTCTAAATAATCGCGTGATTCCGTCATAATTTATTCCTTTTTAAAAATATTTATTTGCCTTTGGGGATAATTTCGCCTTCAACTGGGGCAGGCTCTGGCTGCACATCGCCGGTAAAAGTTTTGAGTAGGCTTTCACCAAAAATGCCCACTAGCGCCCCTACACCTGCACCCAGTAAAGCAGTACTGGCAGTTTTATTATTTTGCGCCCCGGCCAATGCACCTAAACCCGCACCAATTGCCGTTGCCACACCTACATCTTTATTAATAACTTTTTTGGTTATATCCATATTTATTCTCACTCGTCGCGCAGCTGGTGGCAGGCTCGTGTTTACCGCTCACGCCCCTGCCACGCGCATTTCTGGCAACGCCGCTACATTTCCCGCGACTATTGCTGTGTTTCTACCACTGGTGCCTTGGTTGCGGCCTGAGCACCGGCAGACATCGTCATTACTTTTTCAAGTAACGCTTGTATGGTGCCGCTTTTACCCGCTAAGCCATCTACCGCCTTACCTATAGAAAGTGACTTGGCAAAGTTATCAAAGAAGTGCTCTTCACCGCCCACAATATCGATGTGTGCTTTTTGCAGTGCAGTTGCCAATACTTCGGCATTTTCTTTCGCGATTTCTTTACCAGCTTCGATAGACGCCAATGCTTCTTGGAAGGCCGTTTCTAGCGTCATGCGGAACTCTTCGTGCTCGCGCGCGCTTTCGCTCATTTTGCCCATCGCGTCAAATTTCTCGACTAAGCCATCTGCTTCAGCTTTAAATTGCTCGCGCGTAACGTCTGCTTTGGCCAAACCGGTTTCGCGTACCGCTTTCGCTTCGGCGTCGCCTTTCATTGCAATTACATTCGCTTCAGATTCACCTTGCGACTGAGTAACTCGCGCTGTGGCCAGTCCTTCTTTCTCCATTGCATCGGCTTTGGCTTCTTGCACCTTCGCTTCTGCTAAGCCGTGTGCAGCTTCTTCCGCCTGAGTACCCTCTGCCAATTTCTTCTTCGAATCCGCTTCTTTTGCTGCGGCTTCGAGATTAGCTTGCGCTAGAGTAGTTATTTCAATGGCTTTATGTTTGGCAGCAGCTTCTTGTGCCTCTGCATCTTTGGTTATTTTAACTTTCTCTTCTTCCGCTTTCGCTTCTGCTGCAAGCACTTGTACCTGCTTAGTGCGGTCAGCTTCAGATACTTCACGCACTTCTTTGATTTTCTCTTCTTCGATAGCAACAGTTTTATCTACCGCTACTCGCTCGCGCACAACATTAGCAATTTCTTTTTTCTCTACTTCAATTGCTTTTTCGGCTTCAATTCGCTGCAATTCTACTTCGCGTTCGCGCGCTACAACTTCGAGATCTCTTGCTCGCGTTACTTTTTCTATTTCAATCACTACAGCGCGCTGGCGATTTTGCTCTGCCACTTCAATTTCACGCTTTTGATTTTCCGATTGCACTTGCAGATCTTGCTCCACCATAATGGTGGCCATTTCTGCCTTTTTGCGCTCTTCTTCTTGCACGCGTTTAGTTTCCGCTTCTTCACGCGCTTTAATGGTTTCCACCTCACGCTTTTGGCGAGCTTCGGCATCTGCCTGCTGACGCTCAAGCTCTAGCATCGCTTCTACGGTAGATACGTTCTTTTTCTTAATGGCCAGCTCTTCGTCGCGCGAAAATATGTTGGTTTGAATATTTTGCGTAGCTGTTAGCTCGGTAATCTTGCGAATACCTTCTGCATCAAGAATATTTGCTGGGTCCAGCGCGCTTTTTGGCGTTTGCTCTAAGTAATCAATTGCAACATCTTCTAGAGCGTAGCCGTTTAGATCGTTGCCAATTACTTCAATAATTTTATCGCGAAATTGCTGGCGATCTTCAAACAATTTAACGAAATCTATTTGCTTACCTACGGTCTTCAATGCTTCAGAGAATTTAGCATTAAATAATTCGTGAACAGCGTTTTTATCCGATGCACGATTAGCACCTAACGACTTAGCCACTTTTAGAACATCTTCTGGCGTTTCGTTTACGCGCAAATAAAACGCAACAGTTATATCTGCTCGCATATTATCGGCACAAATTAGACCTTCTTTACCGCGCCTATCCACCTCTAGGGTAATAAGCGAAATACGCATCAATTCCTTTTTATGGATAACCGGCAATACCCAGGCACCGGTAAAGAACACTTTTGGGCGTGCGCTCATGTCATTTTTTATTAACGCTACGCCTTGTTCTACTTTTACGTAGAAGGCTTTGAACAGAGCCATTACACCAAGCAGCACACCAAATAGAATGCCGACTCCAATCAATATTGCCATAAATAGCGGGGCATGTTCTGCCATGTTTATCTCCTTATATAAGCCTTTGCTTAATTATTTAAAAAATCTTTTTCTGATATTACGCGGTAAGTATTACCTACAGCGTCGTATTCCAATAAAATTACTCTATCGCCACGGGCAAAGGTTTCATCCTTATAACTCCGCACCTTTACGATTAAACCCGCACCACCATCTTCCACGGTGGCCTCGCCGAATGTTTTATCTACCCGACCAGTACGCACTATGCCCACCTGACCCACAATGTGTTTTTCTACATGTTGATCTGCCTCTAAAAAAAGCGGCCTTAGCGGGCGTATTATTTGCGCAGTTACCATTGCCGACATGTAAAGCACACCAATAAAAATGGGTATACCTACAATAAACTCCAACAATGCCCCTGGCACCCAAGGGAAAACAAAATACACAACCGTAAAACAGGTAAGCCAACCTATTAGCGTAATAAGGCTTAACACAATAGTGAATGGCACACCGTTAAGACCAAGCTTAAGTAGCAGGCCCGCCATAACATTTAAGTTATCTATACTGTCTGCTGCACCGCCGTCGTCTACGCCGAAGTTGAAATCTAACGCATCTATCTCGACCAGCCCTAACACCGCAAATATCCAATAGAACACACAAAATGCGAGCAGCACGGTAAAGATAACCGTCGGAAACGACGAACAAATCTCGTAAAACGGGTCCATGGTTTCTGTGAGTAGTGCGGCAAACATAGGGGCATCCTTCTAAGCAAAGTGAGCAAAACACTGCCCAGCAATAAAATACATCGATAGTTACGACTTTTTGTTTTTAAGTCTATCCAGCACATCCTGCGCTCTAGCACCGCTTGCTGCAATCCCTGCTTTTTCGAGCTTGTCTTGCAATGAGTCTTCGCGAGAGTCCTCTGCTAATTCGGCCGCGGCCTTAATTTGAGCAGATTTAAGCGCTTGCTTTTCTTTAATGCGGTCGAGCGAATCCATAGCGGTACGCAATTTAGAATTTGAGCCATTGTGACGCTCAGCAACCGCTACTTGCGCGCGCTGAACATTTTCGGTGGCTTTCACCGTATCTATTTGCTGCTTAATACGCTTTATATTTTGCTCGGCTGCTAAAATAGCTTTGCGCAAATCGTTAGCACTCGCCGCAAACTGGGCCGCCGATTTCTTCTCGGTATCCAGCTGGTTTTCTAGGTCGGCTATTTTTTCGGCCACTTCTAGCGCTAATGCATCGTCGCCTTTTTCCATAGCTTTCACTGCATAACCTTCGTATTCCGCAATGCTTTCGCCAATGCTCGACGCTTTTTCTTCCGCCAGCTTTTGGCGTGCCAAAATTGTGGTTAAGCCATCTTTAGAATGCTTTAACTCAGCCGTTGCGTCGCGAACTTCTTGATCGAGAATACGCAACGCCTGACTGTCAACAATAAGCTCGCCCGCTTCGTTTACACCGCCACGTAACGCAGTAACCATTTTGGACCAAATATTCATGATGCTCTCCTCTAGCCTTTGGCTGCAATTGAGGGGGTTAAGTATTCGCCATACGCTTCAGTAGCATTTATTACATTCGAAGCGAGGGTTTCTATTTCAAAAATAATGTTTGGCAAAATAGACGCTGCACTTAATGCGCCGAACATATGGTAATAATCTTTGCCGTCACTCAATGTATCCAAACTAATAGTGGATAGCGGGAAGTACTTATGGGTGCGCAAAATAGTATCGTTAAACTTGGCTATATCGCTCACCTCGTCGGCACCCCACAGTACCGCCTCCACGATTATTTGCTCACCCGCCACAGTTAAAAACAAAGGCAGATCGCCGTATTCCAACATAACAATGTGAAGTGCAGGCTCTACACCATCAATAAGCTCTGCCGTGGCGCTGCCCGAGGTAAATAGCTCTTCATTTAGCAGTGCCTCATGCAGGCTCTGAGTAGTCCAAGTCTTAATCGGTGCTGTCATAACCCCTTCTCCTTTTCCGATAACGTTTACTGGTTGTGGTTGCCGCAACAGCTTCTCGTACACCGTTAGCTGCTTGGCGTTTGCAGGCAGTATCCAAACCTCCTTTTTAACCAACCCCATATCCCGTAGGCGCTGGCGATACTCACGCTGATAATGTGCAGAAGATTTTGCTTTCATGAATTAACCATATCAGATTACATGTAATACGCAAGAAATTTTACATGTAATTAATTACAAATATTACATGTAACAAAAAATAGAGACCTATCTAATTGTTTATTAAAGATTTTTATATTACACAAGGAGAAGTTAAAAAAGCAGAATTAACCAAGAAGAGCGGTACATCCGGTGTTATTTTGCTTACAGCATCCCTGTGCGCTAGGGCCAACAATCTACCCACAGGCCGGCCTTTGTGCAAGGTAAATCAGAGGCTCCCAAGTAGTAATACCTCTAATTAATTCGCAAAACGAGAGATCTTTGCCCGCAAGCAACATTTCACCCTGCGTGCATCTAGCCCCGCAAACCAGCAACCATTACACTTGCCATCCGCTCCACAGGGATCAACTGAGCCATGCTTTCACTACCGCGCAATGTCTGGGTGCTAGCCTGCACCATATCGTTAACAATGGCTGGAATTTCGCTGCTAATGCTGGTTGGCGGGCTTATTGGTGCCGAGCTTGCGCCCAGCCCAAGCTTGGCCACGCTGCCCATTGCCGCTTTTGTGGTTGGCATGGCTGCCAGCACTATTCCCGCCACCATGATTCTGAAGCGCTTTGGCAGAAAGGCCGGCACCTATTTTGGTTTTTCTGCCACCGTACTCGCTGCGCTGTGCGCAATAACGGCCGTGAACAGTCACAATTTTTGGCTTATGGTGTGCTGCGGCTTACTTATCGGCACGGGCACAGCGTTTTATCAGCAGTTTCGTTTTGCCGCTATAGAAAGCCTATCCGACCCAAGCAATACCGGCCCCGCACTTTCGGCACTTATGCTTTTTAATATTGTGGGCGCATTAATAGGGCCAGAATTAGGCACGCTCGGCCGCCACATGCTTAGCGGCTATGCAGAGTACACCGGCTCGTTCTTATTATTAATTGGCCTTATTGTATTGGCGATGCTGATATTTAGCCTGTTTAACAACCCCATTGCTTCAGCAACAAACACAACATCTAGCGCCCGTCCGCTCAAAGACATTGTTCGCCAACCCCTGTTTATTATTGCGTTAATTTCCGCAGGTTTTGGTTATGGCTTAATGAGCTTTTTAATGACCTCTACACCGCTTAGCATGCATACCCATCACGGTTACAGCTTGGCCGATGCTAAATGGGTAATACAAAGTCATTTAGTGGCCATGTTTTTACCCAGTTTATTTTCCGGCTTTTTACTTAAGAAGCTGGGCGAAGGCAAAGTTATGCTACTGGGCGGAATACTCTACGGTGTGGTTATTCTTGTTGCGTTTGCGGGGCAGGCGTTGATGCATTATTGGTGGGCACTGGTTTTACTTGGTGTAGGGTGGAATTTTTTATTTTTAAGCGGCACAAGCTTACTACCCAAAACCTATAAGCACGAAGAACGCTTTAAGGCGCAAGCGGTAAACGACTTTATTGTGTTTACCGTGCAAGCAACTGCCGCACTAAGTGCCGCCTGGGTGCTGTTTGAGTTTGGCTGGCACACGCAAGTGACAATAGGTATTCCACTTACTGTGGTTATAATTATTGGCGCTACGGTATTAATAAGGCAACCAAAGAATACATAGCACAAGCAACTAGGTGTTAAGCTCTACAATGCTTGTTGATAAGCCATCTATCGTTGCCTGGTTTTTTTTCGCCCAATATTTCTTTAGGCCTTCGTCACCTTGCTTCACGGCCCAATCCCTAAGCAATTCGCGCTCGCCCACATATTCGAAATAAGGTACAGCCATACCGCAAGATGTTTGCAGCATTTCTACCTGCATATCAAATATTTGTCTGGCTCCGGCAATCGGCTCGAATTTGCTGTATAACTCGCTCCATTCACTGTCGTTTTTATGAATAACTTTTGCTGTACCATATAAACGCATAATAACGGGCTTGCCCTCAAACGCAGAAAACATAACTGTCATACGCGGGCAACGCTGCACATGGGCTGCAGTTTCATTTCCGCTACCCGTTACGTTTAGCCAAATTACCCTATTGCCACCCAACACCCGAAAGCTATCCATGCCTTTGGGCGAGATGTTTACGCGGCTGTCTTCGGTGGCCGTACCTACAAAAAATATTTTTTGCGCTTCAATGAATGTTTTATGCTTTTCTAGAATTTCTTGATATTGCTGTCCCATAAATACACCGTAGCTTTTTAGCCAAAACTTTTATTGCATGAACAATGTTTTATGCCGTAATGAGTATCGGTTGACGCAACCAAAACTTTTGCGCAAGAGCGGCCACCAAATACTAGAACAGTGGCTTAATAAGCAGCCACTGGATCTATACGTACACCATTGCCCACTAACTTTAACATTGGCAGGTCACTATCGTCGTCGCCAAACGCCCAGCTAGCCGCCAAGTCTATATTATTGTCTAGCGCATAGCGCAGTATACGTGTGCGCTTGGTTTCGCCAATACAGGGGCTGCCGACAACCTCCCCCGTGTAAACACCATTAATCGTCTCTGGCGTAGTATGTAGCGCGGCATCGATATTAAAGCGTTTAATTAACGGGCGTAAAAGTGGAGCAAACGAACCTGTTACCAACACAATTCGGTAGCCTTCCGCTTGTAAGCGCTTAATTTCGGCCACTGTAGAGGCGATATAAAAATCGCCAGACTGCTCCATTTCTGCGTACCACTTCTCTGCAGCTTTTTCGACTTCCGCTTGCGATACGCCTTTGAATATTGAGAAATAATGACGATTAAGATCCGCTCGAGCTTCATCGGTGCTTAATTTAGCATATAAACGTTTTAGAAAAAGTGACAATGCAGTCACTTTAATGGTATCGGAAGTATTTAGCTCGAGGTACCGCGCAAAACTCACCATACTTTTTGTAGAAATAATGGTGCCATCCACATCGAAAAAAGCTGCTTTATTACCCATTTACATGCACCTCTTGTGACTCTTGTGATGAGGCAACCGCTGGCTTCGATACATTAGCGCTAGTAACGTTCGCTATAAATTGACCTACAACCACTTCAAAAGCTGTGGGTAAATCCACCTGTATTGCATGCCCTGCACCGGGGAAAGTAATAACATCTGCTTTTATTTTGTCGTCATTTAACAAGGTATCGTAGTAAGCGCTGTTAAGAAAACGATCGAATTCGCCTTTTAGCATTAAACAAGGTAGATCACTTTGTTTTAGCAATGCCACTTCATCCAATACCTTGCCCGCACCTAAGCCAGCACCAAGCTGCTCACGAAACTGAGGGTGGGTTGACTCAATTAATGTAACTAGCTCTTGTAGCTTATCGATTGACCCTGTTTGCACAAAGGCTTTGCCAAAGCGAGCGCACTCTTGCTCACTCAATTCACCTTTAAACAGCAAACCATCGGTTGGGTCTGCTAAAAAGGCATCACCCAAGCGAGACAATGCGATAGGTGGCGAAGACACAAGCACCAATCCAGCCGCATTAGAATGCGCTGGTAGCGACTCCAATAAAGCATGACCACCAAGACTTTGACCAATAAGCACATACTTATCAAAGCCAAAGCTATTTACTACATCAACGGTAAACTCGCCAAGCTGCTCAATAGTAACTTCAGTAACATCTTCGCGGTAGTAAGCAGATTCACCGTGCCCAGGAAAACTAACCGCGATAAGCCTGTAGGTATCTCCCACTTCGGATTGCAACAAATCGACATATGCGCTTGCTCCACTTGAGTTACCGTGAAAAATAAACACAGGTGTACCCACGCCGCGCGATTCAATAATTTCTGTGCGAATTCCGTTTATTTCTTTGACATACTTATTCATACATTGCCACCTGTTTTGTTTGGTTACCTATGTTTTTAATTTTCAAACCGCTTATGACTTGCTCACCTATAGCCTTTACATCGCTCAGCTTTCTAACCGCGAGGGTGATTCCATCTGGACGAACCACCTGCACCCATTCAGGGCTGGGTGTCTCTGCCTCTAAAAATGCAGGCAGGCGTAAAAACCGTTGCGGCATGTTAGTTTGCAATTGCACAACAGCGGATCCAGCTGCCTCTTTTTTGCCCCCACTCACAAACCAAACCTGCGCACCACTCATACCGTTTAAGGCACTAAACAGCGCCTGTACTCGCAGGCGTAGCTGTGGGTTACTCAACGCGTACTGATTAACAATAAATACCGGCCCAGCTAACGGGAACACGTCACCATTAGAGGGGGTTAACTTATTAGTGGCATGCAACACGACTGGATTTAATTTTCCCTCTGCCGCGAATACGTTTTGCTCGCTCACATCCACCCCCGTATGGGTCGCATTCACTGCATCTAACGTTAACTGCATAGCTAACCCCGAGTGAGCGCTAGGCAACACCTTCTTAAGAAAGGTGCGATTTACAAAACGTGGTGCTATTAATTGTATTAATCGACTGGTGTTATCTGGTTTACAAATTAGCTGGGTGGAAGTATCAGAGCTAGCTGCTGCCTCCTGAATTGCAGGTAACCGCTCCAATTGATAAGTATCGAGTAGCTGCGCATCCGACTGCCCGGTAATAACCGCAGCCAATTTCCAACCAAGATTAAAGGCATCTTGCATTCCGGTATTCATACCGGTACCGCCTATAGGGCTGAAAAGGTGCGCGGCATCGCCCGCTAAAAAGCATCTATTTTTATGTATGTTTTGCGCAACCCGGTTATAAAATGGTGCGCGCGATATCCAAGCTGGGGCCCCCAGCTTAAATCGCTTGCCAAAATATCTAGCCAGTACGGCATTCATATCTTCTACACTTGGCGGCTCATCGGGCACAGCACCAGAGAACTTAACCACTACCCGCCAGCGCCCTTTAGCAATTGGCACAAGAATAAAAAAAGTATCGGGGTACACAAAATATTGCACTTCGTGTTTACCAAATGGGAAATCAATATCGAAATCCCCTAGGGTAAAATGCATGTCGTAGTCGAAACCATCAAAGGCAATATCTAAATGCTTACGCACAACACTGTGTTTGCCATCACACCCCACCACATAATCATAGTGCTGCGTTTGCAATTCACCTGCTGGCGATTCGATTTCAACACTTACACCACTAGCGGTGTCTGTAATGTTTGCAACTCTGTGGCACCACTTTACGCGCACATCCACGTGTAATAGCGCGCTAATCAATTCAGTTTCGGTAACCGCTTGCGGCTGGGTTACAAGGGACTGGATAGCCCCCCGTACATGCGCGAAATTAACCGAGCTATAGCGCGCATTTTGCCAGTGCAAATTTAAACGCGAGATTGACATGCCCCGCTCGCCAACTGGGGTACGGACGCCAATAAGCTTCAGCCCGTACTGACTACTTACGTTCAGGGCAAGGCCTTTACTATCGGAAGTAGGCCCAGCTTTTCTGTCGACAATATCAAACGCTACTCCTCGGCGAGCCAGATCGTTAGCCAACGTTAACCCCGTAGGACCGGCACCAACAATTAACACCTTGCGCTGAACATTCATAGCTACACCACCTAAGCAATATCGAGCCGCTGCTCTAGCGCTTCATCTACTCTGCGACAAAGCTCTTTCACAGCTGTTTGCGATTTTTTACTTTCTATTTTGTTTAGCAAGCGCGAGTTACACAGGGTTACATCTAAGCTAATGCTGCCAATATCCACTCCGCACTGAATGACGGTAGAAGTTACCACCACAGTGATACTTTTGGCCGATACCTTTAGCTCTTTAATAACCGTGTTAAGTGAAGCAGGGAGCGGAAACAAGTAGCCGTCGAAGCGTGAATCAAACCGATCTAACACCAAGCCAAAAGACTCGCTAGAATTGCGACAGTATTCGTATTCTAATACTGCAATTGTTGCCTGACGCGCAGCTTCCATTAGCAACATTGCACCTACATGTTGGCCGGTTACGTGGTCGGACAATCTATCTATTTTGTCGGTTAAACTTAAATCGAACGCATAATTAAGCTTACCTAAACGTCGCGGTTCGGTAATAAGCACATTTTCTTCCGCGTGCTTATGGGTATCCGCCAACGTAGCAACCGGAGAGAAAGAATACACTTTATCTACGCTTCTATTTTTCAAGGAAGTTTCAATAAATTCTCTGTCTGTATAGCCAATACCTTGGCCAAATATAAAACTCGCGTTTTCTCCCGGCCAGGTTTTATCGTCTACCATTTCTTTATACAACTCAGAAACGGTAAATACATTTGGTTGTTGAGAAAACTTAGCGTAATCATCCCCAACAATTACATAGTAGTTCGCATTCATATTTGTGTGTTCCTATACCAGATCAATTGGTAAACGCGTCAATAAATGCGCCTATTAGTTAATATCAAGAGCAAAGGTTTTGGCCATATGCTCGCAATAGTCCATAGATGTATTCATACGTAACATAGAACCGAAGAATACTTCCTCGCGCGCTTCTACCGATTGCGCAACTGTCGGGCGTATTGCGTTCGTCAACCAGCCATTACCGTGGCGCGCATCAATAGAAATGTGAGTTTGGTGATACTCTGACGCTTCATCGGATAAACCTAAACGTTTGAAACCGCGTACTAAGTGAGAAAATCGGAAGGGCGAGATAATTTCTACGGTACCCAATGCACCCAAGCCAATATTTAAGTTCTTGCGGTGTAGTACGGAATAAAGCAATGTATTACCACAAGCCAACGCCTGCCACGAAGCACGCTCGAGTACATCTGCAAACGTTTCTCCGTCACGATAAATATCTAGCTCGCTGTACAATCGAGAGAACAATTCTGTGTGTACATCCTCTGGAACGCCGTTACCCATTTCATCCCAAAAGTTACTTGCCAACTCCATTTTGATACCGGGGGTTTTAATACCCACTTGCATCAATGCGATCAAGTCGTCGAAACGCGGGTCAATCGTTACCTCTTGCGAAAAGAAGTAAGACATTTCTTCTTTTTTACTTTCGTCGGCAAGGTACTGAAACAGAGGATGATTTGAGGAAGGGTGCTTAAGCACATACTGCTTCAACCACTTACTAAAGGCTTTAGGCTCTGTAGGAATATCTTCTTGTGGCATACGTTTTTTCTCAAACGCTAACCATGCCGATTCGAGCTTAGCCATCACTTCCATTAACGTGGGGTCATACTGCGGCGCTTTTGCAAACGCGTTAATTTGATAATCGTAAATAGTGTTTAGTGACTTGTGCAGCTCGAAAGCCATATCTGGGTTGGCAGGGCCTTCGAAGCGCTCTACCACTACCTTAAGAAGCTGGTCTAAATGCTCTTTTTCTGCTGGATTATTTTGCAATGAATCAAAAGGGTTAGGTCTATCTAGCAATTGCATAATGGCATGCGAAAGCGTTTGACTGTCTTCCAAGGTAATATTGATTTCTACACTTGGGTCTAAGCTGTCAACCAACGATGGTGATAATTCTTCAATGTTCATGATCTCTCCTTAAAGATGAATAATGTAAATTTAATAAATATTTAGGTTTAATCTAACGATACTTTTTAGGCAGTATTAGGCGGATGACTTTTCAAGTATTTTTTGCGGGTAGCGCGAGCCGACAACAGCATCTGGCGAGAAAATAGTATTAAGCTCTTCGACTACGTTCGGTTCTAACGAAAGTAATCTTGAGTCAAAATTATTTTGTAAGTACTTGGGGGTTTTGGAACCAGGGATAATATGAACGTTAGGTGCTTTAGCTAGAACCCACGCCAGCGCCACTTGCGATACTGGCGCCTGCAATCGCTCGGCAACGCCTTTTAGCTTTTCCACCAACTGCATATTGGAATCAATATTGTCTTCGCTAAAACGAGGCAAGCGCTTTCTAAAATCTAGGTCGTCACTTACGCCCGCCATAAAGCTTTTATCTATGCTACCGCTTAAAAAGCCGCGCCCTAAGGGACTAAATGCTACGAATGCCACACCAAGCTCAACACAAAGAGGCAATACACCTAGCTCGGAATCACGCGACCAAAGCGATAATTCACTTTGCACTGCAGCCACAGGGTGAATTTGATGTGCTTTTGCAAGTTGATCTTCCGACACTTCACACAGGCCAATATTTTTAATCTTTCCTTCTTTTACAAGCGCTTTAAGCGTGCCAATGCTTTCTTCCAACTCTATTGCTGGGTCCAAGCGGTGTAGGTAGTAAAGGTCAATATATTCAGTATTCAATCGCTTTAAAGATGCTTCACATGCAGCGCGAATGTATTGTTCGGTGCTGTTAACCGATACGTTATATTTATCATTCACATCTCTAACAATACCGCCCTTAGTACTGATAAATAGCTCTTCACGGTTAATATTTTCTTGGTTTATAAACTTGCCAACCAATGTTTCGTTGTGGCCGAACCCGTACATGTCTGCTGTATCGAAATGTCGGTAACCTAGGTTGAAGGCTTCATTCAATGTTTGTAATGAGGTTGCTTCGTCCGCCGCGCCGTAAAATTCGCTCATACCCATGCAGCCTAAACCCACCGCTGGGACTTCTCTGTTACCCAATAATCTAAACATAATGATTGCTCTACTCGTTAAGTGACTTTTGAATGTATATATTCAGTAAAGCAAGAATAAGCATTTTTATTAGCGTATATAAGTTGGCATATGTTACAGGGCGTATAATCAATTATTTGCAGGCATGAGGTTGTTATTATTTTTGTTTGTGGTAGTTGTTTTTTAATATGGACGTTATTTTTTGGAAAAAAAAGAGCGCTAAAGCGCTCTTTGAAAAAACATAATACTGCTTATATCAGCGGGTAAATACTTTTACATTCGCAGAGGCTCCTATTCTAAATATTGCGCCCTTGTCTTCTGCAATTGATATTTTTACCGGCATTCTTTTTACCACCTTGGTGAAATTTCCTGTGGCGTTTTCTGGCGGTAAAACACTAAATGTGGAACCACTACCACTAGATATACTCTCTAAATACCCCTCGAATACTATTTCTGGGTAGGTATCTATCGTAAATTCAACCTTTTGCCCTTTTTGCATTTTACCTACCTGCGTTTCTTTAAAGTTTGCCTGTATCCAGGGATTATCTTGGCAGGAAACAATACTCGCAATAGGCTGCCCTATCTCAATGTAGTCACCACTAGATATTCGTCGATTAGTAATAAAACCCGACCTTTTTGCCAGAATATTGGTTCGCTTTAAATTAAGAGCCGCCAAATCGTATTCAGCTTGCGCCACATTCACACGGGCCAAGGCGGTATCTACTTTGGCTTTTGCACTTTTTAGCTGGCTATCTTTAGTTGTCTCCAACGCTTCTAAATTTTTGTTCGCTAAATATACGTTATTTGTTTCTACGTCACGCAAACTTGTTAAACGGTTTATTTTAGATTCTATAGATGAGTGCATGGCCTGCTTGGATTCAAACTGGCGCTTGGCGTTTTTGTAATCTGTCTCAGATACCATTTGCTGCTTATATAGCCGACTTATTTGATTGAAGTTTTCTTCCAAGAAGGTCATATCTTTTTTAGACGCGATTAACTCCTGACGCGCCTCCTCGATGGAGGAATCCATAGAATCA